>SUUI01000004.1:19250-105750 GCA_015062605.1 Eggerthellaceae bacterium | reverse complement strand
AGAGCTCCCGCGGCCAACGCTCGGTGCTGCGATCCTGTCCGAAATAGACGATCAAATCAGCGACATCCCAATTCGCTGTGTTATACCAGCCGTTCACGGTGCGATGGACTTGCGCTGTGTTGCCGACGCACAAAAGCAACGGCGAGAAATAATTTGGCGTGCCCAAGTGGTTCATGAAGCGGCGCGTGACTCCTCCCATTCCCGTGTTGCCTGTCATCTCCGCAACGGCAAGCGTCTCAGGACCGTATTGGGTAACGAGGGCGGAAAGCTTGTCGGCGATCTCGTCAAGCGCTTCATCCCAGCTTATTTGCTCGAAGATGGGCTCGGTTCGCGTGCCAATATTTTTGAGCGGAGTGGTGATGCGGTCGGGATGGAAGCAGTATTCCCTCCAATTGATGGCTTTAGAGCAGATTGCCGGAGCATTGGGGTTTGCGGGAGCGATTATGATCTCGCCTTCGCGCTTCGTAACGAGAAGCGGGCAGCCTCCATCGCAGAACACGCATGTCGTATGCCTAGTTTCACCTTCTTGGATCGCGTACATGGCGTCCTCCTCGGTCTCGGATTCCTTCCGACGAGCATGAAAAGCGGTATGGGTGTTGGTGTTGACGGATCTTTCCCACGTCGAGTATGACAGGGGATTTGCTGCCGTGCAAGTGCGAATCGCATCGGCGATGATGTCAACGTGGTATCCTTGAAAAAAACGGGCAGGGACGTTACGAAGGATACTTAGAGATTATGGCATCGGATACGGAGAAGAAGAAAGCGTTACGTAAAGAGTTGCTTGCACGCCGAGCTGCACTCGGAAACGATGTGCGCGCATCGATCGATGAGCGCATCGCCGAGGGTGTGTTCGCTTTGCAACAGTATAAGGATGCCTCTGTCTTGTTCGCTTATGCGAGCTTTTCCGATGAAGTCGATACATGGCGAATCATCAATCGTGCGTGGAACGATGGGAAAACGGTCGTTCTACCTCGCGTGGTTCCAAAGACGCGCCTCATGCGTTGGTTCACAGTGTCCTCGCGTGACGAGCTTTCACGGAGTGAGTGGGGTATCGAGGAGCCTGTCATCGATGCATCGAGGGAGATCGATGTGTCGGCTTTCTCGAATGCGAACGCAGCGCTTGCTTTGGTTCCCGCTTTGGCGTTCGATGAATCCTGCTTCCGCTTGGGATATGGTGGCGGTTTCTACGATACCTTCCTAAAGGATTTCGGCGGTTACGCGCTTGGGCTCGGGCGGCACACATTCTTATTCGACGAGCTTCCCGGCATCGAAGCCCACGATCTTCCAGTCGATGGGGTAGTTACCGAGCTCGGGCTGGAGCTTCCGCGCGCATAGATATGCCGTCTGCCCGTGGTATGCTATGCATATCAGCGACAATGAGGAGTTTTTATGGCTGACTACAAATTCATCCATTCACAGGATCGCTGCGTGCAATGCGGTCTGTGCATCGATTTTTGCCCATGCTATGTGCTCGATTGGGTCGATGGGTATCCTGCTGCTGTGAATCCTGATGCGTGCGTCGGATGCACCACATGCTCGGGCAATTGCCCGCAGCGTGCCATTACCATCGAGGCAATCGGTGATGCATCGTTTAATCCATTTGTCGACGAAGAGCGTAGCGAAGGCATTCCCAAGGAGAAAAGCGATGAGTACGCCAAGCTCGAGCGGGTCATCATGGAGAAGTTGGATTTGCGTTGGAGGCCTGTTGCCGTCAGTCTGATCGAGAAGGATGAATTGCTTCCTGATGTTCCCATGCCACCCGAGAATCTGCGCTTTTGCCAAGCGATGATGGCAGCTCGTCGCGGGGCGAGCATCCTCATGCCCCCGTTCAGGCATTCTTGCCCTGATGGCACATCGATTTTCGGCATGACTGATGTTCCCAAAAAGCTCGCCACGGGTGAGATCTACGTGCTCTTTCATAAGGTCGTTTCAGCTGAAGCTGCTGCACAGATGGTTGCCGAACGTCCGACACTGCCTGCGAATTCACGTCGTGCAACTTACGTTGCACCCCTGTCGAAGACGGTGCGCGATCCCGAGGTCGTCGTCATCACGGGTACTCCCGAGCAGATGATGTGGCTGTGCATGTCGATGAGTTATTACACAGGGCATCGCTTCGATTTCCATGCAAGCGGATTCAACTCCATGTGCGTGGAAGCGGTGCTCTACCCGATTATGACCGATCAGCCGAACATCACGTTCGGATGCTATGGCTGCCGTGCTGCCAGCGACATCGGCGAGGACATGATGTTCATGGGCATTCCGACCGAGCTTTTGCCGACAGTGGCGAGCGGGCTGACAGAACTTGCCAAGAAGGCGATTCCGGACTCGCGCAACAAGATTTACGTCCCGCCAATCATGTAGGCAGCGGAACACTATAATGGGATAAGGCGCATGCTGTGCGTGCGCGAAACGATACGAGCGATGAAAAGGAGGGCGTTATGAGCCTGTGGCCCGATTTGGAGAAACTGAAGTCATGCAAGTGGATTGACCTGACCCATCCGCTTGATGAGAACAGCCCGTATTGGGGTGGTATGCCCGAGGGTGTCGTCGAATTGTGCAACACGGTCTTCGACTACGATAACCCGATTCTGAAATGCCGCATCCATACGTATAAATTCCCTGGCCAATTCGGAACGCACATCGATTTTCCCCTGCATTTCGAGCCGAGTCTGGCGGCTTCTGAAGCGTATGGCGTCGAGTCGATGGCCTATCCGCTCGTGGTCATCGACATCACGCCGAAGATGGAAGAGGATATCGAGTACGCCATTACCGTCGATGACATCAAGGCGTTCGAAGCGGCGAATGGCGAGATTCCCGCTGGCGCGTTCGTGGCGCTGCGCACCGATTGGTACAAGCGTTGGCCTGACAACGATGCGCTCAACAACTTCGATGAAGAGGGCGGCGAGCATTGCCCCGGTTGGAGTCTCGATGCACTCAAATACCTATATGAGGAGCGCGGTATCGCGATGAATGGTCATGAGACCTTCGACACCGATGCGAGCCGCGAGGCTGCCAAGGCCGAGGATCTGGCATGCGAGCGTTACGTGTTGGCGAATGGTCATCTGCAGCTCGAGGCCATGGCGAACTTGGACCAGGTGCCTGCAACGGGTGCGATTATCTTCGTCATGTGGCCGCATATCGAGCATGCGACGGGCATGCCAGTACGTGCGGTCGCCATCTGCGAGTAAGGCGTTCTCATTACGAGAACCGTCCATTTAAAACAGTGGTCGAGGACCGGGAGGCGAGAAATCGTGCCTCCCGGTTCTTTCTTTGGTGTGACGTTGCGAAGGATGTTGCGATTCGCTGTGTTGAAGAACTGTAGAGCGTGTTGCCTACATTGAAAATCGCATGTTCAGCAGGTAAAATTTTAGGTTAGTTTTATATAGCAAAGGCACAGGTTTCCAATGATCCAACAACATAGTGTTCTAGAGTATCTCGAGCAGAGCGTATTCGCGCGCCCTGATGCCATTGCAGTGACAGATGAGCATGGTCAAATGACCTACTCAGAGCTTCTATCTGCCAGCAAGGCTGTTGGCTGTGCACTGGCGCAGTACGATATCGCGGGTCATCCGGTGATGGTGCTTGCAGAGAAGAGCATCGAAACGCTGCGCACATTCTTCGGCATCCTGTATGCAGGTGGCTTTTATGTTCCCGTCGATCCGAGCGTACCCGATTCGCGTTTGGAAAGCATGTTCGAAACGCTCGAGCATCCTTATGTGATCACCGATGCAGATGGTTTGGAGCGGGTATCCCGCGTGCTTCCCGAAGCATCTAGCGTTGACATTGCATCGATTGCGGCACCTGTAAACCAAGCGGTGCTCGACGTTATCCGCCAAAGCACGGCCGATGATGATCCGGCGTACGTTCTGTTCACTTCGGGCTCTACGGGAACGCCGAAGGGCGTGTGCGTGAGCCATCGGGCAATCATCGATTTCATCGATTGCTTCGTCGATACGTTCGGTTTTACAGAAGGCGATATCTTTGCGAATCAAGCTCCGTTCGATTTCGACGTGTCTGTAAAGGACATCTATAGTTCCATGTGCGTCGGCGGCACGTTGGCCATTGTTCCGCGACCTTTGTTCTCGCAGCCAGCCGCGCTCATCGATTACGTAAACGCTCAGAATGCAACGGTCATGATTTGGGCGGTTGCAGCATTATGCCTGATTAGCAGCTTGCACGGACTCGATTACTCTGGTTTGCCGACCGTGAACAAAGTGCTGTTTAGCGGTGAGGTCATGCCGATGCGTCATCTGCGTACATGGATGGAGCGCCTGCCTGAGGCGTTGTTCGTGAACCTGTACGGTCCCACCGAGATCACTTGCAACTGCACATATCATATCGTCGATCGTGCGCGTGCCTATGAGGAAGGTCTGCCGCTTGGCGAGGTATTTCCGAATCGCGAGGTGCTCGTGCTCGATGCATCTGACCATCTGATCACGCAACCTGATGAAGTGGGAGAGATGTGCGTGCGAGGCGCTTCGCTTGCGCTTGGTTATTATGGCCAACCTGAGCAGACGGCTGCTGCGTTCGTGCAGAATCCCTTGCGCCCTGATGAACCCGATACCATGTATCGGACAGGTGATTTAGCGCGCTATAGCACGGATGGCGAGCTGTATTTCTGTGGGAGGAAGGACAACCAGATCAAGCATCTGGGGCATCGCATCGAGCTCGAAGAAATCGATGTTGCATTTGAACGCTGCGAGGGCGTGACGCGTTGCCGTAGCGCATTCGATCCAGAGAAGAGCCGCATTCATGCGTTTTACGAGGGTGACATCGACGAAGCTGCGGTCATCGCGCAAGCGCAGGAGGCGCTTCCCGTGTTCATGATTCCGAGCACGCTTTCGCATGTGGACGATATGCCGCTTACCAAAAACGGCAAGGTTGACCGCAAAGCGTTGCTCGCACGCTATCTCGAGGAGAAGAAACGCGCACGCGAAGCACGCAAGGCCGCGCGACGCGAAAAGAGGGGAGAATAAGGGCATGGACGAGAAACTCGCCTTGGCGCGGCAATTCGGCACGCCGCTCTACGTGTTTGATGGGCGCGTGCTGAAAAAGCGCATGGAGACGCTACGCGCTGCGCTACCGGCAAACGTCGAGCTATGCTATGCCGTAAAGGCGAACACCTTTATCATCGATTTGCTTGCGGGCGATGTTGCCCGCTTCGAGGCCTGTTCGGAAGGAGAAGCCCGCATCTGCCTCGAAAAGGATTCCAGGCCAGGTGTTCTGGTGGTTTCGGGTGTGAACAAGGATGCAGCGTACATGGAGGAGCTCATCGCAGCCGAAACGCCTGTGAGCCGCTATACCATTGAATCTCGTTTGCAGTTCGACATGCTGCTTGGGCTCGCACGGAAGCACGATAAGCGCATCCCGCTGCTCCTTCGTTTGACGAGCGGCAATCAATTCGGCCTTGACAAGAGCGAAGTCTGCAATATCATCGCCGAATTCGCAGACGATCCGCATCTTGACATCTGGGGCATCCAGTATTTCTCGGGTACGCAGAAGACTTCTGTCAAGCGTCTCGCGCGTGAGCTGCGTACATGTCGTAAGATGATCGACCGCCTTGCGCAAGATTATGGCTTTACGTGTCGCGAGGTGGAGTTTGGACCGGGTTTCCCAGTGCCTTACTTCGATGATGAGGAGTTCGACGAGCCCGCTTTCTTCAATGAGTTCGCTGCGCTTCTTGACGAATTCGCTTTCGAGGGGCCCATTTCGCTCGAGCTCGGGCGTTCCATCGCGGCATCGTGCGGCACTTTCTTCACGAGCGTGGTGGATGTCAAGCGCAATGACGGGCAGAACTATGCCATCGTCGATGGTGGCATGAATCATCTGGTGTACTACGGCCAATCGCTTGCTATGCGTCAGCCTACCTGCGCGCTTTTGCGTGAGGAAGGGGCCCTGGTTGGCGAACCCGAGTTCTTCAACATCTGCGGTTCGCTCTGCTCGATCAACGATATTTTGGCAAAGCAATTCGAGCTTCCCGGTTTGTACGTGGGCGATGTCCTTCGTTTCGACAACACAGGCGCCTACTGCATGACAGAGGGCATTTCGTTGTTCTTGAGCCGCGATTTGCCGCGCGTGTGCCTGATTGACGCGGATGGCGAGGTACGCCTCGTGCGCGACCTTGAGCCGACTTGGCAGCTGAACGAGTCAAAATAGTACATTCGAATGGGGATCATGACCGATACGCCACAAGATATCAACCTAAACGAAGCAGAACTTGGCGCACCTGTTGCATCCGATGACGCAAGCGTTTCTTATGAGGCACCCGTGAAGCATTCGCGCGGGATGGCTTTCCTGAAATACGCTGGGCTTTGCGTGGCGTTCTGCGCGATTCTGTGCGTTTTGCTCGCAGGCGTAAGTTACGTGCTCCATCCCAAGAACAACACCGAGGAAGCGGGCATGATGGACGTACGTACCTATAGCGTGCTCGCGGAGCCCGAAGATACCATCGATGCTCTCTTCGTGGGGAATTCCGTCGTTGCGACTGCCATCTCTCCGATGGACATCTGGGAGGAAAGCGGATTCGCCTCGTACGTGTGCGCAGCGAATGGCGAGAAGCTTACATTCGTCCATTACCTGTTGGCGCAGACATTCGAGAAGCAGCATCCTCAGGTGGTGTTCATCGAAGGCGACATGCTCTTCGATCCCTCCGATTTCGCGCATCTCGCGCGCGAAATCCTGCGTCAGACCTTTCCGGGCATTCTCTACCACCATCGTTGGAGTTCTCTGACACTCGATGATTTCACGAAACCGATCGAGTATACCAATTCGCTTGTTAACAAAGGCTACAACGCAAAAGGGCGTACCGAGCCCGCCCCTAATCTTGATTACATGGCGCCAACAGATGAAGTTGCCCAGATAAGCAAGGTGAACCGCTTCTTGCTTGAGGACATCAAGAACATGTGCGACCAGCGGGGGGTGAAGCTCGTCATACTCGCTGTGCCATCTACGGTGAATTGGAACATGGCGCGCCATAACGGTGCTGTGCAGCTAGCCGAGGAGTTCGGCATCGATTTCATCGATATGAACGGGGGAGAGAACAAGCCTCCTGTCGACTGGTCGACTGACACACGCGATAAGGGTAATCACCTCAATTGGCGCGGTGCGTTGAAGACCTCGCAGCGTATGGCGAAGCACCTTACCAGGTACAACCTTGTCGATCATCGGGGAGACGAGAAGTGGGCTTCATGGGATGAAGCACTTGTGAAGTATCACGATTACATGGATAAGTTGAAAGCGCATCCTGAAGCATACGATGCCGAAGGAGCGCATGTCGGGTAAGTAGTGCGTTTAAGGCATGAGGAAACAAGGGGAATTCGTGGTTGCGGCCGCGTGAACGTATAGAAAGGACAAGAACATGGACGAAGTCATCGAGATCTTAGAAGAACTCAAGCCGGGTGTTGATTATGAGACGAATGAGGAACTCGTTTCAAAGCGTGTGCTCGATTCGTTGACGATCCTTGCACTGGTTGCAGAGCTTGAGGACGCCTTCGATATCACGATTCCGGCCGTCGAGATCATCGAGCCGAATTTCAATTCTGCGCAGGCGATTTGGAATTTGGTCAATCGCCTCATGGAGGAAGACGACTAAGCGTTAATCGTTTGGCTGAAAGCGGCATGCAGTGGGCTTGAACTCGTACTTTTCGATAGCTTACCTGGCGATCTTCTTACCGGTCGTTATCGTTGCCTATGCGCTCATTCCCCGGCGGTTCCGCTGGGTTGTGCTGCTTGCAGCTAGTTACGTGTTCTTCTGGCTCATCAGCGGGAAGCTTATCGTATTCATTCTCATATCGACGCTTACCATCTATGGTGTGGGCATCAAGCTTGATAAGCTGCTTGCGCAGCGCGACGAGCTCATTGCGGCCGATAAATCGCGTCGAAAGGAACTGAAGGCGCAATACGCTCGAACGATGCGCATTTGGGTTGCTGTGGGCGTTGGCATCAACATCGCGCTTTTGGCCATGCTCAAATATCTCACGTTCTTCAGCACGGTAGGCGCATCTTTGCTGTCATTGTTCGGTGTGCAGGTAGACCCGATTGTCTCGACAATCGGTGCACCCATCGGCATTTCGTTCTACTCGCTCATGGCGGCATCGTATGTATTTGACGTATACCGCGGCACCGCGAAAGCGGATCGCAACATTGCACGGCTGGCACTGTTTTTAAGCTTCTTCCCACAAATCATGGAAGGACCCATCTGCCGCTATACGCAGACGGCCGAGAGCCTCTGGGCTGGACGTGATATCGAGAAGGACAACCTGTATCGTGGTGCCGTGCGCATCATGTGGGGCCTCGCGAAAAAGCTCATCGTGGCCGATCGCTTGAACCTATTGGTCAAACCTGTGTTCGCTGACTATGCGTCGTATGATGGCGGGATCATCGCGCTTGTCGCCATCGCATACACGTTGCAGTTGTATTGTGACTTCTCGGGTGCGATGGACGTGGCGCTCGGTACGGCACGCATTTTCGGTGTCGAGCTGCCTGAGAACTTCAACCATCCCTTCTTCTCGCGTACCGCGTCCGAATTCTGGAAGCGCTGGCACATCACGCTGGGTACATGGCTGCGCGACTATATCTTCTATCCGATTTCACTTTCGAAACCGTTGAAGAACCTCACGAAGGCTGCCCGCAAGACGATTGGCAATCGTTACGGCCCGCTCGTCGCGGGTGCCATCACGCTGTTCTGCGTATGGTTCGCCAATGGTCTGTGGCATGGCGCGGGTTCGCAATACATCTTCTTCGGCATGTATTACTTCGTTATCATCTTGCTCGGCGGGTTCATCGAGCCGCTTGCTCAGGCTCTCTCAGAAAAGCTGCACTACAGCCGCGAAAGCCGCTGGTATAAGGGCCTGCAAATCTTCCGCACGCTCATCGTGATCTTCGTCGGCGAGTTGTTCTTCCGTGCAGAGGGGCTCGATGCCGGTCTCGCGATGTTCGGTCAGATGGTGGCCGGCTTCACATTCGAGTCGTTCACGAATGGGGCGGTGCTTGCTATCGGCATGTCGGTCGGCGATTTCGTTGCAATTGCGGGTGCAGTTGTGATTCTGCTGGTGGTCGGTATCATCGAAGAGCGTGGAACGGTCATCTCGGCATGGCTGTGTGAGAAGAATCTTGCCGTGCGTTGGGTCGTGCTGCTCGTGCTGATCTTCTCGATGCTCATCATCGGTTCGTACGGCTTCGGTGCAGCTCCGCTTGAACCCATCTACGCTCAATTCTAAGAGTGTGGCGTGAAAGCACGCCGCCGAGATACGAGATGAATAACCTTGTTGTTATCCGCCGAACCGACTTTACCAACGTCATGGTGCTCATGTATGATGCAAGCGCTTGACCTTGCGGGTTACCATCGCATGCGAAATGCGATGCCGATCGTTATCAAGCAAGAATGAGAACGGAGAGCTCTATGGCAAAGAAAAAGAAGAAAATGACCCCCGCACAGGCTGCGGCTGCACGTCGTCCTGATGATTGGGAATCGCCTCAAAGCAATCAGAAACCGTCCAAAGCCGGAGCGAAAGCAACTAAGGATGTGGTTACGGATAAGGGGAATCGGCGCACATTCGTCATTTTCGCTGTCATCTTCATCGTTGCCGCCATCGCCGCACCATTCATCGTCATCTATGCTTCCCGGTTGTTTGGAATCCAATAGCAAGAAGAGCATAACCGAGGGGGTTCTCATGTCACCGTTTGAAAGCAAGTTCGCCGATGCCGGTTTGAGGGCGGCGAGCAACTATGATCGGAAATTCCGCAAATACGCTCCGTTTTCCGAGATTATTGACACATTGCGTCGCCAAGCAGCATTCGATCTTCCCTTGAAATTCGTACTTGATCGCGATTCTGAGTCGGCAGGATTCTTCAAGCGCGGTCCGCAATGGGATTTCGGGAGTGCAGGGGTGCGTTTCGGGAAAAGGGAAGCGGAAGAATCATATCCCGTACTCGTTGTCACGTGGAGTGATGATGTCGAGCAGAAGACCTTGCAGGACGTCATCGCCGAGCTGAACGGGCTCGGATTTAGCGAAGACGCATTGGTCACCATGGAACTCGTTTCGCCTGGAGGGGAGCGCAAGCTGTCAAAATACGGCAATCGCATCATAATGGATAAGAAGGACAACACCCTCATCCACTTCACAGGTGCTTGGCAAGAGTGAGCGGGCTCGCTTACGACGAGTGCGGTTCGACAACGATGCTATTGTGAAAGCGGCCATCTCGGCCGCTTTTTTCGGCTTGACTGATGCATTAAGCAAGGGCATCTCGCGGGGGAGAGGGAACAGGATCATAGAGGGCGGGTATGCAATCGTCTTGCCGGTGTTAGCGTGAACTAGTACTGGACAAAATATTTTTGTCAGCACGAATATTTAATTTGTCCTAGGGGATAATGCATTTGTCAGATGAGGTTAGTACAATAATCAATTAGTTAGCGATTTCAACAGGAGGGGAGGGGTCTGTGGAAATCAAGCAATTGCGGCATATGCAATCAGCTGCACGGTACTCGAGCTACGCGCGCGCTGCAACCGAGTGCTTCACGAGCCGCCAGAACATCGCGCACTCCGTGAAAACGCTCGAAGCCGAACTCGGTGTTTCGTTGTTTGAGCGTAAACGCAGCGGCGTGGTTCTCACGCCAGCAGGCAAGGTCGTGGCACGACACGTCGATGAGATAATCTCTTCCGTCGACAATCTGCGTTACCTGTTCGTTGACGCAGGGGATTTGAACCGCACGCTGAACCTGGCAATCAGCACCAATCTGTTCGCAGGCATCCCGCATGTCGTAGACGAATACTTCATGGAGTGGGGCAATAAGCTGCGTTTCGTCGAGATGGATCCTGAGCGATGCTATCAAGCGGTCCTCTCGGGAACGGTCGATGCCGCCATCGTGTCGTGCATGAAGCGTGAGTTTCCAGGGTGTAGTTCGTATCAGGTCATGGATTCGCCTGCCTTTATTGTCACCGATGAGTCCTCGCCTCTGGCTGCTGAGGATTTCGTGTCGCTTTCCGATTTGGCGGATCAGCGCCTTCTGCTCCAGTCCATGCCTACGTTCCAGTATGAGCCGCTATTCGCTCAGTTTGAGCAGCTTGGTTTCAACCGCGGTGACGTGAACGTCATCACATCCACTGGATCGATGGTGCACATGGTGCGCAGGCATGGCGGCGGCATGTGCGGCATCGTGTCTGCCAAGTTCGCCACCAATCCGCCTGCAGGCACGACTGTCGTGCGGTTAGCCGATTCCCAGCTCAAGTGGCATTTCTATATCCTTTACCGTTTATCTGCGGAAAGCTCGAGCATAGTTATGAAGTTGGCGCAAGGGGTACGTGCGGCTTTCAAGGCGGAGAACTTCGATATGAATTCGCTTTTGATGCCAGGGGATGGTCAGTAAGCGCTTCGCTTCGGATGGGCTTTGCACCGATCGATTACATGGGTTCGCGCA
This sequence comes from Eggerthellaceae bacterium, assembly GCA_015062605.1. Classification (GTDB taxonomy): domain Bacteria; phylum Actinomycetota; class Coriobacteriia; order Coriobacteriales; family Eggerthellaceae; genus SIG42. The sequence continues at coordinate 94,334 of SUUI01000004.1, read as the reverse complement.
AAAAAGGGGTTTATGATGGCTGGTAAGCCGAAGATTCTCGTGGTCGGCGCTGGCACGATGGGCAATAGCATCGCGCACGTATTCGCTGCACACGGGTATGTCACCTACATGTCGAGTCGTCATCAGGAGTCTCTCGATAAGGCGCAGGAGTGCATCGCTGACGCTGTGGCATTGCTGAAGAACGAGGGCATAGCTGACGATGCGTACGAGGAGACATTGCAAAAGAACCTGCGTCCCATTCGCACAGACAGGATTCTCGATATTGCGCAAGAAGTCGACGTGGTGTTCGAAACCATCGTCGAGGATCCGCAAGCCAAGTGCGAAATCTATGGCATGCTCAGCGAAAATTGCCGTGCCGATTGCATTTTGGCATCCAATACCTCGGGTATGGATGTATTTACGTTATGCGAGGGCACTGTCGAGAACATGGAACGCCTCATCATCGCCCATTGGTTCAATCCCCCGCACCTCATGAAGCTCGTTGAGGTGGTGAAGGGCCCGAAAACATCCGATGCGACGGTTGCCCGCATGCGTAAGCTATTAGAATCCGTGGGTCGCAAACCAACCGTATTGAACACGTTCGTGCCCGGTTTCATCGTGAACCGCATGGCCACGGTCATCAATCGCGAGTTGTACTACATGATCGACCAAGGCTGGGTCACCGCTCAAGATGCCGAGGATGCCATCAAATACACCCACGGCTTGCGCTTCGGCTTCGAAGGACCACTTGCGCTCTGGGATTTCGTGGGCCTGAAGACAACTATGGCAGTCGCGCATGAGGGCGTCCTGGAAACGCTGTGCAACGACACTGACACGTTACCATTAGGCGAGAAGCTTGTTGCCGAAGGAAAAACGGGTGTCAAGGCGGGCGAGGGGGCTCTGAAGTACGGCGATATCGAAGAATATGCTGAAAAGCGCAGCCATCGCGTAGTCCAGATGACCAAGGTCATCGAGGAGTGGGATCGCGAAGATGTGTGCGATGAGCCAGCATGCCACGACCAGATTGGCACGCCAATGCAAAAGACGATTGTCGCTGATGGCATAATCGGCCAGTTCGAAATGAGCGAAGAGGACCTAGGCGATTTCTCCGTCAGCGATGTTGCATGCATCTCCTGTCGTCCTCTGTGCACGAATAAGGTCATGCGACGCTATCATGGTGGACCGTTGTTCATGTGTACGCGCAAAGAGGCGACCAAGCAAATCCTCGAGCGTGAATACGCCCGTATGCATCCTGGGGAATAAGCCAACCGACCTAGATGAATCAAAAGGCCGTATTTTTTGAGATGGCTTACATGCTCCTACTAAAACGGATTACTTAAGCTATTCCGTAAACCCTTTCTGTCTTAGATTGTTTGACACAAGGTTTCAAACGTCAATTTTTCTTTGCCCACCTGCAAACGCGCCGTATCTTCTCATTTTTCAGGCCCTCCTACAAAATGGGAATCGGATTAATAGCTAAAAGCTATTAGGAGAAGAAGTATGCGAGATAAGACGAATTGAAAGGAGAGGGTATGATAGATATGAATAAGGTTGCCAGTGACGTACTGGCTGCCACGCCGAAAACCGGGCCGACTAATGCGACCGCATGGAAGACCCAAGACGGCGATGAAACCATCTTCAGGACGTGTGCGTGGTCTCCTCCGGGATGCCATCCGGTAGGATGCGGCCTTCGCGTGCATGTGAAGGACGGCGTTGTCACGAAGATCGAGGGCGATCCCGAACATCCCATCACGCGCGGCTCCCTGTGCCCGCGTTGCTTGGCTCTGAAGGAGTACATCTATCATCCTGACCGCATCATCCACCCGATGAAGCGTGCTAAGGAATTCCGCGGTCAGGCTGACAAGTGGGAAGAGTGCTCTTGGGACGAGGCAACCACGCTCGTCGCAAATGCAGCAATCGAGATTCGCGAGAAGTTCGGTCCTGAGACCATCATCGTCTTCGGTGGTACCGGCCGCGAGGCCAACAACTGGTATCCACAGTGGGCGAACCTGGTCTTCGGTACGCCGAACTCCGTGTATGCCCAGCCTGGCTGGTCTTGCTACGGTCCTCGCATGACGAACACCGCGTTCATGATGGGCGGCGGCTATCCTGAGATCGACTACGCTTCAAAGTTCCCGCTGCGTTACGACGATCCTCGCTTCACGCCTCCCGAACTCATTCTCCTCTGGGGTAAGGAGCCGCTGCGCTCGAACCCCGACGGTCTGTATGGCCATGCGATCATCGAGATGATGCGTCGTTTCGGCACCAAGATCATCTGCGTCGATCCTCGCGTGACTTGGATCGGCACGCGTGCAGAAGAGGTTCTGCAGCTGCGTCCCGGCACCGACACCGCCCTGGCCATGGCATTCATCTATGTCCTTGCACATGATGATTTGGTCGACCATGAGTTCATCGATGCATGGACCTACGGTTACGATGCGCTGGTTCAGCGCGTTTCTGAGATGCCGCCTTCTCGCGCTGCCGAGATCTGCGGTCTCGATGAAGAGCAGATTTGGCGCGCTGCCCGTCTGTTCGGCAATGCCAAGCCGTCCAGCGTTGCTTGGGGTCTCGCTACTGACGAGTCCACGAACGGCGCTCAGCTCGGTATGTGCCTCGTTGCTCTTATGAGCATCACCGGCTTCTTGGATGCTCCTGGTGGCACGACGCTCGGCATGGGCGACGACCAGGGCAACGTCGTTCGCGACGGCGGTTCCATTTCCGCTGACGAGAAGGTTGACGATGCTACTGACTCCACGCTCGAGTTGGCTCTCAAGCATGGCATGATGTCTGAGGATACCTGGTTCAACAAGCGCATCGGCGTCGATAAGTATCCGTGCGTCGGTTCCGTTATGTGGACCTGCCAGCCTGACGAGATGCTCAAGGCTCTCGAGACCGGCAAGCCCTTCAAGCTTCACATGGCTCAGTTCGTTTCCTCGAACCCCATCTCCTGCATCGGCGGCGAGCCGCAGCGTTGGTGGAATGCCCTGCGTGAGCTCGACTTCAACTTCGCATGCGATCTGTTCATGAACCCAGTCATCCAGGCGTGCTGCGACGTGTTCCTGCCTGTTTCTTCCACGATTGAGCATGACGGCCAGGTCGTTACGCACTATGGCCTCAACAGCTCCTTCTATGGTGCTGAGAACAAGTGCGTCCAGGTTGGCGAGTGCAAGTCCGATATCGAGATCATGCGTATGGTCGGCAAGAAGATCTTCCCCGAGTTCTGGAACCGTTTCGACACCGATGAAGACTACAACAACTTCCATGTATTCCGTTCATGGCTGCCGTGGGATACTCTGCGCGACAACGTCGTCACGATGTCCGACGAAGAGTACTTCAAGTACAAGACCGGCCGCCTGCGTCCCGATGGCAATCCTGGCTTCCCGACCATGACCGGTCGTCTGGAGCTCTATTCGTATGCATATGCGAACTTCCAGGAAGACGCGTTGCCGTACTTCGAGGATCCGGCCTACGGTCCTGTCAGCATGCCCAAGATGATGGAGTCCGAGTATCCGTTCGTGCTCACTACCGGTGCACGTCGTCAGGAATTCTTCCATTCCGAGCACAAGCAGGTTCCGTCGCTGCGTCAGATCAGCCCGTATCCCGAAGTCGACATCAACCCGGCCGACGCTACGCGTCTCGGTATCGAAGAGGGCGACTGGGTTGAGATTTGGTCTCCGTACGGCAAGTGCCGTCAGAAGGCCAAGGTCACCCCGACCATCAAGGAAGGCGTCGTCCACGCAGTGCATGCGTTCTGGTTCCCAGAGCAGGAAGCTTCTGAGCCGAACCTGTTCGGTGCTTTCAAGTCGAACATCAACAACCTCATGCCGACGAGTGTCAATGCGAAGTCTGGTTTCGGTAACACCTTCAAGTCGATGATCTGCAACATCAAGAAGGTTTATGACAACGACGATACGAACTTCCCGACTGACACGGGCATCACGCTCGAGGCAAGCCGTCAGTGCGAGTTCACCTACCAGGAGACGTGGCGCCCGACTGACGCTCCGGTTGTCGACCCGATTCCTCAGGATCAGATCCTCAGTTTCGAGAAGACCCCGGAAATTGACAACATCGTCAAATAATGGCTGCGGATTACTAGAACAGAGAAGGAGGTAAGAATAATGGCAAATGGTCTGTATATCGATTTCGAGTTCTGCTCTGGTTGTCACAGCTGCGAGATTGCGTGCCGCAACGAGTTGGAGCTTGGTATCACCGACTTTGGTATGAAAGTTCTCGAGGACAAGCCACGTCAGAATCCTGATGGCTCTTGGCACTGGGATTACATCGCCTATCCGACCGAACTTTGCAACCTGTGCGAAGACCGCGTTGCTGCTGGCGGAATCCCGGCATGCGTGCAGCACTGCCAGGCCAAGGTGCTGTACTACGGCACCATCGAAGAGCTGACGGCACAGATGCTCGAGAAGGGTAGCAAGGGGGCTATCTTCATTCCGTAAGGCAATCGCGCTGCATGCGAATCCATGCAGCAAAAAGCTTTCGGACCAAAGGCTTTAATGGGGGTTGGTGGCCTTGCAAAAGCAGGGTCATCAACACCCGAAGAGAGAAATCAAGTTTAGTTTTTTTAGGAGGGGTTATGGGTTCTGAAGACATCGTCTCGAAGCAAACATTCGGGACGCCGTTTCCAGATGGGAAGATTCTGCGCAACCGCCTGATCGGCTGTATTGTCGCTGCTGTCATCTTCCTGCTGTTCCAATTTGTGATACCGACACCCGAAGGTCTTCCTCATCAGGCTATGTCGGCTGCTGGTATCCTGTTCTGCTCTATCGTCCTGTGGTGTACTGAGGGTGTTCCCTTCACAATCACCGTTGTGTTGATTTACTTCTTGCTGCCGATCACGGGCATTCTTCCCTACAATGCCATCACCGATCCGGCGCAGAGCTTCAACGGACAGCCTCTTATGAGCGTGTTCAACTCTTCGAGCTTGCTGGTACCTATCTACTGCTTGTTCGTGTTCACGGTTTCCGGCGCTGTCATGGCAACCCCGATTCCGTATCGTGTTGCCAGGGCTGCCCTGAACGCTGCCGGCACCAATGTCACCAAGCTGTTCGTTATGTTCGGTCTTGGCTGCTCCGTCCTGTCCATGTTCATCTCCGACCTCGCGGCATCCGCCATCTTCTGCGGCATCGGCATCTCGATTGTCCAGGCTAATGGTGGCAAGCCGAAGATCTCCGAATTGGGCAAGGCATTCACCGTCTTGTGCGGTACCACTGCTGCTATCGGCGGTATCGGCACCCCGGTTGGCAATTCACTTAACATGCTCTGCATGAACATGGTCGGTCAGGCCATGGGTGTCACTGTGACCTTCGGCCAGTGGTGCCTCACGATGATTCCGATCGCCATCATCACGTCCCTCATCGCAAGCTGGGTTGTCATCAAGCTCTACAAGGTTGAGGAGATCAAGCCTGAGGCTCTCGAGGTCGTCCAATCCAAGCTGGCTGACTATGGCAAGATGACTGCACGCGAAATCAAGATTATCGTCTGGTTCATTATCGTGTTCGGTATCTGCCTGGCCTCCACGTGGGTTCCGTCCATCAACTCCATGCTTGTCTGCTTCATTGGCGCCGTCATCGCCTTCATCCCGGGTCTCAACCTGTTGACGAAGGAAGACTTCGACGCATCCGTGTCGTGGGACATCATCATGCTGATCATCGGCGTGCAATGCCTCATCAACGGCATGATGGGCACCGGTCTTGTTACGTGGGCCGTTAAGCTCATCTTCGCTGGTGCCGCGTCCTGGCCGTTCATCGTCGTGGTCATCGTTGCCGTCGTTGTTACGGGTGTACTGCACATTCTCATTCCAATCGGCCCGCCGACCGTATCCGTTGCTCTGCCCATTATGTTCGGCATCGCTGCTATCGTTCCCGAACTCAATGGCTGCCTGATTGCTGCCATCGGTGGTTCTATTGGTGCTGTGACCTCGTTCCTCCCGTTCGATGCTATCATGCTGTGCTCCTACAAGTACGGTTGGATCAGCATGGGCGACTGGCTGAAGAAGGCCTGGGTTCCGACGGTCATCCTGTGGATCGTGGTCATCATCCTCGGCCCAGTCATCACTGGCTTCTTCTACTAAGGTTTAGGAAGCTTTGGTTGCAGGAATCTGATTCTTGGGTACCTGCAACCAGATGAATTACGATAATCACCGGGTGGGTTAACCACTCGGTGATTATCATCTAACGATTGGATGGAAGAGACTTATGGAGCAAATGGTCATTTGGGTGGTCTTGGCGGTATTCGTGATCTTCGTTGCAGTTAAGTCGCTCAAACAGCGTAATCAGGACGGTCAAAAGACGCTTGACCAACGTCGTGAGGAAACGTATGCGCGTTACGAAAGGCGCATGGAAGAATTCCGTCAAACGGAAATGAAGAAGGATGACGAATCAGCCGAAGAATAGTATATGCTGCATCTTCGAGGGCGAACTGGGGGATTCATCCAGGCATCGATATCTGCCGAGTACCCGAAGCTCTTCCTTGAAGGCGTTGCATGGGACTTGTCGTCAAGAGTATGCTTTACCCTGTAGGATACATGCATTTTAGGAGGGGAACTCGTTGACAGCCGCACAAATCATATCTGTCATAGTGTTCGTCGTAGTTATGGCGATTGTGGTTTCGGAGAAGATCCACCGTGCTGCCGTTGCGCTTGCAGGTGCTGTTATCATTCTCATCATCACAGCTGTCTCTCCTCTGTTCGGCGATCCCATTAACATCCTCACTTGGGAGCAGGGCATGGAGGAGATCGACTTCAACACGCTCGCGGTGCTCTGCGGCATGATGTTGTTCGTCGCAGTGGTGAAGCTCTCAGGTATGTTCGAGTTCGTGGCCATCAAATCTGCCAAGATCTGCAAGGGCAATCCGTGGAAGATCATGATCGCATTCTGTATCATCACGGCGCTTTTCTCGGCTTTTCTGGATAATGTAACAACCATCTTGCTCATGGGTCCCATGACTATCATGTTGTGCCGCATGTTGAAAATCGATGCAACGCCGTTTCTGATTGCCGAGATCCTTTCGTCGAACGTCGGCGGTACGGCCACGCTCATCGGCGACCCGCCCAATATCATGATCGGTTCGCAAGCAGGCCTCACGTTCTTCGACTTCATCAAATACGATGCGCCGTGCGTTCTCGTCATCATGGTGGTCATCATCGTCATCTTCAAGTTCATGTACGGCCGCAATCTGGGTGTTGATCCGGAAGATATGCAGCACGTGATGGAGCTTAACGAGAGGGAGGCCATCAAGGATGAATCCCTGTTCAAGCTCAGCATCGTCATGATCGTCTTTGTCACCGTTGCGTTCATGGCTCATGGTGCGCTCAACTTGGAATCGGGTATCATCGCGCTGACGGCGGCGGCGGTTATCCTTATCGCCTCAGGTGCCGATATGGAAGAAGTCATCCACGATGTCGAATGGACGACGATCGGTTTCTTCTTAGGCTTGTTCATGGTTGTTGGCGGCATGGTGCAAACTGGCGTCATCGAAATGGTCGGTACATGGATGGTCGAGATCACGGGTGGTGACACGGTGCTGCTCATCATCGTGCTCATCTGGGGTTCGGCAATCCTTTCCGCCATTTTGGACAACATTCCGTTCGTTGCGACGATGATTCCCATCATCGCGGTCATGGGTGCGCAGGGTGTCGATGTAGCCCCGCTGTGGTGGGCGCTTTCGCTCGGCGCATGCCTCGGCGGGAATGGTACGCTCGTCGGCGCATCGGCTAATGTGGTGTTGTCCTCGATTGCGAATCGCGAAGGATATCCGATATCCTTCGTGAGCTTCACGAAGGTCGGATTCCCCATCATGGTCGTCACGGTTATCATTTCAATGGCGTACATGCTGGGTTTGAATTCCATCGGCTGGTTCGTCTAATCCACATCTTAAACCTCAGATAACCATCCAGATCCGCATTTTCCGGACAGGGGCTTGGCTATATTTTGCGGATTATCCTGTGCAGCATAACTAATTCTCAGGGTATAATAATCGTAATCATTTTCTTATGATTCTATAAAGGAGCACTGAATGGCGCAAAGCTACGAAAGCATTTTTGACGCGATGATGCTGTATCGCTCTCTCGTCGAACGTGATGTGTTTACGGTACGGGAGGGGCTCACGAAACAGCAGGAGACTGTGATTGTCGGTATCGCGCTGTGCGAGCCCATAAGCTCGGGTAAGCTTGCAAACTACTTGAGCCTTCCTCCCCAAAATGTGAGCCGAAATGTCATAGATCTTGAAGCTCAAGGCCTCGTGACGCGCGAAGCCGATCCCAAAAACCGTCGTCAGGTCATCCTTACGCTGAGTGAAAAGGGGAGGCAGTTCATTTCAGTGCATCGGAGTAAAGCGCACGACAAGCTTGATGAATCGTTGAGCGTCCTCGGCGACGATGAGCGCGCTTTGCTTGTCGATGCATCACGTGTTGCCGCGAATCTTCTTCGAAAGACCCTCGAAAAGTCTTTTCGAGCGAGTCGGGGTATAAGTTAGGCTATGCATTATCTTGACGAATCAACCAACATGAAGCCAGAAAAGAAGCCACCCGCTTTGCATGGCATCGCGAGCGGCTTCGGAGGGGTATGGGCACGGACGTTATCATAGCAAGGTTGCTGGCTGCCTCTGCATAGCAGACGGCAAAGCGATGCAATCAATAGAGTCCCTGCCTATGCCAAATAATAATCAAATGATTAATGAAAGTCAATGGGAAAATCGAAGTCTTCTGAAAAGCGATATGGTTCTGGACGGTCTATCCGTTTCTACGCATCGCGCTTTGCAAGATGATTCGCAGACAGCGGATATTATGCTCCAAGAAGATACGGATTGGAAGTTTGCTTATGGAAAATGACGTAGCGAGCATTAAGCGCACGCGCAACGGCTACTTGTTCGTTTCGGCGGCTGCGCTGTTGGTATATGGCCTTGTGTACGCTTGGTCCATCTTTGCCACTCCTCTTTCAGCCGATTTCGGGTGGGATGGCGGTGCGCTGCAGACGACGTTCAATATTGCGCTCATCTGCTTCTGTTTGGCGCAGTTGGGTGCCTCCTTTGTCATTAAGGGGATTGGTTATTCGAAGACGCTTTTAATGGCAGGCGCTATCGCACTCGCCGGCTTCCTTGTATCGGCGTTCTTCGCAGACAAAAGCATCTGGGGCATTTACGTTGGCTATGGCGTTTTGTGCGGTGCCGGATGCGGTATGGCTTACATCACCATTCTTTCGATGGTGAACAGTTGGTTTGCCGACAAGATCGGTTTCTCGTCTGGCATTCTTATGATGGGCTTCGGTTTCGGAAGCCTGATTTTGGGAACGCCTGCCGCTACGCTCATCGACCAATTCGGTCTACGTCAGGTGTTCGTGGCGATTGCCGTTATCGCGATGATCGTGTCCCTGGGGCTTGCGTTCTTCCTGAAACCTGCTCCCGAAAACATAGGTCAGTTCGTGAAGGCTCCTGGAGGAGAATCCGTGAACGAATCCACCTTCGAAGATGACAAGCCGTGGACTGTCCCATCGTATTTCGTGTACTACGCATGGGCGCTTCTCATAATTTCCATCGGTGTCACACTTATCGGTGGCTCGCGTCAAGGCGCAGTTGCCGTCGGCATCGAGGGCATGTTTTCCGCGATGATCGTGGGGCTCGTGTCCACTATGAACGGGTTGGCGCGCCCATTGTTCGGCACGCTCTTCGACAAGGCGGGCTTGAGGGCTGTGTTGCTTTCTTCCACTGCATTGAATCTTCTGGCATCAGCGTTGCTCGCATTCTCGTTCTCGACGTCGACGGGAATCACCTACATCATCGCTGCCCTGCTTGTCGGTTTGGGCTATGGGGCCATCCCCGTCATCGCATCGGGTTACATGCGTCAACGTTTCGGCGCGAAGAACTACGCCCGCAATCTGGGTCTCACCAACATCAGCGCTGCTGTCGCTTCGTTTTTGGCTATCGGGTTGGTGGCGCTTGTCAGCCCCGATGGCACATCTGCGAATGCCTCTGTATGGATCTGCTTTAGCGTGGTTGCGGCTGCAGCGACCGTTTTCGGGGTTGTATTCTGTCTGATGTACAAGCGCGAATCGCACCGCTAGCGTATATGCGCGTTGTTTGGCGCTTGCGGAAGGTCTTACGTGAGCGCTTAATCCAGCGGGATTCTTTGCGGGAAGAGCTTCTTCACGATGCGGTCGGCCACCAACTCTTCCGTGTGCGAGACGATGCACGATGTTCCTCCGAGGCTTGATAGCGTTTCTCGGAGCGTTGCCGCGTTTCGGGTGAGCGAAGCATCACCGCGAAGCTTTTCGACTGCTTCTAAGATCGTTTCGGATGTGAAATCATCGAGGCTGATGCCTGCGCCTGCATTCACGATGCTTCGGGCGTTGTATTGGCGCTCGAACACCTTACCTGGGAAGATGATCTGCGGTACTCCGTACTCGAGTGCAGTCATCACGGAATTCTGTCCTCCATGGTTGACGAACGCCACTGCATGGGGGAGCAGCTCGGAGAAATCGAAGCGTTTCCCGAAATGAAGGTTCTTGCGGTTCTTGGCGCTTGCGGGCGCATCGGATTCATCGACTCCTGCCACATAAAGCCCGTAGGACACTGCGTCTGCAATCTCGCATACTGCTCTATAGAAGCGTTTGCGCGGTAGCGTACCTGTACCCATATAGAAGACGAGCGCGTTACGTTGATCGTCAATTGCAGGATCAGATGCTTGAACGGGTGGTATAGCCTCTAAGAAGCCACAGAAGGCCAGGTTTGGTCCCTCCATGGGTTCGAGCTCATAGCAACTGGGTACGAAGCGGAAATCAAGCCATGTGAAGAGATTGAGCGCGGAACCTGCACGGGGAAGTCCCAGTTCCGAGAGCACGCGATTGATGCCTTTCGCTTTGCGTTTCGCGTTCGCATAGGCAGCCTGGGTCGGATATGAAACCGAACCGATGAGCGGAATTCCTTCTGCTTTCGCCGCGATGATGGCGGCAAGATTGAATTCGGAATACACCGCATCGATCTGCTTGCTTTTGATGTATGCTCGCAGCATATCCACGCATTTTATCGTGTAGCCGTACGAGAGATTGCCCGTTAGCCACAGAACCTCTTCGAAGCTTTTGACGGGCTTTCGACCGGCAATGCCGAGCTTGGTCGCGATGGGGAACGTGCGTGATGCAATCGCCATGGGAAGGCCGAGCGGTGAAGGTGCAGGCAGGGTGAGCACCTTTGAGCTTACTGGATGATGACAGTTGCCGTCGGCTGCACGAGCGATTGCCGCATCGTGACCTGCCGCGAGAAATGCGCGGGCAATCGTTTGCGTACGCGACCAGGGCCCGTTCATGGGTGAAAGCGCGAACATGGGAACGATGAGAATCCGCATAATGACCTCCTACGTTCCTATGATACACCCTGATCGAAAGCAAGCAGTTTGCGGAATCGACTGTTCGTTTGCGCGAGATTTGCAGGGGATCCTTCCAAGGCGATGGTGCCTTGCTCGATGAAGATGACCTTGTCGAATCGGTCGATGTCGAGCAGATGATGCGTAATCATAATGACGGTGCGGTCGGCGAACACCTCGAAGATGGTGGAGAGCAGGTCGTGCTCTGTTTGCGGATCGAGGCCGACCATCGGTTCGTCGAGGATTATGACCGGCGTCTGCCTTAGCAAGACTCGAGCGATGGCGATGCGGTGCCTCTCTCCACCGGAGAAACGCCATCCTGCCTCGTCAACCATCGTGTCAAGGCCTTTCGGGAGTCTGTTTAAGAGTTCTGCGAGGCCCACCGCGATAAGCGCTTCTTGAGCTTGTTCGTGCGTAATCGACGAATCGCCAAGGCGTAGATTGCCGAGGAGTGTTGCATTGAACAGGTAGGTTTCTTGCTGGATAATGCCGATGCGATTTGCAATATCATCTGCGAGCATCGCAGGGTTTTCCCCGTTAACGCTTATGTCACCCGATGTGGGTGTAAGGTCTCCGCGTAGAAGCGAGGCAAGCGTTGACTTGCCCGCTCCGCTCGGTCCGAGGATGGCGAGCTTCTCGCTTGGATCGATTCTTAAAGTAATCGAATCGAGAACGGGCTTTCCATCGTGCGAGAACGAGACGTCTTTGAGTTCGATCTGAGCATATTTGGCATTCTCTCTGCAGTTTCCTGTGTGTTCGTCTGCCGTTGATTGCGCATCGCTAGATGGCTCATCGTGGATGGCTGGCACACTGTCGAGCTCGTTGAGGCGCTTAATGGAATCGATGCGCGAGAAACCTTGCGTAGCGGCATCCGAGAGCGGTACGAATGCCTCAAGCAGCGGGAACAGACCGAGCACGAAGGCAGCAACCCAATCCGCAGGGCGATCGAGAACGCCAATGGCGGCAGGAGCTTGAGCAACAGAAGCGAAGTGATAGCTTGCCCAAATGCACATTCCTATCACGAAGAGCGCGAATAACGTCTGACCTGCGAAGTCGCGCTTCCTGCTGAATGCGTGTATCGCGTGCGCTTCCCGATGAATCGCTTCATGGGCATCCAAGACGCGACGGGTGAACTCGTCCTTGCGTCCCGAGAATGTCCAGTCGGCAATGCCCAGCACGTTATCGTAGACATCGGCGTACAGCTCGTTTGTGTGCGATTTGATGCGCTGTTGGTGCGCGCCATTGATGCAGACGGACAGGATGGGCAGTGCGATGGTGTAGATGCCGATGATGATGAAGGTGCAAAGTCCGACCAAAGGCGAGATAATGCCAAGCGCGATCGTGACGATGAACCAGATTGCGGTGGCAATGATGGTGGGGAAGATGGTGCGCAGATACAGGTTCTGAAGATGGTCAGTATCTTCCGAAAGCAGGCCGAGCGTATCGCCGAGACGTTTCGTGAGGCTCCAGAACGCCGCATCTTTCTCAACCGAGAGGTAGAGGCGCAACCTCAGCTTGCTCGTCATATGCAAGATCCAGTCGTGGCTTTCCAAGCGCTCGAAGAAGCTTAAGAACGGCTTGCCGATTCCGAAGATCTGCACGAATGCGAGCGGGATGAACAATGCCCAGACGCCGATTTCGGGACGCTCAGCAGAAAGCGAGATGAGATATCCCGATGTGAACATGAGAGCACTGGCGAACACCATAGCGAGGATGCCGAGCAAAAGCGAGACGATGAGCGCCTTTCGATACAATTTGAAATAGGGTTTGACCCACCTATCGCGTGCGAGGGTCTGACGGACGCTTTCAATGGTGGAGGAGAATGGGCGCGTCATACGGACTCACCTCCACGCAATTGGGCAGATAATTTGCGGTATGCGCCTTCGCGGGTAAGAAGCTCATCAAGCGTTCCATGTTCGGCGATAGTGCCGCCGTCGAGTACCCAGATCTCGTCCATGTCTGCCATCCAGTGGAGACGATGCGTTGCGAAGAACACGAGTTTGCCGTGCATGAGGTTCAGCATTGGTTGCTTGAGTGCGTATTCGGTTTCGATATCGAGGTGCGCGGTCGGTTCATCGAATACAACGATCGTTCGTGATTCGTCGAGGAATGCCCGTGCGAGCGCGATGCGTTGCGCCTGTCCTCCGGAAAGTGGGCGCTCACCCTGGCCGATGACGGTATCAAGGCCGTAGGGGAGCTCGTTGATCAGCTCACCGAGCTGCATGGCGTCGATAGCTCGCGCAAGCGCTTCGTCGGTGGCGTTCGGTGCGTAAAAACGCAAGTTATCAGCAAGCGACGCATGGAATATGTACGGGTTTTGCGGGATGAACGCCACATGCTTGCACCATTCATCCGCATGCAAGGTTGAAACATCCCTGTCATTCAGTTTGATCGAGCCGCATTCGGGGTCCGAGAAGCCAGCGAGCATCTGTGCGAGCGTCGACTTGCCCGCACCGCTTGCTCCCACGATGCCGATGCGCGCAAAGCCGCGTGCCCTTGCGTTGACGTTCGTGAGTACGTGGTGCAGCGCATCATTTTCTTCTGCATGCGAAAGCCCGATGCCGCACAATTCCAACTGGCTGTTCATATTCCAAGGCAAGGTTTCAGTAGCCTGTTTTGGCATTTTTGGCATGTTGTCGGAAGAGCTGTTCAGCATCACCATGATGGTTGCGAGCTGATTCTTCCCATCGAGCGATGCGTGGAAATCGGTCGAGAACCGGCGGACCGCTCCGAAGAACTCGGGCACGATGATAAGCACGGCGAGCGCAGGCATGAGCGCAACTGAACCATCCATAAGTCGGAAGCCCAGCATGATGGCGATTGCGGCGAGTGCGAAGGTGCGAAATAGGTCGATGACCAAGCTTGATAGCGTTGCGACCCTGATGGTCTTGATGGTTGCTTTGCGGAATCGTTCGCTGATGTCGTAGACCTTTTCGGCATATGACTTGCTTACGCCGAAGAACTTCAGTGTCGAGATGCCGCGCAGCGTATCCGAGAAATGATTTGCCATCTTTTCGTAGCGGTCGTGCTGTGCTTCGGCTGCCATCTTCGCGTTAAGTCCCAAAAAGCGCATATACAGCATGATGAAGGGAAGCATGGCAAGCGCGATGATGCCGCTGACCCAGTCGAGCGCAAATAGCGCCACCGCGAGCGCAATCGGAATGGCGAACAGGTCAGCAACCTTGGGTAAGATGAGCAAGAGATAGTTTTCAACCTGCGTGACGCCCTCGATAAGCGTCGTGGTTACCGCACCGCTGCCGAAACGCGACACGAACGCCTGGCCCTGATCGAAGGCATGTTCGGTCAGGCTGCGGCGCAAATCGGTGCCGATGCGCTGCGAGAACCGTTCCATGGCCGAGGACCGTGCCGTCGCAATGATCTGGCGCGCAACATAACAGACAAGGAAGATAGCAAGGTATAGCCATTGGTCTGCGATTTGAGCTCCGTACCAGACATTTGTAATAGCAGATGCCAACCCGATGGCCTGTCCGAATATCGCTGCGGCATCCGCCACGCCTGATGCGATAAGCAATACGAGCACGCGCTTGCTTCCGTCAAATTCCAGTATCTGATTATCGAGCAATTGCATGCTTCGGCAAACTCATTTCTTGGACATGTTCCCGTATTTTGCAGGTCTATATCCTGCTATTATAAATGCAATGAGTTGGGTAGAGCAGACATCGTTTGCGTCGTGGACCTGCTTGCTTTGGACGAGGGATGCCTTTCGTGTTCAGTGGCTGTGCTTCGTGCAATAGCGGGCATGGAATGCAAGACCCATCCAGGGCGTTGTTCGTGCGTATAAAAGGGAGGAGGTGCTCATGGACGTCCTATTCGATGCCACCTTTTTGGCGAGGCTTCAGTTTGCAGGAACGGCGATATATCACTACATGTTCGTTCCGCTCTCCATCGGCTTCGGTATGATTCTCGCGATACTGCAAACTAAGGCCTTCAAGACGAAAGACGCTCATGATGAGGCACTCGCTCGGTTCTGGCTACGTTTGTTCGCGGGGACCTTTGTCGTCGGTGTGGCGACGGGTATCACCCTCGAATTCTCGTTTGGTACGAATTGGGCGGATTATTCGAGGTTTGTGGGAGATATCTTCGGAGCTCCCCTGGCAGCTGAGGCGCTGTTCGCCTTCTTCCTCGAGTCGGTGTTTCTGGGCGTGTTGTTGTTCGGCAAAGGCAAGGTCTCGTCGAAGTTCTATTTAGTGAGTGCCTGGCTGGTGTGGCTTGGCTCCTGCCTTTCGGCGCTGTGGATCATCATCGCGAACTCATGGATGCAAACGCCAGCTGGCTACGAAGTGATCGGCACGGGTTCAGCGGCCAAAGCGGTGCTCACGAGCTTCTTTGAGGCAGCGTTCAACCCGTCCACGTTGCAACGCTATGCTCATGTGCTACTGGCGCTGTTCATCACAGGTGCGTTGACGTGTCTGGCCGTGGGTGCCTACTATAAGCTGAAGGGTCGCGACGGAAAGGCTGCTGATAAGCTCATCAAGATCGGTGCCATCGCGGGTCTCATCACGGGCATCCTGATGCTCCCTGCGGCTCATATGCAGGCGGTTGTGGTTGCGGAAGAACAACCTGCCAAACTTGCGGCCATGGAGGGCCAGTTCGAAACCCAAGCAGCCGATCTGTCTCTCATAGGATGGGTTGATGAAAAGGGGCAAGAACTACATGCGATTTCGATTCCCGGCTTCACATCGTTTCTGGCTTCATGGGATTTCGATACGCAGTATCCAGGTTTGAATGACTTTCCGGCTGACGAGGTGCCTGGCGGCATCAATGCGATATTCCAAGTGTATCACCTCATGGTTGCCTTGATCGGTGTGCTCGCGATCGTTGTCTTGCTAGGCCTTGCAGTTTGGCGCGGTATGTTCGCGGGAAAGAAATGGCCCTTGCGCATCATTCTTATAGGCCCCGTTGCGGCCATCGTAGCTATACAAATGGGTTGGCTTACTGCCGAGCTCGGTCGTCAGCCGTGGATCGTCTATGGTGAACTTAAGACGGCGGATGCGATCTCTCTTTCGGTCGATCCGTGGATGCTTATCATTACACTCATCCTTTTCCTTGTGATTTATACGGTCATCTACGTCATCTGGTGGAAGACCTTCACTCGTGCTGTGAAAGAAGGTCCTGAGAAATACATGGTGGCAGATGCACCTGTTTCCTTTGAGGGAGAGGGGGTGCTTGAGTGATGACTGGTTTCGGAATCCTTTGGTTCATCCTGATCGCCGTGCTCATCATCGGGTACTTCGCTCTCGATGGATTCGATTTAGGAGTCGGTGTCCTCTATCCATTCCTCGGGAAAAACGAGAGGGAAAAGCGCATCATGCGCGACTCCGTCGGACCGATTTGGGATGGAAACGAGGTATGGCTGCTTACGGCAGGCGGGGCGTTGTTCGCAGCATTCGCGCCTGCGTACGCGACGAGCTTCTCGGGCTTCTACCTGGCGATCATGCTCGTCTTGTTCGGCTTGATCATCCGTGCGATTTCGGTCGAGTATCGCTCGCATGAGCCTGGACACGAGAAACTGTGGGACGTGTGCTTCTTCGTAGGCAGCCTGCTCCCTGCGCTTTTGTTCGGCGTCGCGGTCGGCAACGTCATCGAGGGTCTGCCGCTCAATGCGCATGGTGACTATACAGGTACATTCCTTGCGCTGCTCAATCCGTTCGCGCTTATCTGTGGCGTGCTCGGGCTCGTCCATATGCTCACCCAAGGCGCGGCATGGCTTGCCTTGAAAGCTCCGCTCGGCGAAGCGCTGCGCGGAAAGGCCAGTCGCCTGCGCAGGCTGTTCGCTGCCATCGATTTGGTTGTGTTCGTTGTGGCGGCTATCATCTTCTTCGTCGCAGTGCTGCCGAATTCCAATGGGACCCTGTCCGTCAACGTGCTTGCCGTCATCTTCGCCGTGATCTTCATCATCGGCGATGTTGGCGTGATCGCGTGTGGAATGGACGATCCTAAGCGCGATGTGTTCGGTATCGTTTCGGCTGGTGTGGGCTGCGTAGGACTCGTGGGCATGACTTTTGCGAGCTTGTTCCCGAATATCATTCCCGCAATCAACCCTGCGTATTCGATTACGATCGCCAATGCTGCCTCGAGCGATACGGCTCTTCTCGCCATGACGATCATCGCGTGCATCGGCGTGCCGCTCGTGCTGATTTACCATGTCATCGTGTACCGTGCATTCAGGGGGAGAATCGAGTAGCTTCAACGCTTTCGGTAAACACGATGCCCTTCGCATAAGGCAGGTATCCGATACCTGCCTTATGTGCTATCATGCGTGGGCAATTGAATAACAGGTGTCTCTTGATAACCACCTCTAAAAAACAAGGAGTTTCATTCATGCTTTCATTCAGCCTTGCGGCTTTAGGCTCTGCCGCACATGAGACCGGGGGTTTTAAAAAACCTTCCGTCGTTTCCGATTTCCGCTATCTCTTGCGAAATACCCCGCCGCTCATCGTGGCCATGATGATCCTTTCCATCGTGGGCATGAACCTTTTGGCAAACAAGAGCATCGACACAGGCCTCGATTGGCTTGCGCTCGATTGCGGGATCCTGTTCTCGTGGATGTGCTTTTTGTCGATGGACGTGCTGACTCGCTGCTTCGGTCCGCGTGCGACTACGCTCCTGTCCATTGTCGCGCTCGTGGCGAATTGGGTGGTGGCGTTGATCTTCTTCGTTGCGAGCATCATTCCCGGCATGTGGAGTGCGAGCTACGTGGAGGGGAGCGAGGCAATTATCAATGGCTCGCTTGACGGTATGTTCAGCGGCACATGGTTCATCATCCTTGGTAGCTCGGTTGCATTCATCGTTTCCGCATTCATCAACAACTACCTCAATGCCGCCATCGGCAATCGCCTCTCCGACGATACGGGCTTCGGTGCATTCGCATTGCGTTCGTATGTGTCGACCTTCGTGGCGCAGGTTGCGGACAATCTGGTCTTCGCCATCCTCGTCAGCCAAGTCTTTTTCGGATGGACGCTTCTGCAATGCTTCACGTGCGCGCTCACGGGCGCTTTGATGGAGCTTCTCTTCGAAGTGGTATTCTCGCCGCTCGGATACCGCATGGCACAGGGTATCTTGGCGGAGCGAGCGGACAATGAGAGCGATGCTGCGCTTGGAGCGGCGGCGCGTGCCACCAATGATGCGGCCTATGTCGGAGTTGCGACCGGTATTAGGGCTGCACGGGTTGGGAATGCAACGCAGATCGCGCTCGAGGAAGCATCGCGATTCGCTAACGATATGCGGGAGGAATAGCCATGAACGTGATCATCTCTGGAACAAGCTCGGGCATCGGTCTGGCCATAGCGCGTATGTTCCTTGCAAGCGGTTTCGAGGTCTTCGGTTTCGACTCGGCGGATAGCGCTATCGAAAATGAGCGCTATCATCATGTCATCCACGATATCCGCGATGAGATTCAAGCTCGGCTCGTAGCGCAGGATGGGACATGTGTGCCCGATCCAGATTACCTGATCAACAATGCCGGCACGCAGGATGACGCGCTGGCGATTGATGTCAACCTTGAGGGCACCATCCGTTTCACGAGGGCCTTCATCGACAGTTCTGCGCTCAAATCGGTTCTGTTCATCGCATCGGCCTCTGCGCGAAACGGTGCAGAGTTTCCGCGTTACGTGGCCAGCAAGGCCGGCGTGGTCGGCTACATGAAGAACCTCGCTTTGCAGCTCGCGCCGCGGGGCATCACCGTGAATAGCATCTCCCCAGGCGGAGTGGTGACGCCGATCAACGATCACATCATGAAAAGCGATGAGCTCTATACGGCGGTTAAAGCCGAGACGCTTCTCGGCAAGTGGGCGCAGCCTGAGGAGATAGCGGATCTGGCTTACTTCCTTACGGTGACGAATCGCTCCATCACGGGCGAGGACATTCTCATTGATAACGGCGAGATGCTCAAATCGAACTTCATTTGGTAGCGAAGTCAACCATTGGTTGATTTTTTCTACCAAAATCAACGCATAATCGCTTGCCATAAGCGCGATGACAGCGCATTCTGAATACGTGAAGTGAAACGCATTACCGAAGCGTTTGCGTGCACAACGTCAAAAGGAGCATCCATGGCATCGTCGATAACCCTTGGCAAGAACATCTTCTCGCTGCGCAAGGAGGCACGTCTCACGCAGGATGACCTTGCGTCCTTCCTCGGCGTGACGAAGGCATCGGTCTCGAAATGGGAGACGGGGCAAAGCTATCCGGATATCGAGCTTTTGCCCAAGATCGCTACGTACTTCGGTGTGACGACAGATGAGATCATCGGCTATGAGCCGCAGATGTCGAAGCAGGAGATCTCGCGTGAGTGCGCTCGCTTGCGTGCGGCGTTCGCCGAAAAGCCGTTCGAAGAGGTGCATGCAGAATGCCAGCAGCTCGTGCGTGACTACTATTCATGCTTTCCGCTGCTTGCTTCGATCGTTAGTCTCTACATCAACCACGCGAGTCTTGCCGATATGGATGCGCGCATGGCGCTTTTAGACGAGGCACTCTCGATTTGCCGGCACATAAGGCGTAACGCTAGTTCGTCCGCAGATGTCAAGCAGGCAGAGGGCATCGAATCGGGCGTCCTGCTCATGATGGAGAAGCCCGAAGAGGTCATCGAGCTGTTGCACGATACGGTTGAGGTCGATGTAGGAGCGGATATTGTTCTCTCGAATGCGTATTCCGCGCTTGGTCAGCTCGAGGCGGCCGATAAGACGCTGCAAAGCTCGCTCTTCCAATCGCTCGTGCTTGACGTGAACCGGCTCTCGCAGCTCGGCATGCTCCATGCTGCTGATCGTGAAAAGCTCGATCAAACGCACACCCGCGCACTTGCGCTCATCGAAGCCTTCGAAATGGAATCGATTTATCTGAATTGCGGGGTTATCCATCTTTCGTTCGCGATGGCGTATCTCAAAGAGGGAGATGCGCAGGCAGCGCTCGATTGCCTTGAGGATTACGAGCGTGCCTTAAGAAAGCTCGAGTTTCCGCTTAAGCTTCACGGCGATGCCTACTTCGACAAGCTTGAGGATTGGATCGAGGAGCAGACCACGATGGATGCTAGTGTGCCTCGTGATGATGCGCTCATCAAGAAGAGCATGGTAGAAAGCGTAACGGCGAATCCCGCGTTCGCCGTGCTTGCGGACGATCCGCGGTTTTTGCGCATTGTCGCGAGCTTGGAGGAAATCGCTCGATGAAGCGCCTAGTCATCTATCTGGTCGTCACGTTCGGTTTATCTTGGGGCCTTTGGATTCCCGCAGGCTTTGCGCTGGGAACGTTTGAAGCCGGTGAGGCATCGTCGACGCTCATGATCGTGCTTATCGCCGTGGGCATGTTCTTCCCGCTCATCGGCGCGCTCATCGCCAATTTCGCATGCAAGCCAGAGAAGCGCATCGATCTTTGCTTCAAGCCGCATATTAAGGGGAACGTGAAGCATTATCTTGCCGCTTGGTTCTTGCCGGCGCTGATCTCTCTTCTCGGGATCGCCGTGTTCTACGTGCTGAATCCCGACAGGTTCGACCCGACGATGATGACCTATCTGGAAGCGACTGCCGCCCAGATGGGCGCATCTATCGATGAGCTTGTGACAACGATGCCCCCGACACCGATTCTGATCGCTGGGGTCTTGTTCTCATCGCTTACCTATGGGCCCTTCATCAACATGATATTCGCTTTCGGCGAGGAGGCGGGTTGGCGAGGCATGCTGTTCCCGACGCTTGCCGAGTGCATGCCCGTGCGTGCTGCTGCGATCGTTTCGGGTGTCATCTGGGGACTGTGGCATGCTCCGATCATCGCCATGGGGCACAATTTTGGGATGGGGTATTCGGGCTTTCCCATTGCAGGCATCTTGGTCATGACGCTTACCTGCACGGCATTCGGTTCATGGCTGGCGATCTTACGTCTGCGCACGAAAAGCGTGTGGCCCTGCGCGCTCGCACATGGCGCCTTCAATGCGATTGCCAATCTCGGCGTAATGTTCAACGTGGGTGCGATTGACATCTTCGGTCCTTCGCCGCTTGCCTTGGTTGCCGGTATCCCGCTGCTTGCGCTCGGCGTGATCTGCATCGTGAGAATCGGTCGTATTCCGAGGGGGAGCTCTTTCGAGCAT
This sequence comes from Eggerthellaceae bacterium, assembly GCA_015062605.1. Classification (GTDB taxonomy): domain Bacteria; phylum Actinomycetota; class Coriobacteriia; order Coriobacteriales; family Eggerthellaceae; genus SIG42. The sequence goes on along the minus strand of SUUI01000004.1, from coordinate 72,897 downwards.
GCGCCTCAAATCCGTGCATAGCATCGCCACCGATAATTCCGAAATCGTCCTGCGCCGTACACCGTGCGCAGGGTACAATGGAATGTGGTTTTTCTGTGTTCAATCGCATGTAATTTGGCAGGTATCCATTGCCTGCCTTAGGCATTGTCAGGAGACGGCGCATGACCTTAGAGATAGACGATCGCTATCCGGAGTTCGCAGCGCCGTATGCTCCTGAAGGGCTCGGGAAGCATCGGAAGGGCCTGACATGGGGAGGGTTCGCCTTTTCGGGTTTCCTTTTGATCCTGCTTGTAGCTCTCGTGCATCCCGCGCCATTCATCCCTGACATCCCAGAGCCCATATTGACCACACCGGAGATCGTCGTAACCGAAGAGCAGACGCCACCTCCTGAAATCATCAATCCGCCTGAAGAGCCGACGCCGCCTCCAGAAGAACCGGATGTCATCCAATACACGGTGACATTCGTTGATTGGGACGCCTCCACGATCTCATCTGCCAAATATGATGAGGGTACGAAAGCCTCGGACATCTCCGTTCCCGACGATCCGGTCCGTCCGAATGACGATGAGTTCAGTTACATCTTCATCGCTTGGACGCCCGAGCTCGCGGATGTGACGGGCGATGCAACGTATACCGCCGCATATCTTACAGAGGAGCTCCCTCGCTACAATGTCACGTTCGTCGATTATGACGGTATGACGGTGCTCCAAGCTGAAACATCTTATGCCGAGGGCACGAAGGCGGCCGATATCGTCCAGCCTGCCACACCGACGCGTGCTTCCACAGCTCAATACGATTACGTCTTTGCTGGTTGGTCGCCTGAGGTTTCGGACGTCACGGGCGATGCCACGTATACGGCCACTTATGACGAGACGCTGCGCCAGTACAATGTGACCTTCGTCGACGAGGATGGTTCCACGGAGCTCTTGCCGGCTACGGCTTACGATTACGGAACGGCCGCTGCTGACATCTCGCAGCCGACCACGCCCACGAAGCCTTCCGATGCAAGCTATGACTATACGTTTGCGGGCTGGAGTCCTGACTTAGCCGAGGTTACGGGCGATGCCACGTATACGGCGACATACACGGCGACCCCCATCGCCTATTCCGCTCCGACAATCGAGCTCGTGCCTAAGATCGAAACCGATGGGACAGGAGACTGGCCTGGCGCCATCTTCACGTCGATAGTTACGTTGAACGACGTTGCGGGAAACGTCGGCCAGCTGAAGCTTCAGCACTATAACTATGACACGCAAGAGTGGGACGATGTGTCGTTCTACAATGATGGCGATGAGGGCTGGCCAGAAGGTTATGTGGACCTCTACGCCAAGACAAGCGAGGATGACGCGGGAACGCTGTTATCGCCGAGCGACAAGAACGCTCTCTACGACATCCCCGAAGATGCCAAGACCCTCGAGGCAGAAATCATTTGGCTTCTCCCCTTATTCGATGACGAGGGAGTATGGCTAGAGGGGCACAGAACTCGTGACATCGTGCGCCTCGTCTTCGATTACGAATTCCCTAATGGCGAAACGGGAACCGCGAAGCTACCCGAAGATTTCTTCTACGTATACTATGATTGGTTCTTCGAAGGCGAATACGCCAACGAATGGGAATTCGACTCATCCACCAAGACGCTCACGCTCACCATCCCGTACCAGGTCGATCGTGGCGGGCCGCTCGATTACGACAGCATCTACTGGTATCCGCATCTATATGACGAAGAGACGGGTGCCGAGCTCAACATACCGTACGAGATATCCAATTACACGGAAGCGGACGGTACGGTCGTAGCCAAGATCGTATACACGTTCGACACGCTCGTCCCTGGTAGCACATACAGATTCAACGCTGATGCCATCTACAGCGATTACGGCGATGAAGAGCACTGGAATAATTGGTTGTCATATACTCAGGAATGGGGTATAGAGTACGTCGGCCCCGAATATGTGGCACCGACCATCGATCTCGTACATGAGCTGTACTACTATGAAGGTGGGGATGACCACTTCGTCGACTTCACGGCCACCGTCGATTTGAACGATGTTGCGGGCAGCACAGGCCAATTAAAGCTCAAGAAATACGATGCCTTTAAGGGCGAATGGGTATGGGTGGCGCTCACCGATGATACGAGCGAGGTCTTCGCGGACTTCCTCGCCTATGTGCAGCTCTATACCACGAAGGATGGAGAGCGCACGGCGCTATCTCCCAGCGACTACAACGCCCTCTACGATATCCCCGAAGATGCCGAGGGCCTTGAGGCGGATATCGGCTGGCGTTTCCCGTGGTATATCGATGATGAGGGCAATTTCTGCTGGAGCGTCCGCGAGACCATGAGCCTCGCATTCGATTATGTGCTGCCTAACGGGGAAACAGGCACGGTTTCGCTTGCCGATGATTTCTATCTGTACCAGGATTGGTTCTTCGGTCAAATCGACAAGCCGGTGCTCGATGAAACCGCGAAGACGATCACGCTCTATTACCAATACGAAGTCGATTACGGTGGACCTCTCAACTACGATAACATCTACTGGCATCCCCATCTGTATGATCATGCGACGGGCGAAGAGTTCGATATGACGCCTGTGATAACCCGCATCAACAACGATGATGGCACCGTCGGTGACAAGCTGGTCTATACCTTCGATACCCTCGTTCCCGGTAAAAAATACGATTTCACCGCCCAGGTCATCTACAGCGATTACGGTGTCGATGACGCGGATCATTGGAACAATTGGGTGATCTCCCACAGCACGTATGATCCCATGGAGTTCGATATCGATTATGTGGAGCCGACCATCTCTCCGATTTCGAGTTCGAGCATTGCGTACGACCATGGCAGCGCTGGCAGCATCGCGCATGTTGCATCGGAGGTGACCTTAAACGACGTTGCGGGCAGCACGGGCATGCTTGCGCTTCTGCGCGAGGATCCTGACGATCCCGACGTATGGGTTTTTGAAACGCTTGGCGACGATAAGGCTGCGAATGTTGTTGATCTCGAGTATTACAACGGGAGCGCATGGGTCGCGCTTGACGCTCCGAGCGACCTGAATGTCGAATACGAAATCCCCGCAGATGCGACACAGCTTCGCGCGGACATGACGCGTAGCCTCATTCCTCCCGGTGGGATGGGGGGCATACGCGTGAAGTCGAAGATTGCGTTCGAATACACGTTCCCGGACAACAGGGTAGGCGAAGTGACAACGAGCGAATTTTTCCTGTATAGGGGCAGCTTCGTTCAAGGGAATGGCACGCCCGTACTCGACCGTGATGCCGGAACCATCACGATGGACTTCATCTACCATCTTGTCGAAGGCGGCGAGATTGATCCCGATAAGGTCACGTGGCTTGAGCATCATCTGTACAAAAAACCCAAGAGCGATACGTCCTCCGACTACGGCACCGAGATCACGGGTCTCACGCCGACGGTAGTCCATTCTGACGAAGGCGGCGTCCATCATGTGACTGTGACGTACACGCTCGGTGAAGATGATATCTCCAGTGATTCCTACTATACCTACCAGGCCAAGGTTCTCGATGACGAATGGGGCGATTCTACGCACTGGAACAATTGGGAAACCTCTGCATACCGATTCGACATGGAGTTCCCGGCTTCGGATGCGCATGAGAAGCCTACGATCGGCATCTACTCGAGCTATGAGTATGGCGGCGATAGCGGAGATTGGCATATCGGTTTCGGCATCGTGGGCACTGACGAAACGACTGGCATTCCGGATGATCTCAAGGGCGGCAAGGCGCGCATCAAGTTCATGCGCTATGACGAAGACGCGGACGCATGGGTGGATATCGACTTCATCTCGGCCGCAGAATGGGAAGCCAACGACGCGAAGCCGTGGTCGGATCCGACCAAGGTAACGATCGGCGATAAGCAGATGTTCTTCGGCGACGTCGTATATCTGTATAAAGATGGGGATGACTCAAGCACCACGGTGAGCACCGCTTCGGATCCGACTGCGATGATCGAGCTGGGCGACAGCGACTCCATGTTCGCGTCCATGATGTATCATCTGCCCGAGAATCCAACGTGGGAGCCAGTAAGCACATTGATCAAGCCCGTCATGGATTACGAGTATCCGGATGGGACGACGGGTACGGCGGAGGGCAATCCGATGCGTGTGTTCAGTGGCGGTTTCGTGAGCACGAACACCGATTATGGCAGCTTGGGCGTGATTACGAATACCGAAGAGAAAACCATCAGCATGGATTTCATCATCGACGGCGGCTCGTACGCAATCAATTCCGATGATGTCCATTGGAATGATAATAGCCTTCACTGGCAGGATGTGAGCGATGGTTCCTACAATTCGGAGCGTTACAAGGACCCGCCCGATGATACGCACGGCTGGGTGACGATCGAAGGACAGCCCACGATGAATACATACACGGGCGATGACGGCAAAACCCATGTGACGATTACCTACACGCTCGATGAGATTAACACGGCTTATGCTTACGATTATCGGGGTGTGGTGTATTACTTCAATAATGACGGCGGCGAGAGTGGCATGTGGGAGGCATTTCCGACGCAGTTGTATATTCGATTCAGCTAATAAGCCAGCATAAACTTGGTTCAGATAGGTAGAGCGAGGCAAGGAGTATAAGGATGAAATACGTAAAGAGCCTGATAGGAATCGTGATCGCGATCATCTTGATCGTGGTGTTAGTTAACCCCGAGTGGTTGCCGCTTTCGGCGACGACGATCGGCACGATGAACGAACTTGAGATCCAGCATTTCCTGATCGATGGAAGCGGGTCGATTACCGTGGCGCACATCCTTACGCTTGTGCTTGCATGCGCGGTTGTATGGCTGGTCTACACGGTCATCAAACTCATCTTGGGTGTGATAGGAGATCGTAATAACCATACGGCAACCGTCACCACGCTCGTTGCGAGCGCGCTCAAATACATTGCCGTGATCATCGCGATCGTGTGGGGTTTGAGCATTCTCGGCGTGAACACCACGGCGGTTCTTGCCGGCATCGGCATCATCGGATTGATCCTAGGCTTCGGTGCGCAAAGCCTTATCGAGGATATCATCACCGGTCTGTTCGTCATCTTCGAGCGTCAGTACGAGATCGGCGACATCATCATCTTGGGTGATTTCCGCGGCGTGGTGAAATCCATCGGCGTGCGTACGACGACGATTGAAGACCCAGGTGGCAACCTCAAGATCGTGAACAATTCCGACATCCGCAATCTTCAGAACCGCTCCAAAGCTCTTTCGAAGGCGATTTGCGAAGTGAGCGTTGCTTACGATACCGATATTCCGCGTATGGAGGCGATTCTTGCCGATGCATTCCCGAAGATGTACGATGCGCATCGCGATTTGTACCTGGAACCGCCGATTTACCTCGGCGTCGAGGAGCTCGGCGATAGCGGAATCAAGCTTAAAATCATCGCGACGACGCGGGAAGCTGACGTTTTCAAGGCACGCCGCCAGCTCAATCGAGATGTCCGCGTGCTGTTCAGCCAGACAGGTGTGGAGATTCCGTTCCCACAGGTGGTCGTACACAAAGGAAAGTAGCGCTACGTCTTAGTGTTGCCTCGCTTCGTTGCAAGCGCGCGACGTTTCCTTTTTCGCTTGATAAGGCAGGTACTTGGTACCTGCCTTATTCATGTTTATCGTTCAGCCTGCAGGCGCTCTTCAATCGCCTTCCATGCGTGCGTGGTAAGACAGCTCTTATCCAAGTCGCACGACAAATCCTCCCACATCGCAAATGGCATTGTGAGTGAGAGATAATCTTTAATTGCCCTGTTGCGCTGGGAGATATCGAACAGGCCCATGACAGCGCAGGGCTCGTCTTTCTCCATCTGTTCTACTGAATACACGATGGAATGGCATGCGGCACCGAAAGGCGCGATGGCGTTGAGCGCGCGCCCGTTATGGAACCCGAGTAGAGCCACCATTGCTGAAATCTGATCTGCATTCGCGAACACGAGCACGAGATCGGGGTCGCCGATGCCTTCCCAGCGGCTTTGTGGCGCAAAGACGACGCGTGGGTAACCCTTCTCGGAGTAAGGCATTTCGGCCCGCCATTTCAGAGCAAGCTCTTCGGTGCAGTAAAAACGCTCTCCTTCTTTCATATGGATGGGCGCGGTTGGCGGCGCAGCATCACCCATGCCTTGCGAAAGCATAATGTGGATATTCGGGTTCCCACGGGAAAACCCATCTCCGAAACAGCAACCGACAGCGCCTCCAGGGCAGTTGCAGCTCTCCTCGTCTACTGAAATCACCTTGCCGCGTGCCGCCGACAACAGGAGTGGAACGATGCAATTGCGCTTTTCGGGTGAGGCGGCGATGTCGCATTCGGCATCTGTGTTGCCAAGAAAAACGCCTACGGGTTCAAGTTCAAGGTGGAGCATCTGGATCAGCTGAACGTCCATAGTAGTCCCTTCCTCGCTGGATTATCGATATGAGGTGACGTTCCAATGCGTTGTGATTCATGGCGACATTCGGGGTGACTGCCGCTGCCGTATAGTATACCTTTTCGTCTTAAGGGGTGGTTTGCTTACAATGGGAGCCTTGCTGTGAAGGTCGTGCCTGCTTCAGCAGTGCTTGCAACTTCGAGTGAACCGCCATGCTCTTGTGCGATGCCGTATGCGATGGCTAAGCCGAGCCCATGGCTGTCGCCATCGTTTGCGCGTGCCTTATCCACACGATAGAAGCGATCGAAGATGTGCGGCAGGTCCTCTGCCGGAATCGGATCACCCTCGTTGTGCACGGTCATCCGTGCCATGCGGCCCTCACGCTCGAGCTTCAATGTGACCACGGATCCGGCTGGTGCATACTTGCACGCGTTGTCGATGAGCGTTTGCACGAGCCTGCGGACGCGCGATGGCGTGCCGACAACGTGGATGTCGGGGGCAACCGTGCTCGCGAATTCCACGTTGCGCTCGAATGCGACGCTCTCGAATTCGAGGAACTCGCCTTGGACCATTGTACTGAAATCGATGTCCTCGCGCGGCATCGTTGCATCTCCTTCATCGATCTGCGCCATGGTAAGCAAGTCGCCGACCAGCTGCTTCATATGCTCTGCCTCGGTCTTCGTGCTTTCCACCCATTGCGAGTTCTTCGCGATGGTCTCGTCGGCGTTGTCAAGAAGGATGGAGCTGTTCGCAAGGATGACCGTGAGCGGGGTCTTGAGGTCATGCGAGGCATCGCTCACGAACTGCCGCTGCTTATCCCATGCTTCTTCAACGGGACGCAATGCCCAACGGCTGAAGAATAAGCTGATGATGAAGAAGATCAAAAGCGCGCCGATGCCAACGAGCGCCAACGTGGCCGCAAGGTCCTTCCATCCAGATGTTTCGCTTTCGTCAACGAATGCGACGTAGGTCGTCTGATTCACGGTGCGTTTCAAATAGTGCACACCGAGGGTGTCGATGGTGCCATCCTGCGCTGCTTGGTCAATGATGGTACTGCTTGCCGTGCTCAAATCGGTGTCGATCAGATATGCCGAACTCGAAGCGCTCGCTAACGTGAGCTTATCGCCAGAGATGCGGTAGACAGCCACAGGAATCGAGCTCATTCGGCCATCTTTGCCTCCTATGCGCGGCGTCATACCTTGGTCACCGCCCTCGTTCGGAGGCTCTGGTGGAATGGTGCCTTCGTTGTTGGGAACCTCTCCTTCGCGTGAAGCCATTCCGTTTGCATCGAGCCCGCCGCCGAAGTTGCCGCCATCACGATTGTTTGTTTGACGGAATGCCGCATCGTTGATCGATGCTTCCATTGCTTCATGGACGTTGGTGAGGGTTTGTTGGTGGTTGATAGCGACAATCCCCGAGAATACGACGATGATGACGGCGGCAACCGTCACCATGTTGAGTGCGATGAATTTCTGGCGTAGCTTCTTAAGCATCGGCATCCCCGTCCGCCTGTGCAGGGGAAGTCTCTAGGTCATTTCCGTCTATGTCTTTGACGGTTTCTACGAGGCGATAGCCCGCTTTGCGCAGCGTTTCGATGTGCGCATCCGAACCTAGAAAGTCGAGCTTCTTGCGTACGAACCTGATGTAGGATTCCACATTGTTGTCTTCTGCGGTGGAATCCGAGCCCCATACGCGGTCGATCAGCAGCTCCTTGCTGATGGTCTGACGCGGGTTGCTCATAAAGGTCTTCATGATGCCGAATTCCTTGAAACTGAGATGGATGCTTTTATTGTCACAGCTCAAGTCATAGCTCTTGAGATCGAGTGAAAGGTCAGAGAACGTGAGTTTCTCGAAGATGACTTCGCCTTGGCGTCTGGTGAGCGCACGAATGTGCGCGAGAAGTTCTGCCGGCTCGAAGGGCTTGGTCATGTAGTCATCGGCTCCGCTGTCGAGCCCGGTGATCTTATCGCGTACCTGATCGCGTGCGGTGAGCATGAGAACCGGTGTGCTGATGTTCTTGCGACGCAGACTTGCCACGACCTCGAAACCATTCATTTTCGGCAGCATCACATCGAGAACGATGACGTCATAGATGCCACTTGCTGCCCAATCGAGTCCGTCTTGCCCGTTATGCACAGACTCGGCTTCGTAGCCGTTGTGGCGAAGCACCTGCTCTAAAGCGCGTGCTAAAGCTATATCGTCTTCTACAACTAGGATTCTCATATGCGTCCTTTTGAATCGTATGTAAGTATTGCATCGCTTTCATGCGGTGCGCTACACCATATTCTACTAGTCCGTCTGAAAAGAACCTGAAAGAAATATAGGGTAAATATGAACCAGTGTCTGCGCTGGGATGGCTGCCTGGAGGCGATTTTGGAACGAATCTGCCCCTATTTTCCCATTGGCAGGCTTTCGTCGGCTGTGCACACGATGCACGTTACGATATCGCCCATACGCACACCGTCCAGACCTTCGGGAATCACGGCGAAGCAGTTGCAACGTTGGAGCGCGCCGAACAAGGCCGACGATTGGTTTTTCAGCGTGACGACTTCGAATCCATCATCTACCCGCGAAAGCACGGCTCGTTCGAGGAACACACGGGGATCTTTCTTGCGAATGTCGCAGGTGATGCGTGCTTGTACGGTTGGGCGATCAAGTTGCGTATACCCCTGCATGATACGCATGGCAAGCCGTACGTATAGTTCGAAGCCCATCGAAGATGCTGCTGGATTGCCGGAAAGCACGAACACCGGTGTTCCGTTGATTTCTCCGAATGGTTGCGATTTGCCTGGTTTCACACTCACACGCTCGAAATGCATGGTGCCGAGCTCCATAAGGATGCCGGGTGTCAGATCGAAATCGCCCAGGCATGCCCCGCCGGTGGAAACAACGAGATCGCATTCTTCAACGGCCCTAAGATAAACCTCCTTGATCGCATCGACATCATCGGGAACGGTGGGGTAGACCTTCGAGATTCCGCCTGCGGCTGCCACATATGCTTGCATCGCCCATACGTTCGAATTGCGGATCATGCCGCGACTGGGAACTTCGTCGGCCTCAACGAGCTCGCTACCGATGGAGATGAGTCCTACGACAGGACGTGCGTAGACCTCGACGTACAGGTTGCCGCATGCGGAGAGCAGGCCGGCGCCTGCGGCCGTGATGACTTCGCCTGCCTCGACGACTACGTCTCCCGCTTTTGCTTCTTCTCCCGCGTAGCGGATGTTCTTGCCAACGGTTGTTGGCGCGCAGAACGTGACGATATCTCCGATGGTTCCTTCTCCCGTGAACGTGACATCTTCGATCTTCACGACGGCGTCTGCACCCTCGGGGATGATCGCGCCAGTCATGATGCGAGCTGTTTGTTCGGGCTGCAGAACGCCTTCGAACACGCCGCCGGCGCCGATATGGTCGACGCATTCAAGTGCGACAGGAGCATCATCGGTTGCCGTTTCGATATCGGCAGCGCGAACCGCGAACCCGTCCATGGCGCTGTCATCGAATGGGGTGACATCGATATCGCTTGTCAGGTCGTGGGCTACGACTCGTCCAACTGCATCCGTGACCAAAACGGTTTCCGTGCGTCCTGGTTTGATATGGTTGCGAACGATCTTTCGGGCTTCTTTGATGGAAATCGGAGTGGGGGCTTGTCTCATGGTAAGACCTCGTTTTCGGTGTATTTAGATAATGCATGCACAGCACGCAGATGGTTCTTACTTAACAATAATACTCTTTCTCAACGACCGTTGCGACGGAAAAAGAAAAGTCATTCACATCGAACCAGCATAGGCAGAGGTTTCCCTGGAGTCATCCTGAAAAGAACCTGAAAGAAACTTGGGGGAATTATGAATCTGATGAAACGTACCGTGACCTTTCAGATTGTTTTCAGCTTGCCTGCGCAGAATGCAAGCTGTCAGATTAAGCGGAAACGCATCGTTAGGAGGCGAACAATGGCGAGCAACAGCACCTTCCAGCGCAAGGAAGTGAAATACCGTTTGAGTCCTGCGCAATTGCAGGCGATGCTTGTCGCCATCGAAGGTCACATGAAAGTCGACAAATACGGTGACACCATCATCGAGAGCCGCTATTTGGACACTCCGCACCGTGAGCTTATAGAGCGTTCGCTCGATAAGCCTCTCTACAAGGAAAAGCTCAGGTTACGTAGTTACGGACCGTATGCTCAGGCAGAGGTCGTGTACGTGGAGCTCAAGAAGAAATACAAGGGCATCGTGTACAAGCGCCGCGTAGGAATGTCTAAGCAGGCCGCACAGGCTTTCATTGCCGGCATGGATTTCGAAGAGGCGGCAATACGGTATCCGTTGGCGGATGCCCAACTGCAAGGCGAGCTTCTCAGCGCTCGTGGACATCAGATCGCTGCCGAACTCCGCTCATTCTGCTTGCGGTACCCGGGTCTCGTGCCTTCCATGGATATCTCTGTTGTGCGCCGCTCTTATGAGCCTGCTTTGCACGCCGCAGGAAGCGCAGTGACGCTCGAGGGTGCGCCAAGCACCGATTTGCGGATCACCTTCGACATGCACATGCGCGGACGCGACCTGATGCGGGATGGTATGCCAATCTATAAGCTTGCGGGAAGCGGGGAAGCGGTTATGGAAATCAAGAGCGCTGGTTCATATCCGCTATGGCTGGTTGAGGCGCTCTCCGATAACAAGATTTATCCTCAATCGTTCAGCAAGTACGGCGAAGCGTATAGGCAAAGCTTCCAGTCGCTTTCCGATCTGCAAACGCAATCTGCTGTGAGGCGCGTTGTGAGGCCATCGAAGATTAAGACGGCTAACTCGGGCGCATCGCGCTTCGCCCAACCTGCAAAACCCGTTGTAACTGCCCTTGCTGCCGCGTCTAGCGCAGCTATTGTGAAAGGAAGTGCATCATGTTTGAAAGCCTCGTAACCAGCGTCTACGGGAGCGCTGACTCGCTTGCGGGCAGCGTTACCTCGTTCGAGTTCCTGCTCTGCAGTCTGTTCTCCATCGTGCTCGGTGTAGCGGTTGCGTTCATCTACATGTACCGCCACAACTACTCGAAGAACTTCGTCGTGACATTGGCGCTCATGCCTTTGATCGTGCAGATGGTAATCACCTTGGTCAACGGCAACATCGGCGCAGGCATCGCGGTGATGGGCGTGTTCAACCTCGTGAGGTTCCGCAGCATCCCCGGATCTGCGAAGGATATCGGCAGCGTGTTCCTGGCCATGGCCATCGGCCTGGCAACGGGAATGGGGTATCTTGCGCTTGCGGTCGTGTTCACCATCATCGTCGCCATCGCGAACCTCATCTTCGTCCTTTCGCCTCTTGGTCAGCAGAAGGAGCCGACGAAGGCTCTCACGGTGACCATTCCCGAGGATCTTCCGTACGAGGGTGTCTTCGATGAGGTGCTTGAGCGCTATACCGATCGCTGTGAGCTTGTCGAGGTCTCGACCTCCAACATGGGCAGTCTCTATCGTTTGCGCTACGACATCCGTATGAGGCAGATGGGTATGGAGAAGCAGTTGATCGACGAACTCCGTTGCCTGAACGGAAACCTCAAAATCACGCTCGGCCGCGCTGCCGCAACGAAGGACGTACTATAAGGTAAACCATCCGCTCTTCGCCATCGTGCGGAATAGAGAGGATTTAACAGATAGGAAGGTGATATCCATGACGACACTGAAAAGGACCAAGAGGATTGCAACGGGCGTAGCTGCACTCCTCCTAGTAGCGGGACTGGGTCTTCCCGCCTGCGCCGCAGCGACCACATCGGGCTCCAGTTCTAGTTCCGCTACAACCGCCGCGTCGACTACGTCCAGCGCCGGAAAGGTGACGAGTAAGGCCTCAAGCTACACGCAGATCTATAGTGACAAGACTTATCTCGATGTCAGCCAAATGGATTTCGAGTATTCGAAGAGCGACCAGGATGCAAGCTATGATGCTTCGTCTGCGACGACCATCACGTTGTCGGGCGGCTCGGCGACATCCAGTTCGACCTCGGGTGTGACGATCGATGGCTCCACGGTTACGATCACCGCTGCGGGCACCTATGTGGTGAGTGGCACGCTGTCAGACGGGCAGATCGTTGTAGAGGCAACCAGCGCAGATAAGGTTCAGATCGTGCTGAACGGAGTGACCATCACGAACGATGACGGTCCGGCGATCTACGTGAAGCAGGCCGACAAGGTGTTTATCACCCTCGCGAATGGTTCTCAGAACATCTTGAAAGACGGTGGCGACTACACGCTTGAAGACGGCGAGGACGAGCCCGATGCTGTCATTTTCAGCAAGGACGATTTGACGATCAACGGCAGCGGCTCGCTTTCCATCACCGCGAACTACGCGAACGGCATCAAAAGCAAGGATGACCTTGTCATCACAGGTGGAACCTTCGACATCACTGCAACCGGTGACTGCCTGAAAGGCAAGGACTGTGTGAAGATCCTCGATGGCACATTCTCGCTGAATGCGGGTGATGACGGCATCACGTCGAGCGAGGAACTCGAGCCAGCGAAGGGCTTTATCCTTGTCGATGGCGGCACATTCTCCATCAAAGCCGATGGAGACGCGATCAGCGCGGTCACGTTCGTTGCGATTACCGACGGCATCTTCGACATCCAAAGCGGCGATGACGCAGTGAAGAGCGATATTGAGATGTATATTGCAGGCGGTGCCATGAAGATCAGTGCAGGTGACGATGCAATCCATGGTGAGTTTGGCCTGACAATCGATGCTGGGACGATTGATATCTCCACGTGCACGGAGGCGCTTGAAGGCGAGGTCGTGCGCATGAACGGGGGAGATGTGACCCTCTATGCCACCGATGATGGCGTGAACGCCAGCGTGGGCGAGCTCTATACCGAAGAGGATTCATCGAGCAGTTCGAACTCTGGCAACCAGCAAGGCTGGGGCGGCATGAACGAGCCGGAGGTATCTGCTGACTGTCTGGTCGAGATCAATGGCGGCACGCTCAATATCACTATGGGGCAAGGCGATACTGATGCGATTGATTCCAACGGCTATATCAAGATCAACGGTGGAACGGTCTCCATCAGTGCACAGTCTGCATTCGACTACGAACTAGGTGGTGAGCTGAACGGTGGAACGGTTACAGTCAACGGACAGCAAGTCACGCAAATTACCAGTTCCATGATGGGCGGCATGGGTGGCTCGAAAGGCGGTATGCGTCCGTAAAACCAATAGCTTCTTTGCCGAAGCTTGTTTATTCGGTCCCTTCCTTTTATGGCCCTCGGATTCCGAGGGCCATGCTTTTTTACGCTTGCTCCGCGATGACCTCGGAAAGGTCTTTGTTCAAAAGCTTTCCATCTACGATGGTCAGATCGGGGAAGAGCCTCCTCAGATCCTTTAAGGGACGATCGATTCTCGAACCGCCCGAGGTGGCGAAGATTTTGATTTGCTTGCCGGACAGGTCGTAGGTATCGAGGAAGGTGTGGATGAGCGTCGGTGCGGTGTACCACCAGATGGGGAAGCCCAGATAAACTACATCGTATCCGCTGAAATCGGCTTCATGGTCAGCGATATCAGGCTTCTCGGACCAGTCGCGCATTTCCATGGTTGCGCGGCTATCGCGGTTCATCCAATCGAGGTCGAGCCTGTTATAAGGTAATGCGGCTTCGATTTTGTACAAATCGGCGCCGATGAGCTTCGCGAGCTGCTGCGCTTTCTCCTCGGTCGTTCCAGTTGCTGAGAAGTATGCTACGAGCTTGGTCATTTCCCTGCCTTTCCGTGGTGGTTTTACCGCATCGTTAGCATCGATGCATATTGTTTTCGGTGCCATTTTAGCAAAGGGAGCGGATAAGCCATGCCACAAAGCCCACGTGTGGATGGCATTTGCGATGGGCATGCTGTTCCATGTCCGATATAGACAATCTCACCTTTTGTATATAAGCAACAAACAGTTGCTTATACCCGCCGTGATAACACCAGTAAACTTAACTTTAGGTAAATTTCCGGAGGAGGAAGAGGCGATAGCGCGCTGCCAGCGCAGATGCTTGCTGGAGGCGTGTTTTTACGCCGCATCATCCGGTAATGAGAGATAAGGGAGAAAAGGAGGAAGTGCATGGGCGAGGAATCTTTTGTCTACACCTGTTGCCCAGGTTGGGGTGACCATGAGTTCTGCGCGATTAAGACCATCGTGCGCGATGGCAAGATCGTAAGAACCGAGAAGGCGCAATACACAGGCGCCGAAGCCGATGAAGGCTATATCTGTCAAAAGGGAATCATGTCATGCCGCCAGCCCTACAACGAGAAGCGCCTTACTCATCCCTTAAAGCGCGTGGGCGAGCGCGGCGAAGGGAAGTGGGAGAAGATCAGCTGGGATCAGGCGATGGACGAGATCGCCACCAAGCTGCTCGAGATCCGCGACAAATACGGTCCTGAGGCGCTCGCCATGTGGGACGTCGTCGCATCCGTTCCGCCGTCACAGGGTTTGCAGGCCGTCCTCGCATCGCGTTTCATCGGCTTGTGGGGTGCTACCGACCCCATCCAAGCATATGGCTTGGATAACGGCCCGTTCTATGCGGCGTTCTTCGATTTCGGGAACTTCTACAAGTACATGACGACCGACCCGAAGAACTTCGATACGTCCAACTACATTATCGTATGGGGCGCGAATCCCGTTGAGAACCAGCAGCGCATCGCAAAGCATCTGGTGGAGGCGCGCGCCAATGGCGCGAAGATCGTCGACATTGGCTTGCTCTTCGATGCGACGGCCGGTTTCGCCGATGAGTTCATCCCCGTCAAGCCCGGTTCCGATCCAGCGCTTTCGATGACCATGGTCAACCTCATCATCCAGCGCAAGCAGTACAAGGCCGACTTCCTGCTGACGTATACCGTCGCTCCGTTCCTCGTACGCGATGATGATGGAATGTTCATGCGCGATGCGGATGGCAACTACCTGGTGTGGGATCTCGATGCGGATGCTCCTGCTGCGACCGTTATGGGACAGCAGGCATTACCCGTCGCCAATCCCGAGCTCGACGGCGCGCATGTGGTCGACGGCGTTGCCTGCAAGACCGCGTTCGCGCGTCTGCGCGAACATGCCGCGCAGTTCACGCCCGAGTGGCAGGAGCCCATCACCGGCGTTCCCGCCGAAGTGGCCATCCGCCTGACCGATGAGTACGTTGCGGCTCCGAATGCCTACATCTTCGGCGCGCTCGGCTTGCGCTATCAGAACCAAGGCGAGTCGTACCGCTCGTTCTACCTGCTCGGCGCACTTACAGGCAATCTGGGCCGTCCGGGTGCCGGAGTCACGTCCGAGATGCTTCCCGCGGGCTATCCGCTCATCTTCAACGATGCTCCGATCACGATGCCGCTCGGTCGCGCGGAGTACAAGGGCAAGCTCTTGCGTCAGGCCGACTTCATCGAGCAAGTCAAGTCGCAGGAGCCGTATCCGATCAAGGCGTTCTGGGTTATCGCGGGCAATCCTGTACACAACTGCCCGAACCGCGGGCTTTGGCTTAACGAGATCTTCCCGCAGATGGAGCTCATCGTCGATATCGACATCTGGATGACGGACACGGGCGAGTACGCCGACTACGTGCTGCCCGATTGCATGCCGTTCGAGAGATACGAGCTTGTCGCTTCAGCATCGTATAACCATGTCGTCTTGCAGGAACCGGCCATCGAGCCGATTGGCGAGGCGAGGGATGCGACCTTCGTGTACTCCGAGCTTGCTAAGCGTGTCGGTTTAGGTGAGTACTTCGACAAGACGACCGAAGAGTGGATTGCGGTACGCCTGCAGTCGCAGTACCCGCTGATTGCCGGCATCCAGCCGCCGCTCACTTACGAGCGCCTCAAGGAAGAGAAGATGGTGCGTGCAGCCACGCCGCCGTTCAATTGGGATCCGTTCCTCGGCATGCAATTCGATACGCCGCATAAGCGCATGGAATTCTATTGCGAGCGCTTGGTCGCCGTTGACGACGCGCTTGCCAAGTATCTGCCGCCGCTCGAGGCGCCGACGCCTACGACCCTTGCGGACGGCACAGCGAAGGGCAAGTACCACTTCTTCAGCGGCCGCCAACGCTTCTTCATGCAGTCGATGTTCACCGACGACCCGGTTATGGCACAGCTCTCCGGCGGGAAGCCGACGGGCCGTATGAACCCGATCGATGCCGCGGCCGAGGGCATCAAGGATGGCGACAAGGTCGAGGTCTTCAATGGACGCGGACACGTTGTCATCGAGATGAAACTCGATCAGGTTATCCCGCCTGGAACGGTTCAGGTATGGTTCGGCTGGCGTCATGAGGCCTTCGAAGAGGGCATGTATTCTGAGCTCATCGTTCCTTTGGGAAGCTATGAGACCATCGATGACCGCGCAGAGAACTGGGTGAAATGCGTCGAGGCTATCGGCGGTTATCAGCCCGGCTTCGCAACTGGCGGCATCGGCGGCATGGCCGGTGCATGGGATACGATCTGGGACTGCGCATGCGACGTACGCAAGGTCGAGGAATAGGGAGGAGTTGCCATGAACGAGAAGACCATCTTAGTTGACCTGCAGCGTTGCACTGGCTGCTGGACCTGCTCGCTCGCCTGCAAGGTGGGCAACAACCTGCCCGACTCCGACTTCTGGCTGACGGTGCGTACGCTCGGTTCTGGCGAGGGAATCGACCGTCCAGGCGGCACGTGGCCGAACCTGCACATGAGCTGGATGCCCATTTGGTCGACGAAATGCATCAAATGCCCTGCGCGCATCAAAGAGGGACTCGAGCCATATTGCGTGAATTCGTGCCCGAATCGCGCTCTTTCTATCGGAGATGCTGCCGAGAAAAAGGAAGCCGAACTGCGTGATAGGGGCTTCAGATTCTTCACGTTACCTGCATGGGAGAACTCGAAGGAGGACGTGCTTTACGCCGAGAAGAAATAGTGTGTCGTACAAGCGAAGTGGTGGCGCGGGCGATTTCCGTGCAATTCGAATCACGTCAATCGAGTAAAGGAAGGGACTGCATCTAGCAGTCCCTTCTTGCATTGGCTGATATGCGTTCGCACGCTAAACGCGATACACCCAGCCTTCCTTGCGGGCGGGTGCCTTTGGCTCATCGCAGTCCGGATAGCCGACGATGACGTGTCCAACGCCTTCCCAGTCGCCTTCGGGGATGCCCCAGTCGGCAAGCATCGCTTTGCCTTCGTCCATCTCGAACTCAGGCTTCGCACGCCAGATGTAGCAACCGGCAAGACCCAGGTCATGGGCGGCCAAGAGCATGTTCTCGATGACGAGCTCACCGTCGTTCGGGTAGGTGGGAACGTTCTTGTCAACCAGCACGACCAAGACGCACGGCGCGCCATAGAAGCCATCGGCTTCTGGTTTTCCCATGATCTCGGCATTCAGGCGCATGAGGCGATCGCGCTGTTCCTTGTCGGTAATGACGATGATGATGGGAGCCTGTTTATTCATGCCAGTCGGGGCCCACATACCCGCTTCGATTATCTTCTCCAGCAAATCTTCGGGGATGGGGTCGGCCTTGTACTTACGATATGAGCGACGCGTTTTGATGCATTCCAATGTTTCCATAGCGACTCCTATTCTTATTGCTCGATCGTGAGGATCTTACATCTAATAAGGGACGAGCCAGCTCTTTCGAACTGGCTCGTTTCGTACTTGAGCGGAATCCTTACTCGGCCGCAAGAGGTGAAGGAACCGAATAGACGCGTGCGGCGCACTCGGCGTTCAGGTCGTACAGACCCTTCGGGTCGCTGCCGAAGAGCTTCATATTCGAAATCATGCTCTCGGCGTTGTCCTCTTCCTCCATTTGCTCATCAACGAACCAGTTCAGGAAGTTCATCGTGCGGAAGTCCTTCTCCTTGAACGCTGCATCGTAGATCTTGTTGATGAGCGCGGTTACGAACTTCTCATGCTCGAGTGCCTTCTCGAGAGGCTCAAGGAAGTTGTCGAACGACACATCGGGCGCTGCAATCTCGGTCAGCTTGACGTTCTCGCCATTCTCGTGCAGATACTTGCGGAAGATGAGCGCATGGTCGCGTTCCTCAGCAGCCTGAATCTCGAAATAGTTCGCATAACCGCCTAAACCCTCTTCGGCATAATAGTCAGCGAAGGCGAGGTACAGATATGCGCTGTAGAGCTCTGCATTGATTTGCTCGTTGATGAGCTTTGCGATCTTCTTGTCCATAAAGACCTCCTTCATTTCATGGGTGATTGTTAACGAATCCAGTATACGACACTAAGCCCGTGCGCTTTCCCTTGCGTTAAGGAAAAACATGCCCCGCACAGCAATCTGCGCGGGGCATTACGAGGGGTGACGTAATCGAGTGGTGCTCAGCGTTCACGATACCGCAACGATTCGCATCCGAGAGTCACAGAGACGCTATATCAGGCATTCCATCGTACGCCCGATTTCCTCGAACTTCACAAGGTCGGAGGCCGACATGCTGTTTAGTGGGGTGAGGCGCTTTTGGTAGCGCGGATCGTTTTCATCCTTCCACATCTCGAGCGAAACCGGTGCCCATTCCTCGGCAAATCTGCGGCATTTTCCGCAGAGCTCCTCGGCGCTTTCGCGCGCTGTGAGGTTCGTGCACGTTGCACCCGAGCGCTCTACAAGGGCAGGCAGGCAGTCTGGGTTCTCGAGCATCGGGCATGGCCTTAGGAGGTTGTCGTTGAATGGTTGACCCTTGTAGTACTCCATGAAAATAGGCGACTTGAGAGCCTCGAGCAACGAAACATCGTGGATGTTCGCGTTCGCATAGTGGATGAACACGCAAGGCTCGACATCGCCTCGCGCATTGATGTGAAGGTAGCGCCGTCCGCCGGCTATGCAGCCGCCAACATATTCGCCATCGTTTTGGAAGTCGAGGACGAACAGCGGTTTCTTGTAGCGCATTTCGCGAACGATATCGTAGAGCCTGATGCGTTGCTCGACCGTCGGCATGAGCTCTGGGAGTGCATCGGATCCGACGGGCATGTACGTGAATATCCAGCAAAAGAGCGCACCTTGCTCGATCATCCAGTCGTAGTATTCCTCGCATGCGATGCTTTCGGCATTTTGACTGGTGTAGCATGCCGAGATGCCGAAGGGCAATCCGTGCGATTTGAGCAAGGTCATTGCCTTTATGATGCTTTGGTACGTGCCTTCGCCGCGTCGGGAGTCTGTGGACGCCTCGTCTCCCTCGGCGCTGATTGCGGGGACGAAGTTCTTCACGCGCAGCATTTCCTGGCAGAATTCCTCGTCGATGAGGGTCGCGTTGGTGAAGCACAGGAACACGCAATCGGGATGTGCTTCGCAGAGCTTGATGATGTCCTTCTTACGCACCAGTGGCTCTCCACCCGTATAGATGTAAATGTGCGTGCCGAGTTCTTTGCCCTGCTTGATAATCGAATCGATATCATCGTAGCTCAGGTTGAGGCTGTGCCCGTAGTCAGCCGCCCAGCAGCCCTTGCAATGGAGGTTGCAGGCGCTGGTCGGGTCGAGCAGGATGGCCCAGGGGATGTTACAATGGTGCGTGTTGCGCATCTCCTCCTGCACTGGCCACGCCAGCAGGTTCGCGTCGACGGCGAGAGTGCGTACGAAATGCTTCCTGAATTCGAATGGCATATCCATAAGCCGCATGATGAGCTGATACCAATTGTCCTTGCTTTTGATGGATTCCCGGAATGCTTTGCGCTGCTCGGGAAAAAGCTCGGCAGGGGCAACTTTGTCGAGAAGCTCCATCACCTTTGGGATGTTCTTCTCCGGGTCGCTTGTAAGACCATCCACCACTTTGTACATGGCGGCTCGCTTGATTTGATCCGCTGCCTTCATAAGTGCATCACCGCTTCCAAAATCTGTAACAATGTGGTAAAAGTAACTCTGTGTAATAAATAACGCTTTCGCAGGTCAGGGGGCAATGGCCAACCAAATACCGAGTGTGGCAATTGCCCCATGCAGATGGGAAATGGTCAAGAATGAATGAGGAGCATACAGACGATAGACGTACAAGGCGCACCATCAAGGCGATAAGGCAGGCGTTTTTCGAGCTTGCACGTGAGAAGGGCCTCGAGAAGGTCACCGTTTCGGATATCGCCGATCGGGCTGACATCAACAGAAAGACCTTCTATCATCATTACGATTCCATCGAATCGCTCCTTGACGAAATCCTCGAAGAGGAGGCGAGAGGCGCTGCAGGTGCGATACGAGAGGGCATGCGCAATGAGAATGGCGAGATCGATGTCATGCAGCTGTTTCAGGTGCTGAGTGCGAAGATCGCTGAAATGGCTCGCCTCAACGGGTCTGCACTCGCGAATGTCGATACCGAAAAGTTCATCCGTCACTTCGAACCCGTTTTGGTGCGCGTTTCTTCCGAAAGCGTTCATGAAGTCTATGGGGACGTTCCGGAAGAGAAGATGCGCTATCTTGTCACCTTCGTCTATTCTGGCCTCATCAGCGTGTACCATCGTTGGCTTTCCGACAATTCGGAATACGACATGAGCGAGCTTGCCGAGCTCTTGAGCGTTTTGATCACGAGTGGTCTTACGGGCCTCAGGGATTACACCGCTGCCAACTCAACCAAATAATCGTGATTTTGAAGTTGCCATATCGCGTTTGCTTTCGCGAAGTGCATTCTCCATGACCCACGCGATTGCCCGTATAGAATGTGCAGACGGCTCCTGTTGCGCGTAATCGCACAAAGGAGCCGTCTTGCTCGGCTGGCTAGTCGACGAGAGGACCCGTGTCTTTCAGCCGACATACTGCTTGAGCGCTAATCTTCCTTCTTGGCCAATCCCAGATGTTCGGCTGCCCAGGCGCGCATGAGGTGTTTCTGGATCTTTCCAGCTGCATTCATCGGGAAACTGTCGACGAACTCGATGTAGCGTGGCACCTTATGGCGAGCGATGTGCGAAATGGCGTATTCGCGCATCTCTTCCTCGGTGGTCTCTTCGCCGTCCATCAGGATGATGCACGCCATGGCTTCTTCACCATACTTCTCGTCCGGAACCGCGATGACCTGGCAGTCGCTGACCTTCGGATGCTCGAGGAAGAACTCTTCAATCTCCTTTGGATACAGGTTCTCGCCGCCGCGGATGATCATGTCTTTCAGACGGCCGGTGATGATGTAATTACCCTGGCCATCGTTGCGGGCGAGGTCGCCCGAATGCAGCCAACCATCGGAGTCGATCGCCTTGCGCGTGGCGATGGGCATCTTGTAATAACCCTTCATCGTGTTGTAGCCGCGGCTGCAGAATTCGCCGTTCTCGCCGTGTGGGACCTCTTCGCCCGTGTCAGGGTCGATGATCTTGCACTCGACATGCGGGAACGCGTAACCAACGGTTTCGATGCGGACATACTCAGTGTCGGTCCATGCGCTCATCGTGGAACCAGGCGAGCTTTCGGTCTGTCCGTACACGCTGATGATACCGGTCATGTTCATCTCATCAGGTCTCGCAGCGCGGCGCATGAGTTCGGGCGGGCAGCCTGCACCAGCCATGATGCCCGTGCGGATGTACGAGAAGTCCGTCTTACGGTAGTTCTCGTGGTTAAACATGGCGATGAACATCGTCGGTACGCCATTGAAGCACGTGATGCGCTCTTGGTTGATGCACGCAAGGCTCGCCTTCGCGTTGAAGTAGGGCATTGGGCACATGGTGGCGCCATGCGTCATGGACGATGTCATGGAGAGCACCATGCCGAAGCAGTGGAACATCGGCACCTGGATCATCATACGGTCTGCCGTGGAAAGGCCCATGCGATCACCGATGCACTTGCCATCGTTCACGACGTTGTAGTGCGTGAGCATGACGCCCTTCGGGAAGCCCGTGGTTCCGGAGGTGTACTGCATGTTGCATACATCATCCGGACGTACCTGTGCGGCGAGACGCTCCACTTCGGCGGCGGGCACGAGGTCGGCACGTGCCATAGCTTCCTCGAATGTGAGGCTGCCTGGTTGGCGGAAACCGACCGTGATGACGTTGCGCAGGAAGGGGAGCTTCTTGCAATGCAGGGGCTCGCCGGCCTTTGTCTGTGCGATTTCGGGACACAGCTCGTTGATGATCTCCTGGTAGTTGGAATCGAGGCTGCTGTGCTCCATGACAAGCGTATGCGTATCGGATTGGCGGAACAGGTATTCGGCCTCGTGGATTTTATATGCGGAGTTCACCGTGACCAAGACGGCACCGATCTTCACGGTTGCCCAGAACGTGAGGAACCATGCGGGGATGTTGCCTGCCCAGATGGCGACCTTGCTGCCGGGCTTCACACCCAAGCTCACGAGGGCGCGGGCGAAGTTGTTCACGTCGTCGCGGAACTGCGAATATGTACGCGTGTAATCGAGCGTCGTGTATTTGAAGCAATACTGATCCGGGAAGGTC
The DNA here is from genome assembly GCA_015062605.1 of Eggerthellaceae bacterium. Classification (GTDB taxonomy): domain Bacteria; phylum Actinomycetota; class Coriobacteriia; order Coriobacteriales; family Eggerthellaceae; genus SIG42. The sequence goes on along the minus strand of SUUI01000004.1, from coordinate 50,214 downwards.
TCGGCCATGATGTCGAGCACTTCGGGGAAGGTATGGTTGATGAGCTCGAACTTCTCCCATACGTACTGACCGCTGCCATCGTGATTCGGTATCGTCATTCGCTTTTTGTCGCGACCAGCATCGTAGCGTGCCATGTAGTTCACGAAGTAGGGGAAGATGATCTCGGGATCATCGAGGTCATCCATCCACTGCGGCTTCCATTCCTGCGAGATGTAGCCATCGTAGTCGATGGAGCGCAGTGCCCGCATCACGTCGTCAATGGGCAGCGTTCCCTCGCCGATGACCTGGTAGGACAGCTCCCCGGTCTTCTTGTCGACGATGCTGTCGCGCAGGTGCACGTGCTTCACATAGCTGCCGAGATTCTCGATGGTTTTCGAAGGCATCTCGTTGACGTCGCGTACGGGATGATGCACATCCCAGAGCGCTCCCAGTTCATCGCAGGCGAATCGATTCAAAAGTTCGCGCAAGCGTGCAGTATCTGCGAATGCGTAGCTCGTTTTGATAAGCACGGTGACGCCTGCTTTCGTAGCTTTCGGGATGAGCGCGGAAAGCACGGCGTCAACCTGTTCGTTCTCCTCAGTCGCGTATGCACTCACATATGGCACGTGCGCGTCATGCGCGAGGGCGATGAGCATCTCGAGCTGGCCTAAAGGATCTTCGCCATCGATTCCTTCGGCTTTTCCTGCGAGGTCGATATAAGTGTCAAAACACGGGATCTCAAGATTTTCTGCGCGCAGCTTGCGCACGGTCGCTGCCACGGCGTACTTGTGCAGCGGACCGTCCTTCGCCATGAGCTCAGGTGTTTTTACGGGGTTGTAAACCTCGATGCCGTTGAAATGCATGCTTGTAGCTGCCTGGACCCATTCGTCCCAGGTCATACCCGCCCAACCGCGGGTGGAGAATGAGAGTTTCATTATTCGCCTGCTTCCTCGTAGACGATCTTGTTGACAGCGGAGATGTACGCGAGGATGGACGATCCGATGACGTCGGTCGAAAGACCGCGGCCGGAATACACGCGTCCATCATCGGCGCGGAGACGAATGACCGTCTCGCCTAAGGCTTCGCGCCCTTCGGTGACGGCGCGGATCTTGAAATCATCCAGTTCGTAGTGGTGACCGACGATCTGCTCGATCGCGAGGAAGGACGCATCGACGGGACCATCGCCGAGGGCAACGCTGTCAAGGATTTCACCATCACGGCGAAGGCGCATGTGGCTCGTTGCCATGATGGTGTTGCCAGAATTGATGACGAAGCTTTCGAGCTTGAAGGTCTGGGGAACCTGCAGAGCCTCGGTTGCCACGATGGCATCGAGCTCGGTTGCGCTGATGGTATCCTTACGGGCTGCCAACTGGCAAAACGCGTCATAGACCTTCGTGATGTCCTCTTCGGGCAGGTCATATCCCATTGCTTCGATGGCGCGGGCGACTTCTTCGATCGAGTCGTGGGCTGTGAATGTCGCCTCGTCTCCGTTGTCGCGTACGCCGTTATCGAACGGGGAATTGTCGGAACGTTGAGTCTCGCACATCCATGCGATTTGCTTCACGATGCGGTCGAGTTCCACAGTGCGTACGCCGGAGGCTACGCCGAAGGACGAGCCCTTCGTGTCGATGACGCGCGCGATGTTGGGTAAAGAAGCGGTGAATGTGGCGTTTGCAGATGCCTTCACCTCGCACGCGCCAGCCTGAATGGCCGCGATGGAGTTCGCGTCGGCCATGAACAGCGCATTCGAACATGCGACGCCGAGGCGCACGTTTTCGGGCAGGGCGGCACGGATTCGCGCGATGAATGCACCGAACTCCTCGACGAGCATGGCACCGGCATCGTCTTTGATAGTGATAAGCGTGGCACCAGCTTGTGCAGCCGCTTCGAGGGCATGTGCCAGGAACGCCTCGTCAGCGCGAGTGGCATCCTGCGCGACGAACTCCACATCGGAGCAGATAGCGGCACAGGCCGCGATTTTCTCGGCGATGAACGTCGGAACGGCATCTGCCTTCTTGTGCAGGAAGTATTCCATTTGCACATCGCTTACAGGCAGGCACACCTGCAGACGGGGATGGGCAGCTTGCGTAAGCGCATCCCATGTAAATGCGGTGTTGTCTTCAGTCACGCTTACGGGTACAGCGACGATGCTGTCTTTCACGGCACTGGCGATAGACTTGATGAGCAGACGATCGCTACGAGGATTCTCGATGGGGGAAAGCTCTATGACGGAAGCGCCCAGCTTATCTAGTAGCTTCGCTAGTTCGATCTTCTCGCGGAAGCTAAGAAGGATGCCGCCTGCTTCCACGGTTTGTTGCATCGTGACGTCGCTGATCATGATAGTACGCATAACGGCTTCCTTTCTTTGCTCGGGCGAGGCACCTATTGCCCCGCGGTTTTTCCGTTGCGTTCGGCTGATGGAATGCGCCCAGGTGCGGGCAAATGCCGTTAAGCCGTAATACTGTACTATAGCGAACTGGGGGAACAATTACGTTTGTCAAGAGAAAAATAGCGCCAAATGGGCGATTCGCGACACGTGTGGCGCGTTTTAAAAACTCTGGCGCAAAGTGCGTGATGGATGTGTAAGCAGTTGCCGTACGAAAACGATAGACATGTGGAAACACCCGGTACGGTATACTAAAAATGTTGTTCTAATACGTGCGATTATCGATTGAGGATGAAAGGGGAAGCCGATGAAGAAGCGCGAAACGTTCTATGTATGCAAGAGGTGCGGCAACATCATCGTCAAGGTTGTTGACGGTGGCGTACCGGTCATGTGCTGCGGCCAGAAGATGGAAGCAATCGAGCCGAACACGTTCGATGCGGCGGGCGAGAAGCATGTCCCCGTTATCCAAATCGACGGCAATGTGGTTCGCGTGACTGTCGGCGAAGTCATCCATCCAATGGAGGAGGACCACTTCATCCAGTGGATTTACCTCGTCACCGCAAAAGGTGTTCAGGCGAAGTGCCTGAAGCCAGGCGAAGAGCCTTTAGCTACGTTCGCCTTAGAGGACGACGAGGCGATAGCTGCGCTCGAGTACTGTAACAAGCATGGTTTGTGGCGCGCTGAGGCTTAATCGGCGTTCTTGCTGCTCAAGAAACGGGAAGGGCTCGTCTTTCGACGAGCCCTTCGTTTGTCTTTATGGGATACGGGTGTATCCGGCGGATGCATCAGCCTTGCTGAAAGCGCCTACTCGCACTCAATGGTTGCGGTGGGTTTGGGGCTTAAGTCGTATGCGACGCGGCAGATTCCCGGCACTTCGGTCATGATGCGAGATGTCATCTTCTTAAGCAGTGGCCAATCGAGCTCGGGTACTTCGGCCGTGATGGCATCGATGGAGTTCACGGCACGGATGATGCACATCCAATCATAGGCGCGCTGATTGTCGACGATGCCGGTTACACGGAAATCGGGAACGATGGCGAAGTATTGCCAGATCTTGTCGCCCAGACCGGCGGTGCCGATTTCCTCGCGCACGATGGCATCGGCTTCGCGGAGCGCTTCGAGCCTGTCGCGCGTGATGGCACCGAGGCAGCGAACTCCCAGACCGGGACCAGGGAATGGTTGGCGATATACCATGGAGTCGGGTAAGCCGAGCTGCTTTCCGACTACGCGCACCTCATCCTTGTAAAGCAGTTTGACGGGCTCGACGAGCTCGAATTGCAGATCGTCAGGCAGACCACCAACGTTGTGATGCGCCTTTATGCCTGCTTCGCTTTCGAGGATGTCGGGATAGATGGTGCCCTGGCCGAGGAACGAAACGTCATCGGCGACCTTGCGGGCTTCCTCTTCGAACACGCGGATGAACTCAGCGCCGATGATCTTGCGTTTCGTCTCCGGCTCGTCAACGCCTTCGAGCTTGTCGAGGAAACGGTCGACAGCATCGACATAAATCAGGTTTGCGCCCAGCTCGTCTCTAAACACCTTTACGACTTGCTCGGGTTCGCCTTTGCGCAGAAGCCCGTGGTTCACGTGCACGCACACGAGGTTCTGACCGATGGCGCGGATGAGCAGTGCGGCGCACACGCTGGAATCGACGCCGCCCGATAAAGCGAGCAGAACCTTGCCATCGCCGATCTGCTCTTTGAGTGCGGCGACTTGTTCATCGATGAATGCCTGTGCGAGCTCGGGGGTCGTTATACGAGCCATATCGGCGGGACGTACGTTAGAATCCATGGTTCCTCCTGATCGTGTGTTCGACGCGTTCCGTAAGCGATTGCTGCGTAAGCGCATTGTATTCGTACCTCTACACTTTACTATGTTTTCGCTATTTGAACGGTTCATTTTCTGCGGGTCGCAGGAATCAATCGTTGGAGGCACACGTCGGTTGCAGTGATAGAATAATCACAGGTATGCCATGGTATGGCGCCAGTGAACAACGCGACAAAGAACAGAGAGCCCATGCAAACGTTTATCGCACATTATCATTCTCCCAACGCTTCCGCTCAGCGCTCTGTCGGGCTGTTCGAGTTTGAAAGCGAGGGGAGGGTCGGCTCGAAGGAGAATACGCACGACGCTCGTATGGCCATGCTCACGCAATTCGGTAATGATGCTGTGTCGTGGACGATAGATTCCATCGAGCGGAAGACGGCGGCGTCAAAGGATTTGGATGGTCAGCTCGCGCTTGATTTCCGTGAGCCGGTTGAGCAGCCGAAGCATGCGAGGAAAGTTGTACGCGGACGACTCTAAACCGTGTGCGGATATGAGGTGGTAGGTATGGAACGAAGCGATATGGATTACCTGAAGGAATTGCTTGAGACGCCCTCGCCGACAGGATGCGAGCAGCGCGTGGCAGAAGTTGTGCGAACGCGCCTTGCCGATACCGCTGACGAGATACGCACTGACACGATGGGTTCGGTGCAGGCGATCCTCGATGGCGCTCAAGGTGGTCCGAGTGTGATGTTGGCCGCCCATATGGATGAAGTCGGCATGATGGTGACGTATATAAGCGACGACGGGTTTCTTTCCGTCGCTGCAGTCGGCGGCGTGGATGCGGCGATACTGCCTGGTTTGCGCGTCGATGTGCATACGAAGGACGGTACGCTTCGCGGCGTTGTCGGTCGCAAGCCCATCCATCTCATAAAAGCCGATGATCGCAAGACGGTCACGCCGCTAGAAAAGCTTGTCATCGATTTGGGTATGCCTGCCGAACGTGTGAAGGAGCTCGTGCGTATCGGCGATACGATTACCTATGGTGTCGGCTTCGAGGAGTTCGGGGATGGTATGGCCGTCTCGCGCGGCTTCGACGATAAGGCCGGCGTGTGGGTTGCGACGCGTGCCATGGAGAAGATCAAGGATGCCGGACGAGCGGCTGGTGCATTCATCGCCGTGTCGACCGTGCAGGAGGAGATTGGTACACGCGGTGCGATGACGAGCGCCTATAGCGTGCAACCCGATGTCGCGCTTGCATTCGATGTGACGCATGCAACGGATTATCCGGGCATCGACAAGACCGAATACGGTCAAATCATCTGCGGGAAAGGCCCTGTGATCGCGCGCGGGCCCAACATCAATCCGGTCGTATTCGATCGTCTGATTGCTGCTGCCGAAGCGTGCGGCATAGCCTATCAGCTCGAGGCAGAGCCAAGCGTCACTGGTACCGATGCGCGCGCCATCCAGGTGACGCGCTGCGGCATCCCCACGGGCCTTGTCTCAGTGCCGCTTCGGTACATGCATACTTCAACCGAGGTTATCTGCCTTGCCGATCTTGAGGCGGCAGCCGAGCTTATTGCGCGTTTCGTGCTCGATATGAGCGAAGATGCATGCTTTGTTCCCGGGGTGGAGGCACATGGTTAAACGCGAAGAGAAAACCATCGCGAAGAATCGTCGTGCGTATCACGAGTACGAGATTCTGGAATCCTTTGAGGCTGGCATCGAGCTCAAGGGCACGGAAGTGCGTTCCTTGCGTGAAAACAACTGCCAGCTGACGGATTGCTTCGCACTCGTGCGCGATGGTGAGGTGTGGCTGCACAACGTGCATATTCCGCCGTATTCGCATGGTAATCTCAACAACGTCGACCCCGATCGCAAGCGCAAGTTGCTCTTGCATCGCAAGGAGATTCGTCGTCTTAACGAGCTTACGCGCGAGAAGGGCATGGCATTGGTGCCGTTGCGCATGTATTTCAAGGAGAATTCCTTAGTCAAAGTCGAGCTCGCGATAGCTCGCGGCAAGAAGCTGTACGACAAGCGCGCCAGCATGGCCGAGCGTGATACGCGCTTGGCGATTGAGCGCGCCCTAAAGGAACGGAGCAGATGATGGTCGCTGACGGACAATCCGGAAATCTTCTCGATGCTATCGAAGAGACAGTCGAGAAAACGATCGAGGCAGCGGACGAACTCCTCGACGAGTACATCGAATCTGAGGTTATCGAGCTCGAAATCGATGAGGATGACATCCTGTACTACATCACCGATCAAGACGATAACGAAATCGGGTTCGCTATCTTAGAGGATGGCAAGGAAGTCGAGTACTACTACGAGACCGATGAGGATTACCGTATCGCCGAAGTGCTCGAGGACGTGTACGAAGACGCCGAGAGCGATGATGATGAGGTTGACGAGGAAGACGAGCTGCTCATCGAGATGGAGATCAACGATGACGATATCCTGTATTACCTCGTCGACGAAGAAGACAATGAGATCGGGTTCGCCATCTTAGAGGATGGCAAGGAGGTCGAATACTATTACGTCGATGAGGAGATCGACGTTGCTGCCGAGGCAGATGCGGACGAGGCTGAGCCAAAAGCCAAAAGCGAACCTGTTGCCGCAACCGAAGAGAAGGTGGACGGCAAGGATGGTGCACTGTTCACCGCTGAAGAGATCGCTGATTTCAAGGACGATATGGTCGAATTGCTTAAAGACGGCGCTTCGATTGCCAAGGAACTGAAATCCACATACGATGAATTCAGTGATGTGCTCGATTTCCTACCCATAAAGAAGAAGCACCGTTAATCACCTTGCGCGTGATACGGTCTAGGCCGACATCCACGCTTACGTATAGCCACATTAGGAAGGGAGAGGGGGAGCCATGACGGCAGCGAAGGCGAAATCGATAGGAGGCAAGATCCTCCGCGCCATTTTGTGGATCATCTGCATTATCGTCGCAGCGTTCGCGATTTTCCTGATCGTGATGAGCGTCACGGAATACAAGCCGGCTGCGCTTGAGAAGGCGGAGTTGTCGAACACGACGGCGACGGCACCTACGAAAACCGTTTCTTCGGGTGACAGCTTCACCATCATGACATGGAACATCGGTTATGGTGCATTGGGCGACAATGCGGACTTCTTCATGGACGGCGGCACGATGGTGCGAACCGCCGATAAAGCACGCGTGCAGCAGAACATGAACGCCATTACCGAGTTCTTCAAGAGCACCTCTCCCGATATCGCCATCTTCCAAGAGGTCGACCAGGATAGCGATCGAAGCGAGCATATCGATGAGTCGGTGCTTTTGAAAGAGGCCTCGGCTGCTTCTGCGATGGGCGCAGCGCAGACCATGTTCGGCACGAACTATAAAACGCTCATGGTGCCTTTGGGCTGGCCGCTCTACGGTTCCATAGATGGCGGCATCATGAGCTTCTCGACCTTTGCTGTCGATGCGGCCGAACGTGTGAGCCTTCCCAATTCGTATTCATGGCCGATGAGCTTGTTCCAGCTCAAACGCTGCGAGCTCATCACACGCATCCCCGTACAGGGTTCCGACAAACAGCTCGTCATCATCAACCAGCATCCGGATGCCTACACCGATGAGGAGCACCACGCTATGCAGGTTGCAGCGATCCTTGAAACTCTCGAAGCTGAGGCCGCAAAGGGCAACTATGTCATTTCAGGTGGTGACTGGAACCATACATTCAGCAACATCGATGTGAGCGCGTATCCCTTGCTTCCTACAACCGAGTGGGAAGCCGGTCATATCAATATCGAGGACTTCGGCGAGGGTTGGCAATTCGTTATGGATAATTCTGAGCCGACGTGTCGCTTGCTCGACCATCCGCTCGTGAATGCAGATGGCACGCCAAGCGATTTGCCGATCCAGTACTACATGATCGACGGCTTCATTGTGAGCAGCAACGTGCGCGTTGACATGGTGAAAACGCATAATTTGGGCTTCGTCAATTCCGATCATAATCCCGTAGTCATGCGGGTGACACTGCTATAGGTGCGAGGGACAATCGAACAGAAAAAGGCCGCCCACTGGGCGGCCTTTGAATTGACTGGTGGAGGCGCGGAGAATCGAACTCCGGTCCATACTACCCTGTCCACGAGGCTCTACAAGCTTAGTCGGCGTTTCAGTTTAAGAATCGGTCTGCCCGTCGACTGGCGGACCTCATCCGAGCCGGTTCGATCTTAGCTTGGGATATACCGTCTACGTTCCCAAGAGCGTCTCCCTGAGATGACGCGTCCACAGGGGCGGGAGAAAACCCTGCTTCAGCGCGCTAGCTTATATTAAGCAGCGAGGGCCAAACGGCCAGTGTTGGTTTTGCCATTTAATTATGACAGGTACCCCTGTTTAACGTGGCGAGGAGACCACGGCCTGCTCCTCATTTTCAACGTACCATGTCGAAACCAGTCACCCCCAAAAGTGGGAGATGCATCATAGCACGTCTGGATGCTGCAGACAAGCTTTTGAGGCAGGCTTTTATTTGGATTCGCGTTGCTTTGTGCGATCATGATGCGCAATTCTTCAGGAACGCTGTAAGATGCGCATGTTTTTTCTGCCGAACACCATATATGGTGGTTTTCGAATTGTTTGCCTGATAAAATGTGCATGATAAAAATGAGAGGATAGCTCAGTGGGTTTATTTGCCAAATTCCGTGCGAAAAAGGATGATGGGGAATCGGTGTTTACCACCGGTCCTATTCTGACGCCCGAGCAATTCGCGGGTGTTGCCCCATCTGGGGAAGAGGCATCAAACGCGGCTTCCGTTCAGGCTCCCGAGACTGCGCCGACTCATCCCGTCATTCCTCCCATACCCGTGCCGCCACCAGTGATTCCGCCAGCTGAGGCGACCTTAGATGCACAAGCTTTACCAACTATCGAGATTCCATCTGCGGAGGAGAAAACGCAATCGGGCATAATCCTGGGTGATGCGCCGCGTGGAAAGCACGCGCGCGTAGACGATCTTCCGCAGATCGCGTCAGAGACGGAGAAATCGCCCGCTCATGCAGCAGAGGCGGAGATCATCGTGCCAAAAGATGCTGGCGCTGGTGCTCTTGCGCCTTTGGAAGCAAAGGAATCGGCCGAGCCCGCTTCATTCGAGGATACGTTCTTTGCAGAGAATGGCTTCGATATGTCCGGTGATTCCAAGAAGAGCAAGCATCGCGGACTCAAGATCGCGGGCATCTCGGCTGCGTGCGCTATCGCTGTCGCCTATGGCGTAGGCGTTGGAGTGTTCATGGGGCATTTCTATCCCAACACGACGGGCGCAGGCGTCGATTTATCAATGAAGACGGTCGATGAGGCATCCTCCGCCCTTGAGGCGAATGTGGTGGATTATAACCTTGCTGTTGACGGCAAGGACATGGACCTCGTCATCTCCGGTAACGACATCGACTTCAGTTTAAGCGGCGAGAACGTCGCTTCGAAGATGCTCGATAAATCCAATCCGTGGTTATGGCCCTATGAGATATTCCAGACGCATGATGTAAGCGATGCGTATACGACCGATTTCAATGAGGCGAAGTTGGCCGAGATATGCGAAAAGGCGATTGCCGAGCATAATGAAACGGCAGTGCCAACTAAGGATGCAAAGCTCGGATTCGTCGAATCATCGGGCAAGATAGGCGTCGTTCCCGAGTCATATGGCACCGAACTTGTTCCCCAAAAGGTCGTGACGAAGATCAGCGACGGAGTCATGCGCGCCCAGCGAAAGGTGACGCTTGACGACAAGGATGTTGTCGAGCCGCGCGTTCTCTCTACCGATCAAGGCTTGAAGAAGGCTGCCGAGAACGCTCAGAAGATTTCTCATGCGGATGTGAAACTGACGATAAACGATGAGCCGGTCGCGGAGATCAACGCGAAGCAGTACGCCGAATGGCTTTCTGTCGGCGAGGACTATTCGGTCTCGCTCGACGAGGGGAAGATGAACGACTATCTCTCAGATCTATGCGCTAGCTTCAGTACAGTCGGCTCAACGCGAACATACACGCGACCTGATGGCAAGGTCATCACGGTCTCGGGTGGATCATACGGCTGGGAAGCTGATACCGATTCTCTGCTCGCGGCTGTCAAGGATGCTGTGGCGAACAATACCGTGGGAAATATCGAGGTTCCCGTTTGGCAGTCAGCCCAGGTGTTCACGGCTCCCGGGGAGCAGGATTGGGGTTCGCGTTATGTCGATGTCGACATCAGCGAGCAGTATGTGCGCTTCTATGATGGCGGCGAGATCATTTGGGAAAGCGACTGCATCACCGGAGCTGGTTACGATTACGAGCGCATCACGCCTGAAGGTGTGTATGCGGTGACGAACAAGGCTAACAACGTTCCGCTCCGTCCATGGGAGAACGGCAGGCAAGTCGAGGAGCCGACCTACGTGACGTATTGGATGCCGTTCATCGGCAACATGATCGGCCTGCACGATGCTTGGTGGCAGCCGTATTTCGGAGGAAGCGCGTATCTGGATGGCTTGGGAAGCCATGGGTGCATCAATTTGCCGACGTATGCGGCTGCGGATCTTTTCAACATCATCGAAATCGGCGATGTAGTCATTACGCACTACTAAGCACGCAATGAGAGGGGCCGCCCGAAGGCGGCCCCTCTATTCATGCAGACGATGCATGCGTAACGCTGAAAGCGACTGTCTGCATCCCTTTTCGCTTTGCTACTCTCGCACCGCGTAGGTGACGTTCGCACGCGTTCCCTCGCGAACCGGAAGCTCGAACAGGTGATAGTGCAAATCGAGGCAACGTTGCACTGCCTGGCAGTAAGCACCTTCGGGATCGGCGTCATCGCCCCATGCGAGTGCATGTGTTGGGCAATCCTGCACGCAATACTGCACGTTGCCTTCGGCTACGTTCTGAGCGCAGAACGTGCAGCTCTTCTGATAGATGGGCTGCCATCCCATGCGAAGGTTCGGGTAGGTTCCTTGCGGACGGTCGATACCCGCACCGGAGCCGTTCGTGCGGACGATGATGCGATAATCGTCGTCATCAAGACCGTTGCCAACCTTGCAGGCCATGGCGCATGTCCAGCATCCAACGCAGCGTTGGAGGTCGACCAACATCTTCTTAGCCATAGTGATTCCTCCTTACGCGGTCTCGTATTTACGGATATTGCAGACCGAATCCCAGTAGCAGTCGGTTCCGCCGATTTCGGTTGCCATGAACTCAACCCACGAATTGCCTATATGGCCTGCGGCGATCCAGTCGTTGTACCACTTGTCTTCGACTTCCGTTTGGGAATCGAGGTTCGGGCACTGGTGCACCATCTCCGCGTAGGTGCCTTCCTCGAAGTGATGACGGCGCCAGCCGAACCAAACGTGGATGGTGCCTGCGGGGACGCACTCGTCGATCTCGAGGCGGGTGACCACATGGCCGCGGCTGTTGTAGACTTCGACTTTGTCGCCGTACTTCAAGCCGAGTTCGCGTGCATCGATCGGATTGATGCGCGTCGACGGCGTACCGCCGGATAGTTCGACGGTAACGGGATCGTCGGTGAAGCTCGACTGCATGAAGAAGCGTTGACGACCGGTGAACAGCTGATACGGGTACTCCGGGAACTTGCCAACGTAGTTGGGCTCGATCGGATGAGGAACGGCGAGACCGAATTCCTTCAAGCGCTCTGCGTAAATCTCGAAACGGCCGGTTTCGTTCGGGAAGATCTCGTTCGGATTCATCCACGGGTTCCATGGGAATTCGGGAGCAGCCGCGCGAATCATCTTTTCTTCCTTCAATCGTGCATACGTGACCTTCGGCTGGATGCCGGCGATGAGCGGATAATCGGTGTCGAGGCGGATATCAATCCATTCGCTGAGGCTCTTGTCGAAGTAATCGCCCAGACCGACGCGCTTGGCAAGCTCGGACCAGTACCACACGGGTTCACGTGGATCGCAACCTTCAGGCGGCTCGATAGCCGCTTCTTGCAATACGAGGTGGTTATAGCAAGCGCCAGTGATGAGGTCCTCGCGCTCGAACGGCATGCAGTCGGGTAATACGTAGTCGGCGATTTCACCAGTATCGGTCAGCCAGATATCGTAATCGACGACGAGCTCCATTTGATTGACGATGTCGAGCCAACGCTTGCGGTCGGGCTGCTGATGAACCGGGTTGCCGCCAGCGACGATCAGCGCTTTGTAAGGGCTTCCGGGCGCTTCAGCCTCGGCGAACCAGTTCGCCATGCGTACGGGAACGGACTTGACGGAAGCAAGCGTGCCCTCTGGCAGCACGATTGCGGTGTCGTTGAAGTTCAACGGGAAGCCCTGCAACTGCAGACCCTCTATGACACCTGCGCCAGGTCGGCTGAACTTACCGGTGATAATGCCCAATAAGTGCTGGAGTCGATAGGTTTCGTTGGTGTTGTGATAGCGCAGACCGTAGCCACTGCAAATAAAGGCCTTCTCAGTGGTTGCCCAATCCTTTGCAAGCTTCTCGATGATGTAAACTGGCAAGCCGGTCTTCTCGGAGACGCAGTCGAGCGGGTATTGCGCAGCGCATTCTTTGATGCACTGCAGGGCGGGCTTCAAGGCGATGCCCTCCCATTCGAATTCGCCGTAAATCGCCAGATTCTCGCTCGGCAGCTCGCCGCCCTTCGGAGCAACGGCCATGAACGCTTGGGCATCGTTGTCGAATACGATGAAGTTGCCGTTCTCATCGCGGGCGAGGTCGCCGGTATCCTGACGTACCATGTACGCCGCGATGGAGCGGCGGGTCAGGTACGCGGTATCCTCGAGGCCGTTCTCGAGGATGTAGTTGATCATGCCGATGGCCAGATAGCCGTCGGTGGACGGATGGATGCCGTAGAACTCATCGGCGAAGCCGGCCGTGCCATCGAAGATCAGTCCGATGTCGATGATCTTCGCGCCACCCTCGCGTGCTTTCACCAAGTGCTGCGCGAAGCGCATCTGGTTCTCGATGGGGTTGCAGCCCCAGATGTACACCAGATCAGTGTCGTCAAGAACACGCGGATCGATAAGAACGTGCGCGGCGGTCGAGCCGACGCTGTAGAACTCGGTGTAGAACGGACCGTTGTCAAGGCCGATTGACTGCATCGGGCATGTCATGCCGAACGTATTGCCAAAGCGCTCAGGCATGAGGGCTTCGAGGCTGTACGCAGGCGGAACGCCTGCACGCAGGTTCCACATGACGATTGACTGTGGGCCATACTGGTCACGGAGCTCGACCATCTTGGCGCCGATTTCGTCGAGTGCTTGATCCCAGCTGATTTCTTCCCACTTGCCTTCACCGCGTTCGCCAACGCGTTTGAGAGGCTTCTTCAGGCGCTTGGGATCGTACGGCTGACGGCCGGAAAGGCATCCTTTCTGGCAGATGTGACCGTCGGCGGCCTCTGGGCCGAAGTAATCCACGGCTTCAGTGCGTACGATCTTGCCATCCTTGACGATGGTCTTCAGCGCACAGTAGTCGTGGTCGCCCCACCCAGGACATGCGGTGTAGACGAAAGACTCGCCTTCCTTCAACATACGCTTTCCTCCTCTTCTCTTATCGCTTGCTTCTGCTTACTTGCGCTGCCTGTGCTTCATGCTGCAGCGCGAAAACAACTCTCGCACGGAAGGAAAGCCTATGATGGAGCTTTGCACAGGCTTCGAACTGTGCAAGAACCTAACGCATTAGAGTGTATGGTGTTCTGACGCAATCATATAGAAACGAAAAGATGTTTGACTACACAACTAGAAGTTGCGCATTTGTTTGTCTTCAAGCTTGTTTCTCGTATGGGTGCAAAAAAGCCGCAAGTCTCGATGGCTTGCGGCTTTGCTCTCGATGGAGCGGGTGACGGGAATCGAACCCGCGTTAGCAGCTTGGAAGGCTGCAGTTCTACCATTGAACCACACCCGCGATTCTGGTCGGGATGACAGGATTCGAACCTGCGACATCTTGCTCCCAAAGCAAGCGCGCTACCAAACTGCGCCACATCCCGACTTTGCAGCGCAGGCTATTATACTCCATTTGCCGTTGCTGCAAAGAGCAATCGACAGATTTCGTCCAACGAGCCTATTCGACCGACAGCTTCCTTTTGAGTTGGCGCAGCGCATTCCCGCGGTGGGAGAGCTTCGCCTTCTCATCCTGTGAAATCTGTGCGAACGTCGTTTCGCCATCGAGCTCTACGGGCAAAAACAAAGGATCATATCCGAAACCGTTTTCGCCGCGCGCCTCATAGCCGATATGACCCTCGACCGTACCTGAGGCAACGGTCTCGGTGCCATCCTCGTCGATAAATACCAGACAGCACATGAATCGAGCCGTACGTTCTGCTGGCTTGACGTTTTCAAGCTCGCACAACAGCTTCGCATTGTTATCGCCATCATTTCCGTGTTCGCCTGCATAGCGCGACGAATACACTCCTGGTGCTCCATCGAGCGCATCGACGACGAGTCCTGAATCGTCTGCCAGCGCTGCCAGTCCGCCGCTTGCCGTATGGGCTGCGAGCGCCTTGATCCGGGCGTTGCCTTCAAAGGAGTCGGCGTCTTCATCCGGGTCGGAAATGATGCCGAGCTCTGCAAGTGTCTTAAACTCCCAGCCCTCGAAATCGAGCGCGCTTCTAATCTCGTCGGCCTTATGGGCGTTGTTGGAAGCGATGACGACGGTCTTGGTCATGAAAGAGGCCTTTCTTAAGCGAATCGGTGTTTCACAGTCCGCTCGGTATGGGTTATTGAGGTAAATCGACGTGGTAGACGTTTTCGAGTTCATGCAAAAACGCGCGGCTTCCGAATGAGCGGAACTCCTCGATGTCGTTTCCCGTGGTGTAAAACTCATATGTTGGCGTTGCGTTCGGCGAAGCTTGCGCACCGCACGCCTCAAGCACGCTTGCGGCATCGCGCGCAGCCTCTTCCGCTGACGATATCAACGTCACGTCACGTCCGACGACACCTCCGATGAGCGTCTTGATCAGTGGGAAATGCGTGCAGCCCATGACGAGCGTGTCGATGTTGCACTGGGTGAGAGGAATGAGGTATTCGCGTGCGATCTCCTCGAACTCCGGGCGGATGTAGACCTTCGATGCAAGCGAGGTATAGCTTTCGATGGGTCCTTGGGCCATGCGGATGCCCTGCTCAGCGATGATGACGAATCGCGGGGTCGGAACGGAAAACACCGTGATCTGCGGGTCGATTGCGCGGATGGCCTCGGTATAGGCGCCTGAATCGATGGTGCCTTTGGTTGCGATGACGCCGACGCGGCGGTTACGCGTCGTGGCGGCTGCAGCGCGTGCACCTGGTTCGATGACGCCGATGACGGGGATGTCAAGCGTTTGCTGG
Organism: Eggerthellaceae bacterium; assembly: GCA_015062605.1. Taxonomy (GTDB): domain Bacteria; phylum Actinomycetota; class Coriobacteriia; order Coriobacteriales; family Eggerthellaceae; genus SIG42. The sequence goes on along the minus strand of SUUI01000004.1, from coordinate 34,809 downwards.
GCATGCGCAAGCCCAGCGGCGGTAGCCGTATTGCATGCGATGACGATCAGCTTGACCTTGCGGTCGACCAACCACGAGGTAATCTGCTGCACGAAGGTGTCGACCTCGTCAAGGTCACGCGGACCATAGGGGCAGCGAGCTGAGTCACCCAAGTAGATGATGCTTTCGTGCGGCAGCGCCTTCGCGAGCTCACTGGCAACGGTCAAGCCGCCGAAGCCTGAGTCGAACACGCCGATAGGGGCGTTGTCGAATGATGCTGCCTTTGATTCCGTCATAGTCCTGATACCGTTTTACGGCGTTCGATTCCGTTACTCGAAATCCTTCGCATCGGGGTCTACGAGCGTTGCATACATGATCGCCTTGATGGAATGCATGCGATTTTCCGCCTCGTCGAACACGCGCGAACGCGGTCCCTCGAAGATCTCGTCGGTCACTTCCATCTCAACAAGGCCGAACTTATCGGCGATATCGGCGCCGATTGTGGTCTTCGTATCGTGGAATGCCGGAAGACAATGCATGAAGATGGCGTTTTCAGCTGCTACGGAGAAGAGCTTCTCGTTGACCTGATAGGGCGAGAGCAGTTCGATGCGCTGCTCCCACAGCTCATAAGGTTCGCCCATCGAAACCCAGATGTCGGTGTAGATGACATGCGCACCAGCGCACGCGATCTGGGGGTCGCTTTCAAGCGTGACGCTGCCACCTGTTTGGGCTGCGATCTCGCGGCAAGTTTCTACAAGATTCGCTTTCGGCATCTGCTCTTTTGGAGCGCAGGCGACGAAATGCATGCCGAGTTTTGCGCACACGACCATAAGCGAATTCGCAACATTGTTGCGGGCATCGCCCATGAACACGAGCTTAAGGCCGCGATGCCCTTCTACGAAGTTTTCCTCGATGGTCATCAAGTCGGCGATCATCTGCGTGGGATGGAATTCGTCCGTAAGACCGTTCCATACCACGACACCAGACTTCTCGGCGAGTTCCTCTACGATCGATTGGCTGTAACCGCGGTACTCGATGCCGTCGAACATGCGACCGAGCACGCGTGCGGTGTCGGCAATGGATTCCTTCTTGCCCATCTGCGAGCTTGCCGGATCGAGATAGGTGACGCCCATGCCCAAGTCGTGGCCAGCGACCTCGAAGGAGCAGCGCGTACGCGTGGAGGTCTTCTCGAACAGAAGAACGATGTTCTTACCCGCAAGGTAGGTGTGGGGGATGCGTTCGTGCTTGAGCTTTTTGAAGCGCATGCCGAGATCGATGAGGTATTCGATCTCATCTGGAGTGAAGTCGAGCAGTTTCAAGAAATTGCGATTGCTCAGTGATATGGTCATAGCGCGCCTTTCGCGGGTCTGTGAAAAAACTGGCACGCCCGGTAGGAATCGAACCTACAACCGGTGGATTAGAAGTCCACTGCTCTATCCATTGAGCCACGGGCGCGCACTAGCATATGCTGCATGGGGGAGTTGCTTCTAAGCACCCCATGTGAAGCCGCAAAAGTATAGCACCATAAGACGTTTAGGCGCAAAGCCAAGCCGTCCCTTGTGCGCAAAACTCCGCAGGATGCACGAACTTGGCACGCTCCGCATATGCTTCGGAATGCGGCAAAGTAGGTCGTGGTAATATATTCATTCGGGTATTTCAACGATGAAAAGGATTCAGCATGCAGATCAAAGAGCAACTTGAGCACATCGTCGGTCAAGCGCTTGACCAGTGCGTCGCCTCGGGGCAGCTTGCCCTTGATGAGGTTCCCGCACCTTCACTCGAGCGTCCGCGCGATATGGCGAATGGCGACTGGGCTTCGACGGTTGCGATGCGCTGCTCGAAGGCTGCGCGCAAGAATCCACGCGAAATCGCAAAGCTCATCGTCGATGCCATTCCTCAGAACGACATCATTGCCGCTACCGAGATCGCAGGCCCTGGATTCATCAACTTCCGCTTGACCACAAAAGTGCTCGCCAATGTCGTTGCAGATGTTCGCGAAGCAGGCGAGGATTACGGGCGGAGTGCCTTGCCTGAGCCTATGCGTGTGAACTTGGAGTACGTGTCTGCTAATCCGACGGGTCCGATGCATGTCGGTCATGGTCGCTGGGCTGCCTTGGGCGATGCCACGGCGCGTGTCATGCGTCATGCGGGCTATGACGTGTACGAGGAGTTCTATGTCAACGATCATGGCGTGCAGATGGATGTGTTCGGCAATTCCATCGCAATCCGCTATCTGCAGCTTCTCGGTCATGATGTCGAGCTTCCTGAAAACTGCTACGGTGGCTCTTATGTGACCGATATCGCACGTGGCATCCTTGGGCGCGATGGCGATAAGTGGGAAAACGTCGGTGCCAAGGAGCGCCTTGTCGCATTCCGCGAGCTGGGATATAAAGCGATGCTCCAAGATGTCAAGGATACGCTTTCCCGTTTCGGCAACCATTTCTCGAGATTCTTTTCCGAGCGTTCGCTGTATGAGCCCGATGAGCAGGGCGCCACGGCGGTCGATCGAGCCCTGCAGGCATTCAAAGACAAGGGATACGTGTACGAGGATGCGGGAGCAACCTGGTTCGCCTCGACGGCATTCGGCGACGAGAAGGATCGCGTGCTCATCAAGGAAAACGGCGAGATGACCTATTTCATGAGCGATTGCGCGTATCACTACAACAAGATGCAACGCAGCTTCGATCATCTCATCGACATTTGGGGAGCAGATCACCATGGTTATGTGAAGCGTTGCGAAGCCATGCTTGAAGCATGGGGCTACCCGGGCGCTCTCGAGGTCGTTTTGGGTCAGCTCGTCAACTTGCTCCGCAATGGCGAGCCGGTTCGCATGTCCAAACGCACAGGCGAGATGGTGACGTTCAAAGAGCTGATCGACGAAGTCGGCGTCGATGCGACGCGCTTTTTGATGCTGTCTCGTTCGTCCGACCAGATGATCGACTTCGATATCGAAGAGGCGAAGAAACAGGATGCATCGAACCCGGTTTACTATGTGCAATACGCGCATGCACGTATTTGCTCGATTCTGCGCAAAGCGGAAGAGATGGGTATTCGCATAGATAACATGGATGAGGCTGACCTAGGCCTGCTCGATAAGCCTGAAGAGTTGGCGCTGTGCACCAAGATGGATGAATTCACCGATCTCGTGGCACTTGCTGCGCGCGAACGCGCTCCATTTAAATTGACTCATTATGCGCAGGAGCTCGCCAGCGCATTCCACGTGTTCTACACGAATTGCCGCGTGATCGACGAAGAGCCAAAGATCCGTTTCTCGCGTCTCGCTTTAATAGATGCCGTGCGCACCGTATTAGCGCTAACGCTCAGTTTATTGGGAGTGAGTGCGCCGTCCAAAATGTAACGGAGCCTAGACCGTACCCTCCAAATCGAGCATCATCAGCATCACGTTGCTATGCAGATACTTCGCATAGCGTGGGCTTAAGCGCTCTTCTTCACGCATGGCGCGGATGGCATCTAGTTCCAGCTCGTATGCGGTACGTTGCATCGCGAGCGTTTTGCTGCGCGTTTTCGCGGGTGAGGGAAGGGTCGATTCGTTCTGTGCCGCACGCAATCTGTTGATCGATCGTTGATAGAGGAGCCATAGTGCGCTCGCATCTTCCGTGGCCGCCTCGCTCTCGGAGATGTCGGCGTGCAGGCGTTTTGCCGTATGCGTTTGCGCAGCGATTTTGAGTTGGAGCAGCTCTTCCTCTTCGTCGGTGTTCTTGATGATCGTGTAACGTGAGATCAGGTTACGTATCCACGCGATGGGCCGGAAAAGCGATGTGGAGAGCTGGATGTTCACAAGCTTGCTTTTGTCGATACGCTCTAAGGTTTTTTCGGTGCGCGCCAGCTCAGAGAGGTACTTGTAACCGACCTTGGGGCTTATGCTTTGATCTTGTATCGCCTGTGCAACGTATTCCTTTTGCCAACCGATTGCATGCATGCGCGTTGTGAGATCCACTTCATCGTCGATATCATGGGTCTCCTTTACGCGGGCTATGCGCTTGTTGTATTGGTGAACGACGCTCTGGACGGCACGACGGTTCTGAGGCGTTTGGCGTGCGGTGAGTTCCTCGATAACCGACCTGAGGATATCGATGTGCGCCTCGACGTCCTGCTCATGCTGGAGCTCGTCTTCCTTGGTCCGATCCTTCTTTATAGCGAATAGTGGCAGTATGAAATTCGAGAGCAGGAGCGTGATCAAGATGACGCCGCAGGCGAGGAATATGATTAGCTCGCGCTGCGGGAAGAGCTGGTCTTGGGCAATGTACATGGGAATAGTGAATGCGATGGCAAGCGTGACGGCGCCCTTAGACCCACCAAGTGTCATGATGAGTGCGCTCCTGAGGTTTTCTTTGTTCATCTTCTTTTGGTCATCGTCGCGAAGAACGCCGATGCCTTCCATCGCGAGGATCCACAGAAAGCGGAAAAGCACGACGGAGAACGTGATGGCGATGATGTATCCGAACAGCTCTAGGTTGCCGATACTCACATCGTCCCATGTGCCTTGCATGGCCTTCGGCAGTTGTGTGCCGAGCAAAACGAACACGATGCCGTTAAGCGTGAAGCTTACGGTTTTCCATACGCTTGAGGAAACGATGTTCGTGCGCGAATACGTAGGGCCGATATCGTGTTTGGTCGCTGAGAATGTCAGGCCGGCTGCAACGACGGCGATGATGCCGCTTGCGGAGAACGTCTCGGCGGCGAGGTAGACGCCGAATGGCAAGAACACGTCGATGAGGACGTGGAACGTGGTGTTATCGAGACCGAGGCTGCGAACCCAGCGGACGATGAGGTTGGCGGCGAAGCCGAGCACGATGCCGATCGCCAAGCCGCCGAAGAAGCTGATACAGAATGTGAGGCTCGCATCGGCGATCGAGAACGTGCCGGTCACGACCGCCGCAATCGCGAACTGGAACGCGACGATACCTGACGCATCGTTGATAAGCGATTCACCCTTGAGGATACTGCGTTGGCGTTTGCCGATATCGATGTCTTTGGGCAGCGCCGCGACCGCCACGGCATCGGTAGGGCCGAGCGTTGCACCTAAGGCGAACGCTGCAGCGAGTGGAATCGACGGGATGAGCAGATGCACGATGCCACCCACGACGAAGGTGGAGATGAATACCAAAACGATAGCCAAAGCGAGTACGGGGCCCTTGTTCTTCCAGAGCTCGATGCGATTCGCGCGACGGGCTTCATCATAGAGAAGCGGTGCTATGAATAAAACGAGGAAGAGCTCGGGATCGAGCGATGGGCTGATGGGTGCGATAGCGAAAACCGCGATGAGAAGGCCTAAGATGATCTGGATGAGCGGGGAATAAACCTTGGGAATGAGCTGGTCGACGATAGAAGATACCAATACTGCTATGAAATACAACAATATGAGCTCGAGAGCTTCCAAGGGTGATCTCCTGTATCAATGGGGGGATTGTTCCTCCCAAGTATAATGCGCTATCTGCGCATAAGCGCTCGCGCAGAGCAATATCCATCACATCCGCATGACATAGGTGCACTCCATGCACGGTCATCTGATGTTTTTCACGTGGTTGGTGCACATACATCTTGCAATAACGTTATGATACGCATCGAAAAACACGCAGACGTACGTAAGAGGTGAACGCAATGCTCGAATTCTTCAACAATCTCCGCATCAGGTACTCGGAATTCATGGTCGGGCGTTACGGCATGGATAAGCTTAACTGGGCGATTCTCGTTGCCGCAATCGTCGTGCACGTCATCTATCGGATTCTAGGATTCTTCTTCATCCGCGTGATTAGCTGGATCTTGATCATCCTTCTGATCGTGCGCTTCATTTCGCGCGATCACGGCTCTCGCACGAAGGAGAACATCTGGTGGGAAGGCAAGTCGAAAGAGATCACAGCCGCTATCGCGTCGGCTGACCGATCTTGGCGTGACCGCAAGACGACCTTGTATTTCAACTGCGAAGGCTGCAAGACGAAGCTTTCCGTGCCGCGTGGCAAGGGCAAAGTGCGCATCGTCTGTCCGAACTGCGGGCAAGAGATGTTCAAGAACACCTGATTCATCCTATCCTGTGAAAGCGTAAGAGGGGTGGATGAGACGTGTTCGGAATCGCGATTGCGAATGCGGAGCAGCTGTCTGAAGACGAAAAGCAGCGCTATCGCAGCTTCTATTGCGGCGTATGCCATGCGCTGAAAAACCGCTATGGGCAGCTTTCCCGTATCGCATTGACCTACGATTTGGCATTTTTGGCCATCGTCTTAGGCTCTTTGTTCGAGCCCGACGAGGCCGTAAGAACCTCCCGATGCATCGTGCATCCCACAAAGGATCATACGTACATCGAGGGAGGGTTCACCGATTATGCGGCCGCCATGACCGTTGCGCTCGCATTCCATAAGTGCCTCGATGACTGGGTGGATGACGGATCGATTACGCAGGTTGCCTACAGCGCGGCATTGCGTCGTGAGTATAGACGCGTGCGCAAGGAGTATCCGATGCAGTGCGCTGCCATCGAGGAGAACCTGAAGGCAATCAGCGCTATCGAGCGCGACGCGATGCAGCGTTTCCGTGAAGCAAAAACGGAGGAGGAGAAGAGAGAAGCCTTCTTCGACAAGGCGGATGAGGCAGCGAATCGATTCGGCGCGATCATGGCGGCTGTGTTTTTGGCCCAGCCGATCGTGTGGGCGGAAGAGCTTACGGCATTCAGCATGCACTTCGGGCGCTTCATCTATTTCGCGGATGCGGCATTCGACCGCGAGGAGGATGAGAAACGCGGCGCGTACAATCCCTTCGTGTACGTGGATTTAAGTGACGAGGAGATAAGCGAACTTCTATTCACGATCATTGGTCAGGCCGCATCTGCCTTTGAAAAGCTCCCGCTTGAACGGGATCTGCATCTGATGAGAAGCGTCGTTTATTCGGGTGTGTGGCAAAAGCTTTCTGCCAAACAGCTCGAAAAGGAAAAGAAACTGGCCAAGCAGCAGCAAGACCAGCTAAAAGCGCAGCAATCGTGCGATGATAATCTGCGCGCTGATCAAAGCGCGATAAACAAGACGGAGTGAGCATGAACAAGTCACCGTATGAAATCCTGGGGGTAAGTCCTCAAGCATCTTCGGATGAGATCAAAAAGGCGTATCGCAAGAAGGCCCGCGAGAATCATCCGGACCTTAATCCGAACGACCCCAAGGCTGCCGAGCGCATGAACGAGATCAATGAGGCGTACGATCGGATTACGAATCCTGAGAAGTATCGCCGTCAGGATGCGTACACCGCCGCGCGGAACCAGTCGACATATCCAGGCGCGAATCAAGGCACTGGTAGGCCAGGTGCTGGACAAACATACACGTACACCTATACGCCGGGTGGACGGCAGTACACGAGTCAGGCAGGACCCAACGGATGGGGCGCTGGCGGATTCGGTTTCGATTGGTCGGACTTCTTCGAAGCTGCAGCCAATGCACAGAATGCCCAAAACGCCAACGTTTCTGGGCCCATACACCTGCAAGCGATGGCAAGCGATCCTCAAACCATCAGGCACGCCATCGAGCTCATCGCTAAACGCCAGTACGCGCAGGCGGTCTCTGAGCTTAATAATGTTCCGAGCACGGGCAGGAATGCCCGCTGGTATTACATCATCGCAGTTGCGAACCATGGTGCTGGCAATACCATGCTGGCGCTCGATCAGATCCGCCGCGCAGTCACCATGGAGCCGAACAATGTGGAGTATCAGCGCACGTTCATGAAGTTCCAGTCGGCGGGGCGCAACTATCAGACGCAGGCTCAGCAGCAGGGTTATCAGCCCGGCTATACGAATCCATCATCTTCGTGCTGCAGCTGCCTTGCGCTCAACATGCTGTGCAATCCATTCTGCTGTTTTCCGTGTTAGGACGTCGTCTCGATTGTTTTGAAGGAGCCTGAGTGCGCAGTTCGCTTGCGCAATCGGCATAATGAGGAGGTACTCATGAGTTTGGCGATCGGCATCGATTTGGGAACGACCAACAGCTGTGTTGCAACCGTGGAAGGCGGGAAGCCCTCCATCATCGTGAATGCGGAGGGTTCGCGCACCACGCCGAGCGTCGTTGCGTTCACGAAGGATGGCCAGCGCCTTGTGGGTTCGGTGGCGGTCAGGCAGAGCGCCATCAATCCCACGCGCACGTTCTATTCCGTCAAACGCCACATGGGAAGCACGTGGCGCGCGAAAGTCGATGGAAAGAAATACACTCCGCAGGAGCTTTCCGCGATGATCCTGCGCAAGCTGCGCCAAGATGCCGAACGCTTCTTGGGAACGACGGTGAAAGATGCGGTCATCACTGTACCGGCATATTTCGATGACGTGCAACGGCAAGCGACGAAGGATGCTGGGACGATTGCGGGGCTCAACGTGCTTCGCATCATCAATGAACCGACTGCTGCTGCACTCGCATATGGTTTGGATAACGGCCAGCCGCAAAAGGTCATGGTGTACGATCTGGGCGGTGGTACGTTCGATGTTTCCATCATCGAAATCGGCGGTGGGGTCATCGAGGTACTTGCCACTTCGGGCGATAACCATCTCGGTGGCGATGATTTCGACAACAGGGTTGCCGAGCATCTGGCGAGCGAGTTCGCCAAGCAGACAGGCGTGGATGTACGCAAGGACGCAACCGCATGGTTGCGTGTGCGCGAAGCGGCGCAGGCTGCCAAATGCGAGCTCTCGTCGATGGAAACGACGCAGGTCAACCTGCCGTTTTTGGCATCGAATGCGCAAGGGCCTTTGCATCTTGATGTCAAGCTGACCAGAGCTCAGTTCAACGCGCTCACGCATGATTTGATCGAGCGCACGACCGCACCAGTAGAGCGCGCCCTATACGATGCGGGCATCGCCGCAAGCGAGCTTGGACAGGTGCTGCTCGTAGGCGGATCTACGCGCATTCCCGCGGTTCAAGAGCATGTGAAACGCTTAACGGGCAAGAACCCCTCGCTTTCGATCAACCCCGACGAGTGCGTTGCCCAAGGCGCTGCAATCCAGGCAGATACGCTCTCGTCCACACAAAATGCACTTGCGGTGAGCGGCAAGGAGATACTGTTACTCGACGTGACGCCGATGAGCTTCGCGGTCGAGGTATTCGGAGGGGGAGCAGCCCGCATCATCGAGCGCAATACGACGTTGCCGGCGCATTATGCACAGGAGTTCACAACGGCGGCTCCGTATCAGACGAATGTCGAGATCAACGTGCTGCAGGGCGAAGATCCGCTCGCATGCAACAACAAGAGGATCGGCACGTTCATTCTGCAGGGCATCAAGCGAGCTCCAGCAGGTGTGCCACGTATCGAGGTGGCCTTCGATATCGATACGAACGGCATCCTTTGCGTGACGGCGCGGGATCTCGATACGGGCGCGGTTCAGTCTGTCGTGATTACGAACAGCGAGCGTATGACCGATCGGGAGCTCTCGCTTGCCATCCGCGATGCTGAGAATTACGAGCGTAAACACAGATAGGGAAGAGAAGCCCTACGTATTGCTGGATCCCTCTGGGCTATCGACGATGAAAGCCGCTTGGCTTGCCTGCGGTGCGGCCTTTGTTCCCCTTGCTGCGGCTTGCTCATCGAGCGATGCGCCGCAGCTGTAGATGCCGATGGCGAGTGCGATGTCGAGTATGACAAGGATGATGATGCAGATGATGAGCGGCCGCCTATTTCCGTCTGCTTGTTGCATCTGAGCTGCACGCTGGCGCCGACTGGTGGAAGTGGAATGCGTGGAGCGTTTGTTTTCGCGTGCTTTGCGAGAATCTATGCCGTTATGCACTCGGTTGCCAGAACGGCCAGATGAGGTTCTCGAAGCGTATCTCGATCGATTGCGATAATCATCGATGCTCTCGTGCGATGAAGCGCGATTCCGCTTTGCGCGGTAGGCGTCTTCGGTCGTTCCATAAGAGGTTCTGCTCGTCTTACGGGAGTAGGATACGTTGTAATCCGCATATGGATCGTCGTAGCGCGAAGCGCGCGTTGCGTGACGCGATGAAGCGGAGCTGGACCTGTGCTGGTCGTTGTATGAGTATGGGTCTCTCATCAACCGTGCGTAAAAATGAATCGGAGCGTGCAGATTCGAAGTGTATGGTAGCTCGAAACGGGGCATGTTCGCAATGGCTGGAAGCCTTAATCCATACCGTGGGCACACATACGATTTAAGAGCGTGCTGGGTTGAAGAAAGAAAAAACCTCCCGATAGGGAGGTGATGTTTCGAGATGGTGGACCGTCGGGGACTCGAACCCCGGACCTTGGGATTAAGAGTCCCCTGCTCTACCAACTAAGCTAACGGTCCATACAAGCTCTTTAAAAGTGCTGCGCTATTGTAAAGCAAGCATTTCGCAAACGCAAGCGCAAAGCGCGCGATGGGGTGGGTGAAGGGACTCGAACCCTCGATCTCCAGAGCCACAATCTGGCGCCTTAGCCAACTAGGCCACACCCACCATAGCGCAACGATGAAGTATACGGATTAATCATTTGACGTGCAAGCCTTAATCTGCGAATAGCGGAAATCTCTGACCGTGGACTTTTACAGGGCAAGGTTTTGACGTGTGAGCTCGAAGCTGTGCTACAATACCCCTGCTTTAGGTCTGCGTGCGGGCGTGGCGGAATGGCAGACGCGACGGTTTTAGGTGCCGTTGCCGCAAGGCGTGAAGGTTCAAGTCCTTTCGCCCGCACCATTATCAAAAAAGACCTTGCATTCTTTAACGCTCCTGCTAAAATGATAAGGCTGTTAATTCAAGTGAGGGCAACCTCCACCTGGTTCGGCGCGTATGCAGCTGATGGGTCATGCGAAGATTTGGCAATATGCCGAACGTGTGCCCGCCTGCATCGAGCAGCGGGTTTTTTATTTGCAGCGCAACGTGAGAAAGAAAGGACGGTGAGCGCAATAGCAGCTCAAGAACCACGGCTTAACGAGCAGATTACCCTGAAAGAATGCCGCCTGATCAGTTATGACGGCACGCAGATGGGAATCGTATCGCTTGCTGAGGCACAGCGCGCGGCCGATAACGAGGGCCTCGACCTTGTTGAAATCGCGCCGAATGCTGATCCACCAGTGTGCCGCATCATGGACTACGGAAAGTTCAAGTACGACCAGACGATCAAGGCCAAGCAGGCTCGCAAGAACCAGAGCAAGATTGAGACGAAGGAAATGAAGTTCCGCCCCAAGATCGATGTGGGGGATTACACCACCAAGAAGAAGCACGTGCTGCGCTTCTTGGATGCGGGTAACAAAGTCAAGATCACCATCATGTTCCGCGGTCGCGAAATGGCCCATCCGGAACAGGGTCTTCAGATTCTGGAGCGCCTGGCTGATGATTTGAAGGATGTCGCGGTGATTGAGTCGCAGCCCAAGATGGAGGGCCGTAACATGCACATGCTCATCGCTCCTTTGACCTCGGCGGCAAAGAAAAAGAAGAAAGCAAAGGCAGAAGCTAAGGCGAGCGCCGAGGCAGAGCCTGAAAAAGAAGGAAAGGACGAATAAATGCCTAAGATGAAAACCCATCGCGGTTCCGCGAAGCGTTTCCGCGTAACCGGATCTGGCAAGATCATGCGTGCGAAGGCTTACAAGAGCCACATCCTGACCAAGAAGAGCCCGAAGCGTAAGCGCAACTTCCGCCATGAAACCGAAGTCGCCACGGCCGATTACAAGGTAATCGCCCGCAACCTTGGCCTTCGCTAATCGATAGGAGTGATGAACAATGGCACGTATCAAACGTTCCCTGAACGCCCGTAAGAAGCGTCGTACCGTCTTAAAGCAAGCTCGCGGTTACTACGGAGCGAAGTCCCGTTCCTATCGCAACGCCAAGCAGCAGGTCATGAAGTCGATGCAGTATATGTATCGCGACCGTCGCAACAAGAAGCGCGAGATCCGTCGTCTGTGGATCACCCGCATCAATGCCGCTGCCCGCATCAATGGCATTTCCTATTCTCGCTTCATGAACGGTCTGAAGAAGGCCGGCGTCGTGCTTGACCGCAAGGTTCTCGCAGACATGGCCGTCACGGATGCGCAGGCATTCGCCGCTTTGGCCGAAATCGCCAAGAAGGCCCTGTAAGATACAAATTACAGAGCGCTTAAGCGATATGAAAAAACGCCTCTTCGGAGGCGTTTTTATTTTGCTGCGCTATGTTGAAGAGCGGTACGCTTATTCGAAATCGTCGAAGCCCTCTTCGTCATCGTCGCTGCACAGCTCATCGACGCCTGTAAGCTTGTCGGTGAGGTACTGTTCGGCGAGATGGCGGGCATCGCCATGCGCGCCCGCGATGACTTCGATATCGTTGTCGCAATACAGATCGGCGACTGATTCATCGATTTTTCCTACGATGAGGACGCGGACGCCGATCTCGTGGAGGGTGGAAGCGAGTTCATGGTAATTGACGCCGGGGCTTGGCATATTCTGGCAGTCGACGATGACACCATGGTCAACCGTATAGCACATGTAGCTTTCGCAATATTCGTAACGAGGCGCAACGCGCAGACCCTCGCACGCAATAGCGATTCGCATGTATGACCCCCTTCGTTTTTCCCTGAGTAGTTTGTGAACAAATGTGCACGTCATTGAGGAAAAACACATAGCTGGTAGTGCAGTTGGCGCTCCAAATGCCACCAGTCTACCCGTGACTACGATATATCTTTGTCTCGAGGCGAGACGTACCTTCCGACAAGCGCTATAAACCGCTCGACAAACGGAGATTTACGTGTGTTAGTTCGTTTAGGGGTGGTTTTCAGCGGTTCGGATGGGCTGCTGAACGGTCTAATGGTTGCATAGGTTAAACGAATGCAATAGTCCATTGCTGGTGCTGGCATGAAGGCTAAGGGTTTCTCGGATCGTTTCGCCTAACGTCTCGTTGGATTTGGCTACGAAACGGATTGTGTGGGCATTCTGGGCAGTGTGATTAACATATAATGTGATGCAACGGTTCTGCTCTATGGCCAACATGCGGGATTAGAGTGCTTATTCCCGCATGTGCTTCTCATGACAAAGAGTTTAAGTCGATTAATTATGGGGTGTCAGGCATGAAAAAGGGTTTCGTACGTAACGTATTCTTGCTTTTCGTGTTCACTATTCTGACGGCGGGACTTGTTCCTTCGCTTGCTTGGGCGCAAACGGAAGCGGTAAACGATCTGCCTGAAACGCAACTAGCTTCGGTGACTCCAGGTCTTGCACAAGCAGCTGCCGATGAGTCTGAGCCAGTGCCGGGTATTGCGGAGGATGCAAAACAGCAGGCCGATGACTCTCTGGAATCTATTGACATGCCTGAGGCCGCCGATGCTTCAGATGCTTTAGATGCTATCAAGGGCGATACGGTCGAATTAGTCGGGACCGAGGAAGCGGTCGATGGAAGCAACATCAAGGAGCCCCTCGAGCTGAGAGCAGGCGTGACGTCCGAGTCCGATGACGGGTCCGATGCAAAAGCAGTAACCGCGCCAACTTCTTTGTGGGTCGATCCTTCCGAGACGAACGGTATTCCGGCAACAATCGATCTGTTCAAGATGAAAACTGGCGGCACGACTTATAATCCAACCTATACCTACCAGCTATATCTGCCAGGTAACGCGGTTCTTGCAAACTGCTTCTTGTCATGGGATGGCGGCGCTACGGTGACTCTCAACAATGTCACCTACGCCAGCGGTTCATGTCCCATTCCGGGTATCGGCACAGAGGTGACCTACTCTTTCAGCGTCGGAAACACGACCCAATCGTATAAGCTCATTGCCTATCAGGGTTCTGCTGCCGTGCAAGCTGTGTTCATCGAGATAGATGAGAGCGATGGAAAGCCCACTATTGCTCAGATGGACGGTGATCCAAATCACGATATCGAATGTTCTGGCACGATATGGATTAACGGTGCGGAGTACGAGCTGACCAAAATGAAGGGTCGCGGAAACGCGACCTGGCAGGAGGCAGACGATAAGAAGCCCTACAACATCACGTTGGGTAAGAAGATCAACTTCCCTGGAATCGATTCCGAAAAGACAAAGAAATGGTCGCTTTTGGCTGAGTGCCTCGACCGGAGCCTGATGTGCAATCGTGCTGGTTATGAGCTCGCACATAAGCTTGGTATCGGCCAGGACACTGCGTCTGTCGATGTTTGGATGAACGGTGAGTACCAAGGTTGCTATACCATCACGCCGAAGACGGACTCGTTCGTGACCAAAGACGGCTTCATGATCGAGCAGGATAACTATTTGGAGGATCCCGTTGCCCAGGGCGGCGACCCCCAGTTTACTCTCGAAGGTCTGAAAGAGTCCTCTGGTTGGTCATCTGCCTACAACCGCATCACCGTCAAGAAGATAGGCGACAACCTATTAGGGGAAGACGAGTCGGGCGAGGTTGACGAGAGTCCCGAGAACATGGAGCGAGTCGCTGCCGAAATCCAGGCATGGCTTCAGGATGCATGGGATGCCATCCGCTCTGACACAGGCTACAACTCAAAAGGTAAGTACTATACCGACTACATCGACATCGAGAGCTTCGCCAAGATGTATCTCATGTTCGAATATGTGAAGAGCTACGATGTTTGCGCAGGCAGCATCCTGTTCCACCGCGATGGAACAGGCGATGACGACAAGCTTATTGCCGGTCCCTTATGGGATCTCGACAATGCTATGGGCGCCACATATCAAAACAGTTCGCTCGGAAAGGCGGACGACCGCCGAAACGGGGATCGCAGAAGTGGCGAGGGCGACTTCATTCCCAATGTCACCGAATATAAGACATCGATTTACAAGACCCTCGGCAAGCATTCGGATTTCATGGAAGAGGTCTATCGCCAATACAACTACTACAAGTGGGCGTTCGAAGGTTTCGAAGATGATGTCGAGCTGATGAGAGACAGCATCTCGGCCTCTGCTCAGATGAATCATCAAAAAGTAAACGACTTGGGGACTGGACGGGGAAAGGACAACCATTATTTCCAAAATCAAACCCCTCTCGGGTCTGGCCAATACCAACAGGTTTATCTTGCTACCGGGAATGCTAAGACCCGCTGGGCAAACTATGTTGCGAATCTGATCACCTATATCCATACGCGTTCACTGTGGTTCTCGAACAAATACACGCAGACGGTAGTGAGCATCATCGGCGCAACGGTTACGGTGGAAGGGCAAACTTACACCGGCTCCGCGCTTACTCCGGCAGTCACGGTTGCTGCGGGTGGTCGCGCACTTACTGCTGGCACCGACTACGCGGTGTCCTACTCCGACAACGTCAACGCGGGCACGGCGACCGTGATCGTTACCGGCATCGGAAAATTTAATGGATCGAAGGAAGCTGCTTTCAAGATTTCTCCAGCCGAGATCACTATCGCTGCTAATGAAAAGACAAAGGTCTATGACAACGACGCTGCGACTGACCCCGAGCTCACGGCGACCGTCACGGGCGTCCCCGCATCGGGCGCCGCACCGGTCTACAGCCTGAGCCGCGAGGAGGGCCAGGATGTTGGCGAGTATGCTATCACCGTGGTCGCGGCGGCTGGCGCCAACCCGAACTACATCATTTCCGGCACGGCATCGTCCACGTTCACCATCAGCCCCGCGGCTATCGCCATCGCTGCGGACGACAAGGCCAAGTCCTTCGGCGAGGCCGACCCC
>SUUI01000004.1:0-19150 GCA_015062605.1 Eggerthellaceae bacterium | reverse complement strand
CTCGCCCCGGCCGTGACCGTCACGCTCAACGGCAAGGCTCTCGCATCCGGCACCGACTACTCGGTGTCCTACTCCGACAACGTCAACGCGGGCACGGCGACAGTGACCGTCACCGGCAAGGGCAACTACGCAGGCACCGCCTCCGGCACCTTCGCCATCTCCGCGGCCTCCATCGCGGGCGCCACCGTCTCCGCCCCGGGCCAGACCTACACCGGCGCAGCCCTCGCCCCGGCCGTGACCGTCACGCTCAACGGCAAGGCGCTCGCATCCGGCACCGACTACTCGGTTGCCTACTCCGACAACGTCAACGCTGGCACCGGCAAGGCGACCGTCACCGGCAAGGGCAACTACGCCGGCACGGCGTTCGGCACGTTCTCGATCTCCAAGCGTGATTTGGCAGATGTCGTTATAGGCTCTATTGCCGACAGATCGTATACCGGCTCGGAAATCAAGCCGAATCTTCAGGTTTCATTCGAAAGCATCCTATTGAATGTTGGTACCGATTACGATGCGTCGTATGCGGACAACATCGAACCTGGCATTGCTTCTGTGACCATTACCGGTAAGGGCAATTTTACGGGGAAGAACGCAGCGCAGTTCACCATCCTCGAGTTCCCGGTGAGGGTTGACGGCACTGCCTATCGTATCGTCTCCGCCTCCGACCCCGACTTCATCCTCGATGTCGCCGAGGTCCTTCCCACGATTGGCGCCAACGTGTCGATTTGGACGAGCAATGGGGGATTAAACCAGCTGTTCACCTTCGAGTTCGACTCCGATGGCTTCGTTATTATCCGAAACGTTGCGAATACCGATCTCGTTTTAGATGCTGCTGGAGTCCCGCCCAAGGTGGGTTCGAACGTCTCAACTTGGTCCTCTAATGATGGACCGAACCAGAAGTGGACCCTCGTTGCGAGCGAGAAGATGCCGGGCTTCTATTCCATCGCCTCGGCTTACAACCCCGATTACGTGCTCGATGCTGCAGGCGCTGTCCCCGAAATCGGCGCTAACGTCTCCGTTTGGTCCTCCAACGAGGGCACGAACCAGCTGTGGCGGTTCGTTTTGGCCAACGACCTCGCCTATGCCGAGGCATCAGCCATTGGTATGGAGAGGAACGCCACGGGTTCGGCTCTCTCACCTGATGTCACTGTGACTCTCAACGGCAAGGCGCTTACAAAGGGTACTGACTTCGTGCTCACATTCAACGGAACAGATGCAGCACCCTCTGCGGTGGGCACCTATGATGTCGTCATCAAGGGTATCGGGGATTACTCCGGCATTCTCGGTCTCGGCGAGTTCATCGTCCATTTCGCTCCTGTGGAGCAGGCATCAACTGCAAGCTATCATCTGGCAAGTGGGTTCAGCGATGATTTCGTGCTCGACGTTGCGGGTGAAAAGCCCGTAAGCGGTGCCAACGTCTCCATTTGGGCGGACAATGGGGGAGATAACCAGATGTTCACGCTGGAGCTCGGCGATGATGGCTTCTATGTGATCAGGAACGTTGCGAACACTGATTTAGTGCTCGATGCGGCGGGAGAAGTTCCTAACGCGGGAGCCAACGTCTCCACATGGCAATACCATAATGGGATGAACCAGAAATGGGTTCTTAAACAAAGCGGTGACTGCTACGTCATCGCGAGTGCGTTGAATCCCTCATTCGTTCTCGATGCTGCTGGAGCTGCTCCTGTAAGCGGAGCTAACGTTTCCGTCTGGACTGCGAACGATGGGCCGAATCAGCTCTGGAAACTCGTTGCGTAGCGTCTGACGCTGATTATCGAAGCGTTGTTTTTGGTGTGGGTGATGCGTATGCGTCACCCACACGCATTTTGCAAGCCAACTATTCTTACTGAAATAAACAAGAAAGGTCAGCAGCGAGTAATCGTGCTGACCTAGTGTGCTTGGTAGCCCTGACCGGGTTCGAACCGGCGACCTCCGCCTTGAAGGGGCGGCGTCCTAAACCGCTAGACGACAGGGCCATAGTAACTGCTGCAATCGCAGTTCGCTTATTATCCCAAACGCATTGTCGCAATGCAAGGATTAATTTGCTCTAGGCGAGGAGCTCGCCTGCCGCCTCTTTCAGGCTGGCGAGCGTACGCGCGCTTTCCTCCTTCGTCGCGCCTTTCGCGAACACATAGACCTTGATCTTCGGTTCGGTGCCGCTCGGGCGGATGATCAGCTTGCTTTGGCCCTCAAGCGCATACTCGAGGACGTTCGCGCTCGGGAGGATCTGTGCTTGCGCATCTCCTTTGCCGCCCATGATCGGCATCTCGATTCCCGGTTCATAGTCGACTGAGCTCTCAACTGCAAGATTCGCTATGCGCGTCGGGCGCTCGGCGCGAAGTTTGGTGAGAACATCAGCCATGCGCTCAATGCCATCGCTGCCCGCAAAGCCGAACGAGACGACTGCATTCTCGAAATAGCCGTATTTCGCGTAGAGAGCATTGAGTGCATCAATGAGATCCATGCCCTTTGCGCGATACCAACGCGCCATCTCGCAGATGAGCATCGAGGTGACGACGGCATCCTTGTCTCGCACGTGCGTTCCAGCAAGGTATCCGTAGCTTTCCTCGAAGCCGAACGCGTAACGGTCGGCTTGCCCTTCTGCTTCTAAGTAGCCGATCTGCTCGCCGATGTACTTGAAGCCTGTGAGCGTGCGACGAAGCTCGAAGCCGCGGTCTTTGCACAGCTCGTCGAGCATCGTCGAGCTTACAATGGTCGAGATGACGACCTTGTCTTTTAAGTCGCAGCCTTTTTCGGAAAGCATCGTACAGATATAGTCGGTGAGAAGGATGCCCGTCTCATTGCCTGTGAGCAGAACGGGCTCGCCGTCTTTGACGACCGCGATGCCGACCCGGTCGGCATCGGGATCGGTGGCGAGAAGCAGATCCGCCTGCTTTTCTTCAGCAAGCGCCAATCCGCGCTCCAGCGCTTCGCGCACCTCTGGATTCGGATAGGGGCAGGTGGGGAAGTCGCCATTGGGGATCGCTTGGTCGGGCTCGATGGTCAAATCGGAAACGCCGATGCGTTCAAGGATCTTCGTGACGCATTCGAGGCCCGTGCCATGAAGCGGGGTATACACGACCGATAGCGGTCCCTTTTCGCTTGAAAGCGAAGCCTGCGCACAGCAGTCGATGAACCGATCGATCGTGTCATCGCCAATCCATGAGATCAAGCCGGCCTCGATGCCTTCCTCGAAGTCCATGCACGTGACGTCATCGAAGATGTCGACGCATCCTATCTCTGATTGGATATCCTTTGCTGCTTGCGTTGTGATCTGGCATCCGTCAGGGCCGTAGACCTTATAGCCGTTGTATTCGGCGCGATTATGCGATGCGGTCATGCAGATGCCTGCCGAGCAGTGCAAGTCACGCACGGCGAAGCTTAAGGCAGGCGTCGGTTCGATGCGGGGATAAAGGAGTGCCCTCACACCATTCGCGGCAAGCACGCCTGCGGAGATCTCGCAGAATTCCTCACCCATATTGCGGCTGTCGCGGGCGATGGCGACGCTCGGATTGTCAAAGGTGCGGTTCAGATAGTTGGCGAGACCTTGGGTCGCTTGGGCAACCGTATAGACGTTCATGCGATTCGAGCCAGCACCGATGATGCCGCGCAAACCGGCGGTGCCGAACTCCAAATCGCGTATGAACGCATCGGCAAGCGCCTCCTCGTCGTGTTCGAGAACCTCGAATTCCTCGGGGTCGATCTCGGTAGCGAGCATCTTCCAACGCTTAAGTGTTGCACGGATGTCCATCATCGCCATCAAACCTTTCGTTTACAGCTAAGGCACCGCCCGTCTTTCCGTTTTATTATCAGACGGAGTAGACGGTCAGGTGCGTTAGGTGCATAAGACGTTCCTTGTTCCATTATAGTCGCTTGCCGCGCCTAAAACAGGACCCTTAGCCCAGCGCGACGTCGAGCGCCATCATCAGGCTGAAACCGGCCGCGAACAAGACGACGCCGATATCGGAGTGCTTTCCAGCCGACATCTCGGGAACGAGTTCCTCGACGACGACATACAGCATCGCGCCCGCAGCGAACGAAAGCAGATACGGCATTGCGGGTACAACCATGCTGACCGCGAGGACGGTCGCAGCGCCGAATATAGGCTCCACGGCTCCCGAGAACACGCCTAAGGAAAATGCGCGGCTTTTTGTCTTTCCTTCCGCATGCAGCGGCATGGAGATGATGGCTCCTTCAGGGAAGTTCTGAATGGCGATGCCTATTGCCAAAGCCAATGCGGCTCCGGTGGTGATATCGGCGAAGCCGCTTATAAGGCCTGCGTACACGACGCCGACAGCCATGCCTTCGGGAATATTATGCAAGGTCACCGCAAGGACCATCATCGTCGAGCGTGCGAGCTTGCTTTTCGGGCCCTCTTGTTGATTGATGGTTCTATGGAAGTGGGGGATGACGTGGTCAAGCAGCAGTAAAAACAGGATGCCGAGCCAGAAACCGATAAACGCGGGGAGGAACGCCCAGCCTCCTTTTTCGGAGGACTGCTCGATTGCGGGAATAAGGAGGCTCCAAATGGAAGCGGCGACCATAACGCCTGCGGCGAAACCCGTTAATGCCCTCTGTACGGCTTGGGAAAGCTCTCTGCGCATAAAGAACACGCATGCAGAACCAGCAACCGTTCCCGCGAAGGGAATCAATAGTCCGATGATCACCGATTCCATGTAAGGTTCTCCAACTTCCATATTTGTTAGTAAAAACTAACAAATAGTGTAGCATCATCGATGTCGCAGGGAAATACCCTATGTGAACGAAGGATCCGCCCTCATCGGTGATGCGCGCTAGCACGCAAGCGAGTCGCTGTTGACGGGGAAGCAGAAGTACGTGTCGGGGTAAGGCTCGTCTTTCAACGTGAAATGCCACCATTCGTTTGCTATCGGCAAAAAGCCGTGTGCCATCATCGCATCGCGCAAAAGCCAACGATTCGCGTACTGCTCAACGGTGACCTCGGTATACGTCGGATAACTCGATTTCCCGAAGTAATCGAAATCGCCGCCCATATCGACTTCTTTGTTCGATTTCATGTCGAACAAGGTTAAGTCGATGGTGCTGCCGCGGCTGTGAGACGAAAGCGTCGCGATGTAGCCCTCCGGGAACAGAACGCCCTTCTCGAGCTCGGGGAAGAAATACTCCTTCATGTGCGCATCGTCCGAGCCCATCGCCCATCGGGCGAAATGCGTGACGGCCTGTTGCGGGCGATAGGCATCGAACACTTTCAGGCGATAACCTAACGCGATGACCTCGTCGCTGACTTCCCTCAAGGCTTTTGCCGCCTTCTTGGTCATGAATGCGAGCGGTTCTTCGTAACCGTCGATGCGCTCGCCCACGAAGTTGAAGGTGGAGAAATAGCGGATCTCTAAAAGTGCGTCTGGGACGATATCGCTGACAGATACGAAGCCCGATGCGTCATTCGAAGGATGGATCCCGTTGCTTTCAAGCAAGTCCGCGAGATATTTCTCGACATCTGCAGGCATTTCACCGTAATCGATCGTTTGACTATCTGTCATCGTCTATCCGTTCTCTTCAATCGTTTCGAGAAGGAAGCTCACAGGGCGGAAACCGTCGTTGCAGGATACCATGGCGGAATGGGGGTTTTTCATCCATCCGTCATAGAAATCCCCTCCGCCTTGCGCAAGCTCGGCGACGAAAGGCGCCATGCTCTTCCAGCCATCGTCGCACATCCCTTGAGGACGTTGGCCTCCGCGTGCGATGAAAACCTGCCCGATGCACATGGGGCAGGCATCCTCGATGGGATTCTCGAACTGTTCCATGAGGTCTTGATAATGCGCCATTCGCATAACGGTGATTCGAATGTCTTGCATGATGGTATTGTCGCTTTCTCAGCTGCCTGCGTGCTTCTTGCCCGCACGCACAAGGGAAACCACTGTTTCGACGTGGTAGGTCTGCGGGAACATATCGACAGGCGTGACTCGTTTTGGTTGGTATCCTGCTTGGCCGAAACGCTCTATGTCGCGTGCGAGCGTTGCGGGGTTGCAGCTGATATAGACGATGGTTCCAGGCTTCGCCTTGGCGATCGTCTTGATCATCGATGGCGCAAGGCCCGAGCGAGGCGGGTCGACGATAAGCGCGTCGAGCGTGCCGAGTGCGGAAAGCTCATCTGCAGCATCTCCGCAGACCGCATCGACGAATACGCCGTTTATATCCGCGTTGCGTCTCAAGTCGGCGACAGAGCTCGATGCCGCCTCGACGGCTACAACATCGGCGCCGGCTTTGGCAAGGGGAATCGAAAACGTTCCGCCTCCAGCATACAGATCGGCGATATACGCGCCTTCGACATCGCCAAGCGCATCGAGTACGCGCGTGATGAGGACCTCGGCTTGAGCGGTGTTCACTTGGAAAAACGATGGAGCACTCGTGAGGAAACGGGTGTCGAGAAGCTCTTCTTCCCAACAACCTTGGCCCGAAAGCCTCTCGACTTTCTTCACTTTGCGTGCCTTGCCCGGATCTGCGAGCACTCGCACGATGCTCGTGTATTTGCCGCTTTTCGATAGCGTGTTCGCCACATGCGCACGGGGGAAGGCGCTCGGAGGCGTCCATAAGGCGACCTCGGTGCTTTTAGTGCGCACGCTTGCGCGGATGCCTATGCGGAATATGCCGAGCGAATCCGAGCCGGAGGCGAACCTCAGCGCGCCTTGCAGGGCTTTGGGGGTCTTCTCGATGAATTTGTTCGCAAGCGGGCAGCTCGCGATAGGGGTGAGGTCATGCGAGCCTTCGGCGAACATGCCGAGCACGAGCTTACCCTGCGCATCGGACTTCACGCCGAGCTCGAGCTTGTTGCGATAGCCCCATTGCCTCTTGCTCGGCACGCACGCCTCTACAATCTCGTTTGCGTGCGCCTTATCCATTTTTCCGATGCGTGAAAGCGTATCGATGACGTTTTCTCGCTTCGAATCGCATTGAGCCTCGTAGGAAAGATGCGCCCAAGGGCATCCGCCGCAAAAAGCTGTGCAGGCGGGAGAGTTCTGCGTGCGCAGCGCTGAAGGCTCTACTATCTTATCGATGCGCGCCAGGGCGTAACTGGGCTTCTCTTCGGTGATGCTTACCTTCGCCACATCGCCTGGTGCGCCTCCATCGATGAAGAGGGTCTTGCCGTCGTCCGCCTTCGCGATGGCGGAGGGGCTGTACGCCATCCGCTCGATGCGTACCGTTTGCGTCTTTGTGGGCGAATCTTGCACGGCGCGTCCCCATCCTTTCCATTTCTTATCTGCGCGAATCGTATAATAGCGTATAATCACCCATCGTGCCCTTGTAGCTCAGGGGATAGAGCGTCTGCCTCCGGAGCAGAAAGCCGCTGGTTCGAATCCAGTCAAGGGCACCATCCCGCTTTTGCGCTGCGAGCCTTCAAGTGTGTTGCATGTATGTCCTAAACATGTTTTTCTTCCATCTTCCACACTCAGGTTACATGGATGTTGAGCGTTTTTTTCGGTGAAACCACGTATTCCTGATAGACTATCGTACTAGTGTGTGCTAATGCGCCTTGGTTCCGTATGGTTTCAGGGCGATAACGCATGCGAAAGAGCTGGTCTGACTAGGAGGAGAACGAAGCTATGGCCTTATATACCCCGGCTTATAAGCCCAACGGCAATGAGATCGCCGTCTTTGATACGAGCAAGGGCACGATTCGCGTTCAGCTGATGGGCAAGGATGCTCCCGTCCATGTGGGAAATTTCGTCGAGCTCGCGACCAAGGGTTTCTATGATTCGATTAAATTCCATCGCTATGTCGGTGGTTTCGTCATCCAGGGCGGTGATCCGAATTCGAAGGAGCTGACGCCCCAGCAGGTTGTCTCTCAGGTGCAATCCGGTTTCTCCCGTCTCGGAACGGGCGGTCCGGGCTATTGCATCAAGGAGGAGTACACCACGAATCCGAACAACGTCCACAACGATGGCACCTTGGCCATGGCCCGCTCCAGCAATCCTGATTCCGCTGGTTCTCAGTTCTATTTCTGCTTAGGTGCGCAACCGTTCCTGGATTCCGGTTATACGGTGTTCGGCCAGACCCTCGAGGGCCTTGACGTCATTTGGAACCTGCGCGTCGGAGATACCATCAATCACATCACCATCGAGAATCTTAACGAGGAATAATCGGCGTCTTTTCTTGGACTGAGTGAGGTAACCACATGAATAACGAATTGTTCGAACAAGCAAATCAAGCGTACAAGGGTAAGGATTACCAAGCCGCATTGCAGTTCTTCACAGCATGCCTGCAAGATCCCGAGCAGCCCGTCGCTCCTGGCGAGGTCGGCCTTCTGTATCACCAGATCGGCAATTGCCTCGTGAAGCTCGGTAACAACACCGAGGCTGTCAAGGCATACACCCAGGCTACGATGGATGCCGAGTATGATGAGCTCGGCACTGTGAATTGCAATCTCGGCATGGCATACGCTGGTCTGCATGATTATGAGAACGCGGTTCCGTGCTTCGAGGCTGCCGCTGCAGATCCGAATTACAGCACGCCGTACAAAGCGTACTCCGGTCTGGGCAACGCGCTCATCAAGCTCGGGAAATCCGCAGAGGCCGGAGCTGCATTCCGTTCCGCCGCGCTCGACGAGGGCAATCCCGATCCGACGAAGGCGCTTTTGAACCTCGGTGT
This sequence comes from Eggerthellaceae bacterium, assembly GCA_015062605.1. Lineage (GTDB taxonomy): Bacteria > Actinomycetota > Coriobacteriia > Coriobacteriales > Eggerthellaceae > SIG42. The sequence goes on along the minus strand of SUUI01000004.1, from coordinate 10,528 downwards.
ATGCTTCATGGCTCTCGATCGCCCGGATGATGCGATCTTCTCATACGAGAGCGCCCTGCAGTTCAGGATGCAGCCTGCTACCCGCAACAAGATCTATGCAAGCCTCGGTCAGGCATATGCCTCTTCGGGTCAGATGCAGAAGGCCGTGAACGCCTTCGAGCACGCGCTGGCCGATAAGACCTATTTCCTGTCCGATTCCGCAAGCGTCGATTATCAGCGTGCTATCGGTGCGGTCGCGCAAGGTACCGCTACCGATATGGAGCCCATTACCCCGAGCATGGTTGCCGCGACGACTCAGGCATCGCCCGCCGATACGTCGGGTCTTGACATCGTCGATGAGAGCTACGACGCATACGGCTTCGACGTTGCAGCAGATCAAGCAGATCAAGACCTCGGCCTCGTCGATTCCTTCGGCGATGGAGCAGCGGCAGGCACTGATGCAGCACCCGAGGGCATGGCTCCCGTCGCAGTCGGTTCCGGTGATTTCTTCGCCGAGCCTGTGGAGTGGGAAGAGCCCAAGAAGAAGCACACTGGTCTTAAGGTTGCCATCGCCATCCTCATTGTGTTGATCCTTGCAGCTGGCGGTGCGATCTTCGCGTATACGCAAGGATACGGCTATCCCATGCAGGAGACCGTTGCTACCAAGCTGTTTGCCAATCCGACCGATAAGGACGTATATGCTCCAGCGGTCAACGACACGAAGATCTCCGAGCTGGCAGCATACATCACTCCCGATAGTGCGATAACGATAGACGGTGTAGAGAAATCCATGTCCACTTCGACGGTCTATGTCACCTCGAAGACCGCCGCAGGTGGTCCGGTGAAGTACAAGGTCACCATGGTGCGCGATAAGATCGGCTGGAAGGTCTCGAACGTCGAGCTTTTCTTCGCGAGCCAGTATTCCTCGAATGCTGCGCAGGATAAGTCTGCAAAGGATGCGAAGTCGAGCTCAACCGATAGCACCTCGAAGGATGCGAAAGACTCGAAGGATGCTAGTGCTTCCTCCACCTCGTCCGGCAATGGAGCACAAGCGGATTCCGCCTCTACGAACGGGAATGCCGCCAATACGGGTAATGGCGCGCAAGGAACCGGTACCGGCAGCGGCAACGCTCAGGGTGGTTCCTCGTCTTCCTCGCAAGCCCAATAGCATAATCGCTTAGGCGCACCGGATCCGGTGCGCCATTATTTGAGTAACAACGTTAAAGGAGAAAACGCATGGCACTGGAAAAGACCTATTCAATGATTAAGCCCGACGGCGTTCGAAACGGCCACATCGGCGAGATCATCGCGCGTTTCGAACGCGCTGGTTTGACCATCGAGCGTATGGAGCTCGGTATGGTCACTCTCGAGCAGGCGAAGGCGAATTACGCCGAGCACGAGGGCAAGCCTTTCTATGAGGGTCTTATCAAGTATGTTACGAGTGGTCCGGTCGTCAAGATGGTCATTTCCGGCGAGGGTGCCGTTAAGAAGTGCCGTTCATTGATGGGCGCGACGAATCCTGCCGAGGCTGCCCCTGGCACGATCCGTGGTGATTTCGGTCTCGTGATGGACGAGAACGTTATTCACGGTTCCGATTCGGTTGCCTCTGCCGAGCGCGAAATCGGCGTTTTCTTCGCGTAAGAGCTACACGGATGCTTCGAAGGGGGTACGCTATGTGCCCCTTACGTTGCGTAAGGGTACTTGTGGTGCCTGTGGATTTTGACAAGAGCTTATAGCCCTATGTTAAAATCACTAGTTGCAAATTATTTATCGCAGAAGGAAAAAGCGCATGTCCTTATTGGATGCATTTCAGAATCTAACCGCAGGCTTCGGTAGCCAGGTGTCAACCGATATGGCTATCGACCTGGGAACGGCTAATACCCTGGTCGCTATCGCCGGTGAGGGCATCGTCGTCAATGAGCCTTCTGTCGTTGCAATCGAAAAGAGCACGAAGCGCGTTCTGGCCGTCGGCCACGAGGCCAAGAACATGATCAATCACACGCCTGATGCGTTTTCCGCGGAGCATCCTCTCCGCGATGGCGTCGTCGCCGATTACGACATCACCGAAGCCATGCTTTCCGCGTTTATCAACAAGGCCGTTGAGCGCAAGTATCCATGGCAGGCGAAGCCTCGCATCGTCATCTGCATTCCCTGTGGTGCGACCTCCGTCGAGAAGCGCGCCGTATTCGAGGCCGCTATCCAGGCTGGTGCACGTCAGGCGTACCTCATCGAAGAGCCGATGGCTGCCGCTATGGGCGCCGATCTCCCCGTCACCGATCCCACGGGCTCTATGGTCGTCGATATCGGTGGCGGCACCACCGAAGTCGCGGTCATCTCGTTGGGCGGCATCGTGACGTCGTCTTCGATGCGTCTTGCCGGCAATCATCTCGATGAGGCCATCGCAACGCATCTTCGCGATTTGCTCGGCATCAAGATCGGTGAGAGAACGGCCGAGATCATTAAGATCAAGATCGGTTCGATCCTCCCGTTCGCTGATGGACGCGAGCGCGATATGGTCATCTCCGGTCAGGACGTTGTGACCGAGCAGCCCAAAGAGGTTACCATCCAGTCCGAGGATGTCCGTGCGGCACTCGAGGATCCCATCGACGAGATGGTTACGAACATCAAGGAGACCTTCAAGAAGACCAACCCCGACCTGGCAAGCGATATCATCCAAAACGGCATCTTGCTCACGGGCGGCGGCGGTTTGCTTTCGGGTCTCGACCGTTATCTGACGAACCGCTTGGAAATTCCCGTTTGGACGAGCGAGACCGCATTGACGAATGTGGTTACCGGTTGCTTGAAAGTGCTTGAGACCCCGACTGCCTTAAAGCAAACGTTGATGCGCTCGAAGTAGGAATATTCCTCTTCGTATGGAACTCAAACCTCAAAAGAGCAGTGTGAGCTTAAGCTCGCCACGAGTCATCCTTATTTCTCTGCTCGTGGTATCGCTTCTCTTCACCATCATTTACGCGCGCGAAGGCGATTCGGGTGTGCTCCACTCCATTCAGAACACATGCAAGGTCATCACCTCGCCGTTCTCCCGGGTGGGCAATTCCATCGATACGGGTGTATCGAATGTCGCGACGTTGATTGCCGATACGTCGGCAGACGCTGAGACTGTATCCGAACTCAAGGCGCAAAACGCAGAATTGCGCGAGCAGGCGGCGCTACTCAAGGAATACGCTGCAGAGGTCGAGAGGTTGAGCGCATTGCTCAAGTTCTCGGAAGTCAACAACATTCAAGGCATCACCGCGAGCGTAATCGGGCGAAGCTCCGAGGCATGGAGCCAGACCATTACCTTGAACGCTGGCTCGAACCAAGGAGTGAGAGCCGGACAGACGGTCATGGGGCCTTCAGGCGTCGTGGGAGAGGTCATTGCGGTTACTCCAGTGGTCTCCACGGTCCGTCTGCTGAATGACCCCCAGAGCGGGGTCGCGGTGCTTCTGCAGTCCAATCGCCAAGAGGGGGTCGTGCACGGCAACCTCGATGGTGTCCTTTATTTGGAGGACGTGGATGCGAACGTGAACGTGCAAGTCGGAGAGACCTTGGTGACGTCTGGTTTGGGAGGAAGCTATGCACGCGGCCTGATCGTCGGCACCGTGGTTCGCGTCGACACCTCGCAAGGTGTCGCATCGCGCCGCATCATTGTCTCACCGAACGAGGACTTTGGACCGCTTCAGGAGGTCATGGTCATCCAAAGCATCGACACGGGGGATCTAGGCTAGCGAATCGATATGGACGAGGTTAGGAGACAGATCAATTACCATGGGATCATCGCCATCGTTTTGGCGGTCATCCTCCAGATCGTCTTGGCTCCCGCCATGACGATAGGTTCCGCCACGCCCAATTTCATAGCGGTGTACGTTCTGTGTGCGACCTTGCGGGGTGCCTCTGCGCGTCCTGTTCTCCTTGCTTTCGTAATGGGCCTCATCTTTGACTTGATTGGCTCTGGACCTGTTGGAGCTATGGCATTTTGCCTTATCATCGCCGCGGCTTTAGCTTCAGTGGTATTCAGGAACATGAGCAACGATTCGTGGGTGAGCGCGATGATCGTCATCGTCGTTTCGTGTCTGCTCATTGAGCTTCTCTATGGAATCATCATGCTCTTGACGGGTGTGGGGGATGGTTTTGGCAGCGCGCTGATCCATCGCATCCTGCCATGCACGCTCTACGATGCGGTCATAGCCGCTTTCGCTTATCCTGTCATCTCTCGCCTCGTCGCTCCTCGCGGTTCTAAGAAAACCGATTCCATTCCGATCATCGGGTAGGTGACGGCGGATGCTTGCAGCTACCATCGCCACTATCATCGCCCTCCTCGTCGTCATCATCGTCGCATGCGTCGGGTATGTGATGTACACGCGTACGCATGGCCCGAAGGCCCAACCGAACGAGAGGCGTATGCATTCGATCGATTCGGTGGGTATCAATTCCTCTTCTACGCAAACCGAGAATGCCCTGGAAAGCGCTGCGGCACCTGTCGGCAAGCCTGCCGACCTCTTGAAGTCTCGTTTGACCTTCATGGAGGGGCTTGCTGCCGTGATATTTGGCGCTTTGGCTATCAAGACGTTCACTATGCAGGTCATCGATACTTCCAAGTATTCGGTTCAATCCGACAACAACCGCTTCTCAACGGTGTCGACGCCGGCGCCACGCGGTTATATCTACGATGCCGATGGTGTCGCATTGGTGCAGAACCGTTCGTCGCTGACGGTGCTTGCCGATGCTGATGTCGCTGATAACCGAGACACGGTGAATCGTCTCTCGGCGATTCTCGGCATTCCCCATAACGTCGTCCGCCAGCGCATCCAAGATGCTACCAGCGGCGCTCAGGCGCAGCGCGTCGTTGCAAGCGATGTGCGCATGCGCGATATCGCCTTCATCGCCGAGCACGCCGATGCGTTCGCGGGTGTTACGACCCAGACGCGAACGGTACGGCAGTACCCGTACGGTGCCTTGGCGGCGCATATCCTAGGTTACGTCGGCATCGCCGATGAATCCGATCTGGCCGTTGCGACCACCGGGAGGAAGATCGAGATGGGCGACAACGTCGGCAAAAGCGGAGTCGAATCCACCTATGATCGTTTGCTCGCGGGCGATCATGGGCAACGCAAGGTCACGACTGATGCGAAGGGCAATGTCGTTGCGATCGAGAGCGAAACCCAACCGACGAAGGGCTCGGATGTAAGATTGACCATCAAAGCGGGCGTCCAATACATCGCCGATGGCCTGCTTGCCGACACGATCGCACCCGGAGGTACCATTGGCAAGGGTACGGGGTCAGGCGGCGCCATCGTCTGCATGGATGTGCGTGATGGCGGGATTATCGCGATGGCGAGTTATCCGAACTTCCTTCCCGAGGAGTTCATCGGCGGCATCTCCGAAGATACGTGGGCCATCTACTCCTCAGACGAGACGTACAACCCGCTTATGAACCGCGCCATCGCCGGCACGTATCCTGCCGCATCGACGTTCAAGGCGTTCTCGGGCCTTGCTGGCATGAAATACGGGTTCGTCAAGGATAAGACGACATGGTATTGCGATGGATACTGGGATGGATTCGGAACGGGCGATATCCAGATGTGCTGGGAGCACGGAGGCCATGGCGAGCTCGACTTCTACGGCGGCATAGTGAATTCTTGCGACGTCGTCTTCTACGAGATCGCGAAAAGCTTCTATGACAACCAGGCGACCATCGGAGAGACCGCCTTCCAAGATGAGATCATGAAATTCAATTTCGGCCAGCAGACGGGCATCGATTTGGATGGCGAAGCGTACGGTCGCGTTCCGACTCCCTCGTGGAAGCTCGAGTACTTCAAGAACGTTCCGGAGGAAGCCTCATGGCGCGGCGGTGATTTCACGAACATGGCCATCGGACAGGGCTACGTGCTCGTCACGCCGATGCAGATGGCGGTTGCCTACGGCGCCATAGCCACCGGAAACCTTATCAAGCCGCATCTGTTCAAGGAAGCGCTCAACGAGAAGGGCGAGGTCGTCGTGACGCACAAACCCGAGATCGTCGGTCAGCCTGATATCGAGCCCGAGTTTTTAGCGAAGCTGCGCGATGCGCTCCATGGTGTGCGTACGACAGGCGGCACGTTGTGCGATGCGTTCGATGATTTCGATGTCGATGCCGCTGCCAAAACGGGTACGGCCGAGGTCGCAGGAAAGAACGACTTTGCGTGGACCTTGTGTTACGGCCCCTATGAAGATCCGCATTATGTTGTAGCATGTATCGTCGAGGAAGGCGAAGGCGGTGCCGCCACCGCCTCCCCGATATGCGCGGAAGTGCTTGCTGCCGCTTTAGGGGCGGAAGAGTATCCAGAGGATTATTCGGCTGGTTACATAGCGGGATTCACGGGCAAGACCGTACCGATCGACCGTTCCGGCAGCTATTCGCGTACCGATTAAAAAAGGAAGGGATGCATGACGGATATTCCGCAAATCGATACGTTCGCAGCACCGAGCAAGTGGGTGAAGCATGCGGGCGCGAAGAGAACCGGCAGGTTCTCCTGGATTTGCATGCCCTTGCTTATCGTGACCGTCCTGCTCGTAGGATTGGGGCTCGTCGTCGTGTATTCCGCCGTAAGCAACAACGACAATTACAGCTTCACCAAGCAAGTTCTCGGCGTTGTCATCGGTTTGATCCTCATGCTTCTGCTTTGGAGATTCGACTATCGATTGCTTGCGGGGCTCACAACCGTCTTCTTGGTCATCAATATCGTGCTGATCTTATCTCCGCATCTGCCCATCATCGGTGTCGAGGCGAAGGGCGCGCAGTCGTGGATCAAACTCGGTGTGCAATTACAGCCAGGAGAATTCGCGAAGGTGACCGTCGTCTTACTTGCTGCGAGCGTCGTCGCCCGTTACGGAGGGTCGCTTTCCGATCCCCGCGAATATCTCAAATCACTTGCCATCCTCGCGATTCCTTTCTTATGCATCATGACGCAGCCTGATCTCGGTACGGGCTTGGTCTATCTGTTCATCAGCGGTATCGCGCTCATCGTAGGTGGTGCGAAACCGAGTTACATCCTGTTGACCATAGCGGCGATGGTCGTGGCGTTCCTTGCGCTTCTTGCCCTTGACGAGCTGCTGAAGTATGAGACCGAAAGCGGCGGTTACGAATACCGTTTGCTTAAGAATTATCAGAGGGATCGCTTGCTCGTATTCATCAATCCCGATGCGGACACTTCTGGAAGCGGATACAACCTCAAGCAGGCTCAGATCGCCATCGGCTCAGGTGGATTGTTCGGCAAGGGTCTGGGCAACGGCACCCAGGCATCCTTGAACTTCCTTCCCGAAGCGCCTACGGACTTCATATTCTGCGTCCTCGCCGAGGAACTCGGTTTTGCAGGCGTTATCGTGCTATTAGGTCTTTATGCAGCGCTTGTCGTCATTTGCGTGAAGATAGCGAAAGGCTCGCCCGACCTTTTTGGTATGATTATCGTGATGTGCGTCGTGGGCATGCTGCTCTTCCAGATACTCGAGAACATCGGCATGGACTGCGGCCTGATGCCCATCACGGGCATCCCGTTGCCGTTTATGAGTTACGGTTCATCGTTCATGCTGGTGAATTTCGTATTGCTTGGCTTAGTCGGCTCCGTGTGGTCACATAGCGCCTCTGGTGGAAAGAAGGTTGAATATGCAACTACCCGTTAATCTTAAAAATCTGCGTAGCGCGTTCGATTCGGTGAAGAAGGCTCAGGAGGAGCCGATCTCGGTGAGCGTGTATCTGGACGATACCGCCCATCCCGAGCTCGTCGCCCATGTGCGCAGCGTTTTCGCGAGCTCTTCCGCGCATGCACGTATCACGCTTTCGTATCTCGAGTATGCGCATCACGCCATCGAGCAGAAGGACGACATGGTCGTGCTTGTCGCAGGCGATAGCGATCAGATCGGATCCGCCGCTGCTAAGCTGCGCGATGCCCAGATCAACGTCATGGTGGTTGCAGCGGATGGCGCTGCCGTTGCTGAGCGTGCTGAAAGTGCGGGATTCGCGATTCCCGAAGGCGACATCATCGCTCCCGTTAAGAAGGAAGAGGTTGTTGTTGATGAGGGGCTCAAGCCCGAAGAGCCCCAGGATACCCAGGCGGGCCTGTTCGGCAGGCTCAAGGATGCGGCTGCCCAGGTTGCACCTTCCAAGCCGCAAATCGCAGCCCTCGATGACGAAGCAATCGCTTCGATCGACTTGCAGATGGGGAAGTGGATATCTAATGCATGCGCAGAGAAGCGCTTGGCGTTCGCCCTTGCATTCCCGTTCGTGCGCCGCCCCCTTGCTCTCGATTCCGTGAACGTGACTGCGATAGAGAACGCGCTTGTCGGCGGTATCGTTTTCATTCCAGGTGCCGATATGCCCATCATGACGCTCAATCAGATGAAGATGCTGCTCATGATCGCCTCGGCATATGGTCAATCGCTTGACATGCAGCGTGCCAAAGAGCTTGCGGCTACGGTATTCGGCGGTTTCTTCTTCCGTTCGGTTTCCCGTAACATCTGCGGTGTCGTTCCCGTAATCGGCCCCGTTGTCAAGGCGGGCATCGGCTATGCCGGCACAATCGCGATGGGCCGTGCGGCTATCGAGTACTTCGAAGGCGGCGGAGGCCTACTTGGCTTGGGCAAAGCGGTCAATCGCGCGCGCGATGCCGCTGTGAAAGCCATAGTGAAAGCCAAGGGCAATGGAGCTGCTCCTGAACCGGAGCCGCAAACCTTCGCCGAGAAGGCGTCGAAGGCGGCGGAAGTGTGGGGTGGACGCGCAGGCAAGATCTTGGGCACCGCCTCGACCGTTGCAGGTCCTTTGCTCCAAGGCGCCGCTTCGGTTGGCGCCGATACGCTCAAGCAAGGCGTTGCGAGCATTTTGCGCGCGAAGCGCTAAGCAGTCTTTGCATATCGTATGAGAATGGTTTGAGGCGATGACGGATCTTTGGCCGCGCGTTGAGGAGCTGTTGCGTACAGTCGAACGTCCTTCCCGGTATTTGAACCACGAGTGGGGGAGCGTCAAGAAAGAGGACGCCGACTTCCATTTCTGCATGGTGTACCCGGATACGTACGAGCTAGGTCAGGCGAACCAGGCGGTTCGCATCCTCGTGAACGCCGTGAATGCACAGCCGGGTATGGAGGCGCAGCGCGCGTTCGTGCCTGCTGTTGACATGTGCGATGCGATGCGTGCGCAAAAGCTTCCTTTATTCTCGCTCGAGTCCTGTGCTCCCGTTTCCGAATTCGATGCTATCGGCATCACCTTGCCGCATGAGCTTGCTGCGACTAACGTGCTCGAGTTGCTCGATCTGGCTGGCATCGCTGTACGTGCGAGCGAGCGTGGTGACGCCGATCCCATCATCATCGGTGGCGGTCCCTGCTCGTATAACCCCGAGCCGTATGCACTCTTCTTCGACGTATTCAGCATCGGAGAAGGGGAGACTGCGTTGCCGCTTCTTTTGCAACGAATCCGTGAATGCCGGGATGCGGGCGCACAGCGCAAGGAGATTCTTATCTCGCTATCCCAGCTTCCGGGCGTCTATGTTCCCTCGCTGTATGCTTGGCGAACGTTTAAGGAGGCGCAAGAGGCAGGTTCGTGGCTCGACCCCCTCATCCCCGAGGCGCCGTTGACGATCACTAAGAATCTGTTTTCGGGTTTTTCGGAAAGCAGCGGATGGGAGCCATGCGTGGTCTCCTTCGCGGAAGTGGTCCACGACCGCTTAAACGTGGAAATCCTCCGCGGTTGCGCACGAGGCTGCCGTTTCTGCCAGGCGGGCATGATGTATCGGCCTGTTCGTGAGCGCGGCGTAAGGAATGTGGCGGAATCCGTGAAGCGCGGCTTGGCGGAAACGGGTTATGACGAAGTGAGCCTCACCTCCCTTTCAACGACCGACCACTCAGGCATCAGAGAGATTCTGACAGAGCTGAATGAGGCATACGAGGGCAAAGGCATCCGCATCTCGATTCCCTCGCAGAGGCTCGATTCCTTCGGCGTGGATATGGCGCACCTGGTTGCTGGCCAGAAGAAGGGCGGCCTTACGTTCGCGCCAGAGGCTGGGACGCAACGTTTGCGCGACGTCATCAACAAGAACGTCACCGAAGATGACCTGTTCAATGCGGTTGAAGCGGCAATCGCAGCAGGGTGGCGCCGCTGCAAGCTGTATTTCATGATCGGTCTGCCCACTGAAACCGATGATGATATCAAGGGCATCGCACGTCTGTCCCAGCAGGTGCTCGACCGTGCGCGCGCCGTCTGCCCTCCCGACCAGAAGGGAAGCCTGAAGCTGACCGTGTCGTGCGCGCTTTTTGTTCCGAAGGCGCAAACTCCCTTCCAGTGGGAAGGTCAGATCAGCCCTGAAGAGGCGCGTCGTCGCGTCGATTTGCTGCGTCGTTCCGTTAAATACCGTGCCATCGATGTGCATTGGCATGATCCGTTGACAAGTCAGATCGAGGCCGTCATGAGCCGCGGTGGACGCGAATGCGGATTGTGGGTCGAAGCCGCATGGAAGAGAGGTGCTCGCTTCGATGCGTGGACGGAGCTTTTCAACAAGGATGCATGGGAGGATGCGGCAGAGCA
>SUUI01000017.1 GCA_015062605.1 Eggerthellaceae bacterium | reverse complement strand
CGTTCATGGTGCAGCTCGATCGACAGAACAGCAGCGATTACAAGACCTATCAACTGCCCGTCCCCCGCGCATTCGTCAACTTCGTGGAGCGCGAGACGGGTTACTCGCTTTCGGAAAGCACCGGCCGCACCGACATCCAGGTGCTGTGCGAGAACGTGAGCGGCGTGAACTTAAGCGTTGGCTTCTACGACGAGCACAAGCCCACCGAGCGTTTGTGCCTGGCAGAGTGGGAGCATACGCTCTCGATCGTGCGAGCAATGATCGCGAAGCCTCTTTCACGTTATCCGCTGGAACGAAAGGATGCATAAGGCGCTGACCGACACGACCAGCGTGCATCGCATGAGGGAGCCCCATGAAGAAGATCTTTAAAGCAGCGGAAGGCGTCTCGAACATCGAGTTGTTCTACGACCTTATCTTCGTGTATTGCATCAGCGTGCTCACATCGCTTATGCATCACGTGCACGACGGCTTTTTCGATCTGGGAACATTCGTTACGTTCATCTTCTCGTATCTGGTCGTGCTGCAAGTGTGGTTCTACACAACGTTTTTGATGAACCGCTATGGCGATCGCTCTGCCGCCGACAACGTATGCCTGTTCATCAACATGTTCCTGCTATATTTCCTGGCAAGCAGCATTCGCGCCGAATGGGGTGCGGCGTTCGGCTTCAACAGCGCGTGGGCGCTCATCCTCGCGAACCTGCTTGTGCACTGGACGATAAAGCGCTTGCGATACACCAATCTGGATGAGGATGACAAGCACATCATGAATGCCACGATAGCGGTGCTTGCCATCCAGCTGGTCATTTGCGTGATCGCAGCGCTCCTCGATGGCGTTCCAAGCGTCGTCGCCTCATGGATAGCACTCGCCTTCGGCACCGGCGTCTTCACGCAGATGCGCTCATACAAGCGCAAGACCTCGCGCTTCAACCACCTCGCCGAGCGTTGCGCGCTTTTGACCATCATCGCATTCGGAGAGACCATCGTCGCCATCGCTACGTATATGCAAATAACGGATCTCTTCTACCCGATCTTCGTGTTCGCATTGGTCGTCGGGCTGTTCCTCATCTACATCTACGAGCACGACAACATGCTCGACCACCATAGGGAAACCGATGGCATGGCTTACCTCACGTTGACGGGCTGGATCATATTGATCGTCGGCAATCTCACGGTCGCCCTCGAATACATGCCCATGGAAGAAGTCGCGTTCCTGCCGAAGAGCATCATGTTGACGATCTGTTTGATCGCGTATTTGCTCACGTCGTTTTTGGTGGGCTTCTTCAACAAGCCGGAATTCCACTATTCGGGTGCATTCATCGCCGGCCGTGTCGGCGCCTGCGTGTTCATTGCCGCAATTGCATTTCTCACGGATTTCAATCCATACATCAATCTCGTGTGCGACACGGCAGCAGTGTGCTTCGCACTGTGGCACGAATGGCTTTTGTACCACGGCCGCTCGAAAGCGGTCGCATTCGGACGCTCGCTCGGCTTCACTGACGAGGAGATGATGGAAGCGGGTTTCACGTTCACCACGCGCGAAGGCAGACGCAATATCCGCAATGCCCTCCGTACAGCACGCGAAGCGGAAAAGGATCGGGAAGGCCAAGAATGATCCGCCCAATCATGAAAATGCAGGTATTCCTGCAACAACCGTGTGCAGATGCGGGAGCGTCAGACCTTGCTATCGCGCAGGACCTCGTCGATACGCTAAAGATCCATCGCCCTGCTTGCGTGGGTATGGCGGCAAACATGATCGGCAAGCGCAAGCGCATCATCGCTGTTGTGGACGATGACAATCAGATCCTCGTGATGCTCAACCCCTACCTCATCCATTGGTGGGGCGAATACGAAACCAAGGAAGGGTGCCTCTCATTAGAGGGTCTTAGGCCTGCGAAGCGCTACAAGCGCATCCAAGTCGGCTACGAGGACACGCTTTTGCGCTCATGCATGGGAGAATTCACCGGCCGCACTGCGCAGGCCATCCAGCATGAGATCGATCACACCAACGGCATATTGATCTGATCACGAGACCTTCGTGGCAACGCACGAATCGATCGTGAGGAACTGACCGCGATATACCCATACCTCTTCGCCGGCGGCATCGTCACCGTATGGCACCGAACCGTACTTCACATCCTGCACGTATGTCAGCACCACGAAATCGAACAGCTCGGCTACGCTCCAATGCCCGGCATCCTGCTCGGAGGATACCTTCGCCTGGATGAGGTACTTGCCCGGCTCGATGTCGATGCCGGCGCAGTACGTCCCGTCGAGATGCACCTGCGAATAGAGGGTTTCGGGAACATCGTTCTCGGCGACCATGTAGGTCGCATCATCGAGCTCGAACTCGGCTCCTTGGGAAAGGTAGATCCATTTCGAACCATAGAATTCGCCGCTTACGGCCAGGGCATCGAGGATCGAGATATCGATATCGATGTCTTCGACCATATGCTTCGTCACCTTGATATATCCGACATCCACACGGCCCTTCTTCTCGCCGGTGCCGATGAGCTTGTAGAGCCCTGCGGGAACATCCTCTCCCGCAACGATGGTTGCACCCTCGGGCCTGAAGGCCACATCGGGAAGAGGGAACGGGATGGTATCGGGCTGGGCCTGGCCGCTTGCAACCATCTCGGGGTCGGCTTCGGGCCGCGGACGGGGCAGCATGGTCACCTTAAGTTCGCCCGAACCGACATTCCCACTCTCGTCTGTAGCGGAAACCGTGATCGCATAATCACCCGACTTCTCGAACGATACGGTCTTAAGATCATCCGATACCGTCGTCCCCGCACTGGGTTCGACGGATACGCCTGTGATCGCCGCCTCTGTCCTATCGTCGTTTACCCGCACGAACGAGGAGAGCTCGAGCGTCTCTCCGAATTCGATGGTCGCATCTTTCGTGGAGACGGTAGGTGGCACGCGGTCGGCAACCGCGTATGCAACGAAGGCCACCTGCGCGCACACGAAGAGGATGAGGGCAAAGACCGCCTTCTGCTTCCAGGAGAAGAGCACGCGTTTCGAACGGGAGCTAGCCATCGTGCTCCCCCTTCGCGTCCGCGCCGTACGTTTCGAGGTACGCCTCATAGGTCAAGTCATCGCTTTCCAGGACGGCATCCATCGCCTTGATGAAGTCTGAGACGAACGACGTATCCACATCCTCCTTGATGCCGCGAAGGCGGATCGCCTGCTCGACGAGCTGGCCCTGTTTCTCGACGAGCTGCTCGGAATAGTCCTTAAGCTCTTCTAAGTAGTCCGAATGCGCGGGCTTGCCCTTGGGATGCTGCTCGGCGATGTCGATGGCTTGCACGACATTGCTCTCGACTTGTCTTTTGATCAGCCCGTACGCCTCGGATATGGGACCAAGGTACTCCCTCTGGGAGAAGAACGGCTCTTTCGCGAGCACCTCATCGTAGGAATTGGCGATTGAATCGAGCTGATCTGGGAACGCTGTCTTGCGACATGCGCGCGACAGGTCGTAGCGTAGATCGCGCGGTTCGCGTGCGATCATGATGAGGTTGAATATCACAACGACGATAATCCACGCGACCTCGGGAAGTACCGTCCATGTTGGCGGTTGCGTCCTCCCGAAGTACACGATCACCCCCGTCGCCACGATGGCGATGAGGTTGAAAATGATGTATTTGGCGTATCGTTTCATGAGCTTACCGTTCGAAGAGCACGCTGCCTGCCTCGGTGGGATGGTCGTACAGAAGCATATCATCTGTCGCCGCCTTGTAGCCGAGCACCTTCAGTACGATAAGTACATCGCCCGCCGCGGCGGCGGTCATGCAGATGCCGATCTCCAGAAGCAAAGCATTGCCGATGACGAACGCGACCACGATGGGAAGGATGCCAAGGATGACCATCGGCATCAACGCACCTGTGATGTAGGCCCCCTTTGCAAGCGGCGTTCTGCACGTGCAATACGGCGTGAAGGAATCGCGCATGATGCCGAACTCGATGTCTTTGAACCCATTTGGGCAAAAGCGGCTCCATGTGAGGCCATGGATCAACTCGTGTATGATCGTCAGCACTAAGATGGCGACGAAGAAGATGATGATTTCTATAAGCGAGATGCCGAGGTCGGCTTCGGGATGCACCATGCTAAGCAGTGGTAGCAGTACCGCAAACAGCACGACAATGGCGATGACGGCAACGACGTTCGCCTTCGTGATGCTGACCTCGAGGCCGACGCGTTTATAGCCTTGCGCAACAAGCTCATCGCAGGTGGCGTTGAACGCATCGAGTCTGCGTTGCTCGGCTTCGGTCAGCTTGCGTTCCTTCTTCTTGGCGGACAAAGCGATTCTCCTGTTCCTTCACGTGCTCTGAGCATTTTAGCGCACTATCAACACGAGTACCGCCGCGCATACGACCACGGTTATCACGATGAACACAACACGCAAAGGCGTGCGGAAAGCGCTTTTTAGGTTCAGATCGCGTGTGAGCGATTTGGCACCGACGAAGAGATGCCAGCACAGAAGGATCGCCGTCACGATCAGCGCGGGCAAGGTCAGCACATCAACTGCGGCTGGTGGCAGGAGCTCTGAGACGCACAGCTGATGGATCACGATGGAAACGAGAAGGAGGATGCCGGTTACCCACTTCAGGATCTGATGGCGCTTCTTGCGGTCGCTTGGCGGGCGAACGGTATCGGTCCACATCTCATAGGTTGTCACGATGCTCGCTATCACGTGGACGGCGATGATGGCCACCCCGAACCAAACGATGAACTCCAGATTGCTGGGCATCTCCGGCCAGTACAGTTTCAGTGTGCCCAGGCATGCGTGCACCAGAAACAAAAGCATGATGATGCCCGCCGCCACCGCGTTGAAAACGCGCGCGGGGGTATGCGGACGGGGCTCGTCCGCATCGTCATCGTATGCGCGCTTGTCCATATCAAGCCCGGTCAAGGATTCCCTCGTCTCAATAGTACAGCGGACGACCCTCCGCACCCTTTTTCGGATGAGAGTCCCGAAGCTCCTTGGGCATGGCCGCGAGCCCGGACTCGAGCCATCCTATCAGCTTCTCCTTATCGCGCGGCAGGATGCCGCCCACTTTCACGGGATTCGATACATGCTGCCCGAAGAACCCGCAATCGCCCTCCATCTCCAGCTGACGGACGAACAGGATCTCCTCCTCCACGTACTGCCCGAGCGTGCATTCCGTAAAACGCCCCGACGCAATGTCGTCGTAAAGCGGCGTGCCGGGATCCGCATGGATCGGAGATACAGCGATCAGCTTCGGCTGCACCTCGTTCATAAGAGCCGCGCAGGCAGAGGCATGCTCCTCAATGCGATCGGGACCGGCGGAAGCGAAGATGATGTTCACGTTGAATATCAGCCCGGCATCGTTAAGACGATGCATCTGCTCGCGCGCATCGGCGAGCGTGGTGCCCTTCTTCAGATATGCGATCACGTCATCGAGGCCGCTCTCAACGCCGATGTTGATGTGCTCATAGCCCGCTTTCGCAAGTGCTTCAAGCTCCTCGTCGGTCTTCGGGATGATGTTCTTTATCGATGCGTACGAACCGATCGATGCGACGTTCGGCAGGTATGAATGAATCATCTCGGCGATTGTAAGCAGTCGCTCGGCGGGAAGCCCGAATGCGTCCCCGTTCTCCAGAAAGATGCGCGTTACGTTCGGGCGGTAGTAGGCGATCTCGCGCAGATCCGCCTCGATCTCCTCCAGGGGCGATTCCGTGTATTTCGTCATACGATACATCGCGCAGAACGCGCATGCGTTATGCGAGCAGCCCGTGGTCACCTGCAAGATCTGCGACTGCGCCTCAAATGGCGGTCGGTAGTTCTGCCCGTAGAGATGCATCGAATCGCTCCTATTCTGATGTTTCAGCGATGGTCATCGCCTCATGCTCGCGGGACACTTCGTTAACGAGCGTCGCGAACGGCCACATGCGATTGTACTGCGTGACCTGCGCCTTGCATTCCACCACCGCATCGGCCTCGCGCATGGCGGAGAGAAGTGCGGAGAGCCGCTCCCCCTTTACATTGTGGAGCAGCATGAACTCAACCTGCGGCGCTTCGCCGTCGTACGGCTTGGCTTGATGGCGGAATCCCACAAGGCCAACGATCGCGCCGACCGATCTTCCGAGCGTCTCAGCCGTAACCGTTTTTGCGCGGATACCCAGCGCTTCGAGCACAGCCCTTACGGCATCACCCCGCGATGTCCCGGCATCCAAGTTATACAGCGCGGCCATAGGCTCTGTCGCGGAAGCTTTCTTTGCCGCGCCCTTGCCCTTCTTCGCCTGCTTCTTCGCCATCGGATACCTCTCTGTGCCGCTTCGCACATGCCTTTCCTGTGCGCTTTCACTATACGGCAAAGCAGCATATCGCGCATGAAAACGTTATGTTGAAAATTGTTTAAACAATTTTTGTAGAAACTTGTCAACCACTAGTAAATCGATTACTATAGAGCACATGAGTGAGCTGCGCGACACAGTAATTCAGACGTATGGCGAGAACGAGCCTGTCCTTGCCGAGGACCTTCTTCGCCTTTTTAACGGAATAACACGCCAAGCGGTCTACAAAAAAATCGACGCTGCTTTGGCATCTGGCGAACTTGCGCGCTACGATCGCGGCGTCTACTATGCCCCGCGCGAAACGCGTCTCGGAAAAACGCAGCCATCGGCGGAAAGCGTGCTTCGTAGACGATGGCTTATCAACGCTGACGGAAACACTATCGGATATGTAACCGGTGCTGCATTGGCAAATGAAACGGGCTTGACCGAACAAGTACCTGCCGTCATCGAAGTCGTGACGAATACCGAAAGCACGCGCGTGCGGGAAGTCGCCGGTTTCGGCGGCTGGATGAAAATCAGGTTACGCCGGCCTCGCGCAGTCGTCACCGATGAGAACGTCAATGCGCTTCGCTTTCTCGACTTGATAACCGCTGAACCTGTCTCTTCGCTTGACGAGAATGCAATCGGAGTCCTCAAACGGCAAGCCGAGAAAGCAGGCCGCGGTTTGATTTACGAATACGTTTCGCTCTACCCAGCTAAGACATCAAAACGTCTCATTGAATGCGAGAAACGCAATGTATTTGCATGAAAACCCCAACGAGATGGCGCAGCTTATTGCAGCGACAGCGGAATTCTTTTCAAGAGCGGAAGCTTATATCGAGAAGGATTATTACGCCATGATGGTGTTACGAGAAGCCGTCTCGCGCAATCCAAGATTCGTGTTCAAAGGTGGAACATGCTTGTCAAAATGCTATCACGCCATTGAGCGTTTTTCCGAAGATGTCGATCTCGGTTTGGCAGGAGCGGAATTCAGGCGTCAATCAAGGCATATTTACGATTTACGCAAATTGCAGGAATTCGTTGAATTCGATGATGGTCTTGCACAACTATTTTCCACTGTTCGAAAACAACGTTTCGGAAAGAGCCGATGCCTTTCGGCTGATAGCGCTATCGATCTTGCAGCAACTATTCAGGAACTCGCCGAAAAAGATGTGTATAAGCGCGACTATCACGAAACAACTGTAGATTTGCTTTATGATGAGATGCCTTACGAAGAGGCCGTTAAAGCGCTCCTTGCGATTTCGGCATTCGTAAAAGGAATTGACTGGAACGAATAGGGACTCCTGCGCATGGCCCAGCACGCCTCACAGATGAAGAAACCGCACCGCGTATTGAAGGCGATCCTTCTCGTCGTCATCATCCTCGCGGCGGTGCTCGCCGTGCTCGCGGGGTTGGTCAAGGCCAAGGTCATCAACCCCAACGAGCCCTTCCTCAAAGGCAACGTGCAAGGCGTCGATATCTCGGAGCATCAAGGCGATGTCGATATGGATACCCTGAAAGCACAGGGCATCGAATTCGTATTCATCAAGGCGACGGAGGGCTCCTCGCATGTGGATTCGCGCTTCGCCGAGAACTGGGCGAACGCGCAGGCAAGCGGGCTTCCCGCAGGCGCATACCACTTCTTCTCGTTCGATTCGCCAGGTGAAACGCAGGCGGCGAATTTCATCGCTACCGTGCCCGCGTACGACGGCATGCTCGTTCCGGTCGTCGATGTGGAATGGTACGCCGACAAGAAGGACAATCCGCCTGATAAGGAAGACATGGTCCGCGAGCTTACCGCATTCGTCGAGGCGATCGAGGCAACTTACGGCGTAAAGCCGATGATCTATGCCGGTAACGACATGTGGGAGGGCTTCCTAAAGGATAGCTTCTCCAACTATAGGCTGTGGGCATCGAGTCTGCACTCGCCCTATTGGCTATTCTGGAAAGACGACTGGAGTGTGCTGCAATACAGCGACATCGGCGAGCTCGCAGGTTACTCGGGGCACGAGCAATACATCGACCTCGACGCCCTCGCAAAAGGCGTGAGCGTCGACGATCTGCGCGCGAACTGAAAGGGCACCCCGTAGGGTGCCCTTCGCATGCTTGGTTGCTTTTGACCGATTAGCCGAACAGGATCTGCGGCTCGAGACGAGCATCTTCGAGCTCTTGCTGCGTGAAACCGAACTTCTCGGTGTTGTACTGGTCGATGTACTTCATCAGTTCGACATAGGTGCCGCTGAACGTGGAGCCCGGGCCGCCCTGCGTGATGCACGGGATGTAGCCATTGGGAGTAAAGCCGTCAAGATGCTCGTACGCAACGCGCTTTACATCCTCGGGAGTCCAACCATCGAAATCGATGAACTTGTTGTCGATGTCACCCATGATGGCGAGCTTGTGATCATACTGCTCGAGAATGCCACGGGTGTCGTTGTTCGCCATGGCGCCTTGCCACACATCGATGCCCATCTCGATCATGTATGGCACGAGGTTCGCGGAATAGCTGTCGTTATGATGGACGATGAATTCGACGCCGTGATCCTTATAGTATCCGTACACTTCCTTATACGGCTCGACGAAGAAGTCGGCGAACACCTCGGGGCGCAGGAACGAATTGTTCTCAGTTCCCCAGTCGTCATGATGGAACAGCATCTCAGGATGCAGATGCTCGCAGATGCCTTCTGCAACCTTCAGCTCGAACTCGGTGAGGTACTTGATCATGTCCTTCATGCTCTCTTCTTCGGTGAGGTAATACACGAGAGCATCGTCGATGGCGCACAGGTAATGCGTCATCTCGAACAATCCGGTAACGTAAATCGGCGCTGCGTAGGCTTTGCCAGTCGCATTGATTTCCTCGTACTGCTGCTGGAACACTTCCCACTCGGCTTCTGGGAAGTCAAGGCTCGGAGCCTTAACATAGTCGAACCAGGTCTCGATATCCTTGCAGACGATGGTTTCAGGTTTGTGCACAGGGAATGCTCCCGGCACATATTCCGGAAAGTCCATCGTGACACCCCATGCATTGACTTTGCCATAGTCGCCAGGCATGAGCAATGCGCCCGAATGCATGATCCATGGGTGCATCATGAGGTACATGCCCTCATAGTTGTTGGAGAAACGATCTGGCTTACCATCGGGCAAAATCGATTGACGTAGATTTTCTTTTGCAGTGAGCATAGCATCCCCCTTACCGTAAAACATGCTCGTATGCTGATGGGCGATTTGCGCAATATGCGCAAGTTGGAACCACCTAATGAGCCAGGCCCCTCTTCTGGCGTTTCATTAGGCTATACGTTGATAGTAGAGGGTAATAATCTACTTGGATATACTCTATAATTGCAATTATTGACGAGTTGGCACTACAATTTGTAGTGGTATCTTTTTCGAAGCACCGTGTGTTCATTTTCGAAGTATTGCGGTGGTTTCTTGAGCACAGTTTGGAGGCCTCATGAAACTCGATGGTTTTGCTGTTCAGTACTTTCTTTCGCAAGGGTTCGATGATGTCACGAGCGTCAGCATCTCGCGCTATGCGCTCGTCGACTATCCTATCCTCTACGACGACACCGTCGACATGGGCGGCCACGTCGTGCTCGTGCCGGAGCACGAGCACCCGACACGGGATCTCACCGCAAAGAATTCCCTGTTCGTATGCATAGGTTCTGCTTCCGCGATGTCCGCGCGCGATGCAGGATTCCCCGTCATCTGGGTCAAGGGCGACGTCACATTCCGCCAGCTCTACAACTACATGATTGACGTGTTCGTGCGCAACGAGCGGCTTGATGCGCAGCTGCGCGCGAGCGTCGACACCTACGCGGGCTTCCAGACGTTGCTGGATGCGTGCTCGGAGGCCATGGACTGCAAGTGCGCTTTGATCGATGAGCAATTCCGCTTCGTCGGCAAAGCCGACCGCGGTGCGCACGAGACTGGCACCCCTGGTGCGGGCAAATCGTCCAGCAGCTCCGACGTTGATGCTAGCGCTAATGCGAGCGCAGACGGCGTGACTACCGCCACACCCGCAGGCAGCGCGTCAACCGAAGCGAGCCAGGAATCCGACCTGTTCGAATCCGAGATCATCGACCTGTTCATGGCCTCGCACACGTACCGCAAACGACGCGCAAGCCACAACGCGTTCACGATTCCCGGCTCGACCGACCTGCTCATGAAGAACATCTTCTCGGGTGATGAGCTGATCGGCACGCTCGTCATGGTTCACGATGGCACGTCGCAAAGCGCCAACTTCACGCTGTTCTTGCTGAACTACCTGAGCCCTTTCATCGAGGAGATGTACGCCCGCCTCGGCACGTTCGACCAGCCTTCATCGGTCACGAGTCGCGTGCGCAGCACTCTTCGAGGCGCGCTCAAGGGCGATGCGGCCAGCGCTTCCAACCTTGCCGCCGCGCTGGTTGCCGACGGACACAGCATGCGCACGAACTACGCGGTGCTGCGCATCGATAGGAGCTTCACAAACGAAAGCGAAACCGAACTCGAATACGTGGCACGACGTTTCGAGCTCTCGCTGCCGCATTCGTACTGCTTCACCGAGAAGGACCGCCTGTACATGCTCACCGATGTCGGCGAGAGCGACGAAGACAGACGGCGTGCGTTCCAGCACAGCCTTCCCGTTGCCGCCCGCGACAATCTGGCGAAGATCGGCGTGAGCAAGCCCTTCACGGAGCTGACGTGGCTCGTCACCGCATGTGGGCAGGCCGATATCGCGCTTGCCCAGGGCAGTGTGATGAACCCCACATACTGGTATTACCGCTTCGGCGACTACGCTCTTTCGTGGCTGCTTGCGCAGGCAATGGACAATGTGTCACCCGAGCTCATTCGGCATTCAGCCGTCACCATCCTCGAGAAATACGACGCGAGCCACGGAACCGAGCTCGCGAAGACGCTTTCCACGTTCATGCGCTGCCGCTATAACGCGACGGCCGCAGCAGCCGAACTGTTCGTCGCACGCTCGACGCTCCTCAATCGCTTGGAGCGCATCGTCGAGCTCACGCACATCGACCTGGACAACCCGGCCGAGCGCCTGTATTTGGCGATTTCATTCGAGCTCGGCGCATAAACGTCAAACCATTCTGGTATCGTGATGCGTGATGACTAGACCGGAGACAAACCAGCACTACGATTCTCGCGAACCACGTCGCGACAACGCATCGCGCACGATAAGGGCATCGCAACACGCTCGTCATGCACGTTCGTCGCAAACGGAACGAGAACAGCGCTCTTCCCGTACCCGCTCACCACGGCAAACGCGCCAGCAGCAACAACCACGTTCTCAAGCGCAGACAGCTCGGCAACGCCGCAGACAATCTACGCAGCATCGGAGCGCTCCATCTCAACAACGCCGCGTTCAAGAAGCGCGGAAACAACGCGCACCGCTTTACCTGCGCGTGCTGCTCTTCGTCTTGCTCGCAGTATTGATTGTTGGCATTGTTTTCGGAATCAGCCGATGCGTTGGAAGCCAGAACGATTCCTCGAACGCAACTGGACGCAGCAATCAATCTCAGTCCGTGAATGACAAATCCACCAATGCGGATAAGGCAAGCGTGCTTCTTACCAATACGAGCATGCAGCGCATCCCCGACGACGATGGAGTATTCTCGTTTACCCTCTCGCAGAACACTGGCGCGCCTGTGCTTTCGGATACGCATCGGGAAGCCATCGAGGAAGCCTACGATTCGATCACGCAATTCGGCGCATCGGCGGGTTTTCTGTTCATCGACCTTAAAACCGGCTCAGGCATAGGATGCAACGTCGACGAGCCTATCTATGCGGCAAGCGCCGTGAAGGGACTCTATGCGTGCTATCTGGCTGAAGGGCAGGTTGATGCCAGACTTGCAGAATGGAGTGAAGAGTTCTCAGAAGATATCGCCTATTCATTCATGGACGAGAACGGCGAGTATATCAACGATGACGTTAGCGAGTACACCTTAGAATCGCTCGTCGAAGATAGCGTCGTGCGCTCGGAAAACGATGCGTATCGCATTCTGCGCATGTATTTCGACGGTGACGAATACTTAGACTGGCTGGATAATGCGGGAGTGGATGGCAGCGATTGGCGCTTTACTGACTGGTGGACGAATTACAGCGCTCGCGAGGCGGCGGCACTGTGGCTGCATACGCGGAATTATGTTTCTGGCACATCTCCATCCGCATCGAAGCTAAAAGGCTGGCTTGGCAAAACCGATGTCTCGATGATCCGCGATGTGCTGATGGGCGCTGGCGAATCAGAATACACGCTGATCAGCAAAGCAGGTTGGAATGCCGACATGGAAGAAGTGCAGTTCAATGCACTCGGCGATGCTGGCATCATTTCGAAGGACGGCAAGGACTACCTTATCGTCGTGCTTTCGTCCTATCCAGGCGAAGACGATACGTTCTATCTGGCAGAAGATCTCATCGCTGCTCTTTGGAATGCCCGCACCGATTTGGCAAGTTGAGAAACACGCCAACCGCTCATTTTCGCCAGCCCGCAGGCATAGACGGCATAATGCGGCTCATCCCTCGATTATTCCTTGCCTAACCAATTCCTCCACCGATATCATGTCCAATTGCCTACGTAAATAGGCAACAAGAGAAGTATTGAGTAAAAACTGGGCTTCGAATTCGCTTTTCGCGCGCACGCGCGTAGGTATGGATGCCCAGCGAGAGGAGGTGGGCTATGCGCGCCATAGATCTGTCGGCGATATCCGACGAGGACTTGCAGGCGTGTGCAGCCATTGCAGCTGAGGCTGGCGTTGACCTCAAAGACTGCTACCAGTGCGGCAAATGCACGGCAGGGTGTCCCCTTGCCGAGAGCATGGACCTCATGCCGCGCGAAATCATCCGTTTTTTGCAACTCGGCGACCTTGAAACGGTGCTGACCGCGAAGACCCCATGGATCTGCGCGCAATGCGACGTATGCTCGACCCGTTGCCCGCAAAACGTCGACATCTGCTCGACGATGCGCGCCGTGCGTCTGGCTTCCAAGCATGCAGGCAAGCAACCTGTACGCGAGGCAGACATATTCGATGATGCGTTCATCGCCAATGTCAAGTCTCACGGCGTTTCCAACGAGCAGTACCTTGCTGCCGCGTACAACTTGAAATCAGGTCACCTGATGCAGGACGCTGGCAATGCGATCCGCATGCTAAAGCGCAAGATGGTCGGCGTTGCTGTCCACAACTCCCAGGGACGCGCTGAAGTCGCTGCTCTCGTCGATCGCGCATTGGCCGCCGATGCCAAGCGCCGCGCCGATGCGTCGGGCAAAGGCGGTGAGGCATGATGAAATACGCGAACTTCCCTGGCTGCTCCGCAAACACCACAGGCAAGTCGTTCACCATCTCGACGAACTACGTCGCGAAGAAAATCGGTTGCGAGTTCGTCGACATTCCCGACTGGAACTGCTGCGGCACCTCCGCAGCTGCACTAACGAGTCCTGAGCTGGCCGTCGCATTGCCTGCACGCAGCTTGGCGATTGCCGAGCAAAAGCTGCCCGGCCTTGACGTGGTTGCCGCATGCGCTGGCTGTTACAAGTCGCTGCGCACCTCCCTCGTCTACGCTCGCAAGAGCGCAGAAAACCTTGAGCAGGTCCGCGAGCTCATCGATATGCCTTATGAGGCGACGACCGATGTGATCAGCCTCCTCGAGGCATTCTCCGCACCTGAGGCACGCGAGGCCATCGCCGCCAAGGTAGTGAAGAAGCTTCGTTGCCTGAAAGTCGCCTGCTACTACGGATGCGCCATGGTGCGCCCCGTCGAGGTATGCGATTTCGATGACCCCGAAGACCCGCAAAGCATGGATGAGCTCATGGCGCTCATCGGCGCAGAACCCGTCGATTGGGCGTTCAAGACCGAGTGCTGCGGTGCCGCCCAGCAAATGGCCGTGCCGAAAGAGGCGCGCCCCATGATCGAGCGCATCTTCCAGAACGCTTGGGCAAACGGCGCAGACTGCATCGTCACATCATGCCCCTTGTGCATGCTGAACCTCGATATGCGCGAAGCTGAGATCAACAAGGCCCGCATCGCAGCTGGCAAAGAGCCGTTCGATATCCCGTGCTACTACTTCACCGAGCTTATCGGCTTGGCCTTCGGAGGGCAGGCAAGCGAGTTGGGCATCGACATCCACTTCCATCCTGCAGAGCAGCTGCTCCAAAAGCGTGCTCAGGATGCTATCGAGCTCGAGAAAGCGGAAGCCACCGCACGCGCCGAAGAGGAGCGCAGGCAGGCTGAGCTTGCAGAGCGGATCGCCCGCAAGAAGGCGGAGAAAGCCGCGAAGGAGGCTGCCGCCACTAAAGAAGGCGCAGACGCAGGAAAGGAGGACGCACGATGAGCCGCATCGGAGTTTTCCTTTGCTACTGCGGTAGCAATATCGCCGGCACCGTCGACGTCGAAGCCGTTGCCGAAATGGCACGCACGCTTCCCGGTGTTGTCTATGTCGAAACCAATAAGTACACATGCTCTGACCCGGGCCAAGAGGGCGTGAAAAACGCCATCATCGAAAAAGGCATCGACCGCGTCGTCGTCGGCGCCTGCTCGCCACGCATGCACGAGCCCACATGGCGCAAGCTTCTGGCGGACACTCCAGTCAATCCTTACATGCTCGAGGTCGCGAACCTGCGCGAGCAGTGCTCATGGGTCCACAAGGATAAGGCTATCGCCACCGAGAAGGCAAAGGACCTCGTCAAGATGGCCGTTGCCAAGGTGGCCCGCCTTTCACCCTTGCATTCCACCGAGATTCCCGTCCATAAGAAGGCCCTCGTCATCGGCGGAGGCATCGCTGGCATGCAGACCGCACTCGATATCGCAGATGCGGGCTTCAAGGTGACCATCGTCGAGCGCGAGACCTCCCTTGGTGGCAAGATGGTCATGCTGGATAAAACCTTCCCCACCATGGACTGCTCTGCCTGCATCTGCACGCCGAAGATGTCCGAAGTGGGCAATCATCCCAATATCACCGTTAAGAGCTACTCCGAGGTCGAAAGCGTTTCCGGCTATATCGGAAACTTCGAAGTGACCATCCGTGAGAAAGCGAAATATATCGATTACACGAAGTGCACCGGCTGCGGCGCATGCGAGACGAAATGCCCCTCTAAGGTCATAAACGAATTCGAGCAGGGCATGTCGAAGCGCACCGCCATCTATAAGATGTTCCCGCAAGCCGTACCATCGAAGCCCGTCATCGATGCAGAGCATTGCCGCATGCTCCAAGAAGGCAAATGCGGCGTGTGCGCAAAGGTTTGCCCGACTGGCGCCATCAATTATCAGGACGAGGATAAGCTCACGACCGAGACCTACGGTGCCATCGTCTTCGCAACCGGCTACAAGCTCATCGACTGGAAGCCGCTGTATCCCGAATATGGCGGAGGCAAGTATCCTGACGTCATCACCGGCCTGCAGTTCGAGCGCCTCGTGAACGCCTCTGGACCTACCGAGGGCCACATCCTGCGTCCATCTGACAATAAAGAGCCTAAGAGCGTCGTCATTATCAAGTGCGTTGGAAGCCGCGATCCCAACAAGGGCAAGGCATATTGCTCGCGTGCTTGCTGCATGTACTCCGCCAAGCACGCGCATCAGTATCTCGATAAGGTGCCCGATGGCCGCTGCTACGTCTTCTACATGGACGTCCGCACGCCAGGCAAGGGCTATGACGAGTTCTACATGAACACCGTCCACGACGGTGCGCAGTATCTGCGCGGCCGCGTATCGAAGATCTACAAGGAAGGCGACAAGCTCATCTGCAAGGGTGAGGACACGCTCACAAGCCAGCAGGTAACCGTTGCAGCAGATATGGTCGTACTCGAAACCGCCATGGTACCCGCCGATGGCATCGACGAGCTCGCCGCGAAGTTCACGGTCGGCCGCGATGCTGACGGTTGGCTCGTGGAAGCACACGCAAAACTGCGTCCTGTGGAAACGAACACCGCCGGCATTTACCTCGCAGGCACCGCACAAGGACCGAAGGATATTCCCGATTCGGTATGTCAGGCAGGCGCCGCCGCCTCTAAGGTCATCGGTCTTCTTAACAAGGACAAGCTCGAGAGCAATCCGCAGATCTCGCGTGTGAACGAGGCGCTGTGCCAAGGCGATGGCGCATGTGCGAACATCTGCCCCTATGGCGCTATCTCCATCGTGGAGAAACAATTCCGCGAGAACTCCCGCAAGGTCACCCGCCCCGTCGCGCAGGTCAATCCGGGTCTGTGCCAGGGCTGCGGCGCATGTACGGTTACTTGCCGTGCCGGCGCCATGGATCTTATGGGTTATACGAACGAATCGATCATGAGGGAGGTTGATGCGCTGTGCCAGTGGTAGAGAACAACGTCAACGCAATTCCCGAAGATTGGGAGCCCAAGATCATCGCGTTCTGCTGCCATTGGTGCACCTACACAGGTGCCGATCTGGCAGGTCTGAACCGCATGAACTATCCGGCCAATGTACGTGTTTTACGCATTCCCTGCTCGGGCCGCATGAATCCGCAATATGTCATCGAAGCGCTTAACAAGGGCTGCGACGGCGTATTGGTTTGCGGTTGCCACCCAGGCGATTGCCATTACGTAACAGGCAATTACTACGCCCGTCGTCGCATGATGGTCTTCAAGCGCCTGCTCGAATACGAAGGACTTGAGCCCGGTCGTTTCCAGGTCAAATGGATTTCGGGCGCAGAAGCTGGCAAGTTCCGCGATACCGTCATGAAAGCGGTTGAGGATGTGCGTGCTTTAGGTCCGATTAACCTGACTCGCGAGATCCCGTACTTCGAGCTGCCCGCCATGCCCGACGACGATGAAGAAGCCTTCAACGCCGTGCCCGAAGAAGTCTTCCCTGAGGAGGTGACCGCGTAATGTCTGCTCAGGAAATCATCCGCGCACGCGCCAAGGAGCTTCTTGAGAGCGGCGAAGTCGCCACGTTCATCGGTTGGGAGTCGGGACGCTTCACCAATCAGACGACTCCGCTTGTCATCACCGATGCGAAAGATGCCGACAAGCTCGTTTTCAACGAATACTGCGTGAACACGCTCGCCAAGTATGTGACCGATGTGCTCGGACGCGGCAAAGTCGGTCTCGTTGTCCGCGGTTGCGACAGCCGCGCAATCGTCCGGCTTATCAATGACAAGGTCATCAAACGCGAGGATGTCTATCTTGTCGGCGTAGGATGCCCTGGCATGAAGGATCGCAAGACGGATGAGCCGTTGAAGAAGTGCACCGAATGTCGGCACAACAACCCGCTCGTCTTCGATGAGATGGCTGGCGAGAATGCAGAGAAGGCCGTGCCCGAAGACCGTTTCGCGGAAGTCAAGGAAGTCGAAGCCATGACAGCTGCCGAGCGCACGCGCTACTTCGAAAGCATCTACGCGAAATGCATCCGCTGCTACGCATGCCGCGACGTCTGCCCATGTTGCACATGCCGCGAATGCTTCGTCGACCAGCGTCGCGAGAATTGGGTCGGCAAGCAGAACAACGTTGCCGAAAACCGCTTCTACGGCCTGACACGCGTCATGCACATCGGCGATCGCTGCATCGAGTGCGGCGAATGCGAGCGCGTATGCCCCATGGACCTTCCGCTCATGAAGCTGAATCGCAAGGTCATCCAAGATATGAACGATTTGTTCGGCGAGTTCGAATCGGGTCTGGTCATCAGCGATGAGCCATCGGTGCTGACCACATACGAGCTGACCGACCGAGAAGAATTCATGTAGGAAGGAGGCCTTAGATGTTGCTTTCAAAACAAAACCTGATGCCTCTTCTGACAAGCTTGGCATCCGATGTCGATGTGTTCGTGCCAACTACTATCGATGGCGTGAAGAAATTCGCCCGTCTTGCCGATGGCGTCGAACCGGACTTCGATATGATCAACACCACCATGCCACCGAAAGATCTGCTGTTCCCGCAAACGCAGAAGATGTACCACTTCGACGTTGACAAGAACGGCAGCTACCACATCCATGAGTACGACGAGTCGCGCGAGCAAATCGTGTTCGGCATCCGCCCGTGCGACATGCGCTCCATCGTATGCCTCGATGAGGTGTTTCTGACCAAGGGCTTCGTTGACGAGTTCTACGCCAACGCACGCGAGAAGCTTTTAACCGTAAGCATCGGTTGCACGCAAGCAGCCGAAACCTGCTTCTGCACCTCGATGGGCGTCGACCCCATCTATGCTCCCAACGCTGATGTCATGCTCCAGGATACAGGCGATGCCTACAAGGTCACAGCCCAAACACCGAAAGGTGAAGCCGCCGTTTCCGCATGGAGCGAGTTCTTATCTGACGGCGATGCCGAGCCCGTTAATTGCGATGTAACGCTTGAAGTGAGCATGGAAGGCGTTGTCGACAAGCTCGAGGGCATGTACGACTCCCCCATTTGGGAAAACCTCTCCATCAAATGCCTGAATTGCGGCACGTGCACCTATGTGTGCCCCACATGCCATTGCTTCGATATCAGCCAGGAAAACCGTAAGAAGGACGGCGTGCGCTTCCGCTGCTGGGATAGCTGCATGTTCTCGGAGTACACAGCCATGGCTGGCGGCCACAACCCGCGTCCCGAGAAGCTCGAACGCGTGCGTAACCGCTTCATGCACAAGCTGAACTTCTTCGAGCGCCGTTATGGCATGTCGCTGTGCGTCGGCTGCGGCCGCTGCGTCGAGAAATGCCCAGTCGCACTCGATATCACGCGTCTGATCGATGATATCGGTTCGTACGAAGTTGCGCCTGCGAGCGCCGAATAGGAGGTAGGAAGATGGCTATCGAAATCTCCCACGGTTGCGCCAAGGGCGAGCGCCCGCTGATCCCGCAGGTCTGCCGCGTTACCGAGATTACCCAGGAAACTCCTGATGTGAAGTCGTTCCGCCTGGTCACGCTCGATGGCAAGAAGCCCTTCGACTGCGAGCCGGGACAGCTCGGCATGTTCGGATTGTTGTCGTACGGCGAGTGCATGTTCGTCGTGTCAGCGCAAAGCGATGAATGGGTTCAATTCACCGTAAAGAAGGTCGGCTTGGTCACTGAGCAGCTGCATAACCTCTCTGTTGGCGACGAGGTGTCGCTGCGCGGTCCATACGGCAATTGGTGGCCTACGGAAAGCTGCCGTGGTAAGGACATGCTGTTCATCGCCGGCGGCATCGGACTTCCCCCCGTGCGTTCGTTCTTGCTGTACTGCCTTGAACATCGCGAGGATTACGGCCGCATCGACTTGGTGTATTCCGGTTCCAAATACGATGACTTGGTCTTCAAGGAGCAACTGTTCGACATCTGGCCTAACGAGCCCGATATGCACGTGCACGTGTCGCTCTATCACGAGGATCCGAAGCACCCCGAATGGAAGGGCGATATCGGTTACACTGCCCCGTATCTCGAGACGCTCGATCTCGGTCCTGAGGATGGCAATCGCGTCGCGGTCATCTGCGGCGGTCCGTCGCTTTCGCGCACGTGCCGAGAAAGCCTCCTTAAAGCCGGTTTTGATGAGGGCAACATCCTCACCACGCTTGAGATGCGCATGAAGTGCGGCGTCGGCAAATGCGGCCGTTGCAACATGGGCGGACATTTCATCTGCCTTGACGGCCCCATCTTCTCCCTCGCTGAAATCGCCACCATGCATAGCGACGTATAAGAAACGTAAGAACAATTCAACGACACGAAATCGCGCGGTAGGGAAACCACCGCGCGATTGTCTTTTGCGGTACAATCAGCTCGTGAGAATCAATGGCGGTAATGTGAAGGGAGTCAACATGGGCATTGCAGAGCGTTTTGCAACGATAATGAAGGCGAACATCAACGACTTTCTGGAAACCGGAGGTCCTCTGAAGAACTTCGACGAGCTTATAGGCGAGCTGAAGGGCGCTGTCGGTGAAGCCGAGGAAGAGACTTCGATTCTCGAAGCCGCCGAAGCCCGCGCAAAGGAAGCCTACGATGCCGCCGTAGCTAAGATCAAGGAACAGCAAGAAGCAGCCAAGCGCGCACTCATCGCCGGAAACCAAGGCGATGCCCGCAAATCGCTTGCCGAAAAGATTCAGCTCGAGCAAAAGGTCGGTGGATTGGAGGCTGCGTACAGAACCGCGAAGGAGAACGCCGACAAGATGCGCTCGATGCGCGACCAGATGGCTGCAATGCTGCAGGCAAAGCAGGCAGAGATCGATGCCGTTGCAGAGCGCTATGAAATGGCAGCCTATAAAGAGAAGATCGACAATGCCGTTGAAGCGGAACTTGCAGAGCTGAAGAAGAGCATGAATCTGTAAGCATCAAATAAGAAAGAACGCGATCAAGGGCTCCCGTACTTAGCGGGAGCCCTTTTTCGTATGCGGAGAAAATCGGGCTTACATGATAGAAATAGATCTGCTTTTTATAACATATGTTATACTATGCCAGGTATACAGCTTATGAAAGGGAGAACCGTGTCAAGAACCCCGACAGTAACGCATAAAACGATACTCGATGCTTCCATCGCGTTGATCCGCGAGCAAGGGTATGAGCGTTTGAACGCCCGGGCGCTTGCTAAACGGATAGGTTGTTCCACGCAACCGATCCTATATTGCTTCAAATCGATGGATGATTTGCGCAGGGCGGTATACGAAGCTGTCGACCAACTTCACACGGCGTTTCTCCTGGAAGGCCTCGATAACCCCGACCCCCTTCTTGGGCTCGGTCTAAAATACGTGCAGTTCGCCTATGAGGAGCCCTTCCTCTTCCGATTCCTGTTCCAAAGCAACGAGCTCGGGCAGCACGACATGGTCGGTCTTATCGATAACCCTGCACTCATTCCGCTACTGACCCAAGTCGCTGAAGAAGGAAACTTGGATGAGACGGCGGCGCGACGGACGTTCCTGACGATATTCGCAACGGCCCATGGGTTCGCAAGTCTGCTTGCCAACAATGCGCTGGAGTACGACGAGGAACTCGTCGCTTCCTCGCTCTTAGGTTCGTTTATGGGAGCAAGCCAATTCGAGAAGGAGACAAGCGATGAAATTTCTCGATAAGCTCTATCAGCGCAACGACATCACTTTCGCCATCATATGGATCGTGGCATATGTCGTAATCGCGTCTATCACAGACTCTGCCTCGCGTGAGGTAGGCATCGAAAAATGCGTGACGGCGCCTGCGCTTGCAATCATGTCGATCATATTGTGGGCCTGGGTCAGCCATGCGGGACTCAAACGAGAATTCGGCCTTGTTGCCCCTATCACGTCTGCGACGCGCATGCTCCTTTACCTACCTTTGATCATCATCGCCTTTTATAGGTTCTGCTTCGGCGTAACGATGAACTACCCTGTGCTTGAAACGGTGCTTTTCATTATCAGCATGCTTAGCGTCGGGTTCCTCGAAGAGATGATATTCCGCGGGTTGCTCTTTCGCGGCATGGCAAAGAGCAACCTGACCGCAGCAATCATCGTAAGCGCGATTACATTCGGCGCGGGCCACATCGTGAATGTGTTCAACGCAAGCGGCCAGGATCTCCCAGAAACGCTCGTGCAGGTAGCATTCGCAATCATCATCGGCTTTGTCCTGGTCTTCGTGCTGTTGAAAAGCGGAAGCCTTTGGCCCTGCATCATCTGGCATGGCGTTTATAACTCCTTATCCGCATTTTCGGATGAAGCTGCACAGATCGCCGTGCTCGGCTCGGAATTCAACGCGATTCTGCTTGTCTTGGGACTTGCGATCATCGTCGGTGGTGGTTATCTGGCCTACTTGGCCAAACTGCCGTCTGCGAAAGGCTGATTCTCGCTTGAACGGTTCGATTTCACGTATGGTACACTTAGACGACCCTACGGACGAAAACGAATACGAGAGCGGGAGCCACAATGCCCAGACGTTGCAAGATTACCGTTTTGAAGTGCAATTTCGATAAGGAGCTCGCACCTGACTGGGTGCAACGTCCCTGCCAAGCAATGCATGTCGGCGATGCCTATATCACCGATGGCGAGCATGGGGACAAGATGCCTCAAGGCTTTTGCTATATGGCTTGGGAGTCATTGCGGACGATTGCCGTC
Organism: Eggerthellaceae bacterium; assembly: GCA_015062605.1. GTDB lineage: Bacteria > Actinomycetota > Coriobacteriia > Coriobacteriales > Eggerthellaceae > SIG42. Next base: position 9,307 of record SUUI01000017.1, on the reverse strand, counting down.
ACCATCGCATCAGGAGGAAAGGTCTTCGGCCTGTACGATACCTACACCGGAGCCTGTCCGAACGGTGGACGTCCGGTTATATTCCTTATGGAGCCTTATGAAGGGGATAACGACTGAGCGTTATTCACCCGCCTGAAATGTGTCACGATCGGGCGCGAACGATTGCATAGCCGCTATCGTGCGAGCGAATAGCTCGTCGAGCTCCCAGCCGCACATCTCGGCGCCTTCGCGGATGATATCGCGCGAGCATCCGGCTGCGAATCGCTTGTCTTTGAACTTCTTCTTGAGTGATTTCACTTCGAAATCCATGACGCTTTTCGAGGGCCTCATTATCACGGCAGCCCCAATCAAGCCAGTGAGTTCATCGACCGCATATAGCACCTTTTCCATAAATAGCTCGGGCGATGGGCACCCGTCTGCTGCGAAATTGTGCGACTGGATAGCATGGATCAGCTCATCGGTACCGCCCGCTTCCCTAAGCCAAGGCTCGGCTTTGAGCGTGTGCGCTTCGAGTTCGGGGAACTCTTCCCAGTCGAGGTCGTGAAGGAGGCCGACGATGCCCCAGAACTCTTCGTTTTCCGGATCGAACTCGCGCGCATAATATCGCAAAGTATTCTCGAGCGTTTGCGCATGCTCGATATGGAACTCCTCTTTATTGTGATCCTTCAACAACTTAAAGGCATCTTCGCGTGTGATTCCCGCTTCCAGCTTCGTCATGGCAGTCTCCTTTTGACTTTCCCGAGCAGAGCATCGCGCTGCTTTTCGCACGGCTTCGTCTTCTGCGACGATGCGTTCGATCTGCTGCTCGACACTTGATTGGATCCCGAAAAGCGTGCGCATCGACGCAATGGGGCGCGGCTCCTTCCCTGCAGCTTCGGCAGCAAGCGCGTCCTGTATGCGCTTCCAACGTTTTTCGTCTTCGCGTATTCCCATGCAGCCAGTGTACAAGTTGGCATCGCGATGTGGAAGTGGTTCTGCTTCTTAAGGAGTGGTAGAATTCATTGTCTCCACATTATGCGTTTTGTTCCACCATGCATGTCCAAAGCAATCTGTCTCTATGCGTTCGCTACAAGGAAGGATCAGCTCATGGATATCATCGAAGCAATCGAGCATCGCATTTCCTGCCGCGCCTTTACAGACGAGGCGATCCCCGATGACACGCTCGCCCAAATCCAACAAAAGATCGATGAGATCAACGGACAAACCGGCTTGCATTTCCAGCTTTACGGACCTCGCGAAAACGGAACCGCGCTTGATTTGAGCAAGGGCATGTTCGCATCAGATCCCTTATACTATGCAGCTCTCGCCGCTCAAGACGACGCCATCTCGAAGGAGAAGCTCGGCTACTATGGCGAGCATCTCGTGCTTTTCATCACGCAGCTCGGGCTTGAGACATGTTGGGTCGCAGGCACCTATGACCACGAAACGGTTCGTGTCGAACTTGCCGAAGGCGAGGTGCTCCATGATGTGATACCCATCGGTTACGCCCCTGAGAAGATGCCGCTGAAGCAACGCACGATTCGCAAGGGCCTTCGCAGGCGGGACAAGAAACTGTCCGACCTATGGCAAGCGTACATTCCGTTCGATCAAGCCCCCGAGTGGGTGCAAGCGTGCATCGAAGCAGCGCAGAAGGGACCATCGGCCATCAACGGGCAACCGTATGTGTTCACGCAGGATTCCGCTGACGCACCGATTCGCGCTGGACTGTCGCATACGCGTTCAGGTCTCGTATATACGGATTTGGGCATCGCGAAATGCCATTTCGAAATCGTAGCGTGCGAGTGCGGCATGAAAGGTTCTTGGGAGTGGGGCGTTGGCGGCGCGTTCGTCGTTGAAGAGTAGCCCGTTAATCCCACACAACCGGTATATCCATCTCCAAATCATCGAGGAATCGGTGCAAATACCCCACGTCATCGCTCACATCCTCGGTGCGCGTGTTATTGGCGATCTCGGATTCGCTCATATCCTTTAAGAACCGCACGTACACATCCCCGCCGTCCGACCATTCGATCGCCGGATAGAACATGGGGTTCTCAAGCGAGAGCGTCCCATCTTTCTGCCACACGAAATCGCAGGTAAACATGCCGCTTAAGATGGTGTCCGTCAGCGTCCACCCCGATATGAAATCCGACAGGCCATACACGGTGAGAACCGTATTACCCGATTCGCTTGTCACGTACTTGATGGGCTGTAGGATGTGCGCATGGCTGCCGATGATGAGATCGACTCCTTGGTCGGCAAGCCATGCGGCATACTCGATTTGCTGATTGTTCGGCTGCCATGTGTATTCGGAACCCCAATGCATGTACACGATGACCGCATCGGCAACCTTCTTGGCACGCGCGATATCGTTAGCCATTCTTTCGTCATCGAATGGCGTTGAATAGTACGAATTCGGGAACCCATTCGGATCGGTTCCGTAGAAGTTATCCCCATAGCAATAGCTCAAGAAGGCGAATGTCGTACCGTTGCGCTCGATCATATGGATAGCCTCGGCATCCTCGGGCGAATCGTAGCTGCCGATGAGCATGACCTCAGGATACTTATCCCAGAGCGCATGCGTATGCTCGATACCGGCTGCACCCATGTCCCATGTGTGGTTGGAATTCAGGTTCACGATGTTGAAGCCCTCAGCGGCGATGCTGTGCGTAATCGTGTCAGGACTGTTGAACACCGGATATCCCGAGAAACTGGATACTCCATCAGCAACGGTTTCCTGGTTGATGAAGCGCAGGTCATATTCGCGCGCCTGATCTGCTGTACCCTGATAAAAAGGTCGACAGTCGTATGCCCCATCACCTCGGGAGCCATCATAGCCGTCTATGATGTTAATGTTGTTGTCCGTAACGAGCACATCGCCTAGCGCAGAGAGCGTGACCTTGCTGGTTTGATGGCCGAAAGAGCCGCGTCCGTATACGACATACGTGATTCCATCGGGCGTAGTGCCGTGGACGATTCCGTTGACATCGGTGGTTTCAGTGGATCCGGCAAGCTTGTTCGGATGAGCGGGTGCGGACCTGTCTTTGCTCGCCTCGGGAGAGCTTTGCTGCGATGTCTGGGGGTTCGCCGCCTCGTTTTGAGTGGACGAACTGCTCGACATGACGACCCATATGCCCGCAGCTAAGACAGCGCACAGGATAACAGCGCAGATAGCAAGGACGATTCCCAGATAGGACTTCTTCCCTTTCGCGGGTACCATTTCCGCTTGCGCCCGCTTTTCGAGATTTTGTTGTTCGTATTCGCTCATATGCTCAGTATAGGGCATCGGTTAAACTTCTTTCAGACGTTCTTCCAATGAGCCGACTTGCGTGCGCACAATACGGCGATTACGTGAAGGTCGCACATCATCGCAGCCTTCCCCTTCGTGCAAAACTGGTCATCCTGCTATGATAAAGGGTAGCGCGCAGTTTGAGTTTGAATGGTGTACCTGCGACTTCATCGTTTGCGCGACAAGACGAAAGGCCCCAAATGAGACGAATCATCACGTTTTTGATTCTTCAATACCAAACTGCTGATGAAACCGAAGCCTGCGTGGAATCCATCCGCCTGCTCGAGTCTTCTGATTATGACAAGCGGATAATCATCGTAGACAACTGCTCCACTAACGGCGCTTTCGAGCAGATTGAGGCGCGATACGCAGACGATCCGTTGGTCGAGCTTTTGCGAACAAAAGGGAATCTGGGGTTCTCTGGGGGCAACAACTTCGGTTATAGCGCCGTCGATCGCGAAAACACCCGGTTCCTCGTGGTGACGAACAATGATGTCATCTTCTTCCAGGAGGACTTCATCGATCGAATCGCGCATTGCTACGATGCTTACGATTTCGATATCGCAGGTCCGGATATCCTCATCCAAAACAGCGTTTTCCCCGACATGCTCCGTAACTCGAACCCGATTCACCGTTCGCTGACAACCGCCTCGGCAATAAAGAAAGCGAAAAAGACATTCTCCCGCGCCTCGTTGACGATCGGTGCTTACGGAGAGCACGGTCTGCAGGTCGCGCTGATGAAAACAGAGCAGGGCAAAAAGCTCATGCGTTCCATCTATGAGAAAAGAGGCTGGGTCTTAAAACCGCAAGAGGTTCAGCACGGCGTTACGCTACAAGGAGCATGCTTGATTCTCGGCCCACGCTTCTTGGAGCGTTTCGATGCAGTGTTCGATCCGCCGACCTTCCTTGGGTTCGAAGAGGACATCCTTGCCCTTCGTGCGAAAGCAGAGGGCCTGACCACCGTATACGACCCTTCATTGCAGGTGCTCCACAATCACCATGCAACGTTTAGAGCCGATCAGAAAAACGTCTCGAAATCCGTGGACAACGAAACGAAGTGGAGCAAGGAAGCACTCGGCATTCTCGAAGATTATTACCAAGCACTTGTGCGCGATGGAAAGGTCTGATGCTTAAACCGTGCTGAACGTCAGATCGCTCATATCGAATTTCTCCGTTGCGCTTTTGGCGCAGGGAATCGCTTTCGCGGTCAGCTGCGTGATCTCGCTGCTTCTGCCCGCCTTCATCGATGTTGCCGAGTTCGGCTACTGGCAACTGTTCATCTTGTTCGCGAACTATGTGGGCTTGTTCCATTTAGGCTTAAACGATGGCGTTTACCTCATCGAAGGTGGCAGGTCGCGTTCCCAGATCGACAAAAGCGCCATAAAGTCCCTCTTTTCCTGCGGGGCGGCTTTCCAGTGCGTATTCGCGGTGGTCATCATCGTTTTCGCCCTAATCGTTCCAATGGAGCCCAAACGAGAATTCGTCTTCATCGCAACCGCGATCTTTCTGCTGTTGGCGAATTTCACGAACTATTGGGGCTACGTATTCCAGGCAATGAACGAAACGAAGCTTTACTCCGCATCGGTCGCCATCAACCGCCTGGTGTTCCTCGTGCCGCTTTTACTTTGCATGCTGCTTGGCTGCCGTGATTTCCAAATATATGTGGCGTTCTATCTGTTCGCTCAGGCAATCGCTTTGCTGTTCTGTCTGTACAAGGCAAGGGATTTCCTCAAAGAGCACGTGATGGCCTGGAAGGAAACTGTCGTCCAAACCTTCTCCACCATCCGTGTGGGCGCAAAGCTCATGATCGCATCGCTTTTCGGCATGCTCATCATCGGATCGATGCAATTCTTCGTGGATAGCCAAGGCGATATCGAGATGTTTAGCAAATTCTCCTTCGCGCTCTCCATGGTGGCTTTCTTCATGATTTTCATCTACCAAGCAAGCATGGTCCTCTTCCCCGCTCTTCGGCAGACAAGCGAAGAGGAGCAGAAAGAGGTTTTCGTTACGGCACGCGATGGACTGGACGCCATACTGCCGGTGATCTTCCTCTTTTACTATCCCGCAGTGGCGTTGCTCATGCTATGGCTTCCACAGTATGAGTTGAGCTTCAGCCTATTTGCATTGCTTTTGCCGATTTGCATCTTCGATGGGAAGATGGATCTGATCGGCACAACCTATTTGAAGGTTTTACGCGGAGAGAGCCTCTTACTCAAAATCAACCTTGTTTCCCTTCTCGCATGCCTTGCATGCATCGGCTTGAATGCATGGCTGTTCGACTCCTTAACGGTGTTGTCGATTCTTCTTGCCTGCGTGGTAGCCGGACGTTCTCTGTTCACAGAATTCTTGGTAGAAAACAAACTGCATACGGATCATACGCCCGCTGGTTTTGAGATTGTCGGCCTTTCTGCCGTATTCATCGCTGTAACCATGCTTGCTCCGACTTGGCTCGCCATCGCCATATACGCCGTATGCTACTTCGCGTTTTTATGGGTCAATCGCAGCCGAAGTTTAGCGGCTTTTCGCACGCTGAAGAATAAATCGAAGTAGGCACGAAGCTGAAATAATGCGCACGTTATAATGTCGTGGTCGCACGTTTGGCAAAAAGAACGTTTCACCCAAAGCTCATTCGTCCGGTAAAAGCAATGCAGGGAAAACATGTAATGAAAAAAGCACCTCGCAATCGAATTGGGCTGTGCATCGCAGGCGTGGTGCTTCTCTGCCTGATTGCGGTTCTGCTGATATATGGGAATGCGAAAAGCTCCTCAAGGACCGAATCCCTTAAGCAGCACAAGAACATTTCCAGTATACGTGATTCGCGAGAAATCGTATGTTGGGGAGATAGCCTCACAGAAGGCGTCGGGGCAAGCTTTGCGCTCATCAAAACGGATACGGGCTATTTCGACGCAAGCTTTCTTTCGTATCCCGAGATACTCGAGCAATTGACAGGCATACGCACGTATAACTTCGGAATGAGCGGTGCAACCTCGGCTGACATAGCCTTTATGCAAGGAGGCTATACTCTCGATGAGGATTCCGAAGAGCAGCCTGAGTCCGAGGACAGACCCGAAGGAGAAGCGAAAGACAAGCCCAAAGACGGGCCTGAGGAAGAATCAGGGGACAAGCCCAAAGATAGACCAGAAGGAGACGGCTTCGAATTCGATCTCGTCAAAAGCATGATCAAGCTGCAGGCAGCAGAACACAAAGGCGACATCCTCATATTAGAAATGGGCAGCAATGGAGGCTGGGATGAAGGCTTTGGGCAATTGATCGAACAGTACCGTTTCATGATCGATTATGCAGGATGCGACAAATTCATCATCATCGGCGACACCGATGATCCGGGAAGCTCTTATGCCGACCCGTGGGACTATCCGCAAGACTACGGATTGGGCATACAGGAAACCGCTTGGGAGGCAGCACTACGCGAGGAATTCGGAGAGCATTTCATCAACATGCGGTTGTTCCTCATCGAGCGCGGCTTGAGCGAGGCAGGTTTGGAGCCAACCGAGGAAGATGAAGAATATGCCGAGCAAGGATGGATATCTGAACAGCTCCGATACGACTGGACGCACTTGAATTCATATGGTTACTACGCCCAAGCGATTGGCGTATACGAAAAGGGTAAAGCGCTAGGCTATTGGACATAGTCGCCCTACATCGGAAGCGCAAGGGCGCATGGCTTTGCTAGCCGAAAAATCTATGGGAAACGAGAATGGCCCCGATTGGGGCCATTCGTTTACGCAAGGGTTTGAGTTATTGCGCTATCCGTAGATATCAGCGATCACGTCATCCATGCCGCCGACCTCTTCGTAGGTTTCACGGAAGGGCACGCCATCTTCGAGATTGATGCCCATCTCTTTGAAGAATGCATCGCCCATGGCATCAACATCGATGGTGACACCCGCAAGCGGACCCTCTTCCAGCGGAGGCTTTCCTTGCAGACGGTCATCCAGATACCAGTAATCGCGCAGATAGCCTTCACGGATGTTGAACGCTTGGCGCATAAGCCAGATGCGCTTGCCTGCGAGCTTGAATTCCTCGGGCGTGTAATCGAAGCCCGTCGCGGCGTTGATGAGCTTCCGATAAAAATCGGGTGGCAGCCCGAAGGCTGTGAAGCCGCAGAAGCCACCGGCAGCGGACAATTCGCGATCGAGCGTACCAGCGACATCCTCGGCTCCCCTAGTGCTGTAGGCGAATTTGATTTCAGGTGGTTTGTGTCCGCATGCAACGCCGAGGCCACCTTTCACATGGCGACCAGGCGACGGATCGAACACATAGGTGCGCGCAAGGTGCGGACCGTAACGGCAGTCGTGTTGGCCAATCTCGATGCCGTTCGCGGTTACGAGCGCGTCATGACCAACGCCGAAGTGGTCGGCGGCATATTTCGAGCCGTTCATCAGTATTTCGCCGATACCCTCGCCACGAGCGATCTTCTCGGCGAGGCGGACAATGGCCTCGCCATTACCCCAGGTAAGCTCGATGCCGTCCAAATCATCGGCAGAAAGCAGGCCGCGATCGTACATTTCCATGGCCCAGGCGATTGTACCCGAGCCCGAGATAGCATCGATGCCATATTCATTGAAGAGAAAATTGACCACATTAACGGCATCGGTGTCTGTGTTCAAAAGCATGCTGCCAAGACCTGCGGTGACCTCGTATTCGGGCCGTCCGCTATCTTCGGATTTGTAACCGTATGCATCGAAGCCATAGATTGCGCCGCAGCCAACCGGGCAGGCAGCGCATGAATACTTCTTGAGACGATAGATCTCGTCCATCTTCTGCGTGCTGATCGCATCGCGGTCTTCGGGAGCGATGTCCTCGGCAGACCCGGCCCAGTTCTTCACTCCGGCATCGCCGCAGCCAACCGCGTGCTCGTAATCGTTGCCGGTTCCGTATGCGCCGAACAGGTTGACGACAGGTTTGACGGGGCCCTCCTTCTCCCATGTCATAACCTCTTTGTTGAGCTGCCGAAGCAAGTCGGGGTCGGCTTTTTCAAGCTTAAACTTACCCGTAACGACGATACCCTTGAGGTTTTTCGATCCCATGACCGCACCTACGCCGCCACGTGCTGCGGCACGATGCGTGTCGTTCATCACTGCGGCAATGAGACCCTTCTTCTCACCGACCGGCCCAATCCAGCAGCTTCCAAGCCGTTTTTCTGCAATCTCTTCGGCAGCAAGAGCCTCGCACTCGCTGACGGTCTTCCCCCAATACTGGGAAGCATCACGAATCTCGCACACGCCGTCCTTGATGTACAGATACACAGGCGCTTTAGCGATACCCTTTACGAAGATGCCGTCGTATCCTGCGCTACGTATCGATGGACCGAAGGTTCCGCCGGAATTCGCATCGTTCCAACCATCGTAAACAGGTGATTTGCATACCACCATATAGCGTCCACCCATAAGGGCGGTCGTACCGTTTGCTGCGCCGCTGACGAAACCGATCATGCTCTCGGGCGCAAACGCATCGGTGTGCGCCGGCATCTCGTCGTATAGGATGCGTGCACCGAAGCCATATCCGCCGATCCATGTGCGCGCGAATTGCTCGTCGAACTCGCGGACCTCGATCTCGCCCGTCGAAAGGTCAACGAAGAGGAGCTTTCCCGCATAACCCTTCATGCAACCCTCCCTTTGCTCATGCTTTATCTTGTCAAACGTGCATTGTCATATTATACAGGCACTTTTCTCGGATACGTTGCAACATACGAACAACCTTATAATACGAATTTTCGCGAACGAGCTATATCACCCAGGTGTTTTTCCTGCTCAACCTGTATATATTCGATTATTTCATTGCACTTGATGTTTCGAAAACTGCCTAATTGAATAAGACATCTGGGCAATTGCTTTTATAAAACATGTTCAAAAAAAGCTGACACTAAGATGATCTTCCAGGGTTTCCGATTATTCCATATTCTCAGCCCCATACTTTACTCAAAAGCGATGATCAATCCAAGAAAAAAGCAGGTCAAGCATTTATTGCTTTGACCTGCGATGATGTTGGTCGCGGGGGCAGGATTTGAACCTACGACCT
>SUUI01000023.1 GCA_015062605.1 Eggerthellaceae bacterium | reverse complement strand
GGGCAGGATGCGCGAGGTGAAGGTGAAGGGCCGCACGGCGAGAGCCCCAAGGCCGTCATCGCGGCTGTGGCAGCCAACATCGCCATTGGCGTCGTGAAGTTCATCGCGGCTGCGATCTCAGGCTCGTCCGCCATGATATCCGAGGGCATCCATTCGATCGTCGATTCGGGCAATGGCCTGCTCCTTTTGTTCGGCATGAAGCGAGCAGAACGCAAGCCCGATATTGAGCATCCGTTCGGATATAGCTCGGAGCTGTATTTCTGGACGCTTGTCGTCGCTGTCATGATTTTCGCGTTGGGCGGCGGCGTGTCCATTTACGAGGGCATCCATCGCATCATGTCCATCACGCCCGAGACGACGCTCGGCGATCAGACGCTCAACTACATCATCATCGTCATCTCCGCCATCATCGAGGGCCTATCCTTGCGTGTCGCGTTACGCGAATTCAACGCGGCGCGCGGCACCGTAAAGCCGATGCGATTCATCAGAGAGGCGAAGGATCCGAGCTTGTTCGCGGTCGTGTTCGAGGATTCCGCCGCTTTGACAGGTCTGCTCATCGCGCTTCTGGGCACGATTCTCGGAGATCTGACGGGCATCGTGTATTTCGACGGAATCGCCTCGGTGCTCATCGGACTTCTGCTAGCAAGTGTGTCCGGTCTGCTTCTGCGCGAGACGAAGGGCCTGCTTATCGGCGAGGGACTTGAGGCGAGCGAGCTTTCGCAGATAAAGTGCATCGTCGAGGCCGACCCTCACGTACATAGGTGCGGCCGCGTGCTCTCGCTGTATCTGGGGCCCCAGGACCTTCTCGTGACCATCGACGTCACGTTCGATCAGTTCGCAGACCGCGATGCGATCGATGCCTCCATCGATGAAATCGAGCGGGGGATCGTGCGCGCCTTCCCTCAGACGTCGCGCATCTTCATCGAGCCTGAGAACGACTACAACACCGAGGCTGCCGCCAAGCGCGTCGCACGCCTCATCACGTCCAGATAACCCGCGAAAGGATAACGGGGTATGTACAAGATGACCGAGGAGGAGTTCGAGCAAGCTGTTGCCGATGCGCTGGATACCATTCCGCAAGAGTTCTTAGACGAACTCGATAACGTTGTGATCCTTGTCCAGGACGAACCCGACGAGGAGCTATTCTCCAGCTCTGAAGGAGCGTTCATGCAAGATGCGTACTGCACGGACGATGGCGGCGAGATCCTTGGCTTCTACGACGGCTGCTCCTTAGACGAACGCGGCGACGATTACGGTGCATTCGGCGAATACCCGGACACGATTACCATCTTCAAGGGACCCCATGAGCGCCTGGAAGGCGGACGAGAAGCGATTCTGGAAGAGATACGCAAAACCGTCGTCCACGAAATCGGTCACTTCTTCGGCATGGATGAGGACCAGATCGAAAAGATGGGCTACGCCTGATCGCCCTTTTCGGGCAAGGGATTGAACGTGTCTTCCCTCAGACGCCCCGTATCTTCATCGAACCCGAGAACGACTACAATACCGAGGTTGCCGCAAAGCGCGTCGTGCGCCTCATCACGCGCAACCGATAAAGATTGCAATCGGGCATAATCCATGCTTCATGCGGGCATTGGCATAAATATGCTTCCAAGTCAGTCAATCGATTTGCCGTGTATAGAATGGAGTGCGTGCTCCTCATCGGAATACTTAAAATGCAACGTAGGAGTTGGGGGTTCGAATATCCTCATCTCCACCACTAAAACTGCAGGTCAGAGACTCGTACCTCTGGCCTGTTTTCTTTGATTTGCCGAAAAAATGAGGAAAGATGCCAAAAAGCTCTTGCAATATTTAGGTTATTCAGCATATGAACCTGCATCGTGCATGCAAGTATTTGATGGTATTCCACCATTTGAATCGTTCATCATTCGGTGACATCCGAGCGAAGCTGTTCCATTTGACGTGACGTGCCGTCGGTTTGGGATATACGTTCGAAGTACAGCTAATGGTAATGTCTTTCGTACGCTATTGCAGATATTATCTCGAACGGAAAGGGGACGGCTATGTTTCCGTTAGGTACACGGGTCAAGATGCATTTTGAGGGCGAGCTTGAAGACGGAAGCATCTTCTTCAGCACGCGCCTACAAGGTAGCGTTCCCTATGAGTTTCGCATTGGCCAACGGGAGATACTGCCGGCTCTTGAAGAACGGGTGCGCGAAATGAACGTGGGAGATCGAGCGACCATCACCATACCCGCAGCTGAAGCCTATGGCGTTTATGATGAGACGCTGAAAGAGCGTGTCCCTGCTTACGAGTTGCCGAACATAGAAGAGCTCCCTGTTGGCGATTATGTCGTGTTCAGCACGCCTGATGGCCCTCTTCGCGTTAAGGTGGAGAGTATTGAAGACGGTGTTGTGACATTCGATTACAACCATGAGCTTGCAGGCCATGATTTAACGTTCCACGTTGATATCTTGGGAGCAATGGACGAGAACAACAAAGTGGACGTTGAGCGATATTTTGCTGACGCCGATGACAATTGCGGTTGCCATTCCCTTAAAGAACATGCCCACCACCATGAAGGTGGCGGGCATGAGGATTGCTGCTCGTAGCAAGCTTTCCGATTTCGGCGTTTACTCTTCGCCGTACTCCAGGAAAGCGCCACCTTCGATGATCTGGCCGCCATCGATAGTCAATCCTTGGCCGGTCATGAAGCCTGAAGCATCAGAAGCCAAGTACAACGCGGCATAGCCGATATCCTCCGGCGTGCCGAAGCGACCCATTGGCACACGCTCCAAGAACGGGACCTTTCCGTATTCGTTGCCGAATGCCGCATGGGTAAGGTCCGTGTCGATGAAACCGGGATATATGGCGTTCACGCGGACGCCGTAGGGGGCCAGATGGTAGCCGAAGTGTGTTGTAAGCGAGCGTAGGGCTCCCTTTGTCGAGCAATATGCCGCGCAACCGTCGGCCGTCCATGCGCCAAGCGAAGAGATGAAGATCACCGAACCAACCTTGTTCTTCGAGCATTCTTTCCAGCCATATTTCAGGAACCAGATGCTGCCGTCAAGGTTCAGTCGATGCACCCATTCCCAGTTCTCGGTGTCGAACTCATCGGCGATTTCGTAGGGAGCCTCGCCTGCGTTACCTGCTGCGGTAACGATTATGTCGAGCCTGCCGAACGTCTCTACGCATGACTCGACGGCGGCTTTGCACTCTGCTTCGCTTTCAACATCGCAAGCTCCATAGGCGGCGGTGTAGCCCTTTGCTTCGAATTCGGCGACCTTTTCCTGCAGCTTGTCCTCGCGGCGTGCCACAAGGAAGACCTTCGCTCCTTGTGCGGCCAAAGCTTCGGCTGCAGCGCTTCCGATACCCCAGGAGCTGGCACCGGTGATCAATGCTACACGTCCTGTTAAATCGAAGGCCTGTGCCACATTCACGTTCATATCCATTGTTCCTCCTTGTCCGTGACTGCGTTGACTGTCTGATGACAGCTTCGCAAAACGAAAGCTTCCTGGCGAGTTCCAAAGACTGCCGCTCCGGGTCGTGACGGGAACAGGTTTGATTGTTTGTTACCCACAAACGCCCAGAAGCGAAAAGCCTGCTATGCGTTTCGGTACCGAACGTAAGCATCGGGAATTGAGAGCGTTTGACCGCGTCGTCAAGATGAGAATGGGAAAAATCCCAGACGGATGCATGTGCTCATTTCGGCTGGGTGGCAGTCTCAAGCTGATCGGACAGAAAGGTTAGCTTGAAGAGGACGAGAAGAAAGGGGAGGTTGATGACAGAGAAGATGGCAAATGGCCCTTGGCAAGAGCCAGAGACCACAATCTATCGCGGCATGGCTTGCGGCGGTACTGGTGGCGAATTGTCAGCTGTCGATTCCAAGGATGGCAAAGTCGTCCGCATTCGTCCTATTCGTTATACCGACGAATACACGATGGATGAGTTGAAAGACAGCCTGTGGTCCTTCACGGCCCGAGGCAAGACGCTTTCGTGCCCAGTGAAGACGGCGCCGCCGTATCAGACGCTTGCCTACAAGAAGCGCATCTATTCCGACAACCGAGTTAAGTATCCGCTGAAACGTGTTGACTGGGAGCCCGGCGGAGATCCTGAAAAGGTAAACGCCCAGAACCGCGGCAAGAGCAAGTTCGTTCGCATCAGCTGGGATGAAGCCTGCGACATCATGGCTTCCGAAATCACGCGCATTCGCGAGAAGTACGGCGAGAACGCAGTACTTGCAGTCGGCGAAGACGGGCACTGCCAATCGAAGCTCATTCATATGGTCGGCGGCAATCACATCAATCTGCTTATGCGTACGGGTGGATATACCCGCGAGGTGCGTACACCCGACTCCGTTGAAGGCTTCTACTGGGGCGCAAAGTTCGTTTGGGGCGCGCAGGTGCAAGCAGGCCTCGGCATGTACGACAATGGTTGGAACATCATCGAGGATGTTTCTGAAAACGCCCAGATGGTCGTCATGCAGGCAGGCGACTTGGAGACCACGCAGAATTATGCATCCCAGTGGATGAGCCGCGTGATGCGCTTCTGGATGGACATCGGCATCAAATTGGTCGTTGTGGACCCGTTCTGCACCTACACCAGCGTCTGCCATGACGAAATCACGTGGATCCCGCTTCTTCCGAATACGGACGTAGCGCTTGACTACGGCATGATGTATGTCTGGCTGACCGAGGGGCTTTACGATGCCGAGTACGTTCGCACCCACACTGTCGGATTCGAGCAGTTGAAGGCATATGTGCTGGGCGAAGAGGACGGCGTACCGAAAGATCCGCGTTGGGCATCTGAGCGTTGCGGTGTTGAACCGTGGACTATCAAGGCGCTTGCACGCGAATGGGGTAAGAAGGCGACGACGATCCTGCACTATTGCGGTTGCCACGTGCGCGGCCCATACAGCCATGAGCCTGGCCGTACCGAGGTTTATAAGCTTGCCTTGCAGGGCTTCGGCGGTCCCGGTGTTCAGCAGATGCATCTGTTCACCTATGGCGGGGCAAAGCAGCAGATCCGCGCAACGTGCTCCGGTCCGTTCCTGTTCAGCGAAATGCATGCTATGCAGTTCATGCCCGCTGACCAACAGCTTCCGCGCACGCTTATCCACCGTGCCATCCAGAACGGTCATGCCGAATGGTGGGGTTCGCCGCAGATCATCTTCGCGACGCGCGATGACCAGTTCGAGAAGTACGTTTACCCGATTCCGGAAGATGAGGGCGGAGCTGAGGTCCACATGCTGTGGTCCGAGAAGCCTTGCAACGAAACGTGCTGGAACGGCGGTTTCGAGTTCCAAGAGGCTATGCGCAATCCGAAGATGGAGTTCGTGGTGACGAACCATCCGTGGCTGGAGAACGACTCGCTCTTTGCCGACTTGGTGCTCCCCGTGACCACTCCGGTCGAAGAAGCTGACGTTGTGGGTTCCGGCATGGGCGATTCCATCGAGGTAGCAGCGATTCAAGACGCCGCCATTCCTCCCGTTGGCGAGTCGATGTCCGACTATGAGATCTCGCTTGCCATCGCTGAGCGCATGGGTGGTAAGGCGCTTGCCGATAGCATGGCAACCGGCATGATCGACGGTGAGATGGCCGCCGGTCTGACCATCGCACAGCAGCAGCGCTCTGAGTTCGAACGCTCCAAGGTTGCGAATGAAATCAGCTGGGAAGAATTTAAGAAGCACGGTTTCTATATCCCGAAGCTTGCCAAGAATTGGCGTAAGCTTAAGCCGAATGCCCGCCTGTTCTACGAAGATCCGGAAAGCTTCCCGGTAGATACCGAATCCGGCAAGCTCGAGTTCTTCAGCCAAGAGCTTTTGGACAACTTCCCGGATGACAAGGAACGTGGACCGCTTGCGAAGTGGATCGAGGGCGGTAGCGAGGCTGACGGTTGGTCGCACGATGAGACCCTGCGCGGCGAGCGCGCCAAGAAGTATCCGTTCCTGGTGAATGCTTGCACGGGTCGTTGGCGCTTCCATGCCCAGTGCGATGACATTACCTGGCATCGCGAGATCCCGACGGCCAAGGTGAAGGCATATGACGGTTACCTGTACGAGCCGTGCTGGATCAATCCTGTCGATGCCGAGAAGCTCGGTATCGAGGATGGCGACATCGTAAAGGTCTACAACGAGCGCGGTGTTGTTCTCGCTGGCGCGAAGATCTCCGAGCGCATTCAGCCGCAGTCCGTCATGGTGAATAAGGGCTCGCGCTCTGATCCAATCGCCCCCGGTTTCGACCGCGGCGGCAACATCAATCTCATCAGCCCTGCTGGCCCGATTTCCAAGCATTGCTATGGCTTCGCTGTCAGCGGTTATCTCGTCGCTGTCGAGAAGGTCACCAAAGAAGAGATGGACGGATGGGTCAAGCAGTACCCCGAGGCATTCGAACGTGCCTACGATCCGGCTTCCGGTTCCCACTACGCCGGCTGGGTAGAAGGAGTTGAGTAACAATGACGAAAGCATTTCTTATCGACTTGAACAAATGCGTGGGCTGCTATGACTGCCAAATCGGATGCAAGGACGAGCATTGCGGCAACGACTGGTCGCCGTATGCGAAGCCGCAGCCCGATACCGGCCAGTTCTGGATGCATGTCCTCGAAGAAGAGCATGGTGCGCGTCCGCATGTTAAGGTTTCCTACGTTCCCGTCATGTGCCAGCACTGCGACGATGCTCCTTGCATGAAGGTTGCCGAGGATGGCGCTGTGTATCGCCGCGAGGACGGCATCATCATCGTCGATCCCGAAAAGGCGAAGGGGCAGAAGAAGATTGCTGAAGCATGCCCGTTCCATGCCGTGTTCTGGAATGAAGAGCTGCAGATCCCGCAAAAGTGCACCGGCTGCTCGCATCTTGTCGATCGCGGTTATCCGATCAGCGTTCCGCGCTGCGTTGACAACTGCCACATGGATGCCATCCAGTTCGGCGAGGAGAGCGAGCTCGACCTGACCGATACTGAGAAGCTGCATCCTGAGTTCGGCCTGAACACGCATGTGTATTATCGCGGCTTGCCGAAAACCTTCGTTGCCGGCAAGGTATACGATCCCGAGATCGAAGAGGTCATCATCGGCGGTTTCGTTACGCTTCGTTCCGAGGACGAATCGTGGACTGCCCGTACGGATGCTTTCGGTGACTTCTGGCTGCGTGATGTTGCGCCTGGCGATTACACGCTGCTTATCCAAGGCGGCGGCAAGAAATACGAAACGCCTCTCACGGTTGGCAAAAAGTCGATTGGTTTGGGGAATATTCCAGTAGCGTAGCACTTATATGGGCGCGTCATCGCCGCAGATGATGCGCCCTACTTGTGCGCAAAGGAGGTAACTACATGTGTTTTAGGCCAGCCGGTATCACCATTGAATTGGTTTGTCCCGAATGCGGGGAAGATCTTTCCCAGGTTGTGAACCCGAACACCAAGAAATGCCCTTACTGCAGGGCTGATCTTTCCGAGCTTCGTGACAGAGTCATGCAGGTGAACACGCAGCAGGAGGTGAAGATGCCTGGCGCTCCCATTAAGGCGCCGGCAAAGCCGGGAGTTCCGGTTCCCCCTGCACCGAAAAAGCCTGAATAGGCAGAAGAATCTGGATTGTGAAGCAAGATGCTTACCGGCTATTTGCGGCGAGCATCTTGCCGTTTTAGGTGGTAATATGTGATTGGAAGTCGCGCCAGCAGCTCGAGGGGTGGTGAGTTATCGTGAGCGGTACGGATGCTATCATCAAAGCTTTTAAAGAGCTCGTTGCAACGACGCCGTATGACAAGATTACGGTTTACGAGATCTGCGAGAAAGCAGGTGTGTCGCGCAAGACGTTCTATGTTCATTTCCAGAACAAATCCGGCATCGTGAGCAAGATCGTGTATGACGACATCGTTAA
>SUUI01000001.1 GCA_015062605.1 Eggerthellaceae bacterium | reverse complement strand
TCCGAATGGAAGAACTCGTAGGAACGGCCGCCGCAGGTAAGGATCAGCGGGTACTCGTCCATGAGCTCCGGCGTGGAGAGCGGACCCTGATACGGCTCAACGTGATATGGAGTCGGGGTGAGGCCCCAGACCTCGTAGACGCGGGACGCGAGCTCGATGCGGCCGGACGGAGTCGCGAAGCCGGGCTGACCGTCGGGACGGAGCATGCCCTTCTCATACTTGCGATAGGTTGCATTGAATTTATCGTATGCGTAACCCTTGTCATGGATGAGATCCTGGAAGGTCATATTGAATTGCTCGTCATGAGCATCAAGCTCGAAGGCGTCGACATCGGCATCGGAAGCCTGACGATCGCGGTCTGCCTGCGAGCCGGACTGGGACAGGTTGCTGTTCGGAGTCAGGAAGAAGTTGATCAAACCTTCAGCATCTTCCCACGGATACGCCTCAGGATTCAGGCGCTTGCCAAGGGCGAGGGTGATCTCCTCGTCGGTCTTGGCCTCATAGTAGCTCGTGACCTTCTTCATGGTGCGAAGCGGCGTCCACCACGTACGGGCGGAGTCGCGCTCGCAGCTCATAGCAACCGGCAGGATGATGTCGGCGAAGGCGACGGAGGTTGGGGTGATGAACATATCGGAGTTCACGATGAACGGAATGCTGCTAAGTGCCTTGAACAGACGTGGTGCATCCATGGCGGCGCAGGCGATCTCGTTGGAGGACTGGACCCACCACATCTTAATCGGATAGGGCTCGCCAGTCTCGATTGCGGTCAAGACGGAGTCGGAGTCTGCGTGGCTGATGAAGTCAGCACCGTCTCCTCCGAGTACGAATGCATGGGTAAGCTTGCGTGCCATCCATTCGGGAGGAACGTTCTCTTCGCCCATTGCATAGCCGCCGTTGCATTCGAATGCGTTGTGGACGAGCAGCCAGCCGCCAGGAACGTCGACGTTGCCGGTGATGGCCATCAAGTCGACGGCCGCCAGGTTCAAGGACATGGCGCACATGTTCTGGTCGAAAGCGAGGCCCCACTGGATAGCAGCGGGCTTGGTGGTTGCGAACAGGCGGGCGGAACCGACGATGTCCTCTTCGGGGATGCCGGTGATCGGCGCTGCCCACGCGGGGGTCATCTCAGCGATGGATTCCTTCAGCTCGTCATAATATGCGCACCAATATTCGACGAACTCGTGGTCGATGAGGTCTTCTTGCGTGATGACGTTAAGCCATGCGCATGCCAAAGCAGAGTCGGTACCCGGACGGATCTGCAGGAAGTACTCGGCGCGAGCGCCCCACCAGGTCAGGCGGGGGTCGATGGAGATGATCTTGGAGCCGTTCTGGACGCAGACGGCCAGCCAGTGGCCGATGTAACCGTCAGCATTGGACTTCAGAGGCTCGTTGCCCCAGATGACAACCAGTCCAGGATTCACGAATTCGGGATTCGCATAGCGAAGCTCGGAACCCTCAGATGCGTCGACGATCGGGAAGTCGCCCATCGGACCCATAGCACCGCAAACGCGTGGCAGGTAGCACGCGAAGCCAGTGAAGCCGATATGGCTAACGTTCGGGGTGTGAAGTGCGGAATGCGCGAAGTACGGCGTCTGCCAGTTGATGTTACGGCCGGTGCCGTGAGTAAGCAGAATGGAAGGTCCGCCATACTCTTCCCAGATCTCACGGACATGTGCTTCGATGGTGTCGAGAGCCTCGTCCCACGTGATGCGCTCCCACTTGTTCTCACCGCGCTCGCCAGCGCGCTTCATGGGGTACTTCACACGATCGGGATGGTTGAAGCACTCGTCGTTCTCGAGGCAGCGCATGCACAGCTTGCCGTTGGTGCAAGGATCTAAGGGGTCACCCTCGATCTTGCAGACCTTGTTGTCCTTGACATAGTAGATGACACCACAGGAGGTGTGGCAGCCGGGGGGAGAGTAATGATACGTACGGGTGCACGTGTACCCATCCTCTTCCCAGGTGAGTTCGCCAGCGTGATACGCCTCTCTGTTGATGCTGTCAAGAAATGCTTGATAGTCAACCATGCTTACACTCCTTCCTTTTCTTTTCTTCTCTCCAAAGGCTTTTTAGATTTCTCGCGGTATCGCTGTTTTGGTGGCGACCAAAAGCACACAGCAATGCACGGTGCAAAATCTTCCAAATAAATTTTACCACTCAGGGATTGCAAGAGCGCTTAAACAGCAGTTCGATTTTTAGAAAAGTGCAGGTCGTTCGCTATGGTTGAATACGACAACAACCAGTAATACCAAAAGTCTGAAAGCCATTTCATCTGGGGTTATGCAGAATACGGCAGGAGAAGCGCTCGCATCGAGTCCAACGCATCCTTCAATAGCTTTTAAATAGATGCGCTAGTTGTTTTCGTATGCGTTGGCAATCGTATCAGCCAGTTGATCGCATGCGACCACGATGGCTGCGATTTCATCTAAGGATGCATCATCGATATGAATGCCGACCGACGCGCTGACCGTGCAGTGAAGAGAGCCAGCGAGCCTTTTTGCCATGCGTCTTGCGACTTCGTCATCACGATGACCATATGCGGCAATCACGCTGACGGTTGCTTGGCGGATGGGGTCGTCTTCCGGTTGAGCGAGCGCAACGGCGCCGATATGATACGAGCTTCCTCCATATACGGTGATCGACAAATCATTCCCGCATCGATTGGTCAGCGCGAAGATAGTGCAGCGATCGAGCGCCTGCACGGAAAGCGCTTGGACTTTCGGGGCTTCAGGGTTGGAGGAGGGTGCTGTTTCAGAAACCATATGACCGCCTCTTTCATCGTGACGGGGAAGCGCGTGCTTACGTGATGGATGATGTCTTATTGTACGTCAAAACACGAACGGAAAATGCGATAATGAATAGCAAGAAAGAACACGAGAGCATGCGTGTCACAAAGGCGATGCTATCAGCAGAAAACCCAGCCAGAGAGGAATCCCATGAGCGACTCTATCGATAAGAAAGCGTTTCATCAATTCACATACGGATTGTTCCTTCTGACCACGCGCGCGAACGGCCGTGATAATGGTTGCATCATCAACACAGCCATCCAATCTGCTTCCGAACCCCGGCAAGTGAGCGTGTCGTGCATCAAGGGCTCATGCACCCAAGAGATGATCGATGAGGCGGGATCGTTCTGCGTTTCCGTTCTTGGGGAAAGCACTCCGATGGCGTTTTTCAAGCACTTCGGAATGCAAAGCGGACACGATGTCGACAAGTTCGAGCAGAGCGCATCTGCCGAAATATTAGGCGGCGAAGCCATGCGCTGCGAAAGCGGTCTCGTGTATGAGCGAAGCGCAAATGCATTCTTCAGCTGTAAGGTTGTAGCACGGGAGGATCTAGGCAGCCATGTGATGTATAACGCCGAGGTCATCGAGGCGAAGAAGCTAAGCGATGAGCCCTCCATCACCTATGACTATTACAGGAACGTGACGAGGAGACAAGGCGAGAAGGCTTTCGAACCCCAAGGTGCGATCGTTGCGTGGAAATGCAGCGTATGCGGATATATATTTGAAGGGGCAGAGCTCCCGCAAGATTTCATCTGTCCGTGGTGCAAGCATGGCGCTGAGGATTTCGAGCCTATGTATAAGGCGGCTGAATCAAAGGCGGAACCACAGCTTGCCGCTGCACCTGCGCCCGTGCAAGCAGATGCTGCAACCAAATGGGTATGCACCGTATGCGGGTATATCTATGAGGGCGAGCAGCCTCCGGAAGCTTGTCCGGTCTGCCATGCGCCGGCGAGTATGTTCATGAAGGTCGAAGGAGAGCTTGTTCTCGCAGCCGAGCATGAATATGGGATTTACGCCAAGACCGTTAAGGACAATCCGGACATTTCCGAGGAGGACAAGAAATACATCCTCGATCAACTGAAAGCTAACTTTACAGGAGAGTGCTCCGAAGTCGGCATGTATCTGTGCATGGCACGTATTGCGCATCGTGAAGGCTATCCCGAAATCGGAAAGTATTGGGAGAAGGCGGCGTTCGAAGAAGCAGAGCATGCTGCTAAGTTCGCAGAGCTTTTAGGCGAAGACCTCGAGCCGAACATGAAGGCCGATACGAAGGCGAATCTTTCATGGCGCGTTGATTGCGAATATGGTGCAACGCAAGGAAAGACCGATTTCGCTATGTGTGCGAAGAAGAACGGACTCGATGCCATTCATGATACTGTGCACGAGATGGCACGTGACGAGGCGCGTCATGGCAATGCGCTAAAGGGCCTGTTGGAGAGATACTTCGGCTAGGTGAAAAATCACCCACCCGCATACGGGCTTCCGTGATATAAGTGAACAATGAAGCGTTCGAAACCAGTGCTTGAGACCTGGCAAACAAGCACGCAAAAGGAGAGATAGTGCATGGAACGGCTTGATTTAGGGGCCTTACGGAAGAAAAGCGACGAGGTATGCGACTCTCTTATCGCTGCGCGCGTTGGCAACGTCCATAAGCGTTCGGTCTCTCTCAAGAACCAACTGCACAATGACCTACTCGATTTCGGCGTTTACTTGGCGAGCGCAGACGGGTCCATGAGCGCTTCCGATGCCGACTTGATTTGCGAATGCCTTGGCAAGCAAGAAAACGAAGCGCTTCGAAGCGCCATCCTGAAACGCAAGGCGCTCAGCGAGAGTTTCGGTGCTGCCACGCCGCCATGCCTGAAGTTCGCCGTGCTTTCCGACGTAGGGAAAAAGCTTTCTCCTGACCCCTTCAAGGGGCAGGCATCCATGATTTTGTACGACACGTTCAAAGTGTTCGGACAGACGATTCTTGCCAAGCGCGAGCAGGATGTCAGTGATGCGGCAAGTCATCGTTTCACAACGTATACGGTGAACATGGAGAACTACATCAAGAGCATGGCAGTATGGCGTTCGGGAACGCAGAAGTTCTACAAGGTCGAGGAACCGACGCGTGAGGACAATCGAACCGAGGAAGAAAAACAGCAACGCCTCGAGGAGCTGATAGCACAGCTGAATGCACTTGTAGGGCTTACGGAAGTGAAACAGCAGGTGCAAACGCTGGTCAATTTAATACAGGTGCAGAAGATGCGCTCTGCGCTCGACATGAAGACCGCGGACATCAGCAAACACATGGTGTTTTCGGGCAATCCGGGCACAGGGAAGACCACGGTTGCCCGCATGCTCGGCGAGATTTACTACAACCTAGGCGTTTTGCGAAAAGGCCAGCTTGTCGAGGTGGATCGATCGGGGCTCGTACGTGGTTATATCGGTCAAACCGCCACGCAGGTGATGGAAGTCGTAGACCAAGCGCTTGGCGGCATCCTCTTCATTGATGAGGCGTATTCGCTCACGGTGAAGAAAGGCGAAGGAGATTTCGGTCAAGAGGCAGTCGATACGCTGCTCAAGGCTATGGAGGATAATCGCGATGATCTCGTTGTGATCGTAGCGGGCTACACGGAACTCATGGAGGAGTTCCTAAGCTCCAATCCAGGTTTACGCTCACGTTTCAGCAATTTCATCTTCTTCCCTGATTACACAGCTGATGAGCTCATCACTATATTGAAGCAAAATCTCGAGCAGCGGGAATACAAGCTCTCGCCTGCTGCGGAGAGGAAAGCTGTACGGATGATCCGTGCGCGTGTGCGCAACAAACCTGAGAATTTCGCGAACGCGCGCGATATTCGTAACTTCATGGAGCATGCGATCGGGAACCATGCATCGCGCGTAGTGGCGCTAGAGGATGCAGCGGGTAACAAGGAGATACTTGGAACTATCGAACCTGACGATTTGGAGCCATGGGAATAAAGGCGAAAGCCATTAAAAGAAGGATGATGTAATGAGTGATTTAGCGGAAAGCATGGCATGGCTCAACGATGCACAGCGTAAAGCAGTCGAGCATGTTGAAGGCCCCTTATTGGTTGTTGCAGGTCCTGGAACAGGTAAAACGCAGCTTCTGAGCCTTCGCGCGGCTAACATTCTTGCTACTTGCGATGTGCAGCCATGCAACATCCTGTGCCTTACCTATACTGAAGCAGGTGCTGAAGCCATGCGCAAGCGTCTCATCGAACTTGTCGGTCGTGATGCGTATGGCATCGAAGTGTCAACGTTTCACAGCTTTGCGTCATCGGTTCGTTCGCGCTACCCTGAATATTTCAAAAGCAACCCCAACGCAACGCCAGTGAGCAGCCTGCATGCCAAGGAAATCATCGACGGCCTGCTCAAGGACCTTCCCTACGATAATCCGCTTGCAGGAACGCGCCAAGGCGTTGCTACCAATCTGTCATTGGAGGCGTCATTTATCGCTGCCATCAAGCGATCTGGTTTGCTCGTTGATGAGTTTACAGCCATGATGCAGCAAAATATCGCATTCGCAGATTATCTCGAGAGCCAAACCGATGTGTTGAGATATTTCGAGAATCCATTGCCGCGCAAGGTTGCGGAAAAGGAAGCATACGTTGCCGCATTCGAGGAATTGCTTACAGCAGCCTTAGCCCTTGCGCCATCCGACTTGCTCGAAGCAGTCGTTACCACGCCAGGTATGTATGAGCCCTACGCGAAATGGCTTGCAGAGAAGCTGCAATCCACTGAGCTCATCGACAAAGGTGGAAAGACCGCTGGCTTCCAGGAATTACGCAAGCTCATCGCATATAAAGATGATGACGGGGCATATCGCGCTGCGATTCGCAAGGTGAGCCAGAAAGGCCTTGCCGCCATCGAGGTATATGAGGGTTACCAACGCAAACTTACGCAAGAAGGCCTCATCGACTTCGACGATATGGTCATGGATTGTATCCTTGCGATTCGCGAGTATCCCGAGCTGCGTTATCGGCTTCAGGAACGTTATCGCTTCATTCAGGTTGACGAATTCCAGGATACCAACGGCGCGCAGATGCGCATCGTCGAGCTTTTATGCGAGGGGATTGAGCATCCAAACGTGATGGCTGTGGGTGATGACGATCAGGCCATCATGCGTTTCCAGGGCGCATCAATCGCTTGCATAAATCAGTTCCAGGACTTGTACCATCCGAAGAACGTGGTGCTAAAAATCAATTATCGGTCCACACCCGATATCGTTAAACTAGGGCGTGGCGTTGCCGAACAGGTGGAGAATCGCCTTGCTGCAAGTGCTACAGACAAAGTCATAAGCGCTTTCCGCGATTCATGCGACCAAGTCGAGTTCGCCGAGACGGTTTTTGCGAGCCAAGAGCTGGAATATCGGGCACTTGCGCGTGACATTCGTGCACGTATCGATGCGGGATTCATCGAGCAATGCAAAAATCCCGAGGAAGCGATTGCGGTCATTGCGAACAAGCACGCTCTGCTTAAGAGCTTCATCCCATTCTTACGCGAGCAGAACATCCCATTTGCATACAAGGCGACGACCGAATTATTCGCTATGGAATCCATGCAAACGCTTCTGGCGCTCATGCGTTACGTGGCGGCGTATTCGCTGGGTCGTCAGGCATTGGCTGAGTCATACCTTCCGCAGATCATTGCAGCACGCGAGCTTGGTGGTGAGAACATACCGGCCGTCTCGTTTGCCCTATTCGCCGAGCGGGGGTATCGCAAGAGCTGGACGCGTGCGATGGCCGAGACGAGCGATGCACGCATCAACAAATTGCACGCAACTTTGATGGAATGGTGCGCTCTGGCGCCAGCAACGAGTGCGCGCGACATACTGTTCCGCATCGCGCAACCGTGCATGAGTTATTACGAGCGGATGTCAAAAAGCGAGCCTTTAGCGTTTGCGGAGTTCAATGGCGGCGTGCGGGCGCTTCTCGGTTTCGTCGAGGCCGAATGGGGCACGCCTCGCACGAAAGGCCGTGCCATGCGCCTTGCGGACGTGATTGAACGACTCGATCGCGCCACGTTGTTCGGCGAGACAATCGATGCGTCGATTGAGCTAGATGCTCCTGGTGCGGTGCGGCTAACATCGGCGCACAGCTCGAAAGGACTCGAATTCGACCTTGTATACATGCTCGATGCTGAGGATCACGTGTGGCATTCAGGCGGCTCATCGGCCGGCTTGTTCGCGCCGAACGTTTTCGTTGGTAATGAGCGCGATGACGATGATGTACGTCGCCTTTTGTTCGTAACCGTGACGCGTGCGAAGAGCTATCTGGAACTGTACCGTGCGGGTGGTAATACCTTGCGAGAGCTTTCCGAAAGCGTCTCAACCATCGAGGTTCCTGCGAGCGTTGACGACATGGCATATGCTCTGGCGACTTCGTGGGAGGATTCGTATGCGCTCGATACCCCAGAGCTTCAGGCGCTTTTAGCTCCAAACTTGCCTCCGAAGTCGCTATCGGTTAGTGCGCTGAATGCGTTCGTCGATTATCACGAAGATAGCCCGAACTATTGTGCATTCCCGAACAAATACGTACTACGCCTGCCGGCAAAACCAGAGATCTTCTTTGAGTTCGGAACTCAGGTGCACGAGTATTTCGAGAATTACGTGAACCACGTGATCAAAGCGCAAGATGTAAGTATCGAAGAGCTAAACGAACAGTACCGCGCATCGATTGCTAACCTTGATTTCGCGGAGGAAGATGTCGCGACGTATCTTCGTCGTTTCGATCGGATTACCACGCATTTTGATGCATGGGCTCGCCCAAGGCTTACGGGACGCTTGGCGACAGAAGTGAAGCTGAATGCTCTCGCAGGTGACAATGTACCTCTGTTCGGCGTATGCGACTTGCTTATCATCGACGATGCAGCGCATACGATTCGCGTCGTGGATTACAAAACGGGATTCGGGTATCCGACGGGAAAACCCGACCGCAGCTACGAGCGTCAGTTGCAGTTCTATCGCCTGCTCATTGAGAATTCCCCAGAATTCTTTGGCTATCGTGTCATCTCATGCGAAGATTGGTATGTTGAGCCCGAGCGCTCAACTGATCAACCGCGTATGCATGAGCCAATCGTTGCGTCCGTAAACGACGAGGACATCGTGTATCTGACAACGCTTTTGAATGCTGCATGGCATTGCATCGCTCAAGGTGACTTCAATATCTCGCAGTTTACAAACAGTGACCAAAAAGCATTTGCGGAAAGCGAGCTTTCGGCGATGAAACGGCCATCAAAGAAAGATCGCGAAGAAGCGCTGCAACTAGCATATGAAGCGTGGCTAATTGCCCGCGATGAATCTCGCGCTTCATAACGTTAGCTGCTTGAGCCAAGGAGATAAGATGTTCAGGGAGATGCGCAGGAGTAAGCAGCAACTATCTGAAGAAGAATGCGTGCGCATTCTGAAAAACGAATTGCGTGGCGTGCTTTCCGTCTTAGGGAATGACGATTATCCCTATGGCATGCCCATAAATCATTATTACTGTGAAGAGGATGGAAAGATCTATTTTCATGGCTCTATGCATGGCCACAAGATCGATGCCTTAAAAAAGCACGACAAAGCTTCTTTTTGCGTATACGACGAAGGATTTCGCAAAGAAGGGGATTGGGCGCTCAACATACGATCCGTTATCGTATTCGGCAGAGTCGAGTTCATCGATGATTATGAAACCATGAATAGGATTGCGGATGCTTTAAGCCGAAAATTCACGGACGATGACGAATATATTGCACGTGAAATAAAGAACGCTGGACCGAGAACGCTTATGTTCGCACTTGTCCCTGAGCATATGACCGGGAAGATCGTCAACGAATCCTGACAGGACGTTGATGCGAGCAGAGCGTGCTTGCACACCGTGACATACGCTTGATGCGGAGAGTTCTCACAAAAAACTCGCTAACTATGCGATTCAGAAAGAAAAGGTTGCGATTTAAAAAACACATGGTTGGCATCGAGCCTCTCTTCTGATACACTAGCAAGGCTGTTCCTGCTTCGGGCTTTTCCTTCATTGGCCCCGAAGCCGTTTTAGTCCAGAGGAGGTGAGCTGATGAAGGCTTATGAACTGCTGTTTTTTGTCTCTCCGTCGATCGACGATGAATCCCGCGCCGCAGTCTTGAAGCGTATCGAGACCACTATCACCGAGAGTGAAGGTGTTGTCGATAACGTTGACTATTGGGGAAAGCGCAAGCTTGCATTCGAGGTCAACGGTCTGACCGAGGGCGATTACACCCTCATCGATTTCCATGCAGATCCTGCGAATATTGCCGAACTTGATCGTGTTCTGCGCATCAACGATGCTGTAGAGCGCCACATGATCGTCAGGCGCACCGATCGCGATTAATGAACAACCGGCGGAAACTCCGCCACACATGGAAAGAGGAAATACATGAGCATCAATAGAGTGGTTATCAGCGGTAATCTTACGCGAGACCCTGAGCTGCGTTCCACGGCAAGTGGCATGTCCGTTCTCGGATTCGGCGTTGCGGTGAACGACCGACGCAAGAACAATCAAACAGGCGAGTGGGAAGACTATCCGAACTTCATCGATTGCACGATGTTCGGCGCTCGCGCTGATGCGTTGTCTCGCATTCTGGTCAAGGGCACCAAGGTCGCCATCGAGGGCAAGCTTCGTTGGAGCCAGTGGGAACGCGATGGCCAGAAGCGTTCCAAGATCGAGGTTATCGTCGATGAGCTGGAAATCCTGACGAGCCGTGATGGTTCGGGTAGCGCATCGAATCGTGGGGCATATTCCTCGACGACGACTGCGGCACCTGCGCCGGTCATTGATGCTAACTCGTCGGTATACGATGAGGACATCCCGTTTTAACGAAAGAGGTTGAACTATGGCAGATTATTCTAAGCAGCCTCGGCGTAAGTATTGTCAGTTCTGCAAGGAAGACGCAGATTTCGTTGACTACAAAGATACGCAGATGTTGCGCAAGTATGTTACTGATCGTGGCAAAATCAAGCCTCGTCGCGTCACCGGTTGCTGCGTGCAGCACCAGCGCGACATCGCGAACGCTGTGAAGCGTGCTCGCGAAATGGCCTTGATGCCGTATGCAGTGGCCACCATCAGCGGTCGCGGCGATCGCCGAAACCGCGGCTAAGAAAGGGGCTACCAATGAAGGTTATTCTTCTACAAGAGCTCAGGGGCAAAGGTGGCGAAGGCGACGTTGTCGAAGTTGCGAAGGGTTACGCAAACAACTACCTGTTCCGCAACGGTATCGCTATCCCGGCTACCAAGGGCAATTTGAAGCAGCTTGAGCTGCGTAAGCACAATATTGCCAAACGCGAGGAAACCCGTTTGGCTAATGCAGAGGCTCTCAAAGCGAAGCTCGAAAGCGCGAGCATCAAGGTACCGGCGCAGGTGGGCGACGAGGGTCAGCTGTTTGGTTCGGTTACCGCTCCGATGATTGCCGATGCGCTTGCTGCAGAGGGCATCGAGATCGACAAGCGCCGCATCGATCTTGCCAAGCCGATCAAGGTTGTTGGCGAGTATCCGGTGAATGTCGCGCTGTATCGTGACATCAAGGCAACCGTGAACGTTGCAGTCATCGACCAGAAGACCGTCGAAGAGGCGCCTGCTGCCGAGGCAGAGGCCGAAGAGGCTCAGGTCGAGGCTATGGTCGAGGAAGCTGTCGCCGAAGTTGAGGCTGCAGTTGAGGAGATCGTCGCCGAGGTCCAGGCAGAGACCGCTGAGTAACGGCTTCGTCGCTTACGGAAGAAGGGTCGCATCGCGGCCCTTCTTTTTTATAGGCTATGCCGCTGCTGCTCAGGTTCGAGCCGAAGGTTTCGACGCATGCGGATATGGAATGCCCGGGTTCTCTGGATTCCGGGCATGCGCATTTCCTGCGTCATTTGGGAAGTCGATGGAGTATCAGGCGAAACGATTACGGCAAAGACCACATAGCAGTACAATTCTTGCGGTTTACTGGCAAGGCGATGAAATCGCAGGTTGGCGCGCCGCCGACCAGGAGAGATGTAAAGGAGGCTCTGCAGGCGCGATGGACTGTCTTCGGCATGCTGCAAGCAGCAGGGCCGGGCATTCCGCTCCAAACGCCTTTCCTTTACGCTCCATGCATAATGTCCTCCAAATCCTCAAGCGCGATATTCTGCGCCTTCTGAAAGCGCCGGCTGCGCTCATTGTCATACTGGCGCTATTCATCCTTCCTTCTGCTTATACGTGGTACAACGTCAAGGCCTTCTGGAATCCTTATGACAATACGGGGAATCTGCGCGTCTGCATTGTGAGCGACGACGAGGGCACGACAACGGAAACGACCGGGCAGATAAACGCCGGCTCGCTCATCTGCGAGGCCATCGATGGCAACGACCAGCTCGCCTGGGTTCCCACAACGCGGGAAGATGCGCTCAAGCGGGTTGAGAGCGGCGATTGCTACGCTGCGTTCATCATCCCCAAGGATTTCTCAAGGAATCTCCTTTCGATGCTTTCGGGCACGTTCACGCAGCCGACGGTCGAGTACTACGTGAACGAGAAGCTCGGTCCCGTTTCTCCGAAGATCACCGATACGGGAGCGACGACGCTCGACTACATGATCAACTCGACATTCGTCTCGAAAGTGAGCGAGGCCGTCATGGGGGCGCTTGCCAAGGCGTCCGATGAGACGCATGCGGTCGTTGCGCAATCCGGGTCGAAGGTTTCGGACTTGCTGGCGAGCGCGAATGCCATGCTCATCGACGCGCGGGGCACGCTCGATGATCTTGCGGGGAAAGCGTCCGATGCGAACGGGAAGGTCTCTCAGGCGCGGGAGATCCTCTCTTCCGCCAAATCGAACGTGGACTCAATGGATGGCGAGCTCGACCGCGTCGTCTCTGAGGCCGCGGCTCTCCAGCAGAGCCTGCAGGATGCAAGCACCCATGCGCAGGAGAAGACCGACGGCGTGGTTGCCGAATTAAGCGACCTTGCTTCGCTTGGCGGTGCGGTCGGAGAGGCAGCTCAGCAGGCGATATCAAGCATCAACAAGTATTCGCAGACGCTATTCGGCAGCACGATTCCCGCCATCAACGAGGCGCTTGGAACGGTGAGCACGGTGGCCGGCAGCGTGAAGAGCGCCGAAGACGGTCAGCGCCGCATTCTCGATCAGGTCGACATTTCGCTTCGCCAGCTCGGGCAAGTGCTCTCGGCCACTGTGTCGACCGTTGAGCAGACGGGCGTGTTGATAGAGGGGCTGAGACAGGATCTTTCCCGAGTACGCACCGATGTCTCTGCGCTTTCGAACGCCGATGCCGTGACTACCTTGGCTGATAAGCTCAATCTGAATTCGCAGAACGTTACGGAATACATCGGCGCGCCGACAAGGATCGTCACGGAAAAGCTTTTCGCGGTTAATTCCTACGGTGCGGGCATGGCTCCGCTGTTCATGAACCTCACCTCGTGGGTCGGCGCGTTCATGATCATCGTGGTGCTTCGGACCGAAGTCGACGAGGAAGGGCTCAAGAAGCTCACGATCGCTCAGAGATACATGGGTCGCTTCTTCTTCTTCGCGGGAATCAGCGCATTGCAAGGGCTGGTTTGCGCAATCGGAGTGCTGGCGCTTGGCGTGCATGCGGAAAGCCCGATCGCCCTCGTATTCGCCGCCGTGCTATCGTCGGTGACTTATTCGAGCGTCATCTTCGCGCTTGTCGTTACGATGCAGCATTTGGGGAAGGGCCTTTGCTTCCTTCTCGTCTTCTTGCAGATTCCAGGTGCGACGGGTTTGTATCCGCTTGAGCTGATGCCGGCCTTTTTCCAGGCGATCTATCGATTCCTGCCGTTCACGTACGGTATCGATGCCATGCGAGAGGCCATCTCCGGCTTCTATGGCTGGCAGTATCTGGAAGCGATCGTCGTGCTCTTCCTGTTCCTCGCGGTGAGCCTTGCGGCGGGCATCGTGGTCCGCCCGTTGCTGGCAAATGCGAACCGCATGTTTGCGGAGAAAGTCGATGAGTCCGGCGTCCTCGTCGGTGAAGAAGTCGAGGTTCCTGAGCAGACATTCCGGCTTTCGCAGCTTGTCAAAGTCGCATTGGACAAGGATGAGTTCCGAAAGGAAATCGCGCAGAAATACATGAGGATGTCCTTCCTGCGGCCGCGCATTGCGCGCTGGACGATCATCATCGGCGTGCTGCTCTCTGTGGTCGCCTTCATCGGATTGGCGATTTCCTCGTCTGCGAAGGTCATACTGCTGACCATCTGGCTTGCGGGGCTCGTTGCGCTCGCCGCGGTCGTCATCGTCGCTGAGACGATAAGCAGCAGGCTTGAACGCCAGCTTCGCTTGGATGAGCTGGAAGGCGAGAGCCTGCGCGACCTATACGAAGGGAGCAAGGGTCTCTTCGGCGGCGGTGCAGCGCTGTCCGGCAATCATGGATCCGCTGCGCGGGCAGAGGCGCGCTCGGAGGAAGCTGCGGGGACCGTGCGAGGTGATGACGATGCGTAATATCATCACCATCTGCGCCGATGGCATCCGCCGGCTATTCTCCAATGCGATCTCAACCATCATCGTGATAAGCCTGGTGCTGCTTCCATCCATCTTCGCCTGGTACAACATCTTGGCTTGCTGGGATGTGTTCGGGAATATGGGAAGCCTGACGATCGCCGTTGCGAACGAGGACGAAGGATATCGCAGCGATCTGGTTCCCCTGAAGATCAACGTCGGCGAGCAGGTGCTTTCCTCCTTGCGCGAAAACGAGGAATACAACTGGGTGTTCACGTCGTCGAATGATGCGATCGAGGGCACGAAGGAAG
Source organism: Eggerthellaceae bacterium (assembly GCA_015062605.1). Taxonomy (GTDB): domain Bacteria; phylum Actinomycetota; class Coriobacteriia; order Coriobacteriales; family Eggerthellaceae; genus SIG42. The sequence goes on along the minus strand of SUUI01000001.1, from coordinate 246,132 downwards.
GCCGCTACTATGCAGCGGTGGTGATTCCGAAAAGCTTCAGCAGGGATATGCTGACGCTTGATTTCGCGAGCGGTAATGCGGCGGATATCGTGTACTACTCGAACGAGAAGAAGAACGCAATCGCGCCTAAGCTGACAGGCCAAGGTGCCGACGCCATTTCGCATCATGTGAACGAATCGTTTGCGCGGGCCTTGGCCGAAATCACCATCAGCTTGATACAGTCGGCTTCGAACAACCTGTTGGCCGATGGCGATCTGAGCCGTGTGGCTGCGGTAACGGCGAGCATCGATGCCATCGGCGACCGCCTTGAGCAGACGGCGCACGCTTTCGAGCTATATGCGAACCTGCTGGATTCCGTACGCTCGCTTTCGGAGGGCTCGGCGGAGTTGCTTGGTGAGATACAGGCGCAAGCCCGCAGCGCTGGGGCCAGCGCGTCTTCTGATGCGGAAAAGCTGGCGAGCAGCGTTGAGGATATCGCCTCCGCCGACTCGCTCGTCGTACGCTCGCTTGATACGTGCGAGGAGCATGCCCGGAAGGTCCTTGAAGCGGCGGAAGCCCTCGGTGACGAGTCCGCGATCCAGAAGGCGAACCAGGTATTGGACGATATCGCGGCAATTCGCTCCGGCTATGAGCAATCGACGGCTACGGCCATCGATGAAATGCGTTCCAATGCGGCGGATCTGCAATCATCGGTCGCTGCGCTGGCGGATTCCCTGTCGGTGATCAACGATGACCTGATCGGCTCGGTAACCAGCACTGAAGATAAGCTCGCAACCGCTTCAAACGACGTGACCGAAATGGCGCGAAGCATGCAAGCCCTTGCGGGAACGCTGAAAACCGCTGTACGCGATATCGACAGCGCGCTTGCTTCCGGCGATTTCGAAACGCTCCATGAGCTTTTGGGGTCGAGCGCCGAGGATGTGGCCAAGTGGTTGACCGCCCCGGTCGCAATGAAGCGGACCGCCTTCTTCCCGAGCGACGGCTTCGGCTCGGCGATGTCGCCATTCTATTCGGTCCTCGCGTTGTTCATCGGGCAATTGCTCACGGCGATCACGCTGAGGCTCCGCCCTGCCGAGGAGACGCTGAAGCGCTGCAGGAGACCGAAGCCGTATCAGGTCTTCCTCGGGCATTTCGGCGTATTCGCATTCATTGCCCTGGTGCAAGGAACCTTGCTTGCACTGGGTAATCTATTATTCTTGCAGGTGCAGGCCATGCATCCGTTCTTGTATCTGCTGTGCTTCTGGGTGACGTCGTTGTCCTTCGCGTGCATCATATATACGCTATCCGCGTTGTTCGCGAACCTTGGAAAAGCCATAGGCGTACTCGTGCTGATAGCGCAGGTGACCGCCTGCGGTGGATCGTATCCGCTGCAGATCCTGCCTGATTTCGTTCAGGTGATCAGTCCCTGGATGCCGGCAACGCACGCAGTTGATGCCATGCGCGCCGCGATGATGGGCGTATACCAAAACGATATCTGGATATCCCTTGCGATCCTAGCGGTGTTCGGGGCGGCGTTCATCGTGTTCGGTTTGCTGCTCAGGCGTCCCGCGCAGGCCCTGACGCACGCTTATTTGAAGAAGGTCGACGCGAGCAAGCTCATGAATGCGTAAGGCTTCGCCAGACGATCTGAGGAAGCCTTCTTCTGGTGGATTCCGTGGATTCGCGCCGCAAGCCACGCCATGCGCGGCCTGGTCAGAGCGAAATCGGTTCTGAGCGAATAGGCGGATGCGGTTATCCGCGGACTCGGTTATTGCTGGCTCGCGTCGTAATAATCCCTGAAACGCGTGAATTCCGGATGGAAGGCCAAAGTTATATCACGGGAAGGACCGTTACGGTGTTTGGCAACGATAAGCTCTGCCGTGCCTAGCGCAGGCCTGCCTGCAGACTCGGCTTCGATTTCGTCCATACTGCGGTCGATGAACATGACGATATCAGCATCCTGCTCGATGCTGCCTGATTCACGCAAGTCAGAAAGCATGGGGCGCTTCTTGCCGCGCTTCTCGATTTCACGGGAGAGCTGCGAGAGCGCAATGACTGGCATGTCCATTTCCTTAGCGAGGATCTTCAAGCTACGCGATATCTCACCAACCTCAACGGCGCGATTGCCGTCACGACGCGTCGTCGTAGGCTGCATGAGCTGCAGGTAGTCGACGATGATCAAACCGCTTTCGCATCCGCGGAGCTCGCGGCGTGCTTTAGCGCGCAAATCGAAAACGGAGAGAGCAGGGGTGTCGTCGATGAACAGGTTGATCTTGCTGAGAGTATTGGATGCGTCTGCGATGGCGCCCCAGTCTGCCTCAGTGATGTTTCCTGCGCGCAATCTGCCCAAATTGACATGTGCTTCCGAGCACAGGATTCTTTGCGCAAGCTGGGATGCGCTCATCTCGAGTGAGAAGAATGCGACGGTGGTATTGGCCTTGGCGGCGTTGACTGCCACGTTAAGCGCGAAGGCTGACTTTCCAACGCCAGGGCGTGCTGCAAGGATAATCAAGTCTCCGCCACGTAAACCATGGAAGAGCGCATCGACGTCTTTGAATCCTGTTGGCACGCCTGCAAGAGAGTTCTTCTGCTCGGCGAGCTTTGCGATTTCCTCGAACGCTTCGGTGAGCAAGACATCCATTTTCGCAAAATCGGACGAGATACGTTGCTCTGTGACGTTGAATAGCAGCTTCTCTGATTCTTCTACGACAACAGCCAAGTCATCCGGCGCATCGTATGCGAGGGCGTTGATTTGCGTTGAAGCGTAAATGAGATCACGGAGAATCGATGTGCGCTTGACGATGTCTGTATGAGAGCGCCAGTTCGTGAGAGCGAATGTGTTATCCGCCAGTTCGACAAGATAGGATTTGTCGCCTATTGCCTCAAGCTGACCTTTACCATGCAGGTTCTCTGCAAGAGAAATCTGGTCGATGGGGATGTGGCGAACGTACAAATCGAGCATAGCGGAGAAGATGATGCGATGCGCAGGCCTGAAGAAATTCTGGGGCTTCAACTTGGTCGCAACCTCTTCAATTGCTTCCTGATTCAGCATGCATGCAGCGAGAACGGATTTCTCCGCTTCGATGTTTTGCGGGAGTGACCTGCGATTATCAAGGCGCGGGGTCTCCTGTGGTGCAAAATCTCCCGTTTGATAAGGCATGATATCGTTTGCTGGCATATATACTTCCCCCAATTCTATTTAATGTAAGCAGTATGGTACCGCATATAAAAGCCCAGTTCACGGGGCATTTTGTGATTTTTTTCGGTACCGAGGTTTTCAACAGGAGACATCGTTTCTCTATGCGTAATCAACTGGGAATCAAGGGTTTTCCACTTTTTCCACATTTTTGTACAGTTGAAAACTGCCAGATAACGTTTAGCCGTGAACGGTCTCTAGCACGTTTTATCACGCAAGATACGGAATGCAGGAAGAACAAAACATGGTTCCCGCTGGTATAGAAATTCCCCATGGATGCGTGCGACATAGTACAATATACACGCAGAAAAACGACATGCGGATCGTATGGGTCCCCATGGTCTTACGGAAAGGAAATCCATGAACATCTTAGTGCTGGGATCTGGCGGACGCGAACATGCGATTACATGGGCGCTTGCAAAATCCCCGAATACTGATGAGCTTTATGTAACGCCGGGCAACGGAGGAACGTCAGGCATCGCAACCAATATTCCGGGCATCGATATTACCGACGCAGAGGCCGTGCTGGGCTTTGCGAAAGATCGGAATATCGACCTGGTGGTCATCGGTCCGGAAGCCCCTCTCGTCGTGGGAATCGCAGACACTCTTCGTGAGGCGGGCTTTCCGGTGTTCGGTCCCGGTGCTGCAGGTGCGCTGCTGGAAGGAAGCAAGACCTTCAGCAAGAATTTCATGATCGAGAATGGTATTCCTACGGCACGCTTCCAGAGCTTCACGGAAGCGGAGCCCGCGAAGGCGTACGTGCAGGAAATGGGTGCTCCGATTGTGATCAAGGCCGATGGCCTTGCTGCAGGCAAAGGCGTTTTCGTTGCCGAAACCGTCGAGGAGGCTCTCGAGGCGATTGACGCTTGCTTTAGCGGGATGTTCGGTGAAGCGGGTAGCGTCGTGGTTGTGGAAGAGTGCCTGCAAGGCCCCGAATGCTCGCTTCTAGCTTTCGTGGCCGGCGGTGAAGCTCTCTGCATGGCAACGGCTCAAGATCATAAGCGCGCTTACGATGGCGACCGCGGTCCCAACACGGGTGGTATGGGCGTGTACAGCCCAGTTCCCATGGTGACGGCAGAGCAGCTCGAGACGATGGAGCGCATCATGCGCGAAAGCGCTGCTGCCTCAGCGCGTGAGCCGTTCTCTTCCGATTATCGTGGCGTGCTGTATGGCGGCTTCATGCTTACCGAAGACGGACCGAAGGTCCTCGAATTCAATGCGCGTTTCGGCGATCCGGAGACGCAGGTCATCTTGCCGCGCCTTGAAACCGATTTGGTTGATGTCATGATGGCGGTTGCCAAAGGGGATATCTCAGACATAAATCTTTCATGGAGTGACAAATGGGCCGTATGCGTGGTTCTCGCAAGTGCCGGTTATCCAGGTGCATACGAGAAGGGGAAGGTCATTTTGGGCATTGACGAAGCCGAGGCGCTCGAAGATGTCACGGTCTTCCATGCGGGAACCGCAGTCAACAATGATGGCGAGCTCGTCACGGCGGGCGGTCGCGTGCTCAACGTTGTCGCCTTAGGTGATACCTTCGAAGAGGCTCGCGAGCTGGCATATCGCGCCTGCGCGCTCATCAACTTCGAAGGAAAGCAGTTGCGCATGGATATCGGCAAGAAGGCCGCAGACTTCTTTGGAAACGAATAATGCTTTCTGAAAAAGCACTGAGTGCGGTTGTTCGCACGTTTACGAACCAATACCTGAAGCTGCATCCGACGGACGAGGCGTTCGTACCTGGCCCTGAGCCGGGACGTACGTATATGCTCTATGCCCACGTACCGTTCTGCCAGGTGCTGTGTCCGTATTGTTCGTTCAATCGCTTTCCATATGAGCATGACAAAGCAAAGCGCTATTTCGAGAACCTTCGTCGGGAAATGCGCATGATGAGCGATTTGGGTTTCGATTTCGAGAGCCTCTACATAGGCGGTGGTACGCCTACCATCATGATAGACGAGCTGTGCGAGACGATCGATTTAGCGCGTGAGCTGTTCAGCCTGAAAGAGGTTTCGAGTGAGACCAATCCGAACCATTTGATTCCGAGCTACGTGGAGAAGCTTGAGGGCCGTGTGCAGCGTTTGAGTGTGGGCGTGCAAAGCTTCGATGACGGTTTGCTCAAACAGATGGCCCGTTACGATAAGTACGGTTCAGGTGACGAGATCTTCGAGCGCATTCAGTATGCGACCCCACACTTCACATCGCTTAATGTCGACATGATTTTCAATTTCCCTGCGCAAACTCCGGATATCCTCATCGCGGATATCGAGCGCATCATCGAAAGCGGCACAAGCCAGACGACGTTCTATCCTCTTATGGCAAGCCCGAGCGTGAAAAGCTCGATGGCGAGCAGCGTTGGCAAAGTCGATTATTCGCGTGAGCAGTTGTATTACCAGATCATCTGCGAGCTTCTGACTGGCCAAAATGCATCCGGTGAGCAGGTCGGCCCTCGCTTGTATCAACATGGAAGCGCATGGACGTTCAACAGATGCGCAAATGAGCCCGATGGGGGAGCAAAGGACGAAGCTGGAACGCTTGGCGATGCAATGATCGATGAATACGTCGTGAACTATGAAGAGTATCCGGCAATTGGCAGTGGCGGAATAACGTATTTGGGTGGCAACTTGTACGTGAACACGTTCAGCGTGAATGATTACAATGCCGACATCGAAGCAGGGCATATGTCGCTCATGGGCAAGACGGAGTTCAGCCTGCTCGATCGTATGCGGTATCGGTTCATGATGCAGTTGTTCGGACTGCGGCTTGATAAGCGTCAATTCCGCGAGGATTTCGGTGTGGATATCGAGAAGGGCTTGCCTATTGAGATGGCCTTCATGCGTTTGGCGGGAGCGTTCGACCATGACGACGAGAACGAGCTGACGCTCACATCGACTGGACGATATCTTCTCGTCGTGATGATGAGGCAGTTCTTCATCGGCGTGAACAACCTGCGCGATCAGGCGCGCGCTGCGTTAACGGGCGAGGAGCGAAAGCTCTTCTTCAGCGAATAACTTGCATAGCCTAGGCGCTTATGCTATAGTTCCGTTTTGCGTCTTAGACGCCCAACGGTCAGGTAGCTCAGTTGGTAGAGCAGTGGACTGAAAATCCGCGTGCCGAGGGTTCAAGTCCCCCCCTGACCACCATGAATGCTTCGCCGCCCTTATCGGGCGGCGTTTTTTTGTATAGCCGAAGATGCGTGTCGCCTGCTTCGGATTCCCGTATAGTCAGAGATCAGGGCTCTATCGCAGCTCCCATATCAAATGCTTTAATGAGAGCCTCGCTGCCTTCGATGTCCCCGGGCGCTTTCACACCGCCTGCGAACACGGTGCCAGCGAGGCGACTTTTCGGGAAGCACGCAATCCAGCCTTCGACACCGCCGATAGCCCGTGCGTCAACGCCTTCGTGCGGTTCTGCAGCTGCTGAAAGGAAATAAACGTCTCGGAACTTGTAATCCTTGACCCACAGGGCGTTCGCGCGATCGATCATCGTTTTCATTTGACCGCACATCTCGTAGTAATAGATTGGCGTTGCCCAAACCACGACATCCGCATCGCCGATTTTATCGGTGATGGCGGGAGCATCGTCTTTGATAACGCAGCTGCCGAGTTTGAGGCAGGCGAAGCATCCCTTGCAGAACGCGATCTGCTTATCGGAGAGGCGGATGATTTCAACGTTGTGGCCTGCGGACTTCGCACCATCGGCAAAAGCTACGGCAAGTGCGTCTGAGTTGCTGTTCTTTCGCGGGCTCGTGCTAATCACTACTACGTTCTTTGCCATGAATGGTTCCTCCTTAAAGCAAGCTGACAAAGCGCTCGATATGGCTGTTCACGAAATCAGGCGCATCGGCATTCGCATTGTGACCCGCATTCGGAACCCACACAAGCGGCAGGTTCTCGCCTACAGCCCATTTCCGATTGAAGGCCTTCACGTCGCCAGCGTGGTCCTTCTTGCCACACAGCAGAAGCACTGGGCAATCGAGGTCGTATGCGCGATCGGCTTCAACAGCATCGGCAAGAATGCGGTATCCATACGCAGCCAAATCGACGTACTCGCGCTTGGTGTAGTTGTCCATGAATGCTCGCATGAGACTACGTCCATAGTCGGTTTCGGCTGCGCCCCTCGTGCCCCACGGTTTCAAGAGTGCCCATGGAATCGATGCATACATCCCTTTCGTGTGGCGCAGGAATTTGACTTCCCATGTGGGGTAATACTTACGTTTGAGTGGCGCGGAATCGACGGAAACAAAACCAACAGCCCGTCCTGGATACAGATCGATAAACGCCTGCGAAATGTAACCGCCCATGGATTGCCCCACCAAGACGGGATGCTTTATTCCTTCGGCATCGAGAATGCCAAAAACCATGTTCGCCAAATCGTCCATCGTGAAATCGAGTGGATACGGACGCGATTCACCATGAGCTGGAGGATCCCACACCAAGCAGCTCACTCGCCCTGAGAAATACTCCATCTGTTTGTCGAACAGCCTATGGTCAGCCGTAAGCCCAGGAAGGAAAACAAGCCATATCGACGACTCCGCAGTTGCGTCAACCCAATATCGGATGGTTCCGCTATCTGTTTCGTATGTTTTCGGCTGCGTCATGCTCCTTATCGAGGTCTCCTTGCCAATGCTATTTGCGAACGGGCTCAGGCTTCTCGATGTTCGCGAACTTGTCAGGATCGCCCTGCTCGCCGATTTCGGTTGGATCGCCGTGGGCGGTGAAGTCATCGTAGCCAGTTGGCTCGTCAGAGCCGGGAGCATCGAGGAGGTCTTCTTCGCTTACTGCCTTGAAATCGTGGTTGTTGAACACGTTCTTGTCGAGCATGCCGCTCAAGCGAGCCATGCATGTGGTCACAGCGGCATCGCCCGTGACGTTGACGGCGGTGCGGCCCATGTCGAGCAAGCGATCGATTCCCATGATCATAGCAACGCCTTCAGCAGGCAGGCCGACCGACTCGAATACCATGGCAAGCATGATGGTGCCTACGCCAGGTACACCGGCCGTACCGATGGATGCCGACACAGCCGTCAACACGACGGTGAGCAGTGCGGTCATCGAGAGGTCGATACCAAAAGCTTGCGCGATGAAGATAACTGCGGCACCCTGCATGATGGCAGTGCCGTCCATGTTGATGGTGGCTCCCAATGGAATCGTGAACGAAGCGACTTTCGGATCGACGCCGATCTTCTTCTCGAGGGTTTCCATATTCAAGGGGATGGTAGCGTTCGATGAGCTCGTGGAGAATGCGAACAGCATAACCGGCAGCATCTTACGCAAGAATTGCAGCGGATTGAGGCGCGTGAACAGGAATACGAGCAGCATGTATACGATGAGCAGCTGCACGAACAGGCCCAGATACACGGTGCCGATGAACTTGAGCATCGGCAAGATGCCTGTCAAGCCCAGATTGGCAAATGTGCGAGCGATTAGGCAGAAGATGCCGATAGGGGCGACTTTCAGGATGAGGCCGATCATGTGCATCATCACAGCGTTGAACTGCGTGAAGAAGCGATTGACGGTTGCAACTTTCTTGCCGAGGCGACCCAGGATGAAACCAAGGACCAATGCGAAGAAGATGATTTGCAGCATCGTTCCGCTATTCATTGCCGAGATGATGTTGGTCGGGATGATGTTGATGAGCATCTGGGCAAAGGTTTGATCCGTTGAGGTCGATGAAGGCTCTACCTTAACGATGGATGCCATATCGAGGCCAACGCCAGGTTGAATCACTTGAGCAAGAAGGATGGCGATGGTCACAGCAAGTGCTGTAGTACACAAATACATGAGGATGGTGCCCACGCCGACTTTACCAAGCAGCTTCGGGTCGCTCATCGATGCTGCACCGCACACGATCGAGCAGAACACCAACGGTACGACGAGCATCTGCATCAGGCGGATGAACCACTGGCCGAATACGTAGAACACGCCTTCGATGAGGTATTCGTCTACAACTGATTTGTCGGGAACGGCTATAGAGCAGATAATGCCGACGATAATACCCGCTGCCAGCGAGATGAGAATCCATGTGGTGAGATTCACGCTTTTCTTAGGCTCTTTCTTTTTGACGATTTCAGCCGTCTGCGCATTTGATGCGTCAGTCATGATTACCTCTTTTCCAAAATTGCGGCGATGCCTGGATAGGGCGATTGTCGAAATAAGAAACCCTTTTCGTCTATTGTACAACGTCAGGGGGCTATTCGAATAGCATTTGGAAGGAGAGAGATTGCATGACGCCCATCAATATGGGCATCAATCGTGTGATATCAGGGTTTTTCCCAGTTCGCCTGCAAGGATGGGGAGCAGTTCCCCGAACGTATCATCGATAGTTTTCTTCTTGAGCTGGCACTCCCACAGAACGTGAACTTTCCAACCAGCCTCTTCAAGTGCCTTCAAGTTCCTGGCATCGCGTTCGACGTTTCTATCGAATTTGATGGTCCAATATTCCACGTTGCTTTTCGGAAGGGGGAGCTTGCAATGCGGGCAGCGATGCCAGAAGCACCCGTTAACCATGATGGCGACTTTCTTGCCTGGCCACGCGATGTCTGGGCGACCAGGTACTTTCCATTGCAGTCTGTATCCTAACAGACCTGCTTCGCGCAAACGTTGCCGCACGAGAAGCTCGGGCTTGGTATTCGCCCGTTTATTGCCCTGCATCGCTTTGTGTGTCGCTTCAGAAACCATGTAGTGTCCTCATCGCCTATCGGGCTATTACATTACAATATTGTGCAAACGACGAAAGGCAATGCAATGCAAAAAGGCACGTTATATGGCGTAAGCGTTGGTCCAGGAGACCCCGAACTTTTGACGCAGAAGGCTATTCGCGTCATTCGGGAAGCCGATGTGGTCGCTGTTCCCAATATCGGGCATAAACGACAGACAGCGTATGAGATCGCTGCGGAGTATCTTCAAGGCAAGGAGCTGCTCGATTGTCCGACACCGATGACGAAGGATCGCAGTGCGGCGGAGGCTTCCTACGAAGCGATAGCCGATGATTTGTGCGCATTGCTTGAGGTGAACAAGTCGGTGGCATATCTGTGCCTTGGCGACATCGGCATCTATTCGACATATATCTATATTCACGACATCGTTCGTGCACGTGGCTACCATGCTGAAATCATCCCAGGCGTCACCTCGTTTTCGGCGGCAGCAGCCACGCTGGGCATCGCTCTCTGCGAAGGTCCCGAGCGGCTGATTGTGGCACCCGTGTTAGCTTCCGATGTAGACGAGGTCCTTACGTTCCCTGGGAATAAAGTGTTCATGAAGTCCGGGAAAGCATTGCTCGAACTGCGCGACAAGCTCAAGCTTAGTGGTCAACTGGATGGCGCGAGCATGGTCGCGAATTGCGGCCTGCCCGATGAGAAAGTATTCGAGCATTTTTCAGACGTCGACAACGATGATTATTTCTCAGTTGTCATCGTGAAAGAAGACGCGCGCTGAGTACGAAGGGAACATGTTAAAGGGGAAGCGCAAAAGGGGCCGCAACGGCATTCGTTGCGGCCCCTTCATATATCAACAGTGAGCTGATGTGCGTGGAATGCGCTCAGCGAAAGGTGTTAGTTCGACGCTGGTTCGGGATTTGAAACCGAAACCTTATGGTCATACCACTTACCCTCTTTTCCGATGATTGCAAGATCGAATGTCTTGTCAAGGTAAGGGACTGGGACGTCGAAGCCATACACCTCTTCGGTGTAGCCGTCATCATAGGTTACCTTGTCAACCGTTGGCTCGATGAGCTTTGCACCGTTCTTTTGGGCATCGGCCTTCGTGCCGAGGAACAGCTTTTCGATGTTCTTCGAAACGAGTGAGATGTGAATCGTCATCTGCTTGTCTTTTACGGAAAGCGTGCCTTTGCCTTTAAGGGCTTCGTTTACATGGAACATTGACGAATCGGTCTTGAAATCAGCCGTATAGGTGCCATTCTCCAGCGGGCAGTCGACGGTGACGCCGCCGCTTTTCGCTCCGCCTGAGCAAGCTGCAAGGGCAACGCATGCTGTCAGCATGAGCATAGCAACGAAAACTGCAATGATCTTCTTCATTCTTTTCCTCCGAAAAGCCAGGGAGCTTTCAACCAGATTATTCTAGTCGAAAGCTCCCGCGTTAATGGCGACAATAATTAGCTCGTTACCTTAGATTAGAGGGAAGCAATAGCTGCCGCAGTGTGGGCAACGTAAAGCTGCTGCACAGCTGCGATTTGGCCAAGACCAGCGATTTGGCATTTAACGTCATCGAACGCGCCAGAACCGGTGAACTGCCTGAACCAAGACTCTTCGTCATCAGGATCGGCCATATCGTTGTTGGCATGGTCACCAGCGACAACCATGAGCGGACGCAGGATGACGTTCTTGTAACCAGCGTCTTTCACCTTGGCGATGATGGATGCGGCATCAGTGCCTTCGGGCTCACCCTCGACGGTGCCGACGAACACGTTCTTGTAACCGAGCTGATCCATCATGGTCTGCATCTGGCTGTAGGTGACGTTGGCGGTATGCGAGGTGCCGTGACCCAGGAGCACAAGCGCGGTATCGGAGGGGGCGGCGGCTTCGGCCACGACGGCCTCGGCGACGGCCTTCTTGTCAGCATTGATGACGGAGGCGTCAGCACCGACTTCGCCGAGTAGTGGCTCAGCATAAACGATGGTCATCTTATCGGCATATTTGTCGATGGCGGCCTTGAGCTCGTCATATTCAGCGCCATGCATCAGATGCGTCGGCTGAACGACCATGGTTTTCACACCATTGGAGACAGCGCGATCCATAGCCTGCTGGACGTTGTCGATCTTCTCGCCGTCACGAGCCTGGATGTGGTTGATGATGATCTGTGCCGTGAATGCACGACGCACGGACCAATCGGGATTTGCCGCTGCGATTGCCTTCTCGATTGCGCCGATTGTGGCAACGCGGCTATTGTTGAAGCTAGTGCCAAAGCTGACAACCAGAATCTCCTTTTCGCCGATTCCGTCTTGGTTCAGCGGATCGTCAGCGGAAGCATCGCCGGTTTCGTCACCGAAGTAACCAGGATCGGCATTCTCGCCCGTGACCATTTCCTTCTGCTTGTCGGTCAAAGCATCCCAAGCCTTCTTTGCGGCTTCGCAATCGGCATCGGTGGTGCTGGTGCGCTCTTGCACGTAGATCTTGTCGATGAGCTTGCCAACGTTCTTGGCCTTGGCTTCATCGGAGTTGCCGCATCCGGCAAGGCAGCATGCCAGAGCAGCCACCATTGCGATGCAAGCGCACGCTAAAAGATATTTCTTTTTCATGATTCCCCTTCCTAAAAAGCCCGTAAGCTTTCGCCACGGGCCTGAAGTCAACCGGGGAAGTTGAAGACAGAAGACGCACTGTCGGCAATCCCTCTGTTGGCATCAGACCAGGTTCTCGTGGCCATACGATACGTTTTTCTTGCAGGCAGGTTTCCTGACTGACGGGAGTCGCACGTCCTCGCCTTCCCGCAGATTCTGCAGTGACTGGAAAGCACCTGTCGCCGAAGCGCTTTCCGAGAAGACGTACATTCCGATCACAGTAGCGAGTCTGTGCGGGATTCTCACCCGCTTCCCTCTTAGCTTTTCAGATTGAAATCTTCGAAGCACCTGTAAGCTTTCTAAGTATATCATCGCTTATACGGCAGATAATGCGAAGGCGCATAAACCCCCTTTTAAGAGCAATAAAATGCAAACTTCTTGCACAGATGAGCGCAATCTCTGGGAAATGCAGCGTCAAGCTCCCTTTGAGGAGGCCTGAGAATCGCGAGCTCATCAAAGCCTGTATCAATATGCAGCTTTGGTTTATTGCCTTGCACTCGCTTCTTGGATGAGCGTCCAGTGTTCTTTCACAAGGTCGATACCATCGGTTCCTCGATGTGGTTTAGCGCAGCCTACGCAGCTTTTCACGCCCGTTTCGAGGTACTTGTAATTGCCTCCGCAGTCAGGACCGAGCATGTAGAGCGGACAGTAGCAGAATGCACAGTTGAATTCTTCCGGGGAAACGCCCTCATGGCACGGGAACTTATCGCATTCCGTGTTCGAGAAGAACGGATATCGCTTTTCTGCCATCGCTTGCGCCTTTCTAAACCAACCTGCGAAGATACACGAGCTCATCATCGCTGATATCGGGATTCTCGAGGATCTTCTTGACATCGACGATGAAGTTGCCGAATCCCATCGAGTCCTGATACATGTTCTGCGAGGTGATCCACACATGCCCTGCCTTCACGGCATCGAAATTGCTCAGGAACTCGCTCTTCGAGATCATATCGTCCAAAGAGCCCATCAAGCTATCGATGGTTGAATTGTAGATGAGCACATCGGCGTTCTTGGCCTTCTCGTAGAAATTCTCCATTTGCAGCGTCTTGCTCGATGCGTTCGAATTCTCGTTGACCAAGTCGGAATACACGTACTTGCCTCCCGCGAGCTCGATCATCTTCGGGATGTAGTCGTCTCCCACGCGTACGCTAACCGCGCCGCTTGTGGTGATGTAGAAGAACGCAACAGTGGGCGAGTTTGCGAGCTTTCCGGTGCTGGTTGCCTCTTCGAACAGCTGCCTCTGCTTATTGAATGCGGCATCCGCTTCTTCCTCGTGATTCGTGATGGCACCGTATACCTTCACCCACTCGACACGTCCTAAAGGATCGCCTTCGTAGCTCGACTGGTCGACCAAAACGGGGATACCGCGGGCTTCGAGTGCCTCTTTCACATCGGGCGTGTGATAAATCATGCCCGACTCGATGGCAAGATCGCAGTTATTGGAGAGGATGACCTCGTAGTCAGGCATGCTGTACTTGCCCGCATAGACGATCTGCCCGCTTTCCATGCGCTCAACCGCTTCGGGGATGTACCAGTCGGAGGCTTTCGTGCCAGTCATCTTGATCATATCGAGTGCATCGATCGCGCGGAACATGTCCATGGTCGCCGTAGCGACGAGGTAGATGTTCTTCAGCGGCTGCTGAATGACGACGATACCGTCTTTCAGGTCGCTCGGTGCGGTTTTCCCTTCGGGGACGATGAGGAATTGGCCTTCGTCGTCAATGGAGACGAGCTTGTAGCCATCGTTGTAGTAGTCGATGGAAAAGCCCGTTGCATTCGTTATCTCAGCAGATCGCTCGTGCGTAAGTTCCTTGCTGATGTCGGTTGAATAACCAGAGCCCGAGGAGCCGCATCCTGCGAAAGCAAACGCGCACAGCATCATGCACGCGGCAAGCGCGGCGGCCAGTAGCTTATTGTTCCAGCGGTTCTTCAAGATTCATCCTTTCGATAAGGCTTGATAATCCATTCTCTTCAAGTTGCTCACGGTTGAGCGTGCACACAATGGTGGGACATTCGTCCAGAAGCTCGCTCACGCGTACGATAGAGGCTTCGTCTGCTTTGTGGAAGGCGGGAACGCTGACCACTTCAGAGGCAAGCGAGCACGCCACGGGATAGTCGAGGTCGTTTTCGGCGAGCACGCCCGTTGCAAAGGGAATGCCTAAACGTTGAAGTGATCGGAACAGCCTGGTTCCGGTTCCATTGCCTGCCATCACGAAGTACTGAGGTTTGCCGGTGATGGCCGGCAGCTCAACGCGTCCGAGCACTTCGTCGTAGGAGCCCACGGTCAAGCCGTATAACTGCTTGATGTAGTCGCCTGTGAAGATCTCTTCCGGGGGACCGAAACGGTCGACTTTGCCGTTGCCGATGCAGGCAATCTTGTCAGAAACGCGTTCAGCCAAATCGATCTCATGCAGCGACATCAGGACGGTCATGCCTTTGGAACGCGCCAGGTCCTGCAGGGTCGAAAGAAGCTCGAGCTTGTAGCGGATGTCCAAGAACGAGGTGGGTTCGTCGAGAATCATGAGCTCTGGTTCTTGGCAAATGGCGCGTGCGAGCATAACACGTTGTCGCTGACCGTCTGAAATGGCCATGTAGTCGCGGTCGCGGAGCTCAGTCACATGGATGAGGTCCATGGCCTCGTCGACGATGCGCTGATCGTCATCGTTTAAGATGCCGAGTGCGCCCGTATGAGGATAACGGCCCATCGCAACAACGTCTTCGCAGGTCATAAGCTCAGGATTCGGACGATCGGTCAAAAGGACCGAAACCTTTTTTGCGAACTCCTTGCGCGGGATCTTTTCAAGAGGCTCACCGTCGAGTTCAGCGCTTCCGGAGATGGCGGGCAGCTGTCCGATGATGGTCTTCAGGATAGTTGACTTGCCTGCGCCGTTTGGGCCGATCAGGGTGACGATTTGGCCCTTCTCGATGTTGATGTCGACGTTCTCGATGATGACCTTTTCACCATAACCAACAGATAGGGAGGAGGTTTTCAGGAATACATTCGACATGGGAACCTCCTACATCCTCGACTTATGGCGACGGATGAGCACCCATATGACGACTGGAGCTCCGAACACTGCCGTCACCGTGGAGATGGAGAGCTCCGTCGGCGCGAACGCGATGCGTGCGATGAGGTCGCAGAACAGGCAGAACACACCGCCGCCCAGGAAGCAAGCGGGAATCATCAGGATGGGCTTCGAAGTCTTGAACATGCCCTTGATCAGCTGCGGAACTGCGATGCCGACGAATGAAATCGGACCGGCGAACGCGGTGACGCACGCTGCGAGCAGGCTTGAAAGCAGCACGAGCAGTGCGCGGAACACCTTAACATTCACTCCGACGTTGGCTGCGTAATTCTCGCCGAGTTGGTAAGCCGAAATCGGCTTAGATAGCATGAATACGGCGATCGATGCAGCCATAACGACGATGAACGATACGCTGACGTTGCTCCACGTGATGCCGCTGAAACTGCCGAGCGACCAATTGTGCAGGTTCACGATGTCCGAGTCGTTCGCGAACGTGATGATGAGCTCGGTGATGGCGCTGCAAATATAGCCGATCATCACGCCGCCGACGATCAGCATGCCTTGTCCCTTGATGCGCTTCGAAAGTACGAGGACGAAGCCCATGGCCATCATCGCGCCGAGGAAGGCAGCAACGATCATCAGCGTGGACGACATCTTGATGCCCGCTTGCAATGCGAACACCATGCAGATTGCGATGATGAGTTTCGCGCCGCTCGAGATGCCGAGCACGAACGGACCTGCGATAGGATTATGGAAGAACGTCTGCAGCAGATAGCCCGCAAGCGCCAATGCGCCGCCGAGGATGACGGCGGCAAGCGCGCGGGGGATGCGCATTTGCAGGACGATATCGGAATACAGCGAATCGCCGCTTCCGGTGAAAACCGCGAGGATGTCCGACATCGACATATTCACGCTGCCCGCGATGACGTTGACGATGAAGAACGCGATCAGCGCCACGAACAAGATCACGAATGCGATGATCGAGCGCGATTTCCGCTGTTGCTTTGTGAGTTCATTAGCCATACGTGCTTATAGGCTCCTTCCCGTCGCGATATAAAGCAGGGCGTTAACGATGCAAGCTGCGATGTTGCTGCCGCCTTTGCGTCCGCATGCGACGATGTAGTCGATGTCGCGCTCCATGATGATCTCCTTGCTGACCTCAACGTTCACGAAGCCGACGGGAGCACCGATGACCAGCTTGGGTTTGAGCGCACCTTCGTCTATCAGCTCTGCAACACGGATGAGCGCGGTCGGAGCATTGCCGATGGCGATAATCACATCTCCCTCGATTTCTGCGGCCTTATCCATGCAGATCGTCGAACGTGTGCAACCCGATTCCTTCGCGCGCTGGGCAACGTCCTCATCGGCGATGAAGCATGCAGCTTGGCAGCGAAGCTTTGCAAGTGTCGGTTTGCTGATGCCGCTATAGGCCATTTTCGTATCGGTGACGATGGTGCAGCCCGCTTTGAGGGCTTCGTTCGCTGCTTCGAGGGCGTGCGGTGAAAATGCGAGGTTGCGCGCGTAGTCAAAATCGGCGGATGTATGGATGCACCGTTTGATGACCGGAGCCTGCTTGGGATCGAGTGCGATGCCCAGAGCGTTTAATTCCTCATCGATGATCTGCATGCTCCGCCGTTCGATATCGTTCGGCAGCACGTTTTCGATTTTCAGCATTCCTATTCGCTCCATATGCCCTCCTCGATGATCCGCATGAGCTTATCTATGTCCAAAGCAGCTTCGACCGCATCGGCCAACGCATCGTATTGCGATTCCTTGTAGTCCGCAAAACTCAATTTCGGCGAGCCTTCATCGGCTATGCCCGTTTTTTTACAAAGAAGAGAGATAAGCGCCTGCACGAAGCTGCCGTCCTCGAACAGTCCGTGGCAGTAGGTGCCCATGATGTTGCCGCTCACGCATCCATCGGGTTTTTCCTCGCCGGTCGCCGCATCGACGATGGTCGCGAACGCCTGCGCGCCTGAGGCAAGCGTCGTTGAGCCCATGTGGATTTCATAACCAGTGAGCGTGGTGCCCGAAAGAGAGGCGAGCGGTTCGGGAAAATCGTGCGTATGTGCGTGGACGCGTGTCTGGGTTTTCTCGGTTGTGAAGACGGTCGTGATCGGCAGAAGCCCGAGGCCTTCTGCCATACCGCCAGCTTCCATGCAATCGGGGTCATCGATGGTTTTGCCAAGAATCTGATAGCCGCCGCAGATGCCAAGCACGATGGTGCCGGCTGATGCGCATGCGCAAATCGCATCGGCGAGGCCTTGCTCTTTGAGCCACGCAAGGTCATACAGCGTGTTCTTCGCACCGGGAATGACGATGAGATCGGGCTGACCGAGACGACTGAGCCTGTCAACATAGCGCACCGACACCTGACGATACCGTTCGAGAGGGTTGAGGTCGGTGAAGTTGCTGACGTGCGGCAGCCTGATGACAGCCACGTCGACTTTTCCAGGCGTTGCCTCATACTGCACGATGCGGCTGGAAAGAGAGTCCTCGTCATCGATGTCGAGACGTAAGTAGGGTACGACGCCGAGGCATGGTACGCCGCACAGTTCTTCCAGCTTATCGAGACCAGGCGTAAGCAGCGACTCATCGCCGCGGAACTTGTTGATGATCGTTCCTTTGACGAGCGCGCGCTCGTCTTCTTCAAGCAGGGCGATGGTGCCGAACAGGCTTGCGAATACGCCGCCACGATCGATATCGCCCACGATGAGCACGGGTGCGTTGAACATCTTCGCAACGCCCATGTTCACGATATCGTCGCTCTTCAGGTTGATTTCCGCAGGGGAACCCGCTCCTTCGATGACTATGATGTCATGGGTTTCTGCGAGCTTCTCGAATGCTGCACGAATCTGAGGTTTCAGGGTGTGCTTGAACGCGAAGTAATCCACAGCCGACATATTGTCGAGCACCTGTCCATTGACGATGATCTGGCTACCCGTATCGCCAGTCGGCTTGAGCAGAATAGGATTCATGGCCACATCGGGTTCGATGCCCGCTGCTTCCGCCTGCATAACTTGTGCGCGGCCCATCTCCATGCCGTCATGGGTGATGAAGCTATTCAAGGCCATATTCTGGCTCTTGAAAGGCGCAGGTGAAAAGCCTCTGCGCTTAAGGATGCGGCACAATGCGGCAACCGTATAGCTCTTGCCAGCATCGGACGTGGTTCCTTGTATCATGATCGCTTTCGTCATATCACTTCTCCTGCAAAGCTTCTTTTAGAGCTGCGATGAGTTCTTCGTTCTTCTCATGTGAGAGAATCGCGATGCGATAGCTACCTGCCTTCAGTCCGGGGAAATTCGAGCAATCGCGGATGAGGATGCCGCGTTGCCTTAAGCGGCAGACGAGCTTTCCCCCATCATCAAGCTCGAAGAACAGGTAATTCGCTTCACCTTGTGCACGGATGCCGAGTTGGGCGAGTCTTTCCTTCATGAGCGCGCGCTCGGCCTGTACGAGTTCCCGGAGATTCTCCACGTAACCCGTGCTGGAAAGAGCCGCAATGCCTGCAGCCTGCGCAACGGTCGAAACCGCCCAGGGCTGTTCGGCACTGCGCAGCCGGTCGACAAGCGTTGTGTCGGTGCACAATAGATATCCCAGACGAAGGCCCGCCATACCATAGAGTTTCGTGAACGCTTTTAAGATGATGAGTTTCTCGCCATCGGCAATACGTGTTTCCATAGTCGTGGCAGCAGGGTTGTCGATGAATTCGATGAAGCACTCATCGACAATGAGCCAGGCATCTATTTCATTGCAGCGAGCCAATACGCGCTCGACGATGTCGCGTGGCGTGACGAGCCCGCATGGATTGTTGGGCTGACAGATGAATACCACATCGATGTCATCGGTGATGGCATCGATGAAGGATTCATCGAGTGCATAGCCGATATCAGATGCCAGAAAATGATGTTTGATATCGCAATTGACTTGCGACAATGCTGTTGCGTATTCCGAGAAGGTCGGAGCGGCGAGCAAGGCGCGTTTCGGTTCGAGAACACGAGCGATGCGATAAATGAGGTCGGAGCAACCATTCCCGCATAGGACGCGCGTAGGGTCGATGCCATGATGCGCACCAAGTGCGGTGGTCAGCTTGCGGCATAACGGATCGGGATATGCGGCAAGGCCCGAGATACATCCCTCGATTGCCTTCACGACTTCATCGGGAAGGCCTAGAGGCGAAACGTTTGCAGAGAAGTCGAGAGGTTCGTAGCCGAACTCATCGACGAAACCTTGAATGTCTCCACCATGGTCAAGCATCTAAAGCACCCCCTCTCCGATAGTGAAGAGCAATGCAAGCCTTATCGCGCAGAACACGAGTGTGGAGGCGATGACCGCTCCGTACATGAGGTGGTTGGTTCGCCTGATATCTTCGGCTTCGATGCCGCGCACCTCGTCGCCGATGAACTCCTTTTCATGCAGAATGCCGAAGTAGTACATGGGCCCGAGCAGTTTCACGCCGAGTGCGCCAGCTACAACGCTCTCGGTTTGAGCGGAGTTCGGCGATGGGGATTTACGGCGGTCGCGACGCCAGATTCTAAAGGCGCGCGATGCGTCGGCTTCTTTGACGAAGAGGGCGGAGAACATGAGAGCGAATGCGCTTAGCCGCGCGGGAATCCAGTTGGCGACATCGTCTAGAAGCGCAGCGCATGTCCCGAAGTACCGGTATTGATCGTTCTTATAACCGATCATGGAATCCATCGTGTTTATGGCCTTGTAGAGCATTGCAAGGGGAGCGCCGCCGATGACGAACCAGAAAACGGGGGCGATGATGCCATCCGATGTGTTCTCGGCGATGGTCTCGACGGTGCCGCGGATGACGCCGGCCTCGTCCAAGCGATCGGTGTCGCGACCGACGATCATACCGACCGCCTTGCGCGCTTCCACAAGTCCGCCCGTTGCGAGCGCGTCGTAAACAACCATGCCGGCTTCCGCGAGCCCTTTCGTCGCGACGATTTGGTACAGCCAGAACGCCGACACGATGACAGGCAGCCATTCCCAGATCAGACCGCAGAGCATGAGGATGGTCCAGGGAACGACGAACGCAATCGCACACACGATGAGCACCAGAAGGATGCCCGTGGTGCGTTCGCCCTGCTTTGTGGCGGGGAAGCGTTTGCGCAGGGCGGGCTCGAGCTTCGCGATGAGCTTGCCGAAGAGCACGGCGGGGCAGATGGAGCTCCAGCGCTCTCCGAGCAAGAAGTCGAGCACGACTCCGACGATGCACGCGATTACAAGCTTCATTTACGCACGAGCCTCCTTGTATGCGGAAGCCGCGCGGACGAAGTTCTCGGCCAGCGTTGGCGTGGCGGGCAGGTACACATGCGGAAAGCCTGCGAACAAGCGGTCGTCGCTATAACAACAATCCCAAGCGCGTTTGGAGAGCGGCTTTTGCGCAAGGAATGCAGCGCCGTTTTCATCGCTGTCGTAATAGTGAAACTCGTGGGCTCTGAATGTCTCGCCCGGTTGTGCGGCGAAACCTGCCTCCTTGGCCGTGAGCTCGATATATCCGAAGCGTGACAGCTTGCCTGTGTAATGCGCGCCACCAGGTAGGATGCCGGCCATGGGCCACTCGGTGCCATTCATGTCGGTCAAGCGCTCTTTCAGATAGAGGAAACCGCCGCATTCGGCGAATATCGGCATGCCGGTGTCGTATGCGTGCTTGATCGATGCGCGCATCGACTCGTTTTCGGAAAGCTCCTTCACGGAGAGCTCGGGATAGCCGCCGCCCAAGTAGAGCGCATCCGCGTTTTCGGGTATTGCGCCATCGCGCAGAGGCGAGAAATCGACGAGGGTGGCGCCGAGTTGGCGCAAACGCTCGAGGCTTTCCTCGTAGTAGAAGCAGAAGGCATTGTCGTGCGCCACGGCGATGACGGGCGCGTTTTGAACGACAGGCTTGACTGACAACG
This sequence comes from Eggerthellaceae bacterium, assembly GCA_015062605.1. Lineage (GTDB taxonomy): Bacteria > Actinomycetota > Coriobacteriia > Coriobacteriales > Eggerthellaceae > SIG42. Next base: position 224,734 of record SUUI01000001.1, on the reverse strand, counting down.
GCTCGAACGCGAACGGTGTGGCGTTTCGCGCGATGGCTATGAGAGCATCGATGTCCACCGAAGTTTCGAGCAGGTCGGCCATCTTGTCGATGCGTTCCTGCAGGTCGGCGACTTCGCCTGCGGTGACGAGACCAAGATGCCGGCTTTCGAGTGCGGCCTCGGGCTCGACCGGGATGTACCCCAAAACGGGGATGCCGCATTCGCTTTCGACGATGCGCGCGATGAGCGAGAAGGCGCTTTTCGAGCAGCGGTTGACGATCACGCCCGCGATATTGGAATGCTCGCGGAATTCCTGGACGCCCTTGATGACCGATGCCAGTGTGAGCGATGTGCCGCGGCCGTCCGCAATGAGGAGGACAGGCGTTTGCGTCGTTTTCGCCAGATGATAAGCGCTTGCCTGCGTGGTCGTTCCGTCCAAGCCGTCATAGAAGCCCATAACGCCTTCGAGGACGGCCAGATCGGCCCCGCGCGCGCTTTGGCCGAAGAGGGCGCGCACCTCGTCTTCCGTCGAGAAAAAGAGGTCGAGGTTGCGGCAGGGCGTGTCGAGGACGCGCTTGTGGAACATGGGGTCGATGTAATCGGGACCGCATTTATAAGCGGCAAGCCTCAGGCCTTTACGCGCAAGGCACCGCAAAAGACCGCTCGTGACGGTCGTCTTTCCCGAGCCGCTCGATACGGCCGAGATGAGGATGCGGGGCGTGGTGCACAGGTTCATTGGGCTCACTTGTCCGTTTCTTGAGCAGCGATGCCATGCGCTTCGAACACGAAGATCGGGTTCTCGGCAGTCATGAGATGGTAGCGACCTGCCTCGCGAGATGTGGCAACTGAAATCTGGGTTGCCTGATAGCCGTCGATTATGCCGTGCTCGGCAAGGTTGGCGAGCAGAGCCTGGGTTTGCGCGACGGTCTCAAGCGTGATGGCCGAGATGACGATGCGTGCCTTTCGGTTCGCGGCAAGCACCGTATCGACGATCTGTGCAAGACCTCCTGTGCTTCCGCCGATGAATGCGACATCGGGTGCGGGAAGACCGTTAAGCGCTTCAGGTGCGCGACCTCGCACAACAGTGATGTTGTACGCGCCAAAACGCACGCGGTTCTGTTCGATAAGCGTGCAGCCTTCCTCTTTGCATTCGATGGCATATACGCGGGCGGAGGGCTGCATGCATGCAGCCTCGATGCTCACCGAGCCCGTTCCTGCGCCGATATCCCACACGACCTCATCGTTCGCTACGCGCATTTTGGAGGTGCACAAAGCACGGATATCGCGCTTGGTCATCGGCACGGTCCCACGGATGAACGCATCGTCTGGAATGCCGGGGAAGCCCGCGTACGCAGCGACCTCGTCATCGCATAACTGTCCGCGGGAAATCCAAATGGCGGACAAAGAATCGAATCCGTGTCCAACCAATTCAGCGGCGGTTCCCGTGGTAATGCGCTCGTCTTCATACGAGAGGCGTTCGCCAACAGCGACTTCACAGAAACCCAGACCGCATCCGGCAAGCTCGTTAATGATCGTCTGCGGCGTCAATTCGCCGCCCGTGAGTAAGAATACCTGCTCATGCGAAAGCACCATATCCAACACGTTGCACGTTTTGCCGTGCGCGCTTGCAAGTGCGACGCTTTGCCAAGGTTTGGCGAGCCTCGATGCGAAGTACTGTACGGTAGTGATGCCGGGGATGAGCTCGATGTCAGCACGTGGCAGGCGCTCGTTGATGGTGCGGATGACGCTGGTTGCCAGGCTGTAGAAGCCCGTATCACCTGAGCATAAGATTGCAAAGCATCCTACATCGCCAATCGATTCGATGGCACTGACGATGGCGTTAGGTGAAATCGCCTTCAGCTCCGTAGCGATATCTTTGCCAGCGGCCGACCTCGCCGCTTGCGCGCTTTCGAGCATACGTTGAGCGCCAATGAGCACATCGGCATCTAGAATAGCCTGTGCCGCCTGCGCTGTCATGGTTGATGTATCACCCATGCCGATGCCGACTATCTTAATCACCATAGCAATCTCCTAGAATTCATTATCGCGTCGAATGCGTCATCGGGGTAAAAACCGTCATTCGAATCGTCTGGCCGTGCGATGACGATGCATGTGACATTGCGCTCTCGACACGCTTCGACCTTTTCGGGGAAGCCGCCTGCCGCACCGCTGTCTTTCGTGACAAGAGCCGTGATGCCGCAGCGTTCGATATCGTCGATGTTGTCCTGCAAAGAAAACGGGCCGCGCTTGGCGATGATATGATCATCGCCAAGACCTGCCGCGTGGCACGCATCGACAGATGCCGCATCGTCGAGTACGCGCGCGTACACACGCTCGGTAAACCGCGGCAGTACGGCGTAAGCGCCGATTTGCTTGCTGCCTGTGGTTGTCAGCACGATGGCATCATCGTCAATGAGCGCAATCGCCTCTTCGAGTGTGGGTGCAACCAAACATCCCGCTAAATCAGACGGTTCGCGCACTACCCGGACGAGCTGTTTCCCCAAAGCCTCTGCGGCCTCCTTAACATGCGTGCTGATGGATTTTGCATACGGATGGGTTGCGTCGACGATCACGTCGAAGTCTGCAAATAGCTTCAACTTCTCTTCATAGCTCAATGGTCCAACGATGGTCTCGAGCATGCTGATATCGGTTGGCATGCTGCGCTCTCCGACTTCGCTTGCTACGCTTACGCAGGTGTATACGCCTGCATTCGCCAGCCGAATCGCAAGTTCTTTTCCCTCGGTGGTGCCACTGAACAGAAGTACCCGCATCAGTCCATCGACCTCATCTCGGATTTCTTCTCGTAACCGCGAGGCGTGACCATTTTGCCGTCGATAATGCGCGTTTTCGCATTGCCAACGAACGCGGTGCAGAACATATCGCATTCGTAATCGCGCAACTCGGCAAGCGTTCCGACCCAGAAAGACTGATCATCGCGCCCGATTTGGCGAACGACGCCGCAAACCGTTTCCGGATCACGGTGTTCAAGCAGGATATCGCACGCCTTTTGCAAGTGGAGCGGGCGATGATGGCTCATTGGATTATAAAGCGCGATGCAGAAATCCGCGTCGCCAGCTGCATGCAGGCGTTTTTCGATTTCTTCCCACGGAGTAAGCTGGTCGGAGAGCGATATGGTGCAGAAATCGTTCGTCAAAGGTGCGCCGAGGACTGCTGCGCCCGAAAGCGCCGCCGTGACTCCGCAGACCACGTCGATTTCGATGGGGTCGAACTCATGGGCGAGTTCCATGATAAGTCCTGCCATGCCGTAGACGCCTGCATCGCCGCTGCAGACCATTGCGACATCTTTGCCTTCGCTTGCTAGGCGCAATGCCTCGCGACAGCGATCGATTTCTTTGCGCATCGGCGTGGTGAACACGGGCGTATCAGGTACAACGGCGCTTGCCAGAGCTGTATAAACGTGGTACCCGCAGATGATATCGGCGTTTTTCAAGGTCTCAATCGCTGCTTGGGTCATGAAGCGCTCATTGCCCGGCCCGAGTCCAACGATATGCAAGGTTCCGCTCATAGGCGAATCACCCCAATTCAACGTGCATGGTTTCACTGCTAATGCGAACGTGATGCCATCGATAACGGTTTTCGGAATAGCGAGAGTACCTCCTGCTGCAACGCTTGCGCGTTCGCAGACGCAGCCGACGCCAGTGATTCCTTGAACGAACTCTGAAGAGCTGAATGGACCCTCAAGGGCATTGAGCTCGGTTTCGTTGAAAGTCTTGAACGGGACGTTTGCTTCTTGCGTGAACGCTACAAGACCCGGTTCGTCCTTCTTCAAGTCGATGCTTGCAATGGCGCAGACTGCTTCCCGAGCGATACCGTTCTCGTTCAGGAATGTTGAGAAAGCGGCCGAGATGCGCGCTTGATCGGTACCTTTCCGACAGCCGATGCCAACGATGGCGATGCGGGGGACGAGGTTTAGCCCCGTCGTGCTTGGATGGATGCCGATATGGATGTCGGCGTCCATATCGCTGCGTTTGGCTTCAACGCCTTGAGGTGGCATGCCGAGGATGGGAAGCTCGCTTTCGAATGATACCGTCTTTCCTGCGAGTAGGCGCGAGGTCACTTTTTTGATGTCGGGTGTGTTGAGCACCTTGAGACCTTGCTCGGTTGCCCAGGTGTCGACCGAGAATACACCGTTTACGTCCGATGCTGTCGTGACGGCGAAGGCAGCTCCCGTGATAGCGCAAATACGTTTCGCGAGGGCGTTCGCGCCGCCTATATGTCCGCTCAAAAGCGGGATGCAATAGTTGGCACCTTCGTCTATCACGATGACGGCCGGATCTTGATCTTTTGCCACAACATGAGAAGCGATGCTTCTGACGGCGATGCCCGTTGCCGAAACGAACACGAGCGCATCCGCCTCGGAGAATGCTTTTGCGGTCCAGTCGCGGTGATTGACCTTATCTTCGCCAAAGCCTTTCGTGCACGAAGTGACATCTCCAGCGGATGCAAGGCCGTTGGCGATTCGTTCGGAGAGCTCGAGTCCTTTCTGGGTGAACGCTATGAGGCGGATGTCGGCCATATGCTTAGCCCTTGTCGGTCGTATCTGCATTGGTGATGCCTGCAGCTGCATGACTGCTCGCTGTACGGAATCCCGTCGAGAAGGTCGGATCGTAGAGTTTGGAGCGATCGTATTCGGAGCCGAGGAAGCCGCCTACGCATACGAGGGTGGTCTTGGTCATGTTGTTCTCACGGGCGGTTTGCGCAATCGTGCCTACCGTGCAGTGGGCGACGCGCTCATCAGGCCACGTTGCCTTGTACACTAACGCCGCCGGCGTATCGGCGGTATATGCGCCTCCCGCAATGAGCTCTTCCTGCAAGGCATCGAGCAGGCTTGCCGACAGGAAGATGACCATCGAGCAACCATGGCTTGCCATCTTCCTCATTGCTTCGCCTTCGGGGACCGGGGTACGGCCTTCCATGCGCGTGATGATGACGCTTTGCGAGACGTTCGGCAGCGTGTACTCCGCTTTGAGTGCAGCCGCTGCACCGCAGAAACTTGAAACACCCGGCGTATATGCGTATGAGATGCCTTTTTCATCAAGTACATCCATCTGCTCGCGAATTGCGCCATACAGGCATGGGTCGCCCGTATGCAAGCGCACGGTGTGTTTTCCCTGCGCTTCGGCATCGAGCATCACATCGAGTACTTCTTCGAGCGTCATCTTCGCGCTGTTGTAGATTACGCAATCGGGTTTTGCATAGTCGAGCAGCGCTGGATTGACCAAGCTACCCGCATAGATGATGACATCCGCCTGCTCGAGCAAGGTCTTTCCCCTTACGGTGATGAGGTCAGCGGCACCGCTTCCTGCGCCTACGAAATCAATCACTGGTTCACCTTTCTTTCGTCGGCATCTTCGATGCTGTTTGCATTCCAATCGTTGATTATCGTCTGAGCTTCGGGCGTGACAGCCAAAAGCCCGTAAACGTTCGAGAAGATGATTACGCCTATTTGGACGAACTCTCCGACGCGGCGATCGACGGCTCCTTGCACGGCGCGGGCTATACGATCGATCACTTGGTCGCGCAGCTTCACGTCATCAAGTATCTTGATGCAAGCATCGGTCGTCATCGATTCGAACAGTTCGTGGATGGTTTCGGTAGATGCCCCGCACCATGCTGCATGTGCTGCGAATATCTCGCGTCTGCAATCTGCCATGCGCGAATGCGTGTCCATGATGCTGCCTGCAACCTTGACAAGCTTTCCGATATGGCCGATAAGCAGAACATTTTCGAAACCGTTGACCGCGATGCAATCCAGTGTTTCTCCGATGAAGTTCGCGCATTTGATCAAAGGCATGTTAGGCGGAAGCTTAAGCGAAAGAGAGAACGACTCGCCGTAATTGCCTGGTGTCACGATAACGTCTTTATGTCCCTGTGCCGCTTGATAGCGAATCTCGACCTCAAGCGCATCTTTCAAGGCTTTCAGGCTGCGTGGCTCCACGATGCCGGTTGTGCCGATGATGGAAATGCCTCCTTCAATGCCGATGGAAGGATTGAACGTTTTCTTGGCGATTTCCTCTCCGTTGACCACTTCCACGAGCACGCTAATACCCTTAAGGCAATCGAACATGTCGAGGCATTCTTGGACGGCGGCTTGGATTTGCTTTCGAGAACCTGAATTGATAGCGGCGTTTCCTGGAGGCTGGTCAAGGCCCTTTGCCGTTACGCGACCGACGCCTGATCCTCCGTCGATGTCAATGCCTGATTCGATGAACCGCACGGTGCAGCGTACTTCAGCGCCGTTCGTGACATCATAATCATCGCCCGCATCCTTTATAACGCCGAAGGTCGCTTCGTCCGCTGACAAGCTTATATAGATCGGCTCGACAGCCACTTCTATACCTGCAGGGGTCATAACCGATACGGTTAGGGGAGCTTTGCCCGTCAACAACGCTATGCAGCCGGCCTTGGCAGCCAGCGTAGCGCACGTGCCGGTGGTATATCCGCGTCGGAGCCGCTCCGTGCCTGAGTAGGTGTATTCCTCAAATGCCATGTTTCTTATGCGGCTTTCAGCGATTTCGAGTCAAATGTAAGCTTGTAGTCGATGATATGCGGTTGGCTCATCGCGGTCGTTTCCGCCTGGACTGCAATGGGCGTGTCAAGTGCGCTTACCGGTACTTCGAAAGCGGAACCGCCATCAGTGGTAGTCGGCTTGAGCTCTTTGCCGTCGACGATCATCAGGTCATAGTTGCTGCTGCTCCAAACGACGGTTGCTACCATCGTTCCATTTTCGGATTTGAGCTTTACGGGAGATTTGATGGTTGCCTTACCGGTACCGCCCTCGAGCGTTACGGCAACTGTGTAGGTGCCATGTGCGGCGATGCCGTTTTCGACTTTCACGCTTGACGAACTTGAGGAGCAGCCAGAAATGGCGAACAATGCTCCGAGTACGAGCATCGAAGCAATCAATAGCGCGGCGATTCTCTTCATAATGACTCTTTCTTCCAACTCGTCCTGATATGCATAGCAGCGCGCTGCAAACTGTTAGGCAAAGGGGAAACGGAAAGAAGGGCATCTGTCGGTTCGCTTGCGATTTTTGAAGCGACCTGACGGCGCCGAGCATGTGCTATGACTCGTAGCAGCATACTTCCGCAGTAGGAGCAGCGATCTGGCTTGACCTGGCGGGTCTCACAGTAGCGGCACTGCGCAGGATTTGCACCTGCTTCCCTGTATTCCCATGCCTATTTTTGGCGTTTCATCTCAGAAAAAACGCTAACTTTTAATATAACGTTTGCAGGTGGAACTTACAAGCTACACGGGAGGTCCGCAACGGGTGAGAAAGGGCTAGCCGCACGCTTGAAAACACCATGCATCCAGCAAGGCCGCCGCGCGTTCGGCAAGGGGTTATCAGGACGTGTATTTTGAAATACAATCGTCCTGACACGAAACGCTCGCTTACCAATTCGTATATCCAGGTTCCATCCAGAAGAAAGGACGACCCATGAAACGTTTCGCAATTGTACTCGCTGTTCTTATGATGGCCGGTTGCCTGGTAGCCTGCAGCTCGTCGCAGGGTCAGAAGACGGGCGGCCAGCAGATCCCGAATCCGATGGAGGCAAGCTCAGCACAGGGTATCATCGACGCAACGGGCATCGCCCTGCCTGCTCCCGAGGGCGCGACCGACGTGCAGTACTTCGTCTACAAGACTGAGAAGCCCATCGCCGAGATGCGCTTCACGCTTGACGGCAAGAAGGCGTTTTTGCGTGCTCAGATGACTAACCTGACGGATCTTTCCATCGATATGGAGAAGGCCAAGAGCGATCAGGCTTCCTATGCCGATATCAACATCTCGGGCTTGAATTACAAGTGGGAGTCCATCGGCACGCAGATCGTGAAGGATCGCGCGGCGATTTGTTTCGTTTCGGGTAAAACGGGCTTCATCACGTGGATCGACGCAGTGCCGGGAATCCTGTACAACCTGGGCATGGAAGACGGTGCAACGTACGAAACGCTCGTGCAGATGGCAGATGCCTCGTTCGTGCCCGTGCAGGGTGACGTTAAGTAATTCGCCGCTCTGTCCGCGATGTGACCGCAGAACGTACGTAACGACAACCGATTGACGACAGGAGTCGGAAAGCTCCGTGGAACGCATGCGCGTACATAGGGAGATTCCGCCGGCGGGTTACCGGCTGATGCTCGTGCTCGCCCCTGTCATCTGGGGCTTGAGCTTCGTCATCATGAAGGATTCCGTCCAGGTGATTCCACCTGCGCAGCTCATCGGGGTTCGCTTCCTGTGCGCAGGCGTGCTGCTCGGGGCCGTTTTCTTCAAGCGAGTACGTGCCGCATTTTGCCGCGATATGCTGGTGCGGGGTGCGATTCTGGGCACCTTGCTGTTCCTGGCGTTCTGGTTCCAGACCATCGGCGTCGCGAATACCACGCCTGGAAAGAACGCGTTTCTTACAGCGACATATGTCGTGCTTGTGCCGTTCGGATGGTGGATCATCGCACGCAGACGCCCCGGCATCCACAACCTCGTTGCAGCAGTGCTCTGCCTTGCGGGTATCGGTTTCGTCTCGCTCGATAGCGATCTGACGGCGGGTTACGGCGACTTGATGACGCTCGTCGGTGCGGTATGGTTCGCCGTGCACATGATCTACGTTGCGAAATTCTCCGAGGGGCGCGACATGGTGGTGCTCACCGTGTACCAGTTCTTCGCCATGGGCATATGGGGTACGCTCATCGGGCTTGTTATCGAGCCTCTTCCCGCTTTGTCATCGATAACGGGCGGCTTCATCGGGGAGATGGTGTACCTCATCGTCTTCGCGTCGTGCGCCGCCCTGTTGTTCCAAAATGTGGCCCAGGCGCATGTGCCGCCGGCGCAGGCGTCGCTGCTGCTCAGCCTCGAGGCCGTGTTCGGGGTCCTGTTTTCGGTGCTCATCTATGGCGAGCTAATCAGCATTCGCCTGATTGTGGGGTTCGTTTTGGTATTTGTTGCTATAGTGGTCAGCGAAGTTTTTCCCGAGATAAAGAAACCATTGATAGAGAAGTGAGTTGTTCTCATGACGAATACGGGTGTGCAGAATCAAAACATCATCCTCATCGGCATGCCGGGAGCAGGTAAATCGACGCTTGGTATCGTATTAGCGAAGATCATGAATAAATCGTTCATCGATGCCGACCTGATCATTCAGAATCAGTGCGACAAGACGTTGCAGAAGATTATCGATTCGCTTGGCCCTGACGGCTTCATCGAGGTCGAGAATCAGATCTTAAGCGAGATTACCGCCGAGAACACCATTATCGCAACGGGTGGCAGTGCCGTTTACTCCGAAGCAGCCATGAATCACCTTAAGACCATTGGCACCGTGGTATATCTGAAGATATCGTACGAGACGCTGGTTGCACGCCTGAGTGATTTCAGCGAGCGCGGCGTGGTATTAAAGGGCGGAATGGGCATGAGCATGCGCGAGCTGTACGACGAACGCCGCCCGCTGTACGAGAAGTACGCTGACGTCACAATCGACGTTAACGATTTGAGCATTACGGCGGCGGCGCGCAAGGTGGCCGACGCTCTTACCGTTAAGTAGTTTTTAATAGAAACCGAGCATATATGTCCGAGCAGGCTCGAAAAAACATCGAGGGGTCTATGGCTGCGCTTAACGAAGCGTCGCTGAACGATGCTCCTCAGATGGCTGATGGATCCGAGGGCGTTTCTGCCCCGGCTGCATCTGCCAACTCGCGTGCTGCGCGGAAAGCTCGCAAAGATGACCCGACTCGCCTTGGGCGGGATTCGATTGGCAAACTGCTTGTTGAGTTTTCCATTCCAGGCGTCATCAGCATGGTGTTCAGCTCGCTGTACAACCTGATCGACACCGCATTCCTCGGCCAAGCGCTTCCTGATGGATCAGGCGTTGCGGTTACCACCCTTGCACTTCCTGTGATGACCATTCTCATCGCGTGCTCGATGATTGCCGGTCAAGGTGGCAATTCCCTTGCTGCTATTCAGCTTGGACAGGGAGATAGAGAGGAAGTTGAGCGCACGCTTGGCAATTCAGCTGTGCTTCTTTTTGCTATCTCGGCCGTTATCGCTGTTATGGCCATCGTGTTCATCGGTCCAGTGCTGACGATCATTGGCACTCCTGACATCCTGTGGGACAAGACGAAGGTCTTCGTTCAGATTTCCTGCATCTTCTTCGCCTTCCAATCGGTAGGTTGGGGTTTGAGCCATTTCATCAGGACTGCAGGACGCCCGGTTTTCTCGTTGATGACCTCGGTGATCGGCACAATCATGTGCATTATATTCAACTACTGGTTCGTGCTGGTCCTGGATTGGGGCGTTGCAGGAAGCGCATGGGCTAACATTTGCGGGCAAGCCATCGGCATGGTGCCCGTCATCTGGTTCTTCACAGCCAACAAGAACACGCCCTTCAAATTGCGTTGGCGTTGCTGCAAACCGAACCTGCGCCTCATGCTTAAAATACTCACTTTGGGTCTTGCGCCGTTCTGCATGCAAGTTGCCTCGACGGTCGTCAACATCGTTTTCAATCAAGTTGCCGGCTACTATGGAGCGTTAAGTCCCATTGGCGTGCAGGGTGCGCTCGCATCGCTCGGTGTGGCGCAGAAAGTATCATGGTTCGCATTCTCCCCGTTCATCGGCCTGACGATGGGTGCGCAACCGCTGTTCGGTTTCAACTACGGTGCATCGAATTGGAATCGCGTACTGAGGACTTATAAGATTACGGTCATCACTGCAGTGATCATGGGCGCGTTCTGGCTGCTCATAACGCGTCTTTTCTCGAACCCTATCGTGGTGCTGTTCGGTGTTACGGGCGAGCTGGAGGAGTTTTCCAACATCGCCTTGCTCATTTACACCGTGATGTTCCCGCTGGTTGGCTTCCAAGCGGTTGGCTCGAATTATTTCCAAGCAAGCGGTCAGCCGTTGAAGTCGGCGATCCTGGTGTTGACCCGCCAGGTCATCTTCTTGATCCCGTTCTATTTCATCATTCCGAATCTTGCCATCGAGTTGTTCGGCGTGGACGGATTGTACGGCGTTGCCGCATGCGTTCCTGCTGCCGACTTATGTTCCGTGATCGTCACTGCGGTCTTCGTGGTTATCGAGTTGCGCAAGCTTTTCCGTTGGCGCAAAGAGGGTTACATCCTTCCGAAGATCATGCAGAGCTCAGGATCCAAGCAGGAAAAGGCTCAGTCCTAACGCGCCATCCGTTTAGGGGCTAAGCGTTTCTGAAGAGTCAAGCGCGGCTCAGCCTAAATAGCTCTCTACTTTTTCACGGAGTCGATTCCTGCGAAGTCTTTTGCCCAGAGTTTCCTGAAAATCAAGGACACGATGAACACGCATCCGAGGTTGATTGCCGCGATGACGAAGAACTCGAAGCGCGCATCGGGGCCGAGGATGCTTGAAACCACGATGTTGATCAGCGCGGCAGGTAAAACGCAGAAATTGACGATCGCCAGGTTAATGGGATAGCGCTTCGCTCCGAAACGCAGGCGAACGAATGCCGACGAGAGCACTGGGTTGTAGATGACGATGGATGAGAGTGCGCCAATCACATACAGCGTAGGAAGGCCGAAGATGAACGAAGCGAGGATGCACAGCATGCCGAGCAGGGTGACTATTGCCTCGAGGATGTAGGTGAACGGAACGCCCTTGCGGTCGATGATAGCTCCTAAGACAATGCGGATCAGCCCATTGCTCAAGGCAACGAGACCGACGAGCGTGGAGGAGAACAGTTCGCTTAGGCCGAGCATCATGCCATCGCTGGCAATCGAGCCGATGACGCCAAGGCCCATGACGGAAGCAAGGGTATATGCCACGAAGTAGATTAAGAAGATAGGCGTCTTTAGAACGTTGTCGTTCTCGAAACGGACCGAAGGATCGTAGCGCTCCTCATCACTGGCGATGTTCGCAGTCGATCCGTTCGCCTCCGAGGGAGAAGCGATGGATGGTTCGGGTCCATCGGCTGAGCCCATCGCCATGATTTGCGCGATGTTCTTTGGCGGATGCGTAAGCAGTGTTGATAGCAAGAACGAAAGCACAGCGCCTGCAATGCCAACACCGACGAACACAGTGCCGATGTTGCCCGTAATGGAACGCATGAAGAGGACGATGTTACCGAGCAAAAGGCTTGAAATGCCGAATCCGAGCAGCAAAAGGCCCGATGCGAGACCCGTTCTATCGGGGAACCATGGAACGATGGTGCCGACAACGGCGGTGTATCCAGCTCCTGATGCAAGCCCGCCGAGAACGGCATAGCTCACATATAATACGGAAACACCCACGCGCTCCCCGAGTAATCCTGTCGTGCAGAAAGCGATAGCGAACAGGATGGCTGCAACGATCATCATGATTCGAGGCGCAAAGCGCTTGAGCATAAATGAACAGCTTAAGGTGCCGATGCAGAACGCAACCATCATTATGTAGAAGACAGGTCCGATGTCATCAAGCCCGAAGTCTTCTCTCATGGGCAAGACGAACATCGAATAGCCGTAAATCAGGCCGATGAACAACAGGCAGATCATGCCCAGCACTAAAAGAACCAGGCGCTTTCGAGAAAGCGCCTGGCGAGTTAGCGTGTTGGTTGATGCTGTCATTCGCAATTCTTATTCGCTAGTTCTTCATGATGTACGTATCGGTAATGGCGTTGGTCAATGATTGATAGTAGCTCTTGACCGAAAGCTGGAATGAGGAGCTCGCCGAGTTCCCCAACGCGCCGCTTGCGTCGGAGGTCGTCAAAAGACCAGAAACCACGATGCCGGAGTTGTTCCCGTACTTGCTGTCAACAGGAAGCTCGAACGTGAACGCATCGTCCGCAAAGGTGCCTTCGACGTTGGTGAACTCGAGGACGACATCATCGGAAGAGGAGTCCATATCGCCTTTCAGCTTGCTGCGTTCGTGGCCGTGGTACACAACGGAAAGATCGGCAAGGATGGTGCCCTTCGTCGAATCGATTTCCTTGATGTTGATGCGCACCGAAGCCTGCTTGGCCTTTCCGCCGTAGCACGCCGGATTCATGGTGGTGTTCTCGAAGCTATCAACCTTCCATGAACCGATCAGCGGGTTGGTCGTATCGGTATTGGAGGGCGTAACGTTATTGCCCTTCTCGTATTCTGCGATCTTATTGGAAAGCTCTTTGTTTTCCGTGGTGAGTTTCTCAACCTGCGCTTGGAGCTCCTTGTTCTCATTGGTAAGGTTCTCGACCTTCGGATTGAGGTAAAACCAAGCAGCGACTGCACCGCCTACTGCAAGCGCAAGGGCGAGGATGACGCAAAGCACGACCAACGGGACGCGCGATTTGCCCGCGGCTTTGCGCGCAGCCTTGTACGCCGCCTTCGCATCTTTGTATTGGGCCTTGCTGAGCTTAGAATAGTTGATGGTTGCTTGGCTGCTCGTGCTCTTTGCCGGAGCAGGTTCTTCGACTACGGCCGAGACCGTTGCGATGGGGTCGCTTCCGCAGTTCGGGCACAAGATTGATTCGTCGGGAATCTCTGTTCCGCAATTTGCGCAAATCATAGCGTCTCCTTTCCCCGCGTATCCGAAAACGTGTTCTCGTGCATATCATAGCCAATTTGCAGGATGCGCACAGACCGATTCAATTAATTACGCGAAAAAAGCGTAGAGCGTCTGACCTGCGCAAGCGTGCTATGCTGCGAAATTGTGGAAAAACGCATAAAAACGCAACGCAAGAAAAACCAGATTGACATGCTCCAAGGCAGCATCTGGAAGGGTTTGCTGCGCTTTGCTTTGCCTTTGGCGGCAACGAACCTCCTTCAGCAGCTGTTCAATGCTGCTGACATGGCGGTAGTTGGTCATTTTGCAAGCAGTGAAGCCCTATCAGCTGTTGGGGTGAATGCACCGCTGACCAATTTGGTCGTCAATATCTTCGTTGGGCTTTCGGTAGGTACGAACGTTGTGGTTGCCAATTTGCTCGGCAAGAAAGATGCGCAAAGCGTTAGCCGCGCTGTGCATACCTCCATCGTTGTAGCACTCATTAGCGGCATTCTCGTCGGGGTGCTCGGTCCCTTGCTCGTCGATGTGATGCTTGGTTGGATGCAAACCCCCGAAAACATCTTCGAGATGGCGCACACCTATCTGACGATCTATCTTCTCGGTGCGCCGTTCATCATGCTATTGAACTTCACATCGGCGATTCTGCGTAGCAAAGGCGATACGCGCCGGCCGTTCATCGTGCTCGTTATCGCCGGCGTTATCAACGTTGTTCTGAATATCGTGTTCGTCGTTGGCTGTGGCATGGATGCGGACGGCGTAGCATTGGCCACGGTCATCGCGAACGCAATAAGCTCCATCACATTGCTCGTGATTCTCTTCCGCGAGACCGACGAAGTGCGCGTTGAGTTTAAGAAGCTTTGCTTCGATTGGCCTTTGTTTGTCAGGATCTTCGCGCTGGGTGTTCCTGCGGGTATCCAGGGTTTGATGTTCTCTCTTTCGAACGTGATCATCCAGGTCGGGCTCAACGAGCTCGGCTCTCAAGTCGTCGCGGGTAGCACTGCCGGGCTTAACATGGAGATCATGTGCTATATGATCTCCGCTGCATTCGGTCAGGGTGCAATGACCTTTGTCAGCCAGAACCATGGTGCGGAAAACTATCCACGTTGTCGCAGCATTGTTCGATGGGCAGCTCTTTTGTTGATAATCATCGTCGGTGTGGTGAGCGTGCTCATCGTCGTGTTCGCATCGTTCTTCTCCGGATTGTTCTCGGCAGACCCTGAAGTCTTTGGTTTTTCGAACATCCGAATCTACTATGTCACTTCATTCGAGATCATTTGCGGCCTTATCGAGGTCTATTCGGGAGCCTTGCGCGGCCACGGGAAATCGATGACCCCCGCCGTTATCTGCATCGTGGGAATCTGCGTCCTGCGTATCGCATGGGTATACACCGCATTCGCCGTCTGGCACACGTACGAATGCCTGCTTATCGCGTACGCGCTAAGCTGGATAGTCGCTCTCGCCGGCATGGTCGTCGCTTATCTTCTGTGCGTGCGCAAACTTGAAAGTAAATTGCCTTCGGTCTCGAACTCCTCTTGCTGACAATGCGTTTCTATGGATGCCGTGGAGCCGCTTGAACGTGCTTGTGCGCATGCGGTATCCTAGCAGGCAACTTCATACCCATAAGCTCTGTCAGAAGGAATCCGATGGCACACGCACGGGGGCACATACCTAAAAACTGCAGTACGCCCACCGAACGAACAAGCAGTCTATATTCTAAGATCCGCGTCGCTGCGGTCTGCCTTGTCGCGTCGTTGAGCCTCATCGTTTCCATGATGCCGATCGCTCCCGTTGCCGATTTAGCTTATGCGGATACTGAAAGCGAGCTGAACGCCGCGAAAGAGCGATTCGATGAGGTTCAGGCACAACTCGATAGCCTGATTGCCGAATGCTCTGCAATCAGTGCGCAACAAGCTGAGACGCAGGAGAAGATCGATGCTACACGCGAAAGCATTCGCGAGGCAGAGGAGCTCATCGCCCAAAAGGAGAAGGAGCTCGCAGTTCATCAGCAGCAACTCTCCGATTTCGCAGTAGAGAGCTATAAGTCAGATTCCGTCGGCTTCCTCGATGTGCTCATGTCATCGCAATCGTTCGAGTCTTTCATCTCGATGTGGCGCTATGTCGAGCGCATCAACGCACAGAAGATGTCTTTGATAGAGCAGGTTCGCACCATCAAAGAAGAGCTCAGCCAACGCAAGGCGCAGCTCGAAAACGACATGGCAGAGCTGGAGACGCTCAGCGCGCAGCTCGAAGAGCAAATGCAGAACCTGACCGCAAAGCAAGCGGAAACGCAAGCGCTCCTCGATGGTCTCGATGAGGAAGTCAAGAAGTTGACCGAGCAGTATGACCGTGAACTTGCAGCTCGCGCAGCTGCCGAGGCGGCGGCCCGCAACGCGTGGGCGAATAACATGTCATATGCCGAGCTTGGCTACGAAGCACCCGATCTCGTAGTCACTGGCGAAGGCTCGCTGTCGGATGTCATCGCCGCATGCTATGCCACGGGAAGCCCAGGCTATAACCTGTGTGCAGCTTGGGTAACCTACGTTTTCAACAACGCGGGCGTCGGACGTTTCAACGGTAACGCGAACGATATGTATGCCAATTGGTGCTATAGCTCCGATCTCTCGGAACTGCAACCGGGCATGATCGTCGCGGTCGGCACGAACCCAAAGGGTGGATGGGCTGGTTTGGTCTATGGCCATGTCGGCATCTACATCGGTGACGGTATCGTGATGGAGAACATCGGATATATCGCGAGAACCCCGATTTCGGAATGGATAAGCTGGTATAACGTTTCGCCCCGTTGGGGATGGCTCGGTGGCGTGGTCCTCTATTAGAATCGGCTTGAAGAATAGATTACCAGCTAGAAGCCTGTGTGACGCGATTATGGATGCGACAAGATTTCCTATGTCGCATCCTTTTTCTTTCAGTCATAATGGCGAGGTGCGATAATCTCAGCACGAATTGAGCCTGAACCAAAGAAAGCGTGCAAGGGCTGAAAACCCAAGGAGGTCGTCATGGCGAACCGGAGTCTTGCGAAAGCCGCCGAAGATTGCTGCATCCTGGTGACCGGAGGAGCCGGTTTCATCGGCAGTCATACAGTCGTGGAGCTGCTTGAACGCGGCTATCGCGTTGTGGTCGTTGACGATTTGAGCAATTCAAGCAGCGTGGCTCTCGATCGTGTTCGTCAGATCACGGGAGCTAGCGAAGATCAGTTGCGTTTTGTGCAAGCGAGCATTCTTGACAGGGATGCACTCGAAGCCGTTTTCAACGAAAATCCCATTGACGCCATCATCCATTTCGCAGGCTTCAAGGCAGTCGGCGAAAGCGTGCGCAAGCCGCTTGAATACTATTGGAACAATATCGCTGGCACGCTTATTTTGTGCGATGTCTCTCGTAATCACGATGTGAAGAACATCGTGTTCAGCTCGAGCGCAACCGTATATGGCGAACCGGAGTTCGTGCCCATCACCGAAAGCTGCCCGAAGCATACGCCAACCAATCCGTACGGGCAGACCAAGAGCATGCTCGAGCAGATCTTAAGCGATCTGTATGGCGGCGATCCCGAATGGAACGTGGTGCTTTTGCGATACTTCAACCCGATCGGGGCGCATGAAAGCGGCCTTATCGGTGAGGACCCGAAGGGCATTCCCAACAATCTTCTTCCGTATGTTGCACAGGTCGCAGTTGGCAAGCTGGAGTGCGTCGGCGTGTTTGGCAACGATTATCCGACACCTGATGGCACGGGCGTGCGCGATTACATCCACGTAGTCGATTTAGCGCGCGGTCATGTCGCCGCGCTTGACTGGATGGCAGGACGCGTTGGCACGGGCGAGGCGATAGGCATAGGCTCAGTTCAAGGAGCTCAAGCAGAAGATGGAATGCGCAGTGGCGTGGGCATCTTCAATCTTGGCACTGGTCGTGGTTCGAGCGTGCTCGATGTAATCCATGCGTTCGAGCAGGCATGCGGGCACACGTTGCCGTATAAGATCATGCCGCGCCGTGCCGGTGACATCGCGGAGAATTATGCGGCGTGCGATAAAGCGCGCGATGAGTTGGGTTGGGTTGCAGAGTACGACTTAGCGCGCATGTGCCAAGACAGTTGGCGCTGGCAATCGATGAATCCGAACGGATACGCTTCGGCGTAAGGTTCTTTCGAGAGGAGAATCCTACAGATGTATGTCGTAATCGTTGGTGGAGGCAAGGTCGGAGAATACCTTGCATCGGTGCTCCTGAAAAGCGGGAACGAAGTTGTCGTCATCGAGAAAGACAGGCGGACGGCCGATCGCCTTTCCATCGTGCTTGAAGGACGTTACATGGTCATTCAAGGCGATGGGTGCGACTCACGTTATCAAGAAGATGCGGGTGTCCGTCGAGCCGAGGTTTTCGTTGCGACTACAGGTCAGGATGAAAGCAATCTGGTTGCGTGCCAAATCGCGCAACGCGTGTTCGATGTGCCCCGTTGCGTTGCGCGCGTGAACAGTCCGCAGAACATGCGCATCTTCCGTTCGGTCGGCATCGAAAGCGTTTCGTCAACGGTGCTAATCGCGAATCTGATCGAAGAGGAAGCGCTTTTGGGCTCCATGAGCGCGGTGAATTCGCTTTCGCATGGCAATGTGCTGCTATCGGAGGTTGCCATCCCACGCTTCCGTCAGCATTCCGAGAAGGAAGGCGTGCTCGCCTCGAGCGTTCCACTGCCTTCTGGTTGCTTGATCGTGGCCATTTCGACGAAGGACGATACCGAGCTGTACACACCGGAATCGGTCATCTTCCCAGGGGATAAGGTCATTATCGCGACGAACAGCGATGAGCTCGATGCTGCCCGTACGGCACTACGATCGCTGTAGAACGAGAAACGAGAAGATGGCATGATAGGAATCGGCATCGACACGGGTGGAACGTATACGGATGCTGTCGCATACGATATGGACACGAAAGAGGTTATCGCTAAAGGCAAAGCCCGAACAACGAAAGAGGATCTTTCCGTTGGAATCTGCGCGGCACTCGACTCCTTGCCCATTGGATTACTGGCGCAGGCACACCAGGTCGTTCTTTCGACGACACTTGCAACCAATGCGTGCGTCGAAGGGAAAGGCGGTCGCGCACGGCTTGTGCTCGTTGGAACGAATGAATCGGTGCTCCATCGCATTGAGGCTCCCGTACGATATGGCTTCTCCTATGACGATGTGCTTTGCATCGATGTGACAGGCGAGTTCGATGGAAGTTCGGTCGTCCAACCTGATTGGGATGCGTTCCTTGAAGAAAACGATGATTGGTTTAAGCAGGCGCAAGCCTTCGGCATCGTCGAGATGAACGCGGCGCGCAACGGTGCGGTTGTGGAACGTGCTGGCAAAAAAGCGCTCGCTGAGAGGTATCACGTGCCCGTCATCATGGCGAGCGAACTCGTGAACAAGCTCAACATGATGGAACGAGGCGCAACGGCGATCTTGAATGCGCGCCTTCTGCCCATTATCGAAGACTTCCTCGATTCTGTGGAGCGTGCGTTGCGTGACCGCGGCGTGACGGCTTCCGTGTCTATCGTTCGAAGCGACGGATCGCTTATGGGCGAGGAGCAAACACGTCAAACACCGGTCGAGACAATGGTGAGTGGTCCTGCGGCAAGCGTGCAGGGCTGCTGTCATTTGGTAGGCTGCGATACGGCGCTCATCGTGGATATGGGTGGAACGACGACCGATATCTCCCTTATCGAGCAGGGAACGCCGATAAAAACGAAAGGCATCCGCATCGGGAACTGGCGCACGCAGATTCCAGGCGTGTATATCGATACATTCGGTCTTGGCGGAGACAGCGCGGTCAAAATCGGAAGCGACGAGCTGTATTTGAGCGAACGTCGCGTCGAGCCGATATGCATGGCTGCATCACGTTGGCCCGAGCTGTGCGATTCGTTCAAGAAGATACTCGACGATGGGGGAGTATGGGTGCGGCGCGAGCTGTACGAAGTGCTGTATCTCGCTCGTGACCCGCAATGCCTCGATCACTATTCGAATAATGAGAAGCGCCTTATCGAGGTGCTTCGAGGCGGCCCGATGGTTATCGGCGACCAGAAGTACTTCGAGCCTTACGATCTTGGCGTCGGCCGCCTTGCCGAACGCCTCGAAGCAGAAGGCATCGTCATGAGGTGCGGGTTGACTCCTACGGATATCATGCATATCCGCGGAGACTTCGATGCTTTCGACACGCATGCAAGCGAGTTGGCTGCAACCTACGTATGCAAGGTCATCGAGCGTTATTCGACGTGGCAGCGGAGTGCTGATGGCAAGACCGATCAAAAGGTGTTCCATCTTTCTGAATTGTGCGATGACGTGTATGACCTTGTTAAGCGCAAGCTCTTTTTGAACATCATACGCATCCTGCTCGAACGGCAATTCCCCCGTGCGTTCGCAAATGGCGTGCCCGCTGAGGTTTTGAAGGCGTTTGATACGCAATGGGATTATGTGAAGAAAAGCGGGCGCGTGCCCTTCAATACGAAGAAGCCCCTGATCGGCCTTGATTTCCTCGCAACCGCTCCGCTTATCGGCGTCGGAGCGCCGACGCACATCTTCCTTCCCGATGTGGCAGCTGCTTTGGGGACTGAATGCATCATCCCCGAACACGCTGAAGTAGCAAATGCCATAGGCGCGATCTCGGCACGCATCATCGCCCAGTCATCGGTCATCGTTGCTGCCGATTGGGGTCCCAACGGCATCAAGGGCTATGCGGTGCTGCTTGGTGATGAGCGGGTGTATATCAAAGATCGCCAAGAGGCGGAGAACCTTGCCTGCCTGCATGCGCAGAAGGATGCCGAACGCAAGGCGCGGCAACGTGGAGCTACGGGAGATATCGAGATCACATATACGTGGGACGAAGAGAATTCATCTGCGTCCGGAGTATCGCTTCTGTTCAAATCGATTGTAACGGCGACCGCGGCCCCTAAATAGTGGGAGGAAAGCGCTTTTCGCTATCCTGCTCGATCTGCATTGTGAGCATGGCTCCGAGATCGTACGCATCTCCTCCGCGCTCATCATGGTCGCATGCGATATTGAATCCTACGAGATAACGGTTTCCCTGATCGTCCTCTTCAATGACGGTCATGATGAGCATATCGTCGACCTCCCGTGATTCGGTATGGCGTTTTTCGTTGAGCTCAAGCGTTCCGGCAGAGATGAACAGCGTATCGCGGATGACGATCGTGTTCGTTGCCACCGCACCAGGATATACTGCGGCCTCATGGATGCCTTTGCCAGTAAGCTCTGCCGCAATCGCCTCTCCCGCGCATGCACCTTGCAAAGCAGCGCTTTTCCAGATGCCGACGATGCGCTTTTCCCCACTTGTGAGCTCGAACGCTTGGGCGACGTCTCCCGCTGCGTAAATGTCGGGGTCGCTTGTGCGCATATGCTCGTCGACGACAAGGGCCCTGTCGAGCTCAAGGGCATCTTTCTCAAGAAACGCGAGACTCGAGCGAACGCCATGCGCAACGATGATGTTATCGAAGAAGTCGACATCGCCGTTCGAGAACGTCACTTCTAAGCGACCCTTCGCAGCATCGGCCTCGTCAGCGTATCTCACCTTTTTGATGACCATGCCCAGACGTAAGGTCATGCCATAGTCGCGCAAAGCCGCCTCGACGCGTATCGCCGTTTCGGGGAATGCATTGAAGTCGAGCACGTGGGGATTCATGCCTACAAGCGTGGTGTCGATGTCGCGATTAAGGCATGCTTCGGCGGCCTTGAGGGCGATCATAGAGGCGCCGCTTATGAGGATGCGCTTGCAGGCAGGGTCGAGCAGCGCCTGCTTGAGGCGTTCCGCTTCGTCTAAAGTGCGCAGAACAAGCGGCGAGAAGCCCTCGAATTGCGGGAATCCTGCACAGTGCGCTTTGGCTCCCGATGCGATGATGCACTTGGTATAGGCAAAATCACCTTCGGGGGTGCTGATGGTATGGGTTTCTGGGTCGAGCTTGGTGACTGGGCAATCGAAGTGCACTTCAGCTCCGAGGGAATCGAGTTCTTCCGAGCTCCAAGGGAAGACCGCTTCATACGGTTTCATGCCGCCCGCATAGTATGAAGTCAGGATAGGGCTGTAGGGGAGCGTATCGGTGTCGGAGAAGACGATGACGCGTCCCTCATATCCATGTGTACGGAGTGCGATCAATGCGTTCACGCCCGCGGTGCCATACCCGATGATGGCGACGGTCGGGTCGGACGACAAGGATGCGTGCTCGTTGTTCTTGAAATCCAATTGTCTCACCTAACCTTTCCGCTATTTCGATGCTTGCTTCATCTCAGGCGCATAGCGGAACGTCATCGCGAGCCAAACAGCATATTCGCCCGTCCACATGCCATCCACTTGGTCTTTAACGGTTTTCCAGTCGAACTGATTCTCGAAGAGCAGCTCCGCATAGTGCTTGTTATTGATGGGTCGAGGCTCTTCGAGCAGATAGCTACCATATGTATAGGTGCACGTGGGGCACATCGAGACGACAGTCGAATCGTCAGTCGCGAACGAAAGCTTCTTTTCGGTACGCTTTTGCTGTCGTTCGGGGTCATAGGAGCTCACCGCGCCGCCTGCTCCGCAGCAACCATGATAGATTGCAGCTTCGTCCATATCGATGCCGAGCAGCTTGCTCGTTTCCTCAAGATAGCTGCCATCACGATCCTGGCATGCTTTCGAAAGGAAGATCTTGCCATCGGGCAGTTCTCGTTTCGGTTCAAAGCCGTGATCGTTGAGGAATTTCGGCAGGCTTATGATCTCGACATCGGTTATGCCGTTTCGTTTGAAAGTGGTGCGCATAGCGTTTGCACAACCGGGACATACGCACACAAGCTGCTTGGCGCCTGAGAAAGTGATTTCTTCGGCAATCAAATCACACAACGCGATTGCACGGTCGTAGAAACCGTTGCTTTTGAGCGGTGACCCGCAGCAGTGGTCTATAAGCGTCGTTTTGCCACCTAGTTCCTGGATAGCATCGAAGATCTCAACGGTTAGCTCAGACCCGTATGCTGTAAGTGCACATCCAGGGAAAAACGCGATATCGCAATCGGATTCAGGCTCGTGCGTGGTTGTCAGGACGTGCCGTATTTGGTCGGGATAGCCGATGCCGTAAATGGCGCGATATGCGGTGAACGTATCCCATTCCTTGTCGACTTGCACGCCAATCCAGGAATCAGGCTCAATGAGACCGAGGTTCTGGAAATCGGCACGTGCGCTGTAAATCAAATCGCATACATCGTTGTGCGCGAAGCAGGTGTTCTTGCAGGTAGTGCAGAAGAAACAGCCGCGAACAGCTTTGACAAGGCGTTCGTTTGAGCAGATGGCGGCAGCTAGCTCCTCTTTGGTCGACGAGGCGCGTTCGGCGGCGAGCATCATCTGTGCGATCTGCCCGAGGGTCACGTCGTTATTCGTTAGCGAGGAACACGCTTTCGTGCATGAGCCGCACTGGGCGCATTGTCCCGCGAATTTCCAGTATGCCGATGAACGTTCGAGCAAACTCATGACGTTGTTCCTTTCGGGGTTTGCTTAATAGGACGCATAGACCTTGACGAGCGTGCAATACATACGGTCGCCGTCGATGGGGCTATCGTCGATGTTCGTGTAGGTGACGATGTAATCGCTTATGCCCGTGGTTGCCAGGTAATCGCCGTAGTCGGGCGATCCGCTGTGCGTGTCGAGCGTGAAATACTGCTTGTTCTCCATATTGACGCCGCATACGACGTGCGTCGATTTGATCATGAACAGATTCCCGCACCAGCAGGCTGGCGCGCTCGGAGTACGGTTCAGAGCGAACCACGGGGAGTCGCTGTAGGATTTCGGAGTGAACTCTTTGGAAGTCAGTGGCGATGCAGTCGTTTCCTCGATTGAGCGCGATGACGATTCTTGCTGATTGGAAGGCTCTTCGATAGCGGGTTCCTTGAGTACGCGCTTTTCAAGTGGTGTGTATGTTCCGAGATTCGAGATGCCGTCTCCATAGTTATAGATAGCGTCGAATGAGAAATTGAAGCCATTCGTACCGTACCCGATTTCCAGAGGCCTCATCGATTGGGGGAGGACCATGGTGTCGATGACGGCATCGTCCTTCGCCCGCAGGTTCGTAAGTTGGTAATACATGCCCTCTGCATTGGCGCGCGGCGAGATGATGACGCTTTCAGCAGTCGTGGTCGGGGGGGTAGCCATACGACCCGTCGATTGATAAACGACCGAAGAGACCGTCGTGCCGATTTGAGCCTTTTTGAGCAACGACTGCTCTGCGGTGTGCGTTCCCGACAGGCTCGGCAACAACTGCCAATAGACATAGCGGCCTACCGCGGCAAGCGTCGGAGTCTCCCATTCGCGGTCTCCCTCTTCGAGTAGAACAGGTTCGCCAAGCACGTCATCATCTAAAGCGGCAGCGTATACGCGCCATGTTCCCTCCATGATATTGGCCTCGGTCCAGATGAGACCGTTTTCACTTCCGCGCGCATCGAAGATCTCGAATCCGTCGGAGGACCCAACCGCTTGGTTGAGCACGACAGGGCAGTAGCCGGACGAAAGGAACAGGACGCCAAGCCGGTTTAAGGGACTGCCGGAATCACCGGGGATCAGACATGCGGCCATTGATCCGTTTGCCCACAAAAGCGTTCCGTAGGGGAGTTCATACTCGGCATCTAAATACATGTATTCTTCGGCATCGACCTGTTCGAAGTCGGCCATGGAGGTTACCGATGCGTTGGGAACGGATAAGATGTCGAGGCTGGCTTCATCGCCGAATTGCTTGGAGATAACCGAGCTTCCAACACCAATGCCTGCGACAGCCACGACACCAGCGGCGCCGATAAGCAGATGACGTCTCGTCAGCACTACGTCGCCCAGTTTCGTTGGAACGCTAACGGCGACTTGATCGAGCGTGCTCTCTTGCGCTTTGACGGCTGCGCGCAGGCGCGCGGTGCGATGCTTTCTACCTGATATGAAGCTGGTATGTTCGCTTTTTTTCGATGCCATAGGGGAATATTGTGTCATTTCAGGTGCAAAAAAAGGGCGAGCACTTTGATTTGATACAATAAACGCAGAATACGGTCCCAAAGCAAGATACTTTGCATTTATGGGTAATGGTAAGGAGAAGCACATGAGCAACGAAACACGCAGGATTCTGTTGGTCGAAGACGAGAAAGCCATCCGCGATGCGGTTGCAGCCTATCTTGAGCGCGAGAACTATTGGGTCACCGGTGTGGGCGATGGCCAGGAAGCACTCGAGGAGTTCGGCAAGCATCATTTCGATTTGGTGATTCTCGATTTGATGCTCCCACGCGTTCCAGGCGAGCGCGTTTGCCGTGCTATCCGCGATAATTCCGATGTTCCGATAATCATGCTGACTGCGAAGGGCGAAGTGGAAGATCGCATCATCGGCCTTGAGCTTGGTGCAGACGACTATCTGATCAAACCATTCAGCCCTCGTGAGCTCGTCGCGCGTGTCCGTGCGCTGCTCCGTCGCGTGCACGCCGATTCGGAGCCTCAGCGCGAGGTTCTCGAATTCGGTGAGCTGACCATCGATGTTTCTGGTCATAAGGTCATGGTGAGCGGCAAGGAAGTCGATTTGACTGCAAGCGAGTTCAAGCTGTTGACCACGCTTTCGCGTTATCCCGGACGTGTTTATTCCCGTATGGAGTTGGTCGAAAAGGTGCTCGGGTACGATTTCGAAGGATACGAGCGCACAATCGACTCTCACGTGAAGAACCTGCGCGCGAAAATTGGTGACAATCCGCGTAATCCTCGTTGGTTGCATACGGTCCATGGTGTAGGCTATCGTTTCGAGGATCCCTCGAAAACCGCCTAGCATCCATTACGTGCGGGTGACCTGAAAAACGCCGCTGGATAAGCGTAAGCCTTCGCACATGATGAAACGAAAGAAATCCGACAATTCCGCGTCGAGCCAGCACGGCAAAGTGAAGTCGTGGTGGGGCAACTTGTCGTATACCACGCGAATGACGTGCTCATTCGCGCTTATCGCATTGATGACCGCACTCGTGGCGGCAGGCTTTCTGGCGTTCGTGTGGGAGCAGCATTTCCAAACATACACGCGTGAGAATATGCAGATTACCGCCGATTCGACAGCTGCTCGCATCGCGGAGCGCTACGTTGAGGAAGAGGGATGGACGACGGAAACGGTTTCGGCTGCCGCGTACGTGGGCGTGACGTATCCAGGCGTCGGCATCGTCGTCGTAGACAGCACGGGTACGACTCGCTACGACTCCACGAACGTCGTTAACCCGGAGCAGGGAAGCTCTGCTCGCTCCCTTGCGCCACCAGATCCTGACAGCGTTGCGACGGCGGACATCATGGTAAACGGCGAATCGGTCGGTCTCGTGCGTGTTTGGGTGTATGGTTCGGATGGGCTGCTGCGTCAGACCGACCTAGCATTCCGAGAGAATTCCTATCAAGCCATGGCCATCGCATCGGTTTTGGCCATCGTGCTTGCGTCAGGCATCGGTTTTCTGTTCGCGCGCAGTCTGGTGAGACCGATCAAGCGCATGACGCAAACCGCAAAAGCCATTGGAAGCGGTGATTTGACTGCTCGAACGGGTTTGCAGGGCGATGACGAGATCTCGCAGTTGGGAGAGACCTTCGATGCCATGGCCGAATCGGTCGAGAAGGACCGTAAACTCGAGCGCCGTCTCACCACTGACGTTGCCCATGAGCTGCGTACGCCCCTCATGGCAATCCGCTCGACCGTCGAAGCCATGGTCGATGGCGTATTCGAGCCCGACGAAGAGAGGCTTGCCACCGTTAATTCGGAAGTCGAACGCTTAAGCAGGCTTGTCGATGCGCTTCTGAAACTCTCGCGTTTGGAGAACCGTTCGACGCCCATGAAGAACGAGATCGTCAATGTCGGCGATTTGGTCTCGAGCATCATCGGTGCGCACGAGGCATTTGTAGTGGATTCGGGACTCGAGATGGTCTACGAAGCAGAAAACGACGTGCTTGTGCGCGGCGATGCCGATATGATCAGGCAGGCGACAGCGAACCTGATTTCGAATGCGGTTCGCTATACGCCCGAAGGCGGGATGATCACCGTCAAGGTATACAAGGGCGAGATCATGGCATCGATCATGGTACAGGATACCGGTATCGGTCTGACACCCGAAGAGGCCAAGATGGTGTTCTCTCGCTTCTGGCGTGCCGAAGCTGGGCGTAATCGCGAAAGCGGTGGCTTGGGAATCGGTCTTTCGGTGGTCAAGGAGATCGTCGATCGACACGGTGGTTGGGTCGAAGTGCAGGGTAAAAAGGATGAGGGTGCACGCTTCATCATCCATTTGCCGCTCTACAGCAAGGAGCGCGAGTTGGCGCAGCAGCGTGAGGCTGCGCGTCAGCAGCGGAGACTGGGGAAACGCGCCAGCCGATAGTTTTCCGATTCTCGTATTCACAGCTGACATTGTCGTGCGCTTGCGCTACAATCTTCGGACGCACTCATTACATACAAGAGCGCACGGGCGCTGCACATAAGGAGAATCATACATGGGAATTCGTGAAAAACTCGATCTTGAGCCGATCGAAGATTCGGCAGAAAAGGACAAGAGCTCGTATTACCGCAAGAGCGCGGCATCGCTGAAACCGAAGAGCAAAGCTGCTTCTTCGGTCGTGTTGGAATCCGAGCGTAAGCCGAAGACGCGCGCCGAGAAGAGGGCTGCAAAGGCCGAAGAGAAAAAGAAGAAGGAATCGAACCCGCAAAACAGCTATCGCTACGAGAAACCGACATCGGAGCGCTATAAGAACTTGCGTAAGCTCTGGTGGGTCCTCATCGGCATCGCGGTAGTGCTCATGGTGATTGTCGCCGTTGGGCAAGCGTGGTTCACCGAAACATCGAACGAGCCCCTCTTCTACGCCATCCTGTTCGCAGGCTGGGGTTTTTTGATTGCTGCCCTGATCGTCGATTTCGGTCCTGTGCGCAAAGAGCGCAAGCGCTGGGAGGCCGAGCATGGCATCGGTGCTGTGAAGACCAAGGCCGAGCGTAGGCTCGAGAAGACCAAGAAGGCCGAAGAGAATGCCCGTCGCGCCAAGGAGCGTGAGGCTGTGGCCCGTGGCGAGGAAATCGCTCCCGTAGAAGAAGAGCCCGCCAAGAAGAGCTGGCAATTCTGGAAGTAAGGCGTACTGCCGCCCCGCCAGCAAATCGAACAACGAAAGATACCGAGGGCGCACTGCGGTGCGCCCCTTTTCGTGATAGGGTGTGAATAGACATTTTTTACGGCTTGCGATGCATCGCACGATAGGATTTCGTGGGTCCATCGCTGACCGAGGCGTTTCATACAGCGACATTCGAAAGGGAAGAGTGCACGATGGTTTCGCGGATCTATGTGGAGAAAAGGCCAGGCTTCGATGTGGCAGCGCAGGGTCTCGCTGGCGAATTGCATGACATCGTCGGCATCGCAAGCCTTACAGGTGTGAGGCTCATCAACCGCTATGACGTCGAGGGTATCTCGAGTGAGCTGTTCGAGCAGTGCATCGATACCGTGTTCAGCGAACCGCAAAGCGACGTTTCCATGCGCGAACTTCCCGAGTTAACCGATGAGGCGGTTTTCGCGGTGGAGTATCTGCCAGGCCAGTTCGATCAGCGTGCAGACTCGGCAAGCGAGTGCATTCAATTGATCTCGTGCGGTGAGCGCCCGCTGGTACGAAGCGCGACCGTGTACGTGCTTTCGGGCGAGCTTTCCGCACAGGATGTGGATGCAGTGAAGTCGTATGTCATCAATCCGGTCGAAGCGCGAGAGGCAAGCCTCGATCTCCCCGAGACGCTTGCCATGGAATATGTCGTTCCCGACAAAGTCGAGATCCTCGTTGGCTTCCGCGAGATGACAAGCGAGGAGCTCTCCGCGTTCATCGATGCGCGCGGGCTCGCGATGGATTTAGCTGACATCACGTTCTGCCAAGAATATTTCACGGAAGAGAAGCGCGATCCTACCATCACAGAGATCAAGATGATCGATACGTACTGGTCCGATCATTGTCGTCATACCACGTTCAACACCGAACTTGAGGATATCGCCATCGAGGACGAGCAGGTGTGCGCTGCATTTGTGCGCTATCTCGAATTACGAAAAGAGCTCGGCCGAGAGGAGAAGCCCGTGTGCCTGATGGATATGGGCACTATCGGTGCGAAATATCTGAAGGCAAAGGGCATCTTGAAGAACCTCGACGAATCTGACGAGATCAATGCTTGCACTGTGAAGGTCACATGCGATGTCGATGGCGAAGAGCAGGATTGGCTGTATCTGTTCAAAAACGAGACGCACAACCATCCGACGGAGATCGAGCCCTTTGGCGGCGCGGCAACCTGCGTCGGCGGTGCGATCCGCGACCCGCTTTCGGGACGCAGCTATGTGTATCAGGCGATGCGCGTGACCGGCGCTGCCGATCCTCTCGTACCGGTAGACCAGACGATTCCCGGTAAGCTTCCGCAGCGCAAACTGGTCATGACGGCAGCTGCGGGCTATTCATCCTACGGCAATCAGATCGGTCTCGCTACGGGACAGGTCAACGAGCTGTACCATCCAGGCTATGCGGCGAAACGCATGGAAATCGGCGCCGTAGTAGGCGCAACGCCTGCGAGCCATGTACGTCGCGAAGAACCTGCACCAGGTGATGTGGTCGTGCTTTTGGGTGGACGTACCGGTCGTGACGGCATCGGCGGCGCGACGGGATCCTCGAAGGCCCATAAGAAAACGAGCCTTGCTACGTGCGGTGCAGAGGTGCAGAAGGGCAATCCTCCCGTCGAGCGCAAACTGCAGCGCCTGTTCCGTCGCGAAGACGCATGCAAGTTGATAAAGCGCTGCAATGATTTCGGTGCGGGTGGCGTATCGGTCGCCATCGGCGAGCTTGCGAACGGTCTTTCGATCGAGCTTGACCGTGTCCCCAAGAAATACGAGGGTCTTGATGGAACCGAGCTCGCGATTTCCGAGAGCCAAGAGCGCATGGCAGTCGCTTTGGCGGCGCAAGACGTCGATGCCTTCATCGCCATGGCGCATGAGGAGAACCTCGAAGCAACGCCCGTTGCCGTAGTGACCGATGACGAGCGCGTGAGGATGCAATGGGCTGGTGACACCATCGTTGATGTGAGCCGTGCATTCCTCGCAAGCAATGGTGCACCGAAGCACATGACCGTGAAGGTCGGCGAGCAGGGCACGTATGAGCGTTCGTGGGAAGGCGATACGCTGACCGAGCGTTTGGAAGCAGTGCTCAGCGATCTGAACGTATGCTCGAACAAAGGCCTTTCGGAGCGTTTCGACTCTACTATCGGCGCGGCAACTGTGCTCATGCCCTTTGGCGGCAAGCGTCAGCTCACACCATCCATGGCGATGGTCGCGAAGCTTCCCGTCGATGGGGAGACGACCACGTGCAGTGGCATGGCCTGGGGCTTCAACCCTTACCTTTCGTCGGCGAACCAGTATCAGGGCGCGTATCTCGCCGTGGTCGAAAGCGTTGCTAAGCTTGTAGCAGCTGGCTTCGACCATCATGAGGCTTACCTAACCTTCCAAGAATACTTCGAGAAGCTCGGTGCCGATCCTGCTCGCTGGGGCAAGCCTACAGCCGCGCTGCTCGGTTCGCTCATGGCACAAGTCGATTTGGGCGTGGGTTCCATCGGCGGTAAGGATTCTATGAGCGGAAGCTTCGAGGATTTGGATGTTCCGCCAACTTTGGTGAGCTTTGCCACAGCAGTCGGATCGATTCATCGCGTGATGTCGCCCGAATTCAAGTGTGCAGGAAGCCGCATCGTGGCGCTGAAACCACTCTACGATGGCTTGATTCCGCGCAAGGACGGTCTGCTCGATGCGATTAGTGTTGTTGAGGAGCTTACAGCTGCAGCTGGCGAGGCGGAAGAAGCTGGCAAGGATGCGCCGGTTCGCGCCATTGCAACGATCGGCTACGGTTGTGCGGCTGAGACGCTGTTCAAGATGTGCGTCGGCAATGGTTTTGGTATCGCGTTCGATGAGACATTCGACTCCGAGCGCCTGTTCTGCCCAGCGTACGGTAGCTTCATCGTGGAGCTTCCCGAGGATGCTTTGTCTGTGACAGGCACTGCGAACATGCAAGTCATCGAGTTGGGAAGCGTGACAGAAGCATATCAATGGTCCATTGCTGGTGAGGCTATCGAGCTTGCAGCGCTGCAGGAGGCATGGGAAAGCAAGCTCGAGCCCGTGTTCCCGTATCGCGGCTCGGGCGACGAGGTCAAGCAGCAAACATACGATTCACAGCCTCCGCTCGTCTTCAGCGAGAACTTCGCGAAGCCGCGTGTCATCATTCCCGTGTTCCCGGGAACCAATTGCGAATACGACACCGCGCGTGCGTTCCGTCGTGCAGGCGCACTGCCGACAACGCTCGTCATCAATAACCTATCGCCTGAAGCGGTTGCGGAAAGCACGCAAGCGCTTGCCGATGCCATTAAGCAGAGCCAGATCATCATGATCCCCGGCGGCTTCAGCGGCGGCGATGAACCCGATGGTTCCGCCAAGCTGATCACGGCGTTCTTCCGTTCTCCATGGGTGACAGATGCTGTGCGTGATTTACTGCATGAGCGGGAGGGTCTGATGCTGGGCATCTGCAACGGATTCCAAGCGCTGGTCAAGCTCGGCTTGGTTCCCTTCGGCGATATCGTCGACATGGAGCCCAACTATCCAACCTTGACGTTCAACAGCATCGGTCGTCATCAAAGCCGCCTTGTGCGTACGCGCATCGCCAGCTCGGTGTCTCCGTGGCTGAGCTTGTGCAACGTGGGCGATATCCATACGGTTGCCATCAGCCATGGCGAAGGCCGTTTCACCGCACCGGAAGGCTTGTTACGGCAGCTCTCTTATGCGGGCCAGATAGCGACGCAATACGTCGACGAGTACGGTCAGCCGTCCATGGATTTGGATGTGAATCCCAACGGTTCGGATTGGGCAATCGAGGGCATAACGAGCCTTGATGGCCGTGTTCTGGGCAAGATGGGTCACTCCGAGCGTGCTGCTGACGGGTTGTATAAGAACGTTGCGGGGAATACGTTCCAGCCGATTTTCGAAGGCGGTGTCGCGTACTTTGCCTAGAGCGTAACGGCATTCTTGCAAGTATCGAGGTGCTCTCTGATTTTGTTAGGAGATTTCTCATGCGCGTCAAGTTCGTTGCAACATATCGGCAGATCACTGGATGCAAATCCTGTGAAATGCCTGCCCCAGACGATGTTTTGTCGCTTCTGAAAGCGTTGAAGGATCGCTGGCCTGAGTTCCGATATCTTCTCAACGAAGATGGTACGGATGCAAGCGACTACGTAAGCATTGTGGTAAGCGGCCGTTATATTGAACATCTCGACGGTGTGGCAACCAAGCTTGCCGAGCAGGATGAAGTCGTTATCACCCCCGTGGTTTCAGGTGGCTAGGAAACCGATTCACCTGGAAAGCTGTTTTCGGAAAAGCCATTAGCCATTGTCGTGGCTTGGAAAACGCAACTATCGCGACTTCAAACAAATACCATTCAGCATGCCAAAATGCTATGATGAAATGTAGCGTTTAAAAGGCTGTTTTTTGTTCATTAATCTATGGTCAATTATCTATGGTCAATTGGGATGAGGAGGTAGAACCGCATATGTTCGACAATCTTTTCAAGCCGATTAAGATCGGTAGCCTGGAGGTAAAAAACAGGATTGTGAATGAGCCCATGGGCCTTTCGTATTGCGATGAGAACGGCAAGTGCACCGACCGTGAGAGTGCATTCTATGCCGAGCGCGCCAAAGGCGGTATCGGCTTGGTTCTCACCGAATGCATGCCGGTCGTGCCCGGCGGTCCGATTGGCGTGCGCGGCGGCGGCAACTCCCGCCAGTTCCTCGTCACCACTGATGATGCGATTCCCGAACTCAAGAAGCTCGCCGATGCGGTTCACGCAGAGGGCGGCGCGGTCATGATCGAGATCTATCATTCCGGCAACCAGGGCGAGTATTACTCTGAGGCTGACGGACTTACCTTATCCCCGTCTGGCCAGGAGTCTGCTCTCACCCATGCGCCAACACGCGCGATGACAGTTGATGAGATCCACGAAGTCATCCAGTGCTTCGTCGATGCAACGGTTCGCGCCCAGAAGGCCGGCATCGACGGTGTCGAGCTCCATGGTGCACACGGCTATCTGATCAACGAGTTTTTAAGCCCATACAGCAATCACCGTACTGACGAATACGGCGGAAACACGGAGAACCGCTGCCGCATCGTCAAGGAGATCATGGAGGGCATCCGTGAAGTGCTTCCGGATTATCCTGTGATTATCCGCTACAGCGCAGACGAGTATCTGCGTTGCACGCCCGCTGGCGATGTGGGCATCACGCTCGAAGAGGGTGTGAAGATCGCCAAGGAGTTCGAGAAGTACGGCATCGATGCCATCGATGTTTCTGCTGGCACCTATGAGACCATGAACTGGGCATGGGAGCCGGTAGGCTTCGAGCAAGGCTGGAAGATCGGCAACGCAAAGGCCGTCAAAGAAGCAGTGAACATTCCGGTCATCGCCTGCTCCGTACTGCGCGATCCTGCATATTGCGACAAGATCATCGCTGAGGGCTACGTCGACATGGTCGGCTCTGCCCGTCAGTTCCTCGCAGATCCTTATTGGCCCACCAAGGCGAAGGAAGGCCGCATCAACGAGATCCGTCGCTGCATCTCCTGCCTCAACTGCATGGAGACCCTTATGGGCGACGGCGTCGGCTGCTCGATTAACCCGCGTGCGGGCCACGAGGCCGAACTTGGGAAGCCTGCCAAGGACGGCGACGGGCGTAAGGTCGTCATCGTCGGTGCAGGTCCTTCGGGCATGGAGGCGGCGCACGTCCTTGCGGAGCGCGGCTTTAAGCCTGTCATCCTTGAGGCGAAGGCCCAGACGGGCGGTCAGCTCAACTATGCTGACAAGGCACCGTTCAAGTATCGCATCGATTGGCTCATGGGCTTCCAGCGTGCCTTCTGCGAAAAGCATGGCGTGCAGATCAAGCTCGATACTCCCGGTACGGTCGAGAACATCCAGGCTGAAGAGCCCTACGCGGTTATCTGGGCAGCTGGTGCTGCACCTGTCAAGCCCGGCTCCATCCCCGGCGTGAACCTCGATTGCGTTGTAACGCCGCCGCAGGTTCTTTCGGGTGACGTTATGCTGTTGGGCAAGAAGATATGCGTTGTCGGTTCCGGCATGACGGGCATCGAGACCGCCGAGTTCCTCGCCGAGAAGGATAAGGGCAACACGGTTGACGTGTACGAGATGGCTGAAAAGATCGGTCCTGGCATGCATTTCCAGACTCTCATCGACGTCATGGGACGTCTCGTGCCCACGGGCGCGGGTCTGTTCCCAGGCCACAAGCTCATCGAGATCCGCGAGGGCGAAGCCGACTTCGAGAAAGTCGACACTGGCGAAAAGGTGACGGTCACGTTCGATGTCCTCGTGCTTTCGCTCGGCACGCGTGGTCTCCCGGTACCCGAGGACGTCAAGGCTGCGTTCCCTGACATCATCGTTGCCGGCGATGCCGAACATGCTGGTCGTATCGCCCATGCAACCTCAACAGGCTACATGGCTGCCTACAACCTCAAGTAAAACGTTTCGATTATGCGGAGTGGCTGAAAGGCCGCTCCGCTTCAGTTAAGGCTATAAGGTGCGAACGAAAGGAGCACGCAACATGAAGATTAAAGCAGCGGTTGTCGAGGAGCATGGCGCTCCGTTCACTTTCAAAGAGCTCGAGATTGCCGATCCGCGTGAGGACGAAATCCTCGTGCGCGTCGTTTCCTCTGGTCTGTGCGGCACCGACGAGCATGCACGTTTGGGGCATATCCCCGTCAAAACTCCTATCGTGCTGGGCCATGAGGGCGCCGGCATCGTCGAGAAGGTTGGCTCTGCCGTGACAGATATCGCCGTCGGCGATCATGTCGTCATGTCTTACGGCGCGTGCAACGAATGCAAGCACTGCGAAGAAATGGGCCCCTATGCCTGCGACGATTGGAAGACCATCAACTTCGGCGGCAGCATGCTCGATGGCTATACGCCCCTCTCAGACGAGGATGGCACGCCGATCGCTGACTTCTTCGCACAGAGCTCGTGCGCAACGTATGCGGTTTGCAAGGCAAGCCAGGCAGCGGTCATCGACCCCGATTTCGATCTCGAAATCGCCGGTCCTCTCGCATGCGGCATCCAGACCGGTTGCGGCATCGTCATGAACTGCCTCAAGATGCAGGAGAATCCGTCTCCGCAAAGCTTCGCCGTGTATGGCTGCGGTTCCGTCGGCATGGCGGCCCTCATGGCAGCAAAGATCTGCGGTGCCGATCCCATCATCGCCGTTGGCGGCAGCGAGAAGAAGCTTGCGCTCGCTAAGGAGCTTGGCGCCACGCATGTCATCAACCGTAAGGAAGTCGATGATCTTGAAGCAGCCATTCGTGAGATCTGCCCGCTCGGCGTCGAGAATGCAGTTGAGACTTCCGGCAATGCCAAGATGGCACTGACGATGCTTCACACAGGCAGCTTCCTTGGCAAGTGCGTCAATGCTGGCGCTTCCCAAATCGAAGCATGGCACTTCCCGCGTGAGCTCGGTTCGAAGTCCTTGTACGGTGTGAGCATGGGTTGGTCGAAGCCGAAGGAATTCATCCCGAAGCTGGTCGAGTACTATAAGGAAGGCAAGCTTCCGTTCGACAAGATCGTTACCAAGTTCCCGTTCTCTCAGATCAACGATGTGGCCAAGGCCTCTGCTGCCGGCGAGATCATCAAGGGCGTCATCGTCATGGACAAGTAGCGCTTTTCGGAAAAACGCGATCAACAAGAAACGGCGCCACATTCGTGGCGCCGTTTTTCATTTGCCTTAATGCTTGAAAGCCGATTGCTTAGTAGGCATCGCAAATGCGAGCGAGGTATTTCTCGGCCATTTCCTCGGTCAGAGGGACGGGGCACTTGAGCGAATGGAAATTAGAAACCACATCGGGAACGAGTGCCATGATCTGCTCACGGGTAACGCCACGGTCGGCAAACGAGGGGATATTGCATGTACGCAGCAGGTCGCGAATCGCATCGCCAACGCGCAGGCCGATGGCTGAGCCATCGTCTTCGATATCGGCATAATCGACTCCGATGGCATCTGCAACCATCTTAATGCGGTCGGGCGTATAGTCGCCAACATACTCCATGCAGGGTGCGACGGTAAGCGCGCAGCATAAGCCGTGCGGTTGATGCACGGCGGCACCGATCGTTTCGGCCATGGCATGGCCCAGATGCACTGATGCAGAGGAGAACGCGATGCCCGCGAAGTTCGCCGAGATGGAAAGCGCATTGCGCGCCTCCATGTTGCCAGGATCATCCATGGCGATTGGCAGGTACTTCATGATGTTCGAAAGAGCATACGCGCACAGAACATCTGACTTGGGGTTCGTGACCTTGGTGGTCATCGATTCAGCGGCATGGGAGAACGCGTCCATACCCGAGGTTGCAGTAACGAATGGAGGAGCGGTCTTCGTTAGCTCGGGATCCAGCAGGGCGAGCGAAGTGTGTACGAGAATTCCGCCCTTGAAGTTGCAGGATGTGTCGGTGATAACGGCAACGGGGGATACCTCGCTGCCCGTACCCGATGCGGTCGGAATCAGAATCAGCGGGAAGTCTGCCCACATCCATCTGGAATCGTGATAGAGATACGGGCGGATGGACTCTTTCTTGAACGTGAATAACCAAGCTACGCCCTTCGCCGTATCCATGCAGCTTCCGCCGCCGAGGCCGATGACGAGCTCGATGCCCTTGTCCTTGTATTCGTTGTAAATGTTGTCGATTTGATAATCGGGCGGCTCGGGCTCGACCTCTTCGAAGGCGTACGCGGTGATGCCTGCATCCCGAAGGATGCCCATGATGCGCGGACCGATGCCGCAGCCGGCGACGCCGCGGTCGTACAAGCAAAGAACGGTATTCGCTCCGAATCCCTTGACCTGATCGGGCAGCTCATTCACTGCACCGATTCCATAAAGAACAGGAGCATATTGTGTGTACGAACCAGACATGTAAGACCTCTTTCTCCCGATTGAAAGATAAGCAACAACGTCAGTTTAGCCCAACTGCGGATGACGTGCAAACCGCGTGAATCACGCTACAATCTGAACGTATGCGCATACGATTTAGGCGAACTTGTTAAAGATTGTTACCGTCGAGGCGGGAACCGGCGTCAAGGCTGTCTTACAGGGCTTCAAACGCACCGTGCTAGTCGTGTCGTGCTGAGAAGCATATAAGCTTCTGTCGAAAAGCCATCTGAAGCTTTATTAAGCCCAAACCCTTGAGTGCAAAGGTGCGAGACTGCCTGCCTTATAGCTGTCTGCAGTATAATGAAACAACCCTGAAGTACGAAAAAGGAGACACGCATGAAGGGATACACGGGAAAGCTGCTGTTCGTCGATCTCTCAACGAACGAGACCAAGATACGCGAATTCGATGAGCAATTCGCTCGCACGTGGATTGGTGGCTACGGCTTCGGTGCCCGCATCCTGTACGATGAAATGCCTGCTCATACCGATGCATATGCACCGGAAAGCGTCATCGGCTTCGTCAGCGGTGCGGTTAACGGTACGACAGCCCTTATGGGCGGACGCTATACCGTGGTGTGCAAGTCTCCCGTGTATGACGGCTGGAACGATGCGAACTCAGGTGGGTCGTTCGGCCCATCGATGCGCAGTGCGGGTGTCGACGGTATTTTCGTGAAGGGCATCGCCGAAAAGCCGGTGATTCTGTTCATTAAAGATGGCGTATGCGAGATTCGCGATGCCTCGCACTATTGGGGCAAAACCGTTAGCGAATGCGAGGCCCTAGCCTCCGAGGAGATCGCCGAAAAGAGGCTCGGCAGTTGTTGGATCGGCCCATCCGGCGAGAGGAAAGCATACACCGCTTCGGTCATGAATGACACGCATCGTGCCGCTGGAAGAGGCGGCGTGGGCGGAGTCATGGGCTCGAAGAAGCTCAAGGGAATCGTTGTCGCGGGTACATTCAAACTCGAAAAAGCCGACCCCGATGTGCTCAGGGCGCTCAACAAAGAGGTTATGTCTTGGGAAAAGGAAGGCCCCGTCAAACCCGTCTGCCAAATCTTCGGTCAACTGGGAACCGGCAATGATTACGAGAATGCCATCTGCCGTGGCGATGCCGGCGTGAAGAACTGGGCGGGATCGGTTGAAGATGTTGCTCCCGAGGATCGGGATGCAGCTAGTGCGGGCAAGATGGATCCCCTGTATCGTCTCAAGAAATACGCATGCAATGCATGCCCTATCGGTTGTGGCGCCGTGTACGGGTTTGAGGCGTATGGCTATAAGTCCGATGACAGTGGACGTCCCGAGTACGAGACCACTATCGGTCTCGGCAGCATGCTCTTGAACACCGACACCGATGCGATCAATGCGGTCAACTTCATCTTCAACGAATACGGCATCGACACTATCTCAGGTTCAGGTACGATCGCGTGGGCCATGGAGTGCTTTGACAGAGGTCTGCTTTCGGCTGAAGACCTTGACGGTATCGAGCTTAACTGGGGCAACGCAGACGCTATCGTGAAGATTGCCGAGAAGATCTGTCATGGCGAGGGCGTTGGCGCCGTGCTGATGAACGGCTCGCGATATGCTGCCGACCATTTCGGTGTCGGCCACGATGCGCTTGGGACTGCCAGCGGAATCGAGATCGCACAGCACGATAGTCGCTTCGGGCCCGGTTTGGCGCGTACGTACACCTACGATCCATCTCCTGGACGCCACGTCAAGGGCGGTTTGGGCATCGCGAGCGGTCGTAAGCCTCCTGAGGTCAAATACGTCTTCGACGACAAGGGTGCCGAGGATGCTGCTGGTACCTGCGCCAAGGAAATGAACAACTGCGGCGGCTACTGCGACTTCAGCGGTTTCGGATTGCCACCAGATTTCCAACGCAAGCTTCTTAATGCGGCAAGCGGATTCGAGCTTACGCCTGAAGAATACGCGTTAGCCGGTAAGCGCATCTGGTTCATGCGCCAGGCGTTCAACATCCGCGAAGGACATCTGCGCGATTACTGGTATCTCGATGATCGCATTCTGGGCAATCCCCCTCTGGAGGAAGGTCCGCTCACGGGAGTCACCATCGATGTCGAGACCATGGCTGACGTGTTCTTCGAGCATATGGGGATTGATCCGAAAACCGGAATCCCCCTGCGAGAGTCGCTCGAAGAGGTTGGCGGAATGGATGATGTAATCGCCGATATTTACGGATAACCCGTGTTGGAAAACGCCACATTCGGAATAATGAAGCACGTGAATGACCCCGGCATCGGGGTCATTCACGCAGGGTGCCCACGTTCGTTCGACGATGACTCGGAAGTAACGAAAAAACGCGTGCCATTCGGGTTCAAGAAGGCTCTTTTTAGCGACAGTTTTACATTGTGTTCACACAAAAGCAAAACGTTCTGGCATTATAGATAAGGTATTGCTTCGCGAGTGTGCTTCGCTGCAGTTTAAACGTTCATTCGGGCCTCATCCGAGTACTTACCACATCTGAAAACATATTGGCTTGGAGGAGGGTCTGATGGCGAAAGACAACGCCACTTCCGCTGTGCACGAACAGGCACCGGCGGTGTATGATGCCCGCGCACTTGGCGCACCGAAAATGATCGTGCTGGGTCTCCAGCACATGTTCGCGATGTTCGGGGCGACGATTCTGGTCCCGGTTCTCACGGGACTTTCCGTTTCCGCAACATTGCTCTTCGCTGGACTTGGAACGTTGTTGTTCCATTTTCTTTCTAAGAGGGAAGTTCCGGCATTCCTCGGCTCTTCGTTCGCGTTCCTGGCAGGCTACTTCGCCATCGCGCCGAACGGCGAGGCGGCCCTGCTCCCGTATGCATGCCTTGGTGTTGCGTGCGCAGGCTTGCTCTACCTGGTGCTTTCGGGCTGCTTCGCGGGCTTTGGCGCCAAGCGCGTCATGCGCTTCTTCCCACCCGTGGTCACCGGCCCCATCGTCATCTGCATCGGCCTGATTCTCGCGAGCTCTGCTATCGCGAACTGCGAGACGAATTGGTATATCGCCATTCTGGCCGTCATCGTCATCATCATCTGCAACATCTGGGGCAGGGGCATGATCAAGATCATCCCGATTCTCATGGGTGTCATCATCTCCTACGTCGTCGCTGCGGTTTGCGGTCTTGTCGACTTCTCTGGCGTCGCCTCCGCTGCCTGGATCGGTCTGCCGGTCGCAATGGAGAACACCGTGTTCGGCCTGTTTGGTCCTAACTTCGATAGTGGCCTTGCCATCACCGCCGTCATCACCATCATGCCGATCGCGTTTGCGACGATGATCGAGCATATCGGCGACATCTCGGCAATCAGCTCAACTTGCGAGCGCAACTTCATCGCTGAGCCTGGTCTGCATCGCACGCTTTTAGGCGATGGCCTTGCTACCATCGTTGCATCCCTGTTCGGTGCTCCTGCGAACACCACGTACGGCGAGAACACCGGCGTGCTCGCTCTGACCCGCGTGTTCGATCCCCGCGTCGTGCGCATCGCAGCGTGCTTTGCGATCCTCTTCTCCTTCTGTCCGAAATTCGCAGCGGTCATCGGCGCGATGCCCGCCTGCGTCATCGGTGGTGTTTCGCTCGTGCTCTACGGCATGATCTCCGCCGTTGGCGTCCGCAACCTGATCGAGAACCAAGTCGACTTCACGAAGAGCCGCAACGTTCTGGTTGCCGCACTCATCCTCGTTTTGACTCTTGGTATCAACTACAGCACCGCCGGCGCAATCGTGCTCGATTTCGGCACGATCGTCATTTCGCTCTCCGGTTTGGCAATCGGTTCTTTGGTCGGCATCATCATGAATGCGATCCTGCCTGGTAAGGATTACGATTTCGATGCGCGCGAAGCTGATGGGAGCATTTCTGCAGCAGCTACGACGGTTCCGCCGCAACCGAGTGCTCATCCTATGACGCGCGAGATGGACGAAGAAGTCGAGAAACGCGAATAGGCAAATGGGCTGACGCTGTAAACAACGGAAGGACGCGGTACACTAAGTGTGCCGCGTCTTTTTATCCTAATCCAGCGGTAAACGTTCTACGGAAGACGAGGAGAATTCAAATGGCAGAATTAACCGCAGATGCAACAATCGAGGAAATCCGAGAATTCTTTGTGCAAGACCGTTTTGCGACGAATGCACAATGCAGTATCGAAGAAGCTTCGCGCGGTCGAGCAGTCTGTACCATGCAGCTTACGGATGGCCACCGCAACGCGATGGGCAATGTGATGGGCGGTGCGGTATTCACGCTGGCCGATTTCGCGCTTGCTATCGCCTGCAATGTTGGTGAGAAACCAACGGTTTCAATTGAATCAGACATTAAATTCCTCACAAGCGCCCGTGGGGATAAGCTCACGGCGACTGCGGTGGCGAATCGCTCGGGTCGGCATATCGGAGCCTATACGATTACCGTAACTGATGAGGAAAACAATACGGTTGCCATTATGACGGCAACCACGTATCGTTAGCTTTTTAGAGAAAAAGATGCGCTTTAAGAATGTCGAAAGGAGATTATCATGCTGCATGAAGTGAAGTTCCCATCATCGAACGGACGCGACCAAGTTGTCGGATGGATTTATGTTCCAGCGTGCGAGCCAGAAGGCATCGTGCAGCTGGTCCATGGTTTCGGTGAGCACTCACGCCGTTATTTCCACCTTATCGTGGCGCTCATGGATGCTGGTTTCATCGTCGCGGCCGATGATCATGTCGGCCATGGTGCGACCGCCATCCTCAACGATACGTGGGGCGACTGGGGCGAGGCAGGCCCGCATACCATGATGGAAGACGAGAAGCTCTTCCACGATATCGTTTGTGAAAAATATCCTGATTTGCC
This sequence comes from Eggerthellaceae bacterium, assembly GCA_015062605.1. Lineage (GTDB taxonomy): Bacteria > Actinomycetota > Coriobacteriia > Coriobacteriales > Eggerthellaceae > SIG42. Next base: position 183,464 of record SUUI01000001.1, on the reverse strand, counting down.
GTATTTCATGTTCGGCCATTCGATGGGATCGATGATCGCACGCGACTATTCGGCAAAATATGGTGATGATTTAGCAGGAGCCATTTACTGCGGTACCACAGGTGTTTTCAAGAACACCCATGAAGTGCGGGCAATGGTCGACGCTGCCGTCGAGGCAGGCAAAGCGCACGAAAGCGATCCGACGTTCGTGGCTGCGCTCATGGGCTGGATGTTCAGCCGTTGCGAGGAAGGCGCCACTCTCGGCAACGAGTGGATTTGCCACGATCCGTTCGTGCAGAAGGATCATGCCGAGGATCCGTTCGATGCGTTCACGCATCCTACGCATAACATCAGCCTGCGCGACTTCATCGATATGATGCTTGTCATCGAGGGTACCGAATGGGCCGAGAAGGTACCGACCGATTTGCCGATCCTCCTTATCGCGGGCGATCAAGATCCGGTCGGCAACTTCGGCGAGGGCGTGTATATGTGCGCGAATTGGTTGACCGACACTGGTCATGACGTCACGACGAAGCTTTACACGGGTTATCGTCATGAGATTCACAACTATGACGAGCTGAAGTTCGAGGTCGAAAGCGACATCATCGATTGGCTGCGTGGCCCGTGGCCGTATTTCGAATAAAGGTTTTCTGAAAAACCTACTGAGAAAGGCCGGAGTCCGGTGCGGATGCCGGCCTTTCTGCTTAGAAGTCAAAAACCCTGCCGACAGGTTCGGCGATAACGAGGTCGGCAAGCCTGTCAGCGGAGGTGGGCGAGAGATTGACGATAGCTAGATGCGATCCGTGGAAGTAGTGGATGAGGCTAGCCGCCGGATTGACGACAAGAGACGTACCTGCAATAACCAGAAGCGAGGCGCGTGTAATGGCGTCAACCGCTCCTTCGAGCACGTCCATGTCAAGCCCTTCTTCGTAGAGCACAACATCGGGTTTGATGATTCCGCCGCATTCGAGGCAGCGCGGAATGCCATCCTCAGAGGTTTCGCGTGCGGCAAGCATCTCATCAAGCGAGTATGAAGTTCGGCATCGCATGCAGTAGTTGCGCAATACGCTACCGTGCAGTTCGAATACGTTTTTGCTTCCCGCAGCCTGATGCAGACCATCGATGTTCTGCGTCACGATAGCGCGTAGGATGCCTTGTTCCTCAAGTTGGGCGAGTTTGCGGTGCGCGGCGTTCGGTTGTGCATCAGCGAATATCATCTTGTCGCAATAAAACGCATAGAACTCTGCAGGATACTCGTCGAAGAACGATCGGCTTACCACCTGCTCAGGTGTGAGTTTGAGGTTCGCGAGCTTCTTCGCACGCTGTGGGTGACCCGTTCGCTCAGCGAACTGTGCGGCTTCTTTTCCCAGATCTTGGAGGAAGATGCCTTTCGCACTGCGGAAATCAGGGATCCCGCTTTCGGTGGATACGCCTGCCCCTCCGAAGAACACCATGCCTTGCGGTGGGCATTCTTCGATCCACGTGCGTAAGGTTTCGATGGGTTGGGTTGAGCTGCTGCGATTCGCTTCCATGGTCCTTCCTTTGCAAAAGGCTGATTGGCATATGGGAATGCCTTTATCAGCAGTATGAATCTTTTTCGCGCGATTTGCACGTAATTGCTTGCGGCAGGTTGGGGCTGTGATACAGTAGCGTCAGGAAAAGAAGCAGGCGGGATTTCATTGCTTGCCTGCAAAAACACACGAAATAAGGAGGCTATCATGGCTGACATCAATCTGGATTCTTTGAAGGAAGGCGTTGACGGCTTGGCCGAGAAGGCTGCCAAGGCAATAGATGATTTCGATGCCGATGCAGCTCTCGCATCTGCGAAGGAAGTCGCTTCCGATCTCGCAGGCAAAGCTGCTGTCGCATGGGACGAGTTCGATGCGAAGTCCAAGCTCGCGTCTGCGAAGCAGGGTATCCAGGATCTGCTCGACAAGACCGATATCGACGAGAAGGCCGCTGCGGGTATCAAGAGCCTGCTCGATAAGACCGATGTCGACGACAAGGCAATGACGAAGATTAAGGGCATCCTCGATGAGACCGATCTCGATGAGAAGGCAGTCGCCTTCTTCAAGAAGGGCATGGGCGCATTGAGCGCTGCCGTCGCTGCCTTCAAAGCTGATGCCGCTGAGCCTGCTGAGGCTGCCGAGGACGCTGCCTCTGCTGCCGCCGAGGTTGCAGACGCCGCTGCCGCTGCTGCTGGCGATGCAGTCGCTGCTGCGCAGGCCGCTGCCGACGAAGTCGCCGAAGAGGCCGCAGAAGTTGCCGAGGAAGCTGAGGAGATCGTCGAGTAACGCCAGGGAAACGCTTGCGAGTGCAGCCGCGCATTCCACCGCGCGGTACGCAATCGATTCTAGAGGCGGGGTGCAATGCCCCGCCTCTTCTCATGAATACGGTATGATACGCACATGTTCTTACTTGGTTGTGAAAAAGTACGTGTCGATTTTCCGACGAAGACGGTGTTTACCGATTTGACCCTCGGAATCGAGGACGGTGCGCGCATTGGCATAGTGGGGCGCAATGGCGATGGGAAATCGACTTTGCTTTCGCTTTTATGCGGGCAACTTGAACCTGATGGCGGCCGCGTGGTCCGAACTCGCGGTGTACGTGTCGGGCTGCTCGGCCAGACGGATGCGCTCGATGATGCCCAGACCGTTGAGCGTGCGGTCGTTGGTGACCGAGAGCAGTACGAATGGGCATCCGATCCGCGGATCCGTAGTATCATCAATGGCTTGCTCGACGGCATCGACTGGCATGGAGTTATCGGCACACTCTCGGGCGGACAGCGCCGCCGCGTCGATTTGGCGCGCCTGCTTGTAGGCGAGTGGGATGTTCTGGCTCTTGACGAGCCTACCAACCATCTCGATATCCGCGCAATAACCTGGCTTGCCAACCATCTGAAGACACGCTGGAAAACAAAAACAGGTGTGCTGCTTGTCGTGACGCACGATCGTTGGTTCCTAGATGAAACCTGCCTCGATATGTGGGAAGTGCACGATGGCCTTGTCGAGCCGTTCGAAGGCGGCTTTTCTGCTTACATCATGCAACGTGTGGAGCGCGATCGTTTAGCGACGTTGGCCGAGCAGAAGCGCCAAAACGCGCTTCGCCGTGAGCTCGCATGGCTTTCTCGCGGAGCCCGTGCGCGTGCAACGAAGCCGAAATTCCATGTCGCTGCTGCCCAAGCGCTCATTGCGGACGTGCCGCCCTTACGCGACAGCATCGAACTCAAGCGCATGGCGTGCGCACGACTTGGGAAACAGGTTATCGACCTGGTTGACGCAACGGTCGACTATGGAGAAGGCCCAGTGTTGCGTGATGTAACGTGGCTCATCGGCCCGGGAGACCGCTACGGAGTGCTCGGTGTGAACGGCGTGGGCAAAACAACCCTTCTACGCACCATCCAAGGCTTGCAGCCCCTTACTGAAGGCTCGCTTAAAATCGGGAAGACGGTACGTTTCGGGGTGCTTTCGCAGGGGCTCGACAATCTTGTGGAGGCAGGCAATGACAGGGTTCGCCAGGTCGTGTCGCGGTATCCGCATCGCAAGATGCTCGATGACAAGGAATACACTCCTAAAAGATTGCTGGAGAAGCTGGGCTTCACGAACGATGATATGAACGAGCCCGTTTGCGATCTGTCGGGCGGGCAGAAGCGCCGCCTTGCGCTCATGATGCTTCTGCTTGACGAACCGAACGTTCTGATTCTCGATGAGCCGGGCAACGATCTGGACACCGACATGCTCGCTGCTGTAGAGGACTTGCTCGATGGCTGGCCAGGCACGCTGATTCTGGTCACGCATGATCGTTATCTTATGGAACGCGTAACAGACCATCAATTCGCGCTCATCGATGGAACGCTCAGACATGTTCCACGTGGCGTTGATGAATTCTTGGAGCTTCTTGCCAAAAGCGAAGAGGGCGCGATGGTAGGGGAATCCGGATATAATAACGAATCCGATTCTCCAGAGCATGCGAGCGAAGCGCCTTCGAAGCTTTCTGGAGGTCAAATCCGCATGTTCCGTAAGGCCATGGATTCTTCCGAGACGAAGATGGCAACCGTGCGTTCGAAGATCGAAGACGCCAAACGTCGAATGGAAGAACATGATCCGACCGATTTCGAAGGACTGCTGGGCTTTCAGGAAGAGATTCAACAACTTGAGCAAAGGCTTGAAGAGCTCGAACTTGTATGGCTCGAGGCTGCCGAGCAGCTTGGGGAGTAGCATCCTAGGCAGTATGCGGGACAAGCTCTTTCCCATGCTTGGAATGCAACATGGAAAAACTCGTTAGATTTACAGGTTTGCTCATTCCAGAAGTGATATCGTGAGACAATAAATGCGAATAACATAGCGTGAGGAAAGGAGACCCCGTATGCCAACATGTTCACTCTGTGGGGCGCCTTGCAGGGATGACGCATTATTCTGCCCAAACTGCGGCGCTCGTTTCGCCGCTCCTGATGAAATGCCAGAACCTATCGAGAGGACATTCGACGAGGAAGTCGAAATCGTCGAAGACGGCCTTGCCGAAGACGTTCTGGTCGATGAGGCGATTGCGCAGGATGCGCCCGATGCTGTCGCCGAGGTCGTAGAAGAAGCTGCCGATGCTGTTGATGAAGTGAAAGAAGAGGTCGCAGAGGTCGTCGAGGAGGCCGTCGAAGAAGCCCAAGAGGACATCGCCGAGATAGTCGAAGAGGTTCAAGAGGCCGCTGAGGACGTCATCGAGGATGCCGAGGAGGTTGTCATCGAGGATGCCGAGGAGGTTGTCATCGAGGATGCCGACGAGACCGTCGAAGCCGATGACTCCGAAGCACCTGAGGCCGATGCATACAATCCGTATGCTGGCGCCTATGCGCATCCGACGACACCAGAAGAGCCCAAGGTCGAAGCACCTCGACCGGAGCCGGCTGTCGCGCATAAGGTCTACACCACAGCTGGCGGTCAAGCGGATGGCTATCAGCAGGCAGCATACGCCGCGTCGTACAGAAGGTATCCGGCGCCCAATAAAGTACAGTACCGCGAAGCTTTGAGGCAGGGTTGGGAAGACTTCAAGTCCATGCCGAACTGGATGGTGAAGGTCCTCTTGCTCGGATTGGTCAGTGCTGTTCCGATCCTGAATTTCTTTGCAGCCGGCTTTGCCATGCGTTGGGGTGCTCGCGCGGCTTTCAAAGATGGACGCACCGATATGAGGATTTTCCAAGAGGGAGCATTCGTTCTTGGCTTCTTCGAGTTCGTCATCACATTGGTTTGGGGTATAGCATGCTCCATCGTTGGCATCATTCCATTGGTCGGAATCGTTGCCATCGTGCTCGCTGCTCCGTTTATGCAGCTGTGCATCATGCGTCTCGCCCTATCCCGTCAGCTTGGCGATGCGTTCACCTTCGATAGGATTTGGCCGACGTTCAAGGAGAACTTCGGAAGCACGATGGCGCTTTTCTGGTTGCCGAACCTGATCACGGTTGCGGCGGGGCTCGTCTTCTCGTTCGTAGCTGCCATCGTAAGCGGACTCTTCGTAGCAGCCGTGAATGCCGAAAGCGCGCTTATCATATTCGGATTATTCGGTTTCATCCTCCTGCTTATCGGCGTGTACGTCTTATGCGTGCTTTCCGTCGGTGTCATGCTCGTCGTCTTCCGTGCATTCGGCTACTGGATTGCAGAAGCACAGCCCGACTGGGTAGCAGATGCCCGCGCGATCGGTGCGGACAGAATCGATTAAACTACGCGTTTTCGATTACCCTGGCGAATGAAGGAACAATGCGCCCCGTTCTCTTTAGCGAGAGCGGGGCGTTTCTGGTGTAATATGTCGTAAAAGGACGATTGAGGAGGACATATGCTTTCAGGCGATAAGATTTGGATGGCAACAGGTGACGACAAATGCTATCTGTTGCTCAATCAGGCCAACCGCCATGGATTGATTACGGGCGCATCCGGTACTGGCAAAACCGTTACGCTCAAGGTGATGGCGGAGGCGTTCTCGCAGGCGGGCGTACCCGTGTTCATGGCTGATGTCAAAGGCGACGTCACGGGTATGGCGCAGGCTGGCGACGACACGGAAAACATCCGCAAGCGTGTTGTGAAGTTCGGTATCGAGGACTGGTCTTTGCGAGGCTGCCCCTGTCGTTTCTGGGACATGATAGACGGAACGGGCGGGCTTCCGATTCGCGTGACGGTATCGCAAATGGGACCGATCATCCTTTCGCGTCTTCTGGGTCTTACCGATGTGCAGGAAGGCGTTTTGAACATCGTATTCCGCATTGCAGATGATCGGAAGATGCTTCTCATCGACTTGAAGGATCTCCGTTCCATGCTTAATTATGTGGCGCAGCGTTCCGACCAATTCCAGACCACTTATGGCAACGTGACAGATCAATCAGTTGGTGCGATCCTCCGAGCACTCCTTGCCATCGAGGATCAAGGTGGCAATGCGTTCTTCGGAGAGCCGGCGCTCGATTTGGCCGACTGGTTCGAATGCGATGAGAACGGTCACGGTTACGTCAACGTGCTTAATGCCGTCAGGCTCATCAAATCACCGCAGGTATACTCCATGTTCCTTCTATGGATGCTGACCGAACTATTCGAGACGCTTCCAGAGGTTGGTGATCTCGACAAGCCGAAGTTCGTCTTCTTCTTTGATGAAGCGCACCTTTTATTCAATGGCATGCCAAAGGAATTGCTTGACAAGGTCATCCAGGTCGTCAAGCTCATCCGCTCGAAGGGCGTGGGCGTGTACTTCATCACGCAATCTCCGAACGATATCCCCGATGCAGTGCTCGCTCAGCTTTCGAACCGCGTGCAGCATGGTCTTCGCGCATACACGCCAGCCGAGCAGAAAGTCGTGCGTGCAGCTGCGCAAGCGTTCCGTCCGAACCCGAAGTTCAAGGCGGAAGATGTCATTACAGAACTCGGCACAGGCGAAGCGCTCGTCTCCTTCCTTGACGAGGAAGGCCGTCCGATGATCGTCGAGAAGGCGAAGATCCTGCCTCCGCAATGCTTGATGGCGCAGGCTTCTGATGAGGTCATCGCGGGCGTTCTCGCCAAGCAGAGCAAGCTGATGGCCAAATACGGTGAAGCGTTCGATCGCATCTCGGCATATGAGTACATCAACGATATAACCGAAGCTGCAAACAGGGAGTTGGGCATCGAGACTCCGACAGCCGCTCCTGCGCAGCCAGTGACATCCTTGGCCGAGCTCGAGGCGGATGCCGCGCGCGCAAGGGCGACCGCGAAGGCTGCCGCCGACGAAGCGCTTAAAGCTGCTGCCGATGTAGCGAATGCCACGCTCGAAGACATGCCTGCCGCCGCTGCCAGAGCGCAGGAAGCTGCAGAAGTGGCAAAGCGTGCCGCCGCCGTTGCCGATGCCGTCGAAGAGGCATACGCTGCAGCACTTGCCCGAGGGGGAGTATCCGTCCAACCTGCACTCGATTTGACCGACAAGCAGAAGAAGGAGCTTGCAGCCAAGCAGGCGAAGGAGAAAGCTGCCGAAGAGAAGGCTCAAGCGGCAGCGCTTAAAGAAGCTGAGCGGCAGGCTAAGGCCGAAGCGGCAGCGCGCGAAAAAGCGCGTGCCGCCGCTGAAAAGGAGCGGATTGCAGCTCAAAAGGCTGCGCAGCGCGATCTTGAGCGCCAGATCCGCGAGCAGCAAAAGGAAGCCGAGCGTTTGGCGAAAGAGCGTCAGAAGCAGCAGGAGAAAATGCGGAAGGATCTTGAGAAACTAGCAGGCCAGGCGCTCAAGAACATCGGCCGCAAGTCGAACAACGATATCGTGCGCGGCATTCTCGGTTCGCTGAGGTTCTAACGTGGTACACTGTCGAACCGCTAAGCTAAACGAACGGAGTAAACCATGAATTACGATTTCATCCGCCAGTCCGACCCGGATATCTATTATGTGATGGAGCACGAGCTGGAGCGTCAGCGCGACCATATCGAATTGATTGCCAGCGAGAATTTCACAAGCGAAGCTGTCATGGAGGCCATGGGCAGCCATTTGACGAACAAGTATGCGGAAGGCTATCCGGCGGCGCGCTTCTATGGCGGATGCGAGAATGTCGACCAAATCGAGAACATCGCGATCCGTCGCGCGAAGTCGCTCTATAAGGCAGAATATGCGAACGTGCAACCGCATGCTGGTTCTCAGGCGAATGTCGCCGTTTATACCGCGCTGTTGCAGCCGGGCGATACGATTCTGGGCATGAGCCTCGATGCTGGCGGACATTTGACGCACGGTGCTCGTGCGTCTATCACGGGTCGTTATTGGAATTCGGTGACGTATGGCGTTAATCCCGAGACCGAGATGATCGACTATGACGAAGTGCTCAAGAAAGCAAAGGAGTGCTCGCCGCAGATCATCGTTGCCGGTGCGAGTGCATATCCGCGATTCATCGATTGGGAGCGCTTCCGCGAAATCGCCGATGAAGTCGGAGCGTATTTCATGGTTGATATCGCGCACATCGGTGGTTTGGTCGCCGCGGGCGTTCATCCATCGCCGGTTCCGTATGCCGATGTCGTCACGTCCACTACGCACAAAACGCTGCGTGGTCCTCGCGGTGCCATCATTTTGTGCAAGGAGGCGCTAGGCAAGCGCATCGACCACGCTGTATTCCCTGGCACGCAGGGTGGTCCGCTCATGCATGTGATCGCTGCGAAGGCAATCTGCTTGCGCGAAGCCATGCTTCCAGGATTCAAGGATTATCAGCAGCAAATCGTCAAGAACGCCAGTGTGTTAGCGCAGACCCTCATGGATGGCGGCGTGCGCCTGACTACGGGCGGTACGGACAACCATATGATGCTCGCGGATGTTGCATCCAAGGGTCGCACGGGTCTTGAAGTGCAACAGTTGCTCGACAAGGCGAACATCACAGCGAACAAGAACGCCATCCCATTCGATCCGCTGCCTCGCGCAGAGACGAGCGGCGTGCGTTTCGGAACGCCCGCCATCACGACGCGCGGCATGAAGGAAGAAGAGACCGTTCAGATAGGCAAGTGGATCTTAGAGATTCTCGAGCGTGGCGATGAGGTGACCGCTCGCATCAAAGACGAAGTCAAGGAGCTGTGTGCCCAGCATCCGCTTTATCCGCATCTGTAAGGACGCGTATACGGTGGTCTAAAAGCCATCAATGCAATCCTGTTTTCTAAGGTGCGCCGCATTTTGCGGCGCATTTTTTGTGTCTCATCAGCATTTTCACAAAATCTTAACTTAATTAAAAAGAAAACTTGACAATAGTAGACTTAGATTTTATTATCCACAATGCAGAAAAAAATTTGCCAAACTGTATCGGTAAGAACCTGATATCAACTTTGGGAATAACCTTCTAAAGAGAGGAGCACATAATGAGCAAGATCTTAGGTATCGACCTTGGTACCACCAACTCCGCTATGGCTGTCATGGAAGGCAGCGAGCCAGAGATTCTGGTCAATGCCGAGGGCGATCGCACCACGCCATCTGTTGAGGGCTTCCGCAAGGACGGCGAGCGTGTTGTCGGTAAGGCTGCGAAGAATCAGGCCGTTACTAATCCCGAGAACACCGTTTCCTCCATCAAGCGCTTCATCGGTCGTTCGTATGACGAGACTGCCGAAGAGCGCAAGACGGTCGCCTATAAGGTGAACCGCGGCAAGGATGGTCGCGCGGTCGTGGATATCGACGGCAAGGACTTCACGCCTGAGGAGATTTCCGCCATGGTTCTGCAAAAGCTCAAGGCTGACGCAGAGAAGCAGGTTGGCGGTACCATCACGCAGGCAGTCATCACCGTTCCGGCGTACTTCAACGATGCACAGCGTCAGGCAACGAAGGATGCGGGCAAGATCGCAGGTCTCGATGTCCTGCGTATCATCAACGAGCCTACGGCTGCCGCACTTGCCTACGGCCTTGACAAGACCAACAAAGACGAGAAGATCCTCGTGTTCGACCTCGGTGGCGGTACGTTCGACGTATCCATCCTCGAGCTCGGCGATGGCGTTTTCGAAGTTGCCTCCACTGCTGGTGACAACCACCTCGGCGGCGACGACTGGGATCAGCGCGTCATCAACTGGTTGGCTGACAAGTTCAAGGCTGACCAGGGTGTCGACCTGCGTGCCGACAAGATGGCTCTCCAGCGTCTGAAGGAAGCAGCCGAGAAGGCGAAGATGGAGCTTTCGAGCACATCGCAGACCAACGTCAACTTGCCGTTCATCACTGCGGTCGATGGTCAGCCGAAGCATTTGGACTACACGTTGACGCGCGCCGAATTCGAGCGCATCACTCGCGACTTGCTGGATCGCTGCAAGGGTCCTGTCGAGCAGGCGCTGCGCGACGCTGGCCTGCGTACTGGCGATGTTGATGAGGTCATCTTGGTTGGCGGCTCAACGCGTATGCCTGCCGTGCAGGAACTCGTCAAGAACATGACGGGCAAGACGCCGAACATGTCTGTGAACCCGGACGAGGTCGTTGCCATGGGCGCGGCTATCCAGGGTGGCGTGCTTTCCGGTGATGTTACGGGCATTCTGCTTCTTGATGTCACGCCGTTGTCGCTGGGCGTCGAGACTCTGGGTGGCGTCATGACCAGGATGATCGAGCGCAACACCACGATTCCGACCCGCAAGACGGAGATTTACTCCACGGCAGCGGACAACCAAACGACTGTCGAGGTGCATGTCCTTCAGGGCGAGCGTCCGATGGCACGCGATAACAAGACGCTGGGTCGCTTCCAGCTTTCCGGCATCCCGGCTGCACGTCGTGGCGTTCCGCAAATCGAGGTCACGTTCGACATCGATGCAAACGGCATCGTGAACGTCTCCGCAAAGGATTTGGGTACGGGCAAGCAGCAGCAGATCACCATCAGCGGTTCCACCGCATTGAGCGATGACGAAGTCGATCGCATGGTGAAGGATGCAGAGCAGCATGCTGAGGAAGATAAGCAGCGCAAGGAAGAGGCTGAGGTCCGCAACAATGCCGACTCGCTCGTCAACGCGACCGAGCAGACGCTTTCGGAGCTGGGAGACAAGGTTCCGGCAGATACCAAGGCTGAGGCCGAGGCTGCCATCGCCGAAACCCGCAGCGCGCTGCAAGGATCCGACCTCGGTGCTATCAAGGCAGCGACCGAGCGCATGCAGCAGGCGGGCTACAAGCTGGCTGAGGTTGTCTACTCCGCGAATGCCGGTCAGGGCGCTGGCTTCGACCCGAATGCAGCTGCTGGCTATGGCGCAGGTGCCGGATACGGCGATCCTAACGCATACGGTGCAGCTGGCTATGGCGCTCCTGCGAGCGACGAGCCCATCGAGGCTGACTACGAAGTGGTTGACGACAACGAAGGGAAGTAACAGAGATGTCAGACATCAAATGGGATGATGTTCTGGAATCTGCTGCAAATGACGACGCGGTTGATGCTGCGGAAACGGTAGAAGCCGAGATCATCGAAGACGAAGCAAACGGTGGAGCTGCTGCACAGGATGCAGCGGCTCCTGCCGAGCAAAGCGCGGCGGAGGCCGAAATCGACGAGATCGATGCGATGCCGACCAGCGCGGCCGATATCCTCGCCGCTGCACAAGCCGAGGCGAAGGATTGGCAAGATAAGTATCTTCGCCTGCACGCAGAGTGGGATACCTATCGTAGGCGCACTAACGAGCAGCGCGCAGCTGAGAAGGTTCGTGCAACGGAGAAACTGGTCACTGACTTGCTCCCCGTGCTGGACGATTTCGAGCGCACTATCAAATATGGGCGCGAGAACGGCGAAGAGGGGCTGCTCGGAGGTGTCGAGGCAGTGCAAAGCAAACTGCTCGACATGCTCAAGCGCTCAGGGCTCGAAGTGATCGATCGCGCAGGAGAGCCGTTCGATGCACTGCAAGAACAAGCGGTTGCCATGGTACCGAATCCCGATGCGTATGAGGAAACGGTCGCGGATGTTTACCAGAAGGGGTATCGCATGGGCGACAAGGTCCTGCGTGCCGCCATGGTGACGGTGACCACGGGAGGTCCCACGCGACCGACTGAAGAGCCTGAGGCGTAAGTGAAAGATGAAGTAACGAGCAACGAAGGCGGGTGGCATCCCGCCTTCGTTATCAGAAGGAGGAGCGCATATGCCTGGTGTAACACCTGATTATTACAGCATCCTGGGCGTTTCGCGCGATGCCGACGAGAAGACGATAAAGAAGGCCTTCCGCAAGCTTGCACGTGAACATCATCCCGATGCAGGAGGCGACGAGGCGAAGTTCAAGGAGATTAACGAGGCCTACGAGGTCTTAAGCGACGAGAAGAAGCGCAAGCTCTACGATCAGTACGGTACTGCGAACGAGAACCAGATTCCCGGCGGCTGGGGTGGTCAAGCCATCAACATGGAGGACCTCTTCGGTGGCACTGGCGGGTTCGGCAGCTGGTCCGATATCCTCGAGAGCATCCGAAACGGCGAAGGCGCGTTCGGAAGTAACTGGGAGATCAACAACGGACAAGGCTGGGGTGCGAATTTCGGTCAGCGTGGGAACCGCCCACGTAAAGGCCAGGATATGAACGTCACGTTGACCGTTAGTTTCGATGAGGCGTTCAAGGGAGTGGAGAAGCGCGTAACAGTGCGCGTACCCGGAAAGAAAGAATCCGAGACGCTTGACATCAAGGTTCCAGCGGGTGCCATGGACGGCGGACGTCTGCGGTATCGCGGCAAAGGCCGTCCCGGCACTAATGGCGGTGCGGCAGGCGATTTGCTGATTACGACCAAGATAGAGCCGCACCAGTACTTCTCCCGCGAAAAGGCCAACGTCCTGATTACGGTGCCGGTAACCATCGCCGAAGCGGCGCTAGGTGCAAGCATCATCGTTCCCGCTCCTGATGGCAGCAAGGTACGCGTCAAGGTGCCGGCAGGCACGCAGTCGGGGAAGGTGCTGACCATCAAGGGCAAGGGTGCTCCGCGTATCAAAGGCGAGGGAAACGGTGATTTGAAGATAACCGTGAAGGTGATCATTCCGAAGTCCTTGAACGAAAAACAGAAGCAAGCACTCGAAGCGTACAAAGAAGCAGACGAAAGAAGCGTGAGACCATGGTAAAGAATGATCGTAACAAGCCGTTGTACATGATCAGTGTCGCTGCTGAGCTCGCAGGTGTCCATCCGCAGACCCTGCGTGCGTACGAGCAGAAAGGCCTTGTCACGCCGCAGCGCACGAGTGGTAACACGCGCATGTATTCGCAGGCCGATATCGAGCGCCTCGAATTGATCAACGAGCTGACGAGCGAAGGCATCAATCTTGCGGGCGTCATCCGTATCCTCGATTTGCAGGGGCGTCTTGACGAACGCGATGAAGAGATTGACGGCCTGCACAAGCGAGTCCGCCGTCTTGCCGATCGCGTGCATGAGCTCGAGACGCGCGAGAGTGTGAATTCGCTCGTGCTGGCGACGACGACCGCGTTGGCGCCGCGCAGGCTGCCGTAAAGCAGCAAGCGCACCGCACAGCGGTTGGCTGTGAGCATCGTGAAGCGCGAGGCACAAGCATTACGATTCTCATTCTTCGAAAGGAGAGTTGAATTATGAATATGGGAAATTTGCAAAAACTTGCATTGACTGCTCAGGAGGCGCTGCAAAATGCGCTTTCCATCGCATCCGATGCGCAAGCGGCACAAGCTGAGCCGATTCATCTGCTCAAAGCATTGCTGACATCGGGGGAGAACAACCTATCGGCAATCATCAAGCGTATCGGCGCCGATAGCGGGTCGATTCTAAATAACGTGAATGCCGAAATCGAGCGTGCTCCCAAGGTGAGCAGCTCAAGCGGCGGCATGATGGCTATGATGGCTGGCGCGCCGAGCATCGAGTTGCTCAATGTTCTCGATGCCGCGGTCAAGACTGCCGAGAAACTCGGTGATAGCTATGCCACAAGCGAGCATCTGCTCATCGCACTTGCGCAGGACAAAGGTGCGGCGGGACGCATTCTCGCGACTGCTGGCGTAACTCAGAAGAATATCGAAGCCGCCTACGAGGAGCTTCGTGGCGATACACGCGTGACCGATCAGGTCGAGAAGACCCAGTTCGAGGCGCTTGAGCAATATGGCCAGAATCTGACCCAACAAGCGCGCGAGGGCAAGCTCGATCCAGTTATCGGCCGTTCGGAGGAGATTCGTCGCACCATCCAGGTGTTGAGCCGTCGTACTAAGAACAATCCAGTGCTCATCGGCGAACCCGGTACAGGTAAGACTGCAATCGTCGAGGGCCTCGCGCAGCGTATCGTCGCAGGCGATGTGCCGAGCTCGCTCAAGGACCGCGACATCATCGGACTCGATTTGGGTGCCATGATGGCTGGTGCGAAGTACCGCGGCGAATTCGAAGACCGCTTGAAAGCCGTATTGCGCGAGGTGAAGGATGCCCAGGGGCGCATCATCCTGTTCATCGATGAGCTGCACACCATTGTAGGTGCTGGAACCTCGGGCGATAGCTCTCTTGATGCGGGTAATATGCTCAAGCCTGCATTGGCGCGCGGTGAGCTGCATGCCATCGGCGCGACAACGCTCGACGAGTACCGCAAATACGTCGAGAAAGATGCAGCACTCGAGCGTCGTTTCCAGCCTGTGCTGGTTGGCGAACCTTCCGTCGAGGACACCATCGCGATTCTGCGCGGCTTGAAGGAGAAGTACGAAATCCATCATGGCGTGCGCATCACGGATGCTGCCATCGTGGCTGCTGCCGAGCTGTCGAACCGTTACATCTCGGATCGTTTCTTGCCCGACAAAGCCATCGACTTGATGGATGAGGCGGCTAGCCGCCTGCGCATCGAGATTGATTCCATGCCAGAGGAGATCGATGCGGCGGTACGTCGTATCACGCAGATGCAGATTGAAGAGCAAGCGCTCATGAAGGAGTCTGACGAAGCGAGCCGCGAACGTCTTGAGGTGCTGCGCGGTGAGATCGCGGCGGCGCAGGATGCGCTCGATATGCGCAAAGCGGAATGGCAAAACGAGAAGGACATCATCGAGAACGTCCAGAACCTCAAGGCAGAACTCGATATGGTTCAGCTTGAGGAGGAGCGTGCGACACGCGAGGGCAATCTGTCGTTGGCTTCCGAGATCCGCTATGCACGCATTCCCGAGCTGCAGCGCAATTTGAAGGAGGCTGAAGACCTGCTTAACCTGCGTCAGCAGGATGGCGCCATCCTCAAGGAAGAAGTGACCGATGACGAGATCGCCGAAGTCGTCAGCGCATGGACGGGTATCCCGGTGCAAAAGATGATGCAAGGCGAACTCGAGAAGCTTGCTGACTTGGAGGATCGTCTGCACGAGCGCGTTATCGGCCAAGATGAGGCGGTTTCGGCGGTTGCCGGTGCAATCCGTCGCAGCCGTGCGGGTCTTTCCGATCCCAATAGACCGATTGGCAGCTTCTTGTTCTTGGGTCCGACGGGCGTTGGCAAGACCGAGTTGGCAAAGGCGTTGGCGGAGTATCTGTTCGATACCGAACGAGCAATGGTGCGTATCGACATGTCCGAGTACATGGAGAAATTCAGCGTGCAGCGCCTTATAGGTGCTCCTCCGGGGTACGTGGGATACGACGAGGGCGGCCAGCTGACGGAGGCAGTTCGTCGCAAACCGTATTCGGTCATCCTGCTCGACGAAATCGAGAAGGCGCACCCCGATGTGTTCAACGTGCTGTTGCAGGTGCTTGACGACGGTCGATTGACCGATGGGCAAGGGCGTGTCGTGAGCTTTAAGAACGCCATCATCATCATGACGAGCAATGTCGGCTCGCAATCGATTCGCGAGTTCTCCGACCACAAGCACGCCACGATGGGCGAGACCTTCGAGGACATCATGATGAACGATCCGAAAGCCGCGGCTACACGGCTTGCTGAGCTTTCGCAACAAATCGAGGACGCGCTGCGTACCACGTTCAGACCAGAGTTCTTGAACCGCATCGATGAGGTCATCACGTTCAACGCGCTGCGTATCGCGGACATCGAGCCAATCGTCGATTTGCAACTCAAGGATGTCCGAAAGCGCTTGGAGGATCGTCGTATCACGCTCGATATGACGCCTGCGGCGCGTGAGCATCTTGCCATCGATGGTTACGATCCGGTATTCGGAGCACGTCCGCTGAAGCGTTTGATCCAGCGCGAAGTCGTCGACCGTATCGCTGGGCTGATCGTGAAGGGCGAGCTCCATGATAAGAGCCACGTGCTTTTCGATGTCGATGACGAGGGCGAATATACTTGCCGTATCGAAGAGGCAATCGACTTCGATCACTTGCTCGAGTAAGGATTGCGGCAAGCGTTGATGTGCCCGATGTGCTAGCGAACCGGCCTGGCAGCTATGATCTGCCAGGCCGGTTTTTGCTTGCTGCAGCCAAATCACCTGCAAAAAAGAAGGTTTGTTTGTCGGATTATGTGTAGAAAACCGAGCACTATGTTGTGCTAAACGGTTTACTCGGGCAAAATGAAAAAGATGCCAAGAAATGATGACAACCGCTATTCGTCCTACCGGGATTCCTCGTATAGCTCTGATTTCGATTCAGGTTATTCAGACGAACTCCGTAGGAGACGCGCGGTTTCACGCCGATCGAGCAATCGCGTCGTGTACAACGAGCGCGAAATACGCAGGCAAGAAGAGATCAATTATTCCAACAACCCTATCAGCATCGGCTCGCCGAACGCATCGCTCTATAACGGCACCACGGTGCCCAGATACCGTGTAGCGCAAGAGGAGCAGGAGAGTGCCTCCTTCGGACGCCATGCTGCGAGCTCTCGCCGCTATGATGACGATCGCCCATCGAGTGCATACCGCAGCGATGACGGCTCTGCGCCATCGAGGCTTTCTTTCGATTCAACGTCTTCAAGTTCGTATAACTATAGCGGGCCAACATTTACGAATCCCTATCGCGATAACAATGCTTCTTCTGCGAGCGCATCAGGCGGTTCCCGCCGTGGCTACGGCAGTTCTTTGCAGGATGCATCCAACGATTACGACCGTTCGTATTCAAGCTACTCTCGTGATTACAGAGGGGCTTCCCCAAGCACTTCGCGCGATTATGGCCGGCAAGCCTCGTATGCATCCCGCGATTACGATCGCTCGGCAACGAGCGCCTCACGCGGTAGCGGGCATTCCGAATACGGCTATTCGTCATCAAGGGCATCTCGCGACCTCGATCGGTCTTCATACGGCCGTGACCGCTCATCTGATTACAGCGCGTACGACTATCAAGCATATAGCCGTGATTCGTATGGGACCGGTGCGGGTGCCAAGTCCGCCCGCGGAAGCAAATCAAGCGGATACAGCCGTTTCTCGCGACAGGGTTCACGCGCTCGCAAAAACGATAAAGATTACGAAGAGCCCAAGAGTGCGCGCAAGGCGCGTTCGTCCGCAGGTCAGTCGTTTGTGTCCCAGCTGCCGATACCGAAGTTGTCTCATTCCAAGAAGAATCACGACGACGACGTGCAAACAGCCGATGTTTCCCGGTATTCGCGCAAGAATTCGGGAAACCAATATTCGACTCGCACGAAGAAGAAATCGCTGAAGTTCAAGGTCATCATCGGCGTGGTTGCGGTTCTTGCCATCTTGGCGATTGCGTTCGGCGGCAGGGCCCTTGCGTTCGTGAAAGAGGTCTCGGAGAATCTCGCTCGTGGCATCAGTTCCGAGGTCCGTAGCGTTTTGGTTGATACGCAATACAAGGACGACCCCTTCTACATGGTGCTTTTGGGCATCGATAAATCAGACTGGCGTGAGGACGATGCTGATTTCGGCGGCTCGTTCCGTACCGATACCATGATGCTCGCACGTATCGATCCTCAGGCGAAGAAGGTGACCATCGTGTCGCTGATGCGCGACATCCGCGTCAATTTGGGTGAATACGGAGATCATAAACTTAATGAGGCCTATGTTGTAGGCGGGCCGGAGTGCACGATCCAAGCGATTTCGAATCTGTGCGGCGTACCGATTTCCCACTATGCGGAAATCGACCTCAACGGTTTCGAAGCTGTTGTCGATGCGCTCGGCGGCATCGAAGTCAACGTTCCCATCGAAATCAACGATGAGGAAGCGGGCGGTCATCTCGATGCTGGTGTGCAAACCTTGAATGGTTGGCAGGCATTGATCATGTGCCGATCACGTCATGCGTACGACGACTATGGCAGGGGCGATATGTATCGCGCGTCGAATCAGCGTGCTGTGCTGAGCGCTGTGGTTCAGAAACTGCTCTCGTCCGATGTCTTGACTATCGCTGATACCGTTACGACGCTTTCAGAGTACGTGACCACGGACATCAGCCTGTCCGACATCGTCGGGTATGCTCAGGTCATGCGCGGGATCGATGCCTCGAATGATATCTATACCGTTACTGCCCCAACAGGGTCGCTTTACATCGATGGAATCTGGTACGAGTACATGTATAAGGACGAATGGGTCAACATGATGACGCGTATCAACGACGGTTTGCCGCCTACGGAAACCTCTGAAACCGATGAGACGGGTACGATCCTCTCGAATGCGGGCAATCAAAATACGGCGGGCACGGAAGGCTCGGAGGGCAAAACCACCACGGGCACAAAGTCGCGCACACCCGTAGACTGGTCCAAGTTCAACGGCTACAACTACGCTGATTACGCATAGCTCGAGGCGAAGGGCGTTAATGCGTCCTTCTAATGCGGTGCACCGAATGCGAGGTCTCTACGCATGAACATCACGGTTCTTGCCGTTGGCAAGCTCAAGGAAAAATTCTGGGCGCAGGCATGCGAGGAATATCTCAAACGCCTGAAGCCGTATGCGCGCGTAGCAGTACGTGAGATCCCCGACATCAATCCGCAGCAAGCGGGAGGCATCGAGGGTGTCCTTACCCGCGAGGGCGAAGCGATTTGCGCGGCAATTCCACAGGATTCATACGTGATGCTTCTCGATATAAAAGGTACGCAACTCTCGAGTCCGGAGCTTGCATCACGCATCGAGGCGCTTGGTATCGGTGGCCAAAGCTCGATTACGTTCGTCATCGGTGGATCGGATGGTGTGGGGGAGACCGTCAAAAAACGTGCCAACGAGGCCGTTTCGTTCGGGCGCATCACCCTGCCGCACAACCTTGCGCGAGTCGTGCTGCTCGAGCAGCTATACCGTGCGTTCAAGATCATCCGACGGGAGCCATATCACAAGTAGCCGTCCGAGCTGCGTCGTTGCAAATTAACTGGTGCGCACCGCGTTGTTCGGTAGTACAATACGCACCCAGAACAAAAGAACACCCATCTTAGAATGTAAAGACAATCGAGGAGCTACCATGTACAACATTCTTTGCCTGAACAACATCTCCCATTACGGCACTGACTTGCTGACCGATTCCTATGCGCTGACCGACGATGCCAGCAAGGCGACGGGTATCCTGGTCCGCAGCGCCGATATGCATAGCATGGAGTTCTCCGAGAATCTGCTCGCCATTGCCCGTGCCGGCGCCGGCGTCAACAACATTCCGCTCGACGAGTGCGCCAAGCAGGGCATCGTCGTTTTCAACACGCCTGGTGCGAATGCGAATGCAGTAAAGGAGCTCACACTGTGCTCGTTGTTCCTGGCTAGTCGCGATATTATCGGCGGTGTTGAGTGGATCAAGGAAAATGCTCAAAGCGAAACTATCGGCAAGGATGCCGAGAAGGCCAAGAAGGCGTTCGCAGGCAAGGAGATCATCGGCAAGAAGCTCGGCGTCATCGGTCTGGGCGCCATCGGCGCGCTTGTGGCGAACGCTGCGGTTGATTTGGGTATGGATGTCTACGGCGTCGACCCATATATGAGCGTTGACGGCGCATGGCAGCTTTCAAGCAGGATTCATCATGTGACGAATTACGATGAGATCTACAAGAACTGCGACTTTTTGACCATCCATGTTCCTGCGATGCCTGCAACGGTGGGCATGGTTGATGCACATGCATGCTCCATCATGAAGCCGGGCTGCGTGTTCCTGAACTTCTCGCGCGACACGCTTGTCGATACCGAGGCTATGGCCAAGGCGCTTGAGGAAGGTCGCGTGGCGAAGTACATCACCGACTTCGCGACGCCCGAAGTCATGAAGATGAAGAATGTGCTCGTGTTTCCGCATCTGGGCGCTTCGACCGCCGAGGCTGAGGACAACTGCGCGATTATGGCAACACGTCAGATCATGGATTACATCGAGAACGGCAACATCGTAAATTCGGTCAACTTCCCGAACTGCACGATGGGTCCGAAGTCGCAGGAGGGTACTCGTATCGCGGTCATGCATGCGAATGTGCCGAACATGATCGGTCAGATCTCCAAGATCTTCGGCGATGCGGGCGAGAACATCGCGAACTTGACAAACAAGGCTCGCGGAGATTACGCCTACACGCTCATCGATCTCGATAACTTGGCATCTGAAGAAGCGATTGCCGCGCTTAATGCCATTTCCGATATCATTCGCGTGCGTGTGCTGTAATGATCGAAGGTCTCCACGACGATCAGCAATTTGGCGAGTTCGGCCTCTCGAATGACGAAGGGGCCGCGCGCAAGCGTGCCAGCCTTGCAGCGGATTTCGAGGCGCAGGTCGCAGCTAAACGTGCGGCGAAAGCCGCGCAGGAAAATGCCGCTCGGGAGGCCATGCAATCATCTGCCGATGAGCAGGCAGCCGATTCAGGCGAGCCATTGCCCTTGGTGGATGAGCGCGTGTTCTCAGAGCGTGTTGCCTATGGCGATGTCAGGCACATGTCGAAGAACTTCTATAAAGGTCTGATTGCCTCAGTCGTCGTTGTTGTCATCGTCGTTATCGCGATCATCATTCTTGCGCAGACGTCTCTGTAGGAGTATCGGTCTGTTCGACCGTTCCTTCTAGCATCATGGTATCGGCAACGCCTTCTAGTGCGGGCTTGCGGTTTTCATCCAAAGCGTTTTGTTCGGATATGGTGATGTACTGGGTCTCTTCAGCTTCCTGCTCTGTGCCCTTTAACTTGCCGCCTAGGGTACTGAGGCCTTTGCCAAGCGATCGCAAGCCTATGGTTGTCAACTTGACAGCGCCCTTTGCGGTTAGCTTAGCTCCGCGCTCCAGAACGGGAGCCGCCTTTTCGACTCCTTTTGCGATGGCGGGTGCTGCAACATCTGCAACCTTCGTGGCTCCCAAAGCGACAACGTGGCCGGCAACGGTGCTGGCATCGATGACCTTTTCGAACGTGCTTTTGTCCGATTCTTCATCATCGTCGGGCTCATAGCCGACGATGAGGTCGTTTGGGTCGATTTCGGCAACTGAAGCAACGATGGTTTCGATGACGGGCTCTTGGGAGTCCATGGCAGTCTCCTAACGTCGTCGTAATCTATGGGTCTATCATACCGTAGGCTAGTCGTTACGTGCGATGCGGTTAAGGATGAAGCAGTGATGAATGCGCTGATTCCTCGAAAAATCCTCATCGATGGTCTGCTCGGTGATATCGATAAGTTCTACGCCGAGTTTCTCCAGTGCTTCATAATCCGCTTTGAACGTACGCAGGTTGCATGAGAAGATCGCCTGTCCGCCACGTGCGAGCAAGCGAGAAACCCCTACGAGTAGCTCGACATGGTCACGTTGGATATCGAAGATGCGTTTTCCCATCTTCTTGGAGTTCGAGAATGCGGGCGGGTCGACGAAGATGAGATCCCACCGCTGCTTCCCACGGCGTGCCTCTTTGATCCATTGCATGCAATCGGCGCGCTCGAATCGATGCGTCTTTCCCGTGAAACCATTGAGCCGCATGTTTTGCTGCGCACATGCGAGATATGTCTGGGAAAGATCGACGCTTGTCGTTTTCAGTGCACCGCCGGCTGCGGCGTGCACGGTTGCCGAACCCGTATAGCAGAACAAGTTCAAGAAACGCAATGGATGGCTTTCGGTGAATGCGGGGTTATCGGCAATCATGCTCTCGGTACGCTTTTGGATTAGCTTTCGAACAAGCCGATGGTCGAGGAACAGGCCGGTGTCGAGGTAATCAGAAAGATTGAGCACGAAGCGCAATCCATGTTCTTCGGTCGTGATGGTGAAACGGGTGCGTTGCTCATCGGCTTGGTATTGTCCGCCCGAGCGCTTACGCTGCTTGAAGAACACATGCGAGCTTTCGATGCCCAACACACAGGGTGCAATCGCGAGCACATCGCTTATGCGTTGCTGCGCGCGGAACGGATCGACAGAACCCGGGGCGGCATACTCGTAGATGACTGCGAACCAAGAACCTTCCTCAGCGTTTTCTATCGGCATCGAGCATTCATATAAATCAATGGCGACGTTGTAGTCCGGTAGATCGGCATCGTAGACCCGATAGCAGTGAATGTCGTTTCGGCGCGCCCATTTCCGAAGATGGGCGAATCGGCGTTTCAGACGATTGGCGAACTGCTGGCTGTTGCCATCGAAGACGGTAAGCTCAGCATCACCGATCGTGATCGTCGCGAGCGTTGACGTGCTTGCTTGTGCGCAGTCGTACAGACGCACCTGGGTCGGAATGGGCCCGTTGAATACCGAACACGCAGCGCTCGAAGCGAGTCCGATTAGGTTATCGATGGATTCGTCAGGTGTGATGATAGCAAGCGACCATGTTTGGAAATGCTTGCGTAACGTGCTGGAGAACCCTGCATATAAAGCGGGCAGCTGTGCTTGCGCGAACAAACGCTCGCCGTACGGAGGGTTAGTTGCAATCAAGCCTGAAGTTGCAGGTGCGGTTTGCATAGCGCACACATCAGCGCAAGCGAATGTGATGCAGCCATCCAGATGTGCTTCGCGGACGTTTTCGCGTGCCGCATCGAGTGCAACGGGATCGATGTCTTGCGCGAAGATAGGCGGCATCGTCTTCAGCCCTGCATCACGACGCGCTCGCGCTTCGTCCAAGAGCGTCTCCCATGCGAGGGCATCGTGCTGTCTCCACGCCGTGAAACCCCATGAGGTGCGTAAAAGGCCGGGTGCGATGTCTGCAGCAATCATTGCCGCCTCTATGGCGATTGTGCCGCTTCCGCACATCGGATCGAGGAATGCCTTGCCTTCCTTTGCAAGCCGCGGCCAATCGGCGAACAAAAGCATGCCTGTTGCGAGGGTTTCTTTTAAGGGTGCTGCCACGCCTGTGGTGTGCAAACGGTAGTTTCGCTGATGCAGTGGCGGACCAGCCAGATTGAGCGAGACGGTGGCGCGATTGCCGCGTATGGCAACGGTAAATGTCAGATCCGCATCGTGCTTGCTGACATCTGGTCGCTTTCCTGTTGCTTCGCGCAATCGATCGCAGATGGCATCCTTCAGGCGTAGCGCTGTGAATTGGGTGTTCCGCAGCTTGTCGTTGGTTCCCGTAGCGCTAACTGCAATCGTCGCACCATGGGGAACATGTTCTTCCCATGCAATCCCAGATGCGTTTCGATACAAAGCATCGCCGTCAGAAGCATCGAATCGCGCCAAAATGAGCAGAACACGGGAAACGGTTCGCGCAAACAGGCATACCCGATACGCGTCGGCGATGCTTCCGAAAAAACCCACGCCCGTCTTCACAGGGCGCACTTTGATGCGCATCGCGCGGATTTCCTGTGCGGCGAGCGGACTTAAGCCTTGCGGGCATGGTGCGAAGAACTCGAGCGAATCGAGCTTATCAACATGGTTTGTGGGGCTTTGCTCCAAGCGTTCCGTTAGTCCTCGACGCGAATGAGCGAAGGCTCCTTCAAAAGTACATCGGGCAGCTCTTGGATGTAGGCGAGTGCCGTGCGGATGGCCTTCTCCTTCGCTTCATGCGTCACGTACAGCAGATCGACTTCCTCGGCACCTGCCTGACCGCGTTGTACAACCGAATACAAGCTGACGCCGTTGTCGGCGAACACACGTGCCACGCTTGCAAGAACGCCTGGGCGATCCTTCACCGTGAAGCGGATATAGTATTTGGTCTCGATCTCATCGATTGGCATGATGGGCAAATCGTCCGTGCAGGTGCAGCCGACCAGCGGGCCAGTACCCATCTGGATGTGGCGCGCCATTTCCAGTACGTCACCCATGACAGCGCTCGCCGCCGGGCCCGAACCTGCGCCCGCACCGAAGAACATCGTTTCGCCCACGGCATCGCCGATGACGTAGATGGCGTTCATGACACCATTGACGTTCGCCAGCTGATGCTTGACCGGAATCATCGTGGGATGCACGCGCACATCGATGCCGTTCGCCGTGCGGTTGCCGATGGCTAAAAGCTTCACGGCATAACCCATATCGGCGGCAGCATCGATATCGGTAGGCGTGAGGTTGCGGATGCCCTCGGTGTATACGTCATCGATGGTTACGCGGCTGTTGAATGCGATAGATGCCAAGATGGCGATTTTCGCTGCGGCATCGTGGCCGTCAACATCAGCGGAGGGATCGAACTCGGCATAACCCAAGTCTTGCGCTTCCTTCAGGGCATCATCGTAGCTCATGCCGGTTTCGACCATGCGGGTCAGCATGTAGTTCGTCGTACCGTTTACGATGCCCATGACAGTTGAGATTTCGTTCGCGATGAGGGAATGCTTCAGAGGATCGATAATGGGGATGCCGCCGCCCACGCTCGCCTCGAAGAGGATCTCGCGGCCGTTTTGCTTGGCAAGGGACATGATCTCCTCGCCATAGGTGGCCATGAGCGCTTTATTGGCGGTGACGACGTGCTTGCCAGCCGAAAGTGCGTTCGTCACGACAGTACGCGCGAAAGTCGTGCCACCGATAAGCTCGATCACGATGTCGATATCGGGGTCATTGATGATGTCGTTGAAGTTGTCGGTGAAACGGTCGCCTACGCCGTGAGCGTCAGCCTCTGACCTGTCCAATGAGCATACACGAGCAAGCTCGATGTCGATACCGTAATGCTTCTTGAAGTCCTCCTGATGCGCCAGGATGATATCGATGCAACCGCCGCCGACGGTGCCCGTTCCGACCAAACCGATTTTCACTGCCATGTTCGTCTCCTTCTACTGTCTCGCCGTTTGCTGCATGCGCACTAATCGGCGTTGTTACTATGCTTACCGGATTTACAAATCGCGAGCCATCAGATCTTCATAGGTTTCGCGTCTGGTTACCACGCGTGCCTTGCCGTCTTTTACGAACACGATGGCTGGACGCGGTTGTCCGTTATAAGTACTCGACATTGTATAACAATATGCGCCCGTGCAGAACACGCAGACGATATCGCCGACCTCAGGCGTCTGGATGGGCATATCGACGACTACCACATCGCCGCTCTCGCAGTGCTTTCCGCACAGCGTGATGATCTCAGTACGTGGTTGGTCTGCTTTATTCGCTATGACAGGCTCATAGCTTGCACCATACAGTGCCGTGCGGATGTTGTCGGACATACCGCCGTCGATAGCGACGTACTTGCGGATATCCGGTAGCGTTTTCATGATGCCGATGGTGTAGAGCGTTACACCAGGATTTGCCACAAGGCTGCGTCCTGGTTCCACATACAAGCGCGGCAGCGGCAAACCGAATTGCGCGCAAGCATCGCGGACAGCCGTTGTGGTCATCTCTGCGAAATCATCGATTGATGGCGGATTATCCTCTGCCTTATAAGCGATGCCAAGTCCGCCGCCCAAATCCAACTCGTCGAGCGACAGTCCGTACTCGCGATTCACGCGGGCCATGAACTCGACCATGATGAATGCCGCTTCTCTAAACGATGACAGATCGAAGATCTGAGAACCGATATGACAATGGAAACCCTTAAGCTCAACATTTGGCGCTGCCAGCACGTCTGCAACGCAGCGGAAAGCGAAATCATCCATGCCGATGGTGAATCCGAATTTGGAATCCTCTGAGCCGGTGATGATGTAATCATGCGTATCTGCTTCGACGCCAGGTGTGATGCGCATATAGATGGGCTGAACAACACCGAGTTCACCAGCGATGCGGGAGATGCGCGCAAGCTCGATACGGCTATCTATGATGATGCGGCCAACGCCTGCCTCGATAGCTTCGCGCAATTCGCGCTCTGTTTTATTGTTGCCATGCAAAAACACGTCCTTCGGGTCGTAACCGCATGCAAGTGCGCAAGCAAGCTCACCGCCGCCCGAGGAGTCCATATACAGCCCTTCTTGTGCTAGAAGCCGGACCATTTCCTTGTTTTGGAAAGCCTTCGAAGCGAAGATGATGCCGCTGTTGGGGTAACGGCTTTCGAACGCGCTGCGGAACGTGCGCATGCGGTCCTCGAGATCAGCTTGATCGAACACGTAAAGTGCGGTGCCCTGCTGCTTAGCCAGCTCCACCATATCAACGCCGCCGATAAACAGGTGGCCGTCGTGCACCTCAGCGGTCTTCGGCAGCACCTTGCCGAGCTCCATTGCGGTGCGATTGTCGGGCTGTTTGCTTCTATCAGATGCAGCAAGCGACATGATCGTTCCTTCCCTCATTGGTAGGCGATGGATGCGCACAGTCTAGCATCTTTAAAGGTTTTCTCCTGTCCTGTTTGAACGTTTCATGGATGGAAGGTGGCATTATTCTGGGATTTTTTACGGAAAGGGTGCTTCGTGGTATCGTAACCTAGCTAAGGTATATAGCAATAAACTTCGAGAACGACCTGCATGGGATTCTCGTAAAGGAATATGCAAGGAGCAACATCACATGGCTGAAAACGAAAGCAACTATTTCAACGAGGCGACGGACAATCAGTTTGATTTCGCTACCGAGGCTCCGCAAAAGACCAAGAAGCCTATAAGCGGCGTGCGCGTTTTCTTTACCGCTTTCGCAGGCGCTTTGGTTGCTCTCGCACTTGGAACCGGCGGTCTTGCTGCTGCCAAGCATTTCGACGTGCTTCCAAGCGCCATTAGCGATTTGTTTGGCGCAAAAGGTACGACGGTTTCGGTCGGATCAGGCTCGTCCGCATCGACTATCACGGTTGAAGGCGAGAGCGCGACGCTTGCCGAGGCAGTTGCAGAGAAGGCTCTTCCCTCCATTGCCGCAATCGATGTATACACGCGCGAGTCATCGCGGGGTGGCTATGGCTATTACGGCTACGGATATGGTGGTCAGGGTAGCAGCGATTCCCAATCATCGACGCTGACCCAATCCTCGCTCGGAAGCGGTGTCGTGCTTACCGAGGATGGTTACATCATCACGAACTACCACGTGGTTGCAGATTCCGATGCCTTGATCGTTACCGTTGGCGGTGACGAGTTCGAAGCGGAGGTCGTAGGATATGACTCCAGCTCCGACATCGCGGTCATCAAAGCCCAAGGAGCGTCGGGGCTCACGCCGATTGAAATCGGAGATTCGGATGCCTTGCATATTGGCGAATGGGTCATGACTATCGGCAGCCCCTTCGGCCTCGAGCAATCCGTTGCGACAGGCGTCGTCTCGGCGACGAGCCGCTCTCAAGTGATGGCCGACAGCACGACAGGGGAAACCACCATCTACGCGAACATGATCCAGACCGATGCCGCCATCAACCCCGGCAATTCGGGTGGCGCGCTCGTGAACAGCAACGGTGAGCTCATCGGTATCAACACGCTCATCACCTCGTATTCGGGCAACTATTCTGGTGTTGGCTTCGCGATTCCCGTTAACTACGCAATCCCCTTAGCCGAGAAACTCATCAAAGGCGAGACGCCAACTCATGCGCAGCTCGGAGTTTCACTTTCGTCGGTGACTCCTTCAGTGGCGCAGCGCAATGGGCTTTCTGCTACCACCGGCGCTTATGTTGCCTCGGTGAACGAGGGGACGGGGGCAGCGGATGCCGGCCTTCAGCCAGGAGACATCATCGTGTCATTCAACGGTTCGAAGGTTGAATCGTCAAGTGACGTGATGGTTTTCGTGCGCGCCTGCAATCCT
The DNA here is from genome assembly GCA_015062605.1 of Eggerthellaceae bacterium. Classification (GTDB taxonomy): domain Bacteria; phylum Actinomycetota; class Coriobacteriia; order Coriobacteriales; family Eggerthellaceae; genus SIG42. Next base: position 155,806 of record SUUI01000001.1, on the reverse strand, counting down.
GGCGACACGGTTACGCTTGGCATCAATCGCGATGGCAAGTCGCTCGATTTGTCCGTCACGCTCGGCGAAAGCGGAGGGAAAGCCGAGTCATCCGGCTCTGAACGCGATGCCTCCTCGTTCTTCAAAGGAGGACCGCGTCCGTAAGGCGCATTATTGCAAACGTTGATTCCCGGCGCATCTGGCATTGCCAGGTGCGCCGTTTCTTCGTTCGCGTGGAGCACTGAAGCATGTTTGAAAAAACAGCAAGAAAGGGTGCATGCAGGGGTCGCAGCGAAACGTTTTCAGGTAAAATAATACGGATGCCTTAATCGAGCTATCTGAGGAGGTTTTCGCACTATGGCCGAAGAGTATTGCTATAAGCGCGTTTTGCTCAAATTGTCTGGCGAGGCTTTAGCAGGCGACGCGGGTTACGGAATCGATCCTCGCGTCGTGAACGATCTCGCAGAGCAGATTGCCACGATCGTCCACGGGGGAGTTCAGCTCGCTGTGGTCGTGGGCGGCGGCAACATTTTCCGAGGTCTTTCCGCGAGCGCCGAGGGGATGGATCGTGCCCAAGCCGATTATATGGGCATGCTTGCCACCGTGATGAATGCGCTTGCCTTGCAAGACGCATTCGAGCGTCATGGCGTTGAAACGCGGGTGCAAAGCGCGATCACCATGCAACAGGTCTGTGAGTCGTACATCCGTCGTCGAGCAATCGGCCATCTGGAGAAGGGGCGTGTCGTCATCCTCGCCGCAGGTACAGGCAATCCCTATTTCACCACCGATACCACCGCTGCGTTGCGTGCATGCGAACTCGATGCGGAAATCCTCATGAAAGCGACGAAGGTCGATGGCGTGTACGACAGCGACCCGATGAAGAATCCCGATGCGGTCAAGTTTGACAAGCTAAGCTATATGGATGTGCTCAATAAGGGACTGCACGTCATGGATACGACAGCAACCTCGTTGTGCATGGACAACAACATGCGCATGATGGTGTTCAATCTCGCCGCCGAAGGCAATATCGAACGTGCCCTTCGCGGCGAGAACGTCGGCACCATAGTGGAGTAGGAGAAAGGAAAAGCGATGGCACACGAGATTCTTGAAAATGCCGAAGAGCATATGTTGAAAACCATTTCCGCGTTAAGCGACAACTTCGGAGCTGTCCGCACGGGTCGCGCGAACGCCATGGTGCTCGATCGCATCAGGGTCGACTATTACGGTGTTCCCACTCCAGTGAACCAGATGGCTGCCGTCAAAACGCCCGATGCGCATCTTCTGGTCATCGAGCCATGGGACAAGACAACGCTGAAATCCATCGAAAAGGCGATCATCGCAAGCGATCTGGGCGTTAACCCCTCGAACGATGGCATGTGCATCCGTCTCCCGTTCCCGCAATTAACCGAGGAGCGTCGTCGCGAGCTCGCCAAGCAATGCAAGGCGTATGCGGAAGAGGCGCGCGTTGCCGTTCGTAACGTACGCCGTGATGCGAATAACGCCATCGACAAGGCCGGCAAGAACGATGCTATGCCCGAGGACGAGCAGAGCCGCCTCGAAAAGGAAGTCCAGAAGCTGACCGATAAGTACATTGCTGAAATCGACACGCTGTACAAGAAAAAAGAAGCGGAGCTGATGGAAATCTAAGCATGAAGGAGCTTTCCTACATCTACCCCGATCCTCCCGAAGGGCTCGACCCTGCGCAGCTCGACCTTGCACGCATCCCCGAGCACGTTGCCCTTATCATGGATGGCAACGGTCGTTGGGCGAAGATTCGCGGCAAGCAGCGCCTGTTCGGGCATAAGGCAGGTATCGAGGCGGTACGCGAAAGCATTCGCATGGCCTCAGATGTGGGAATACGTTACCTGACTATCTATTCGTTCTCTTCCGAGAACTGGAAGCGGCCCCTTGATGAAGTGTCAGGCCTGATGAACCTGTTCGCGGTCACGATGCTCGCCGAGCTCGACGGCCTGCATGAAGAGCATGTGCGCGTCATGACTATCGGTGATGCAAGCGGTCTTCCGCAGAAGACGCGCGATGCGTTCCAGAAGGCATGGGAGAAAACCAAGGATAACGACGGTATGACGCTGGTCATCGCGGTCAACTATGGGTCGCGTGCCGAAATCCTGCATGCGGCGCAAGCCTATGCCGATGCTGCGGTCAAGGCTGTCCAGGCAGGCGAGAAACCTGACCCGCTTGATGAGGAATCCTTTAGCCGCTTGTTGTATACGGCTGATATTCCCGATCCGGATCTGCTCATTCGTACGAGCGGTGAGATGCGCATCTCGAATTTTCTGCTATGGCAGCTTGCTTATACCGAATTCTATTGCACTCCTGTGTTGTGGCCCGATTTCGATAGGTACGAATTCTTGCGGGCATTGCTCGATTATCAAGGTAGAAACCGCCGATATGGTGGCGTGAATAGCTAATTCGTTGTTTGTGTAAGGAACGTCGCAAAACCAATGGCTGATTATCAGAAAGAACCACAGGCAGAAGAAAAGGACGCGCCACAGCGAGAAAAAAGGCGCACTCGAACTTCGGCGAGCTTCTTCGAGGCGCATCCTCCGCGTATCGACGAAGCATCGTCTGCCGAGCCGACCGAGCCTTCGCCTACACGTGGCGAACGACTGAAGAATTATGCCCTAGGTAAGACGCCTCAGAAATTCAGGAACCCTTCCGAACTGCAGATCCGTTTGAGGACCGGTGCGATTTACGTCAGCATTACTGTACTGTGCCTGATTTTGGGCAACATTCCTACGGTGCTCATGCTGTCGGTTACTGCGGGCATCGCTGCGGGGGAGTTTTTCTACATGCTCCGCAAAGATGCGAAACTGCCGAATGAGTTCATCGGCATCGTCGGCGCCGTACTGTATCCACCATGCATGTATCTTTGGGGTCTTGCAGGAGTGATGGTGCTGAGCATCGCCCTGCTCGTTGCGCTCATCGTATGGTACGTTTTCTTCTTGCGTGCCCGAATCGCTGACGTATGCGTCAGCTTCTTCGGGGCAACATATACGGGCTTGCTGCTTTCTAGCCTCGTGCTCGTCCGCGCATCGTTAGAATTCCCGTGGGGAGGCGTGCTCGCCCTTATCGTTTTCGCCAGCGTGTGGATCAATGATGGATTCGCGTATCTGGTTGGTAGCAAGTTCGGCAAACATAAAATGGCTCCGCGCATCAGCCCGAAGAAAAGCTGGGAAGGCCTAATCGGCGGCCTTTTCGGTTCCTGCCTGACGTGGAGCGTTTGCGTTCTGATTCCTGGTGTCGAGATCACCATCGGGCAAGCCATCCTCTTCGGTGTTGTCTGCGGCGTTATGAGCGTTTTGGGTGACTTGGCCGAATCGCGTATCAAACGCAATGCGGGCTTTAAGGATTCTGGAACCATCATGCCCGGCCATGGTGGATTGCTTGATCGCACCGACTCCATGTTCTTAGCTGCAGTGACCGCTGCCTTCTTGCTGCTCGTATTCCAATGCATACCCTACACGTTCTACTTCATGTAAGAGTGGGTTTCTAAACGCAAGGATCACGCTCATCCGGTCAACTTATCTAGCGTTTTTCCGATGAAGAAGGGAAACACCATGGAAGAATCGCAAAAGAAGAGAATCGTCGTTTTAGGCTCGACGGGTTCCATCGGTTTACAGACGCTCGATGTCGTTCGCCAGCATCCCGACAAGCTGCAGGTCGTCGGCCTTTCGGTTTACGGTGACGTGGACACCTTGCTTGCGCAAGCTCATGAATTCGGTGTCAAGAACGTGGCTATCGGTCGATACATGATGAAGGATGATGCAAGGGTTACGGGGTTTGATGGCAGGGCAGAATGCGGCAGCAAGGCAGTTGCCGAGTTGGCTTCTTTACCCGAAGCAGACATCATAGTGAATGCGGTTTCAGGTGCTGCGGGCATGCGCTCGAGCTATAACGCGCTCAAGGCGGGCAAAGTGCTCGCGCTTGCAAACAAGGAATCGCTCGTCGTTGCAGGCGAGCTCTTGATGCCAATGGCGCGAGCTTCGGCAGCAAGCTGCGGTGTGAGCGGCGCTATCGTTCCCATCGATTCGGAGCATGGCGCCATCTATCAATGCCTCATCGGTGAGGACATGAGCAAGGTTTCCAATTTGTGGTTGACTGCTTCGGGCGGTCCATTCCGCGGTTGGAAAGCGGAAGATCTGGTCCGCGTGACTCCAGAGCAGGCGCTTGGTCATCCCACATGGAACATGGGAAAGAAGATAACCATCGATTCGGCGACCCTGATGAACAAAGGCCTTGAGCTGATCGAGGCAAGCTGGCTGTACGACATGCCGTTCACGAAGATACAGGTCGTCATCCAACCGCAAAGCGCCGTCCATTCTATGGTCGAATACTGCGATGGCAGCGTGAAGGCCCACATGGGGCCGACCGACATGCGCATTCCGATTCAGTATGCGCTCTCATATCCTGACAGGTGGAGCGCACCCGTGGAGCCGATGGATTTCTGCAAGCTCGGATCGATTGAATTCGAAGAGCCCGATTGGGATACGTTCGAATGCCTGCGAGCTGCTCTATACGCAGGTCGCCGCGGCGGTACGCTTCCGTGCGTTATGAATGCGGCGAACGAGGTTGCGGTCACGGCCTTCTTGAATAAGAGCTGCGGTTTCATGCAGATTGGAGAGTGCGTGACTTCCATCATGGAGGCGCACATGCAGCTGGGTGTTCAAGAAGTCGAATCCATCGAACAACTCGAGGGTTTGGACAACTGGGCCAGATTCAATGCGAACACATGGCTTTTGTCCCATCAGGTTAAGAAATAACGGAAAACGCGACTGCGGCAGGCGGATGCGCGCATCATAAGGGATAGTATTCATGGACGTCATCCTCATGATAGTATACGGCACCATCGTTTTGGGCCTATTGGTGTTCATCCATGAAGGAGGGCACTATCTTGCTTCGCGCGCGTTCGGTGTGCGCGTGAGCGAGTTCATGCTTGGGCTTCCCGGCCCATCTATCGGCTTTAAGCACGGGGAAACGCGATTCGGTGTGACTTGCGTGCCGCTTGGAGGATATGCGCGCGTGTGCGGCATGGAGCCAGGGGAGATACATCCGCATCTTAAGTCGGCTCTCGCGGCGCTGTTTCTCAGGGGAAGCGCAACTGCCGAGCAAATTGCGGATGACCTTCATATCTCGGCCGATGATGCCGAGGAGGCGCTTGTTGAGCTTGTCGAGTGGGGGAGCGCCGTTGGTCCGAAGCGCAAGGATGCTGTGCAAGCATACAAGGCCATGGAGGTCACACCCACAAAGAAGCAGATCCGCGATGCGGAGCGTGCCGGACGCGCCGTTCCTCGGCCGTATGCTTTAGGCGAGCCACGCGAGGTTGCCGATGCCGAAGCTCTCTATCAAAGCGAATTCAAGCAGCAGTACCGTTCTCTTCCATTCTGGAAGCGGACCATCATTCTTCTTGCAGGCATCACGGTCAACTTATTGTTCGCCATCCTTGCATTCATCTTCATCTATTCGGTCATCGGATTCGACTACGAGACGGCGTCGGGTGAAATCACCCATGTGACCGTCGATCCCCTTCGCTCTATCCAGGCTGGATTCACATACATCGGCATGGTCTTCCAAGCGGTAGTAAGCTTGTTCAATCCAGCGACCGCTGCAGAAACCGTATCGAATTCGGCATCGGTAATCGGCATTGCGATTATCTCGAAGAGCGCAGCCGAGCAGGGTATCGTCGCGCTCCTGGAGTTCACTGCTATGATCTCGGTTTCTCTGGGCATCATGAATCTCATTCCGATCCCGCCGCTTGACGGTGGCAGATTCGTGGTTGAAATCTATCAGAAGATCGCACGCCGGGCCATCTCGCTCCGTGCCCTTAATGGCCTGAGCATCGCGGGCGTTGCGCTCTTTCTCGGGCTGTTCGTCATTATGGTCGGTCAGGATATCCAACGAATATTCACGGGTTTTTGGGGTTAACCCGTATGTGCGAATCGCGTTCTCGTAAGACGCGATGAAGGAATAAGGAAGGGGAACGCATGAAACCACATGAGCTCACGCGCCAGGTCATGGTCGGCTCCGTACCCATGGGTGGCGGTGCTCCCATCGTCGTGCAATCGATGCTCAATGCGAAAGCAACCGATGTTGATGCGAACCTGCGTCAGATCGATGCGCTTGCTGAAGCAGGTTGCGAGGTCGTCCGCATGGCGATTCCGCGTAAGGATTGCCTCGATGCATTCGAAGCTGTCTGCGCTAAATCTCCGCTTCCTGTGGTTGCCGACGTGCATTTCAGTGCCGAGATAGCCGTACAAGCCGCCTTGCGCGGCGCGGCGAAGCTGCGTATCAACCCGGGAAATATCGGAGGCCTTGAGAAAACGAACGAGGTAATCGATGCTGCCAAGCAGGTGCATATCCCCATTCGCATCGGAGTGAATGCGGGATCGCTCGACCCTGAGCTTAAGAAGCGGGATGATCTGACCCTCCCGCAAAAGCTTGCGCAGTCTGCGGCTGATTACGTAGCGCATTTTGAGAACCGTGGGTTTACCGACATCGTCGTTTCCGCGAAGGCTCATGATGTGCAAGCCATCATCGAAACGAACCGCTTACTCGCAAGCATGATTCCCCAGGTTCCGTTGCACATCGGCGTTACGGAAGCCGGCACGGCATTCCAGGGCCTGATCAAATCTGCTAGCGGTTTGGGCATCTTGCTCGAAGAGGGCATCGGCGACACCTTGCGTATCTCGTTGACCGATGATCCCGTACTCGAGGTGCGTGCGTGCTGGACTTTGCTTTCGGCCCTGTCATTGCGTGCCCGAGGTCCTGAGTTGATCAGCTGCCCGACATGCGGTCGGTGCCAAGTCGATCTGATCGGCTTGGCGAAGCAGGTCGAGGAAAAGCTTGCTTTCGTTGAAAAGCCTCTGAAAGTCGCTGTCATGGGATGCGTCGTCAACGGTCCCGGCGAAGCTTCGGATGCGGATGCTGGCGTTGCGTGCGGTGACGGATCGGGTGTCGTGTTCGTGAACGGGGAAGTGGTGAAAAAGGTACCCGAAGATCTCATCGTCGATGCCCTGATGGAGACGATTTCGGCATTATAATGTTATTGAATCTGCCGTTTGCACGGTGCAATCAGGACGGATGTGTGCTTACGGCATAAAATGAACGTGAGAAGATATCTCGTCAAGTAACGCGTACGGTTCGAGAAGGGGTTGCCCAGTGGATCTTTCACTCGGAGTGCTATTAAGCCAAATGGCCTCATACCCCTCATTGGGCGTTATTCTGGTTCTCGTTATCTTGGTCACGATAGTCTCGGGTGCAACGGACGCGCCTAACGCCATCGCTTCTGCGGTTTCTACTCGCTGCATGAAGCCTGTTACGGCGCTTATAGCTGCTGCAATCTTCAATTTCATCGGCGTGATGGCTATTCCTTTGGTCTCTACGGCTGTAGCCAAAACCATGTTTGCAATGGTTGATTTTTCAGGCGATACGCATACTGCCTTGATGGCCTTGATGGCGGCGATGATAGGCTCCATCATTTGGGGCGTCTTCTGCTGGTTCAAAGGCATCCCTGCGTCCAAATCGCATTCGCTCATCGCGGGTATCACCGGTGGAGCCATCGCGCTCAACGGTTGGGGCGGTGTCGTGGTTGGCGAATGGATGATGGTCATATACGGTATGTTGTTCTCGCTGTTTGCGGGCTTTGCCATCGGTTGGCTTGTGGTGCGCCTGTTCGAGAAACTGTTCAGATACGTCAATCGCCGCAAAGGCAACCAGACGTGCATCGTCGTTCAGAACATCCTTGCGTGTGCATTGGCGTTCCTGCATGGCGCGCAGGATGGTTCGAAGTTCCTTTCCATCGGTGTGCTTGGCATCGCATTGAGCTTCGGTATGGAGGATGCTGGGTCGACAGGCTTCCCGCTATGGCTCATGATCACCTGCTCCATTGCCATGTCTATCGGTACCATTATCGGCGGTAAGCGCATCATCAAGTCCGTCGCGATGGATATGGTCAGACTTGAGAAGTACCAGGGTGTCGCAGCTTCTATCAGCACTGCCACCACGCTGTTCGTTTCCAATTTGGTCGGTATGCCGGTTTCCACGTCGCATTGCAACACATCGGCAATCATGAGCGTGGGGGCGAGCAAGAATCCTCGTGATGTGAAGTGGAATATCGCGGGGAACATGGTGCTCGCATGGGTGCTCACGTTCCCATGTTGCGGACTCATCGGTTTCGTACTTGCAAAGCTGTTCATGCTGCTGTAATACCGTATGTATCCGATTTATATTCAACCGATAAGAATCGCATTCATTAATCGCGTATCTCGCATTCGTGCGGGAAGGACCGTTGCATGTTAGGACTGACGAAGAAACAAGTCGTGATGCTGCTCGTTTTGGTTTCGGGCTCGTTCATCACCATCTTGAACCAGACGCTGGTTACGCCGGCGTTGCCTTCCATCATGTCCGATTTGAGCATCGACGCATCGAGTGCACAATGGCTGACTACGGCATTCACGCTCGTCAATGCGATCATGATCCCGATCACGGCGTATTTGACCGACCGCTTCAGCACGAAGATCCTCTTCATCGTCGCGATGATTGCGTTCATCATCGGCAGTCTCCTCGCTGCATGGGGACCGAACTTCGCGGTGCTTCTGACAGGTCGTATGGTCCAGGCGTGTGGTGCGGGCGTGCTGATGCCGATGGTCATGACGGTCATGCTGCTGACGTTTCCCGTCGATCGGCGCGGTTTCGCGATGGGCCTGTTCGGTATCATCATCAGCTTCGCTCCTGCCATCGGGCCGACCATTGCCGGCTTGATCATCGATAACGCCGACTGGCACACGTTGTTCTACATCGTTGCCGGGCTTGCTGCCATCGATATCGTGTTCGCCATCATTACATTGCATAAAGGCCGCGAGGGCGATGAGGAAACGCCCAAGCTCGACAAACCGTCCGTTATACTTTCGACGCTCGGCTTCGGTGCGGTGCTATACGGCTTCGGCGCCATCGGCTCGTATGGGCTTTCCGTCATGCCGTTCATTCCGGTTGTAATCGGTGTGGTTATCCTCGTGTTCTTCTTCCGCAGGCAGTTGCAGTTGGAGAACCCGATGCTTCAGGTGCGCATCCTGAAGAACCGTCGTTTCATGGCGAGCGTGGTCATCGGCATGATCGTGAACGCCGCCATCATGGCAAATGGCGTCCTCATCCCGATATACGTGCAGGATTTATGCGGTCAAACGGCGACCACGTCAGCGATCGTCATGTTGCCTGGTGCTGTAGTCATGGGTGTCATGGGTATCGTTGCCGGCCGTCTGTTCGATAAGCATGGTCCGCGCGTCATGGGCATCGTAGGTACCGTGCTCCTGACGCTCATGACGGTGGCGCTTTCTGTCCTCACCACAACGACGAGCTTGCTGTACCTGAGCATTGTCGTGTGCCTGCGCCATTTCGCGCTGTCGCTCATCAATATGCCGATCAGCACATGGGGACTCAATGCGCTCGACAACAAGGTGCTCAACCATGGGAATGCGCTTTCAAATACCTTGCGCCAGGTTGCCGGCTCGCTTGGGACAGCGCTCGTCATTTCGGTGTACTCGATGGTTGCTGCATCGAACACTGGTGAGCTGGGCCAGATCGAGGCGAGTATGCTGGGCGTCAACGTCTCGTTCCTCGTGCAAGCATTCATCTGTCTCGCTGCCACGATCTTGGTTGTCGTCATGGTCAAAGACAAGGCGACGGATGCCGCGCAGGCCGACCCGAGCGGCGAACGCCGCAGCATCCTGGCTTCGCTCATGAAGACCGACCTGTACCTGTTGCCTGCGACTGCGACCGTCGCCGATGCCGTCAACATCTTCATCGAGAAGGGCGTCAGTGCCGTGCCGCTGGTTGATGAGGACATGATGGTTCGCGGCATCATCTCCGATGGCGACGTCATCAGGGCTCTCTCGCGTCGCGGGAAGACATATCTCGACCCGATCGCAATGATCGCGGCGAGCGAGCAGGACGATCCCGACTTCGAGCACAAACTCGATAGCGTCATGGATATGCCTGCGAGCTCCATCGCGACCCTTGGTGTCATTTCAGTCGATGAGCACGCGAGCTTCGATGAGCTATGCCGCGTCATCGGCGAGAACCACTTAAAGAAGGTCCCCGTGCTGTCGAATGGTCGCATCGTTGGTGTCATCAACCGTTCTGATATCACGCTCTACGCGATGAAGATCTACATGGAACGCCGCGCGAACGACATCACTCCTGCTGTCGTATAAGGCAAATACGGTTGACAAGGTATTCCTGCGGCTATAGAATGAGCAGGTTCGCTTCAAAAGCCCCGTATCGCAGGGTAGGCGGAGCATGCCCAAGGGAGTCCAGGCCCGGCGGCTTGCGTTGGCGTAGGAAACCGACATCCAGTTGACCTGCACTTTTGAAACGCACGAGTCTTGATCAGGCGCAATGGCGGCAGCTTCAACCGCTTTCGCGTTCTGACAAGCAAATATTTGTGGAGGATACAGTGAAAACGTATTACGCAAAACCGCTTGAGGTTGAGCGCGAGTGGGTTCTGATCGATGCAGAAGATCAGGTGCTTGGTCGCGTCGCAGCCAAGGCTGCCCAGATTCTGAAGGGCAAGCACAAGCCGCAGTACACCCCGCATGTCGACACGGGCGACTTCGTCATCATCGTCAATGCTGACAAGATCCGCGTCACAGGCAACAAGCTCCTTGCCAAGGAGTACTATCGTCACTCCGGCCATCCCGGCGGACTGAAGTCTGAGACCTTACAAGAGGCTATGCAGAAGCATCCTGAGCGCGTCATCGAGCACGCCGTGAAGGGAATGCTGCCCAAGAACACGCTTGGTCGTGCAATGGGTAAGAAGCTCAAGGTTTATTGCGGTGCCGAGCATCCGCATATGGCTCAGAAGCCCCGTAAGATCGAGTTGGAGGGATAAGCTATGGCAGACGAAGCTTTGTATTACGGCACGGGCCGCAGGAAGAACGCTATTGCTCGAGTCCGTCTTGTTCCCGGCACTGGTAAGATCACCGTCAACGGCCGCGATGCTGCCGAGTATTTCGGTCGCGAGGCTCTGGTGAACTACGTGAAGGCTCCCTTCAAGGTTACCGACACGGTGAACCACTTCGACGTCATCGCCCGCTTGAATGGCGGCGGCGTTTCCGGGCAGGCTGGCGCTCTGCGTCATGGCATTTCCCGCGCACTGCTTGAGGCTGGCGAATATCGTGCCGAGCTCAAGAAGGCCGGTTTCCTTACGCGCGACTCTCGTATGGTCGAGCGCAAGAAGTATGGTCTGAAGAAAGCTCGCAAGCGTCCGCAGTTCAGCAAGCGTTAAACGCATTGTGCAAAGTATGGCGCCGCCCATATGGGCGGTGCCTTTTTGCGCTCTTCGAGCACGTTTGCATCCAAGATGTTCTCACGTGCTCCGCACACCGCCACGAATTGCCTCATAGGGCAGATTTTTGGTATCATTTTAAGTTGCTGTTTAATGGCCTTTTTTACGGAGGAAGAGGATTTGTCCAAGGAAGACGTTATCGAGCTCGAGGGGACAGTACTCGAGGCGTTGCCAAACGCAATGTTTAGGGTTGAGCTCGAGAACGGGCACAATATCTTGGCTCATATTTCCGGGAAGATGAGGATGCATTACATCAAGATCCTCCCTGGAGATAGGGTTACGGTTGAGTTGTCTGTATATGATTTGAACCGCGGGCGCATTACCTATCGGTTCAAATAAACACGCTGTTTCTGCATAGGTTTGTGAAGAAATTATGCAGAAATTGTGTGTTTTTGCGCCTTGAGGCGTTTTTGCATGAGGCACAGCGTGCGCAAAACGTCTTTGCCAGGTAGTGAAAACCTGGAACGAAAAACGCTGTGCATGGCTTAGCAAACAAACACCAGCGGCTGGGTGTAGATATAGAGAACAAGGTACATTAACCGAAAGGAAGAGATTATGAAGGTACGTCCTTCGGTCAAGAAAATGTGCGATAAATGCAAGATCATCCGACGCCATGGCAAGGTGCTCGTCATCTGCGAGAACCCTCGTCATAAGCAGCGTCAGGGCTAGGAAGAGAGAGAGGTATTAACCATATGGCACGTTTGTTCGGTGTCGATCTTCCTCGCGACAAGCGCATCGAGATCGGCTTGACCTACATTTACGGCATTGGTCTGACCACATCTAAGAAGATCCTTGCGGAGACTGGTGTTGATCCTGACATCCGCTGCAACGATCTTCCCGAAGAAGACCTCACCAAGCTGCGCGACTACATTCAGGAGAACCTGACTGTCGAAGGCGACTTGCATCGCGAGGTTTCCCAAAACGTGAAGCGCCTGATGGAAATCGGTTGCTATCGCGGTCTGCGTCATCGTCGTGGCCTGCCTGTCCGTGGACAGCGCACGCATACGAATGCTCGCACTCGTAAGGGCCCCAAGCGTCAAATCGGCGGAAAGAAGAAGTGAGGTAGCTTAAGTGGCAGCAAAGAAAAACGTACGCGCCCGTGTTAAGCGTTCCGAACGTAAGAATATCGCTGTTGGCGCGGCACACATCAAATCTACGTTCAACAACACCATCGTGAGCATCACTGACCCGCAGGGCAATGTGATTTCTTGGCAGTCTGGTGGCACCGCCGGCTTCAAGGGCTCTCGCAAGTCCACGCCGTTCGCGGCTCAGCTTGCTGCAGAGGCTGCGGCCAAGGTCGCCATGGAGCACGGCCTGCGCAAGGTCGCTGTGTTCGTCAAAGGTCCCGGTTCCGGCCGCGAGACGGCTATTCGCTCGCTGCAGGCTGCTGGCCTTGAGATCTCCAGCATTCAAGATTGCACACCCATCCCGCACAACGGTTGCCGTCCGCGCAAGCGTCGTCGCGTGTAATTGAAAGGATCACGATATTATGGCTCGTTATACTGGAGCTGATTGCCGACTGTGCCGTCGTGAGGGATGCAAGCTGTTCCTCAAGGGCGACCGGTGCTACACCGACAAGTGCGCTATGGAGCGCCATAGCTATGCACCGGGTGAGTCGGGCAAGAAGCGTGTTAAAGAAAGCGAATATCGCACGCAGTTACGCGAGAAGCAGAAGACCAAGCGTATCTACGGCGTACTCGAGAAGCAATTCCATCATTACTATGATATGGCCAACCGTCAGACGGGCGTAACCGGTGAGAACCTGCTGCGCATCCTTGAGAGCCGTCTTGACAACGTTGTCTATCGTCTCGGTTTCGCGAAGTCTCGCGCCGAGGCTCGTCAGCAGGTGCGTCATGGTCACATCACCGTGAATGGCAAGCGCGTGGACATCCCGTCTTTCCGCGTTCGTCCGGGTGATCTGGTAGCTGTCGCTCCGAAGGCAAAGGAGATGCTGGTCATCAAGAGCGCCCTTATCTCCAATGAGCGTACTGCCGTTCCGGCATGGCTCGAAGTTGATATCGAAAAGTTGCAGGGCAGCGTTCTCGCGCTTCCGCAACGCGACCAAATCGATCTGGACATCCGCGAACAGCTTATCGTCGAGCTTTATTCGAAGTAATCGCTGCATAGGATAGGGGGGCTTTACACATGACAGAGTTCATGAGGCCAACAGTAACCATAGAAGAAGTCAATGATACCGTCGCTCGCTTCATCATGGAGCCGCTCGAGCGTGGCTATGGCTATACGCTGGGCAACTGCATGCGTCGCGTGCTGCTTTCCTCGCTTGACGGCGCGAAGGCAACCGCGATTCAAATCGATGGCGTTCAGCATGAGTTCACCACTGCCGAAGGTATCATCGAAGACATCACCGATATCGTTCTCAACGTGAAGGGCCTGGTGTTCTCGCCAGTGTCCGATGATGTAGAGGAAGCTATCGCTCGCGTTTCCATCGAGGGTCCGTGCACGGTTACAGGTGCCGACCTCGAGGTTCCCACTGAGTTCACGCTCATCAATCCTGACCATGTCATCGCAACGGTTGCCGATGGCGGTCAGCTCGATATGGTTATCCGTATCGGCATCGGTCGCGGCTATGTCTCGGCAGAGCGCAACAAGCGCACTGAGGATCCCATTGGCATCATCCATGTGGATTCCCTGTTCTCGCCGGTTCGTCGCTGCACGATGAACGTTGAGGATACGCGCGTTGGTCAGCGCACTGACTATGACAGACTCGTTCTCGAGGTTGAAACCGATGGTTCCATCGCTCCTGACGAGGCTGTGTGCCGCGCTGCCAACATCGTGAACCAGTACATGGGAGCGTTCTTGAGCCTTTCCGCTTCTTCGGAAGACGATGAGACCGAAATCCCATCCATCTTCGCTCCTGAGGGACAAGAGTTCAACGCCGAGCTTGACAAGCAGATTGAGGATTTGGACCTTTCGGTACGTTCCTACAACTGCCTGAAGCGCGCAGGCATCCATTCTGTGCGCCAGCTCGTTGAGTTCTCCGAGAATGACCTGCTTAACATCAGGAATTTCGGTGCGAAGTCCATCGAGGAAGTGAAGGACAAGCTCATTTCCATGGATCTCAATTTAAAGCTATAGGAGAGCACGATTATGAGACACCAAAAGAAAGGTCGTAAGCTCGGCACTGACAAGAGCCATACCAAGGCTATGAAGCGCAGCTTAGTCAGCGCACTGCTGCTGAACGACCGTATCAAAACCACTGAGGCTCGTGCCAAGGAGATCCGTCCCGACGTGGACAAGATCATCGGCTGGGCCAAGAAGGGCGATCTCCATTCCCGCCGTCTTGCCATCGCTAAGCTGGGTGGTGACAAGGAACTCGTTCGCGAGGTGTTCGAAAAGGTTTCGCAGGGCATGTTCGCTGATCGTCCTGGCGGATACACCCGCATCATGAAGCTCGGATACCGTAAGGGCGATTGCGCTCCGATGGTCATCATGGAGCTCGTGAACGAGACGGTTTCGACGAAGAAGGCGGAGAAGCCTGCAGAGACCAAGAAGGCGAAGCCGAAGAAGGTCGAGAAGGCCGTTGCCGAAGAAGTCGTCGAAGAGACAGAAGCCGAAGAGCTCGTTGACGAGGCTGTTGCCGAGGTCGAGGCCGAGGAAGCCAAGGCTGAGGAAGTCGTCGAAGAGGCTGCCGCTGAGGTTGAAGCTGCAGCTGACGAAGTCGTTGCAGAGGTCGAAGCCGAGAAGGCTGCCGAATAACAACGCAGCGGCATGGAGCCGATTGGCTGCTCGATGCTTAAGAGCGGCAATGGGGGTTTATCAAACGAACCCCGCATTGCGTCATTAAGAAGTGCACCGATTTCGGTGCACTTCTTCTTTTCTGCACTGGGATTATCGTGCAGAGTTCATGAGGTGACGATTCTTAGGACTCATCATCACCGCGCGGGGCAGTCTCTTGCGTTACCATTGTGTCGAAAGAAAACTCGTCAACAGCGGATACGATGCATCAGGGGGATTGCCGATGCTGGATTTCAAACGTGTACTGGCTGCCAAACCGCGTAAGCATGATGTAGCGGAGAAGGTGAAGCTTTCAACGCCGTGGGGTGAGCAGCTTGATTCGGATGCGGTGCTCAAAAAGCATCCGACGCCGCAGTTCGCGCGTGAAAGATGGCTGAACCTGAACGGCTACTGGGATTATGCGATTACGAAGGCGGCTGGTACCGAGGATATGGTGCCGAGTGTTTTCGATGGAAAGATTCTCGTGCCATTCTCACCCGAAGCACCGCTTTCGGGCGTTGAGCGTAGCGTGCAGCCCGATGAGATACTGTGGTATCGGCGTATCGTGGATGTTCCGAAGCTAAACGACGGTGAGCGACTGCTCCTGCATTTCCAGGCGGTTGATTATCGTTGCACGTGTTTCGTGGACGGGCAGGTCGTGGGCTCGCATACGGGCGGGTATCTGCCGTTCTGTTTTGATATCACGGATGCGATTACCGAGATCAAAGGGGCGCATGTTGCTCCGCAAGAAGAAACCGCATCGTCTTGCCATATAGAAGTGGTGTTGCGTGTGACCGATCCAAGCGATACCGGCACGCAATTACGAGGCAAGCAGAAACTGTTTCCGAGTGACATTTGGTATACCGCGCAGAGCGGCATCTGGCAAACGGTATGGTGCGAAGTCGTGCACGCGGCACATATCGTGTCGCTTCATGCCGATGCAGACCCGAAGCGCGAAGGCATTGCCCTTTACGTTGAGTCATCGGCTGCGGGAACATTGCACGCAGAGGCTCACGATGCGGAGGGCACCTGCGTCGGTATGGCTTTAGCGCATACCGAGATGACGGGTGATGCTTTCGCAGCAGAGGTGTTCATTCAGGTCAAAAGCCCGCATCTATGGTCACCCGATGATCCGTACCTATACACCTTGCAGCTCGTCTTCGCTGATGATGAGAGCCCTCTTACTGCTGCAGATCGCGTGGGTTCCTACGCCGCATTCCGCACATGCGAGGTGCATGCGGACGAGAAAGGCGTCCCGCGTTTCTATCTCAACGATGAGCCGTTTCTGCTCAAGGGAGTGCTCGACCAAGGCTATTGGCCCGATGGCCTTATGACCGCACCGGCTGACGAGGCGCTCGTGTTCGATATTCGAAGTGCAAAAAAGCTTGGTTTCAACATGATGCGAAAGCACATAAAGGTCGAAAGCGAGCGTTGGTATTATCACTGCGACCGATTGGGAATGTTAGTGTGGCAAGACATGGTAAGCGGCGGCGGCACGTATGGAAAGTGGTACACAAGCCAACTGCCTACCTTGTTCAAGGACTTATGGACGCGGCTATCTGACGAAGGACCTTCGCATTATGCGCACTTTGCTGCGGAGGATCCCGTCTATCGTAGCGAGTGGCGCAATGCGTGCGAAGGGACGATCCGCGCGCTACGCAATCATCCGTGCATCGTGACATGGGTGCTTTTCAACGAGGCGTGGGGACAGTTCGATGCGCGCGCAATGACGGATTTCGCGCGCAGCTTGGATGAAACACGCCCCATTGATTCAACGAGTGGTTGGTACGATCAACGTGTGGGGGACTACTTCAGCGTTCACAACTATTTCCGAGAGTTGGAGGTCTATCCTGACCCCTTGCGTGAGAAAACAGCCGATGGCGACAGACCTGCGCGAGCGTTCGCAACGACTGAATTCGGTGGTTTGACGTGGCATATACCAGGGCATTCTTCTTGCGAGGTCGCATACGGTTACGACTCTTTCGAAAACCCCAGGAAGTGGTTCGAAGCATTGACAGAGCAGCTCGCTACGATGGAGGTCTTAGAAGAGAGCGGTCTTGCCGGGTATGTATACACGCAGTTAACGGACATCGAAGAGGAAACGAACGGATTATTGACCTACGATAGGCGCATTAACAAGATGTACGAAGCCTGCCAGGGATGAAAGGATGCATATGCAACGCACGAAGCTGAGTCGCAGGGCATGGTTTTTAATCGTTGTCGTAGCGCTTACGGGGCAGATTGCCTGGGCGGTTGAGAACAACTTCTTCAACCTGTTTATCCAAGATGCGTTTGGAGCATCGTTGTCAGACGTTGCCCTCATGGTGAGCGCATCAGCCATCACCGCGACGGCGACGACCCTATTGTTGGGTACATGGAGCGATCGCGTAGGACGCCGTAAGATCTTCATCGTTATCGGTACGGTGTTGTGGGGTATCTCGATCCTCGTTTTCTCGGTATTGCAGAACATCTCCGAGACGCTTGCTGCCGATGCTGCGGCGGCTGCGACGCTCGGCATCTCCTTAACCATTGCCTTTGACTGCATCATGACCTTCTTCGGAAGCTTGTCGAATGACTCATGCTTCAATGCATGGATGACCGACATCACCGACGAAACGAACCGCGGACGCGTGGAGGGCGTGAATTCCGCCATGCCCCTTTTGTCGATGCTCGTGGTATTCGGTGGCGCTATGTTCCTCATGATCGTGCGCCCGGACGGCACCGTGACGTACGATTACCCGCTTTTCTTCGCCATCATCGGCGGCATCGTCATCGTGGTGGCGATCCTTTCGCTCGTGCTGATGGAGGACTCGCACCCCGAGCCCAAGCGCGACAGCAGTTACTTCCGCGAGCTCGCGTACGGGTTCACACCGACCGCAGCGCGTGAGAACCGCCTGCTCTACCTGGTGCTTTTTGCGTATTGCGTGTTCTCGACTGCGCTGCAGGTGTTCATGCCCTACTACGTTCTGTACCTGCGTCTTCCGTACATTTTGGGCGAGAATTACGTGTTCGTCATGGCCCCGGGCATCATCATCGCATCGATTTTCACCATCTTCTACGGTCGCCGCGTCGACCGCGTGGGCTTTGTGAAGGCGGTCATCATCCCCATCGTGCTGTTCCTCGTCGGCTGCCTGGTGCTCACGCTGCTTACGAACACGATCGGCGTGTTCGTGGGATCGGTGCTCATGCTGTCGGGCTATCTTTCCGCGGTTGCGTGCATGGCGGCGGAAGTGCGCAACAACACGCCCGGCGGACGCGTCGGCATGGTGCAGGGCCTGCGTATCTTCATGGTGGTGCTCATTCCCATGCTCATTGGTCCGTGGATCGGGTCGACCATCAGCGCGTCATCGGGTGCGATTGCCGGCTTCGGCGTCGTGGGAAACGGGTTCACGCCGTCGTCGCTCATCTTTCTCGGCGGCGCCATCGTGGGTGCGCTCACATTCATCGCGGTCGCGGTCTTCTCGCGTTCGAAGAAGTAGAATATTGTAGAAAGCGAATTGATCGACATAGAGAGAGCAGGGAGCATTCAGAAAGGGGATAGAGCGTGTTTATCAACGATGACGAAAAGCTTGTACTTGAGAAAGCTGCGGTTTTCTATCAGGGGATTCCCGATTATATTCTGAAGGATAAGAGCAAGAAGGAGCTGCAGCTCGCGCTCATCGAGGCCATCGATGCGCTTGATGTCGTGGAATATGCGCGTACGAAGCAATCGTTCCTCGCCCCCATCCAGCATGAGATCCCCTATCGTCGCAAGAGATCCATCCTTCACGTGATCGACGATTATGGTTTGACGAAGTCGGAGGGCCATGTCCTTCGTTACGTCGCGAACGGCCGCAAGGTCGACTACATCGCTGACTTCCTGGGAATATCGGTTGCGACTGTGAACACGCACAAGTACAGCATTTTCCGCAAGCTGGGAATCCATTCGACGCGCGAGTTGGAAACGCTCCTGCGCTCATACGATAAGCTTCCCAATGATGGGGAAGAATGACGGAAAGCCCGCTCGCATAGAAAGCGGGCAGATGCGAAAGCACCTGCCCGCTCGTGGGAAGCCCGATAGTCTGCAATCGCGCTATTGCGCTACTGCAAGCAAAGTCCAACGGGTCTTGCCGTCGATCTTCTTCACAAGATCCTCGATTTCGCCGTAATACATGCACCACGCTTGGCAATGCTGCACGCACAGCGGCATCTTCCCGATTTCGGTGCGCTCGGCGCACAGGTCGCACGCTTGGGTGACGATCGGGGTGTACGTCCATTCCCATGCGCCTGCGTGATCGGATGCAGTGAACTGGAACGGTCCAACCTCCGTCACTTTGATGCCGAATTCCCCTTTAGGGAGCTGCAAATGATCCTTGCAGGAAACCTCACAGGAATGGCAGCCTGTGCAGTACTCACTGTTAACGAGCAACGCTTTCATAACTGATTAGCCTCCTATTCCTGCTCAAGCTCGGCTTTGCCGTCTGCCATGGCCTTCTTGAGAGCTTCGCGGCCCTGCATGTTCGCATCCTGGACCTTCTGCTCGACTGCGCGACGCACCTCGTCCGAGATGATGGCGCCTTGGCCCTCGCGTAGCTTCGCGTGCTTGAGATCGCCAGCCCACACGCCGGGGACGTAATCGCCGAATCCGCCTTCACGCGTAACGATCTGACCGGGCATTACGTCGCCGTCCTGGTACTTGTAGATCTTCGCCAGGAAGCTCTTGATGCCCGAGCCGATGCCGCCTTGACCGGTTTCGAAGATCTTCGTCATGTTGTTGATGTTCGAATCGAACACGCCGAACAGATTCGGCTCCGCGCCTTCCGTTTCCGGGTACCACCACGCGTGCTCCATGTGGATGGTGTTCTCCTTGATGCCAGGGAAGAGATACGCCTTCTGGCGGCAACGTCCGTGCGGGCTTTCGATCCACACCCAGTCGCCGTCTTGGATGCCGTGCTTCTCGGCGGTCTTCGGGTTGATGGTGACGAGCGGCCACGGATGGAACTCGCGCATCGTCTCGAACATGCGATGCTCGGAGTGGAAGAACTCGTACGAGCGTCCGCCCGACGTTGCGATGAGCGGATACTCCGCGAACTGCTCGGGGTCGGCGATAGGACCGTCCTGCGGCTCGATGTGATACGGCATCGGATCGACGCCCCAATGGTTGTAACCCCAGCTCCAGAACTCGAAACGGCCCGTTGCGGTATCGAATCCGAGCTGCCCGTCCGGACGGCACAGGCCCTTCTTGTACTTGTAGTACGTGGCATCCCAATCCCAGTACTTGAAGCCGCCGCGCTCCTGCAGCTCTTCGAAGCTGCCCTCGTACGTCGTGCCTCCTTCGGCATATTCGTCGAGCAGGTACCACGTGCACAGCTCATGGTCATCCTTCCACGGCCAGTTCTCGGGCTTCAGACGTCTGCCGAGCTCGAGGATGATCTCCTCATCGGATTTCGCCTCGTAGAAGCTCGTGCACTTGGAAATGGAGCGAACGGGGGTCCACCAGGTGCGCACGGAGTTGCGCTCGCAGCTGAATGCGACCGGGAGCACGATGTCGGCCGCTGCGACCGCGGTCGGCGTCATGAACGGGTCGGCGACCACGACATAGGGGATGCGGCGCATGGCCTCGTAGGCGCGCGGGGCGTCCATCGAAGAGCAGGCGAGCGGGTTGCCCGACTCGATCCAGAGCATCTGGATCTTGTAGGGCTCATCAGCCTCGCATGCATGGATGAACGAGTCCGCCGATGCGCACGCGACGATATCGGATTCCTCGATACCCGCCGATGTGGTGAGCTTCTTCGAGTAGTTCTCGCGCGGGATCTTGAAGTCGCCCAGACCGTAGCGCTTCTCGATATCGAAAGCGCATTTCATGAGCAGGTTACCGCCGGGGTTGTCGATGTTGCCGGTGACGCCCATGAGGTCGCACGCGGCGGCGGTGACGCCCAATGCGGCGATCTGCTGCTCGAATGCGAGGCCCCACTGGATGGCGGCGGATTCCGCGTTGGCGTACATGCGGGCTGCAGCACGGATGAGGTCGGCATCGAGATCGCAGATCTCGGCCGCCCAGTCGGCGTCCTTACCCTGCACGGACTCGACCAGCTGCTCGTACCCGTACGTCCAGCAATCGATGAAATCGTGGTCGACGAGGTCCTCGTTGATGATGGTGTTCAGCATAGCGATGCCGAGCGCGCCGTCAGTGCCCGGGCGGATCTGCAGCCAGTATTCTGCACGCGTGCCGAGCCAGGTCAGGCGCGGGTCGATCGTGATGATCTTCGTGCCCATCTGCATGCATTCGACGATCCAGTGGCCGAGGAAGCCGTCGGCGTTCGCCTTCAGAGGCTCGTTGCCCCAGACCATGATGACGTCGGGGCGGCGGAACGAAGGATCCGCGTAGCGCAGCTCATGGGTCTCGGACACGTCGATGATGTTCATCTCGCCCATCTTTGCCGACGAACCGATCATGCGGGGAAGGTAGCACGCGAATCCCGAGAAGCCGAAGTTCGAAACGTTCGGGGTCTCGAGCGCGGTCGAGGCGAACAGGGGCAGCTGCCAACCGATGTCTCGGCCCGTGCCGTGGTCGAACAGGATGGTGTGCGAGCCGAAGTTCTCCTTGATCCAGTTGACCTTCTCGACGATCTCGTCGTAGGCCTCATCCCACGTGATGCGCTCCCACTTGTTCTCGCCGCGCTCACCGGCGCGACGCAGCGGGTAACGCAGGCGGTAGGGCGATTGCTGTTGCTCGGGCAAGTCGATGCAACGCATGCACAGCTTGCCGCCGTTGAAGGGGTTCAGCGGGTCGCCCTCGACGTGGACGAGCTTGCCGTCCTTATCGACGGAAAGCAGCACGCCGCAGCCGTTATGGCAGCCCGGAGGCGACCAATGGTTGGTGCGCGTGACGGTGACATCTCCTTCTTGCCAGCGCCATTCGCCATCGTGATACGCTTTGCGGTCGAGCGTATCCAGAAACTCTTGGTAATCCATACCTCTCCTCTCCCTCTCGATTTCTTAACTCTCGTGCATCAATTGTACCGAGCAGGGCATGGAGAAGGGAACTATCAAGAATTCGGAAAAATCATCAAAAAGCACTGTTTCCTGCTCAAGGCTTCGGTTTCCCGATTCCGTCGCGTGCCTTTGTGCCGTCACATGTCGTTCAAATGAACAAACGGCAGGTGATTGTTCATTGATGAACCGCCACGCGGGTCTCTATCATGAATATGTGGGAGTCTGCGCTGTGCAGGCGTGCAGCATGCTGTGCAGACGACCTTTTCCATGCAAATCATATTCGAGCGAAGGAGACCCGCATGGTTTCACGGATGTTCAAATTGGTCGGAATCGCCATCGCGCTGTGCGCAGCGCTTTGCCTTGCTGCGTGCGGGCAATCGTCCTCAGGATCGGGCGCAGGTTCGGGTTCGGGCGCCAAGGCCGATGTGAGCGGCAAGGTGGTCATCGGAACGCTTGCCACCGAGGACATCCTCCCCATGTGGGTTGCAGAGGAGGAAGGCCTTTTCAAAGAAGCCGGCCTTGATGTCGAGATACACATCTTCCAATCGGCGACTGAACTGATCGCCGGCGTGGTTTCCGGCGAGGTCGATCTGGCGATGACCGACCCGATGGTCAGCGCCGCAATCGTCGCGAATTCGGGCGTTGATCTGCGCGTTGAGTGGATCACGCTCGGCACGACGGCCAAGCAGGGGCGCTTCGGTATCATGACGAGCCCCGATTCGGGCATCACGTCGCTTGCCGACCTGAAAGGCAAGGGCATCGGCGTCGGTTCGAACACCATCCTCGAATACGTGATGGATAAGCTGATGGAACGAGCGGGCATCGCGAAGGAAGACATCGTCGTCGAGGAGATTCAGAAGCTTCCCGTGCGCTACCAGGAGATGCAGAGCAATTCGGTGGCCGCAGCGGCCTTGCCGGGTTCGCTTCTCTCGCTCGGCGAATCGCAAGGATGCATCCTGCTTGCCGATGACACGCAAGGCGACAACATCTCGCAATCCATCATGGTCGCGCGCGCGGATTTCCTGGGCAAGGGGAACGGAACGGCCATCGTCGAGGCGCTCAAGGGCGTGTGGGACGATGCCGCGAAGCGCATCAACGCGAATCCCGAGTCGTATCGTGCGCTGCTCGTGAGCAAGGCGAACCTGTCCGAGGCGATCGCGAACAGCTATCCGATCAGCGAATATCCGACCTGCCAGCTGCCAACGAACGCCATGATCGATCCCGTGCTCGCATGGATGCAGGAGAAGGGTTATCTGGAGAAGGGTCTTTCCTACGACCAATCGACCGGCGCATTCAAGCTTTCCTAGGCAAAGGCCCGCGGAAAAGGCAATCACTACGGTAAAGGCAACCATCCCATGCATCTGAGTCTGCAGCATATCTCCGTGCGTTACGGCAACGCTGACGGCACGCATCTTGAGGCCGTCCGCGATGTTTCGCTCGAGGTCGATGGCGGGCAGGCCGTCGCGCTCATCGGCCCTTCTGGATGCGGCAAATCGACGCTTTTGCGCATCGCATGCGGGCTGTTGAAGCCGACGGAGGGCACCGTGAGCATCGACGGGGAATTACTTGCCGGGCCGCGTTCCGCGACGGCGCTCATCCTGCAGGATTTTGGATTGCTTCCGTGGAAGACGGTCTATAAGAATGCCGAGCTCGGTTTGCGCATCCGCGGCATGTCGAAGGCGGAGTGCAGGGAGCGCACCATGCACGCGCTCGAGCAGGTGGGGCTTGCCGACATGGCGAACCGCTATCCCAAGGAGCTCTCCGGCGGCATGCAGCAGCGTCTGGCGCTTGCCCGTGCGCTCGCGCTCGATGTGGATTTGCTGCTGATGGACGAGCCGCTTTCGGCGCTCGATGCCTTGCTGCGCGAATCGCTGCAGGAAACGCTGCTCGAGCTGTGGCGGGAGAACCGTCACGCGCAAATACTCGTGACGCACTCCATCGAGGAAGCGGTCTATTTGGGACAGCGCATCGTTGTGTTCAGCCCGCGGCCTGCGCATGTTGCGGCCGTCATCGAGAATCCGCACATGGGAGAGCCGGGTTTCCGCACGTCGCAAGCGTATTTCGAGTGCTGCACGGACGTTCGCGAGGCGCTCAACCGTGCGGTTGCGGAAGCAGCGGACGGCGAAATCGCGTTAGCCGCAGGTGGCGAAGTCGCTGCAGCCGATGAAGCCCGTGGCGTGAGAGCCGCCGATGTCGCGGTAACTCACAGCGGGGAAGGGCGGCGCGCATGAAGAACTCGCGCATGATCCTCAAGCGCATCGGGTGCTACCTGTTCGCGATAGCGTTCGTGCTTGCCGGCTGGCATATCACGGCGGTACTGCTGCAGACGCCTGCGCTGCCGACGCCTGCCGAGACGATTCCCGTGTTCGCGCAATATGCGGTCTCGATGTGGCCGGACTTCCTGATCAGCCTCGAACGCGTCACGCTCGCCTTGGTCATCGCGGCTGTGTTGGGTGTGCCATGCGGTCTCGCACTCGGTCGGAGCCCGCGCCTCGACGCGCTGTTCGGGCCGGTGCTCTATATCATGTATCCGCTGCCGAAAATCGTGCTGCTTCCCATTCTGCTCGTGCTTTTGGGGCTCGGCGGCGCGCCGAAGATCGCACTTATCGCTCTCACCATCTTCTTCCAGATCGTCGTCGTCATGCGCGATGCGGCGAAAAGCCTGCCCGAGCAGACGATCGAGTCCGTCCGCTCGCTCGGCGGAAGCCGCTGGGACGTGTGGCGCCACGTGATCATCCCTGCCGCGACGCCCGACCTGTTCACGACACTGCGTGTGAGCTCCGGCATCGCCATTGCGATCCTGTTCTTCGCGGAAGCCATCGTCGGCTCGACGGGTTTGGGTCACTTCATCATGGAATCCTGGTCGATGGTGAACTATCCGCGCATGTTCGCGGGCATCATCGCATTCGCCCTGCTCGGTGTGATCCTGTACGCGATCTTCGACATCGTCGAGCGCCGCCTTACGCGGTGGAAGCGCTAGCGCTGCAGCGCGAAGTGATACACCAGGTGCAGGAGCTTCTCGGGCGAAACGCCGTGCGGGTTCTGCAGCCAGCGCGAGATCATGAACAGCGCGCCCGATAGCGTGTATTCGAGCATCAGGTCGGTCTCCTGCTCGCTCTTCTTGGGCTCCTTGTGCAGCACATAGGTGAGCCACAGCGGCTTGAGAAGACTTTTCAGCTGCGCGGTGAATGCAGGATCACCGTGTGGCCCGAGCAGCACGACAACGTATTCACGCTGTTTGGTATAGAAGTCCAACACGCCTTGCATGCAATCGATTGGCTCATCGCCGGCATCAAGACGCTGCATGCATGTTTCGACACAGCTAGACATCTGTTGCAGCAAGTCATGCTCTATGGTGCTCAGCACATCGTAGATGTCCTGGAAATGCAAGTAAAACGTGCCACGGTTGTAGCCGGCAAGCTGCGCGATCTCGCTAACAGTGATCTGCTCGATTGGCTTTGCGGCATACAGTTTCCAGAACGCCTGCTTGAGGTCGTTTTCGGTCTGTTCGGTCTGTTCGGGGCGCTTTCTCATTAATGCATCCATCATATCGTATTTTGGGCTGATGCAAGCTCGCCTGCAACCGCCTGTGCGGGGATAATGCCGTGCGCTTCGGTGCGCATTCGCTATAATGGGACAGGACTATCATCTTGAACAAAGGACAAACTCGTGGATGATTCGTTGAATGGCTTCACCGGTTTTGCGAACAAAGGCCAGCACAGTGTGCCGCGATATGTGCGCAAGGACACGGGAACGTATTCCGATGAGCCGCTGCAGTTCGATCCGGATCAACTGCAGGATATCTCGCCTCTCGATCGGCGTTGGGCGTGGGTCGAGATCGACCTTAATGCCATCAAGCACAATACCCAGCAGATTCGCAGCCGTATTGGACGCGAACGACGCCTGCTCGCTGTTGTAAAGTCGGATGCGTATGGTCATGGCGCAGCGCGCGTCGCGAAGATGGCGCTTAACTCGGGAGCAGACTATCTGGGTGTTGCGACGATCAACGAGGCCATCGAATTGCGTGAGGCATTGGTGAACGCGCCGATTCTCATTCTTTCCCAGCCTCCCGAAACAGCCATTCCGCTGCTTTTAGGTTACAAGGTCATGCCGACGGTGTACACGCCCGATTTCGCCATCCAATATGCCGAAACAGCGGACGCATACGGCATGGATGCGCCGTTCCATTTGGCGGTCAACACAGGCATGAACCGCATAGGCGTGCGCTTCGACGAAGTCGTCACATTCCTGCAGCAAATCAGCTTCCATCGCGCGCTCAAGCTTACG
Organism: Eggerthellaceae bacterium; assembly: GCA_015062605.1. Classification (GTDB taxonomy): domain Bacteria; phylum Actinomycetota; class Coriobacteriia; order Coriobacteriales; family Eggerthellaceae; genus SIG42. Next base: position 129,471 of record SUUI01000001.1, on the reverse strand, counting down.
GGAACGTTCACTCATTTCGCTACGGCTGATGAGAGTGAAACGCTCGATTTCCAGCGTCAATTCAAGCGTTTCGTACAGGCGATCAATGCGATGACTGCTGCGGGATTCGATCCCGGCATCGTGCATTGCGCCAATTCAGCAGCGGCAATTCGCTTCCCTGAAACGCATTGCGATATGGTGCGCTGGGGTATCTCGCTGTATGGTTTGCATCCAAGCTCGCAAACACGTCCGCTTATCGACCTTAAGCCAGCAATGAGCGTGCATGCACGCATCACCGATGCGCGTTTCGTGCCCATGAGCGAAGGCGTGAGCTATGGCCTGCATTATCGTAGCCCTGGTAGCGTCAAGATTTGCACCATTCCCATCGGCTATGCCGACGGTTTCAACCGCTTGCTATCAAGCAAGACGGATGTGATTTTCCAGGGTCGGCGCTATAAGCAAGTGGGCAATATCTGCATGGATCAATGCATGTTCGAGGTGGATCTGCGTTCTCGCGGTTCTTACCGAGCTCGCGAGCCGCAGATTGGCGATGAGGTGCTTGTGCTCGGTCGTCAAGGAGATGCGGTCATCACGCTTGATGACATGGCGAACACATGCGGCACCATCTCTTACGAGTTGGCGTGCAATTTCGGGTTGAGAATGCCGAAGGTGTACGTATGAGCAAACCACACATCCCGCTTCCTGATATCGAAGCTCAGGCTGCGCAATGCCGTCGCTGTCCTTTATGCGATGGCCGTACGCAAACGGTGTTTGGAACCGGAAACCCGAATGCGCGCGTTCTATTCATCGGTGAGGCACCTGGAAAGAACGAAGATCTGCAAGGTGAACCCTTCGTCGGAGCAGCGGGGAAGTACCTCGATGAGCTGCTAGGAATCGCGGGGCTTAAACGCGAAGAAGTATATATCGCGAACGTCCTCAAATGCCGTCCGCCTGGCAATCGCAATCCTCGTCCCGAAGAGATAGAAGCATGTGCGCCATTCTTGCGTGAGCAAACGCGTACCATCGATCCTGAGTTTATCGTAACGCTCGGCAATTTCGCGACGAAGTTCGTCCTGAAAACCGAGATAGGCATCACGCGTCTGCATGGCACACTGCAGCAGGCGGGCAAGTTCAAGGTGTTTCCGATCTTCCATCCTGCAGCAGCTCTCTACGATGGCTCTAAACGCATCGCTCTTGAAGACGATTTCACGACTTTGGGCGAATTGCTCGCGATAGCGAACGAGATCGAAGATAAATAGCACCCCATACAGCTGTGTTTTTTCGCTGCATTGACTGGTGAGATAGCGCACGCAGTGCGGCTTTCGCTATACTGAAATTCGACGCAAGCCGAGTGTATTCGATGGGCTTGAGCGGCGACATGTCCCGAACCTGGTCAGGTCCGGGAGGAAGCAGCCATAAGGGACCGCTGACGAGCGCTCAAGTCTGCCGAGAACACTCGGCTTAGTCTTTGCTGGGCAACAGTGTCATGGGCAGCCAAAGGACACCATGGGAATCATCGATTTCTTCGTCAACTTGCTGAAAGATCCTCGCGGCGCAATCGCCGGATGGATAATTGCGCTCGGCCCCATTTGGGTATACACACCGCTTTTCCTTGTCGTGTTCGTCGAAACCGGTCTCGTGTTCTTTCCCTTCCTGCCTGGCGATTCCCTCCTGTTTGCAGCGGGCGTGTTCTCGGCGGATGGTGGCGGACTCAATGTTTGGGTGACGCTCATCGTGTTTTATGCAGCGGCCATTCTGGGCAATACGTCGAACTACTGGATTGCCCGCTTCTTCGGAGAACGCATCATCGATTCAGGCAAGGTGAAGGCGCTCACACCTGAACGTATGGCTAAGCTCGATTACTTCTTCGAACGTTTCGGTGGTCTGACCATCATCATCACGCGGTTCATGCCCTTCTTCCGCACGTTCGCGCCTTTTATCGCAGGTACTAGCCACATGCCGTTCGGGCGCTTTACGTTCTTTAATGCGGTCGGCGGTATTTCATGGGTGAGCCTGTTCGTTCTTGTCGGCTATTTCTTCGGCGGCATCCCGTTCGTCCAAGATCATTTCGAAATAATCGTCCTGGGAATCGTCGGTGTATCGGTGCTTCCTGCTATTATTGGAGCAATCAAAGCGGCTTTAGCAACGCGCAAGGCGAATAAGGATAAGGCAGGTGCATGATGGCTGAGGCTTTGTATCGCAAGTATCGCCCGCAAGTCTTCGATGAGGTTGTGGGCCAAAACGCTATCGAGCGAACGCTGCGCAATGCAATCGATCAAGATAAAGTCAGTCACGCCTACCTGTTTTGCGGTCCGCGAGGTACAGGAAAGACTACGACAGCGCGCTTGCTCGCGAAGGCGCTTCTGTGCGAGAACGGCCCGACCTCGACGCCTGATGGAACATGCGAGGATTGCGAGCTCATCGCTGCGGGCGAGCATCCAGACGTATACGAACTGGATGCAGCGAGCCGTACGGGTGTAGAGAACGTACGCGAGGAGATCATCGGTCGCGTGCAATTCGCTCCGACGCGCGGCAAGCGCAAGATCTATATTATCGATGAGGTGCATATGCTCTCGACTGCGGCGTTCAACGCGTTGCTCAAAACGCTCGAAGAGCCGCCATCGCATGTTGTATTTATCCTATGCACCACCGATCCGCAAAAGGTTCCCGAAACCATCCATTCGCGTTGCCAGCGCTTCGATTTCCGTCGCATCGCTCATGAGGCGATCGTGAGCCGGCTGGGTGCCGTGTGCATGGCGGAAGGCGTCGAGTTCGAAGGTGAAGCGCTCGATTTGGTTGCGCATCGCGCGGAAGGCGGAATGCGTAATGCACTGACTGCACTCGAGCAGCTCATTGCTTACGAGGGAGGTAAAGTGACCCTCGAGGGCGCTGAGAGCTTGTTAGGCTCCATCGCTTCAAGCGATATGGTGCGAATCCTGCAAGCAATCGGTACACGGGATGCCGTAGCATGCTTTACGTGGGTCGACGATTTCTTGGAAACAGGTTCCGATCTTGCGCAATTCGTACGTGATCTCGCGGAGCGCGTACGCGACTTGTATGTCCTTTCGTTGGCAGGCGAGTCGGTTTCGCTTGAAATCAACGAGGAAACGCGCCAAGAGCTCGTATCGGTGCTGCCCCTTTTCGGGGCCGACCGACTCACTTTCCTCATGGGCGTGCTTGGTGACACGATTGCCGACTTGAAAACATCGACGAATCCACGCCTCTCGTTTGAAATCGCTCTAACGCGTATGATTCGTCCGCAAACCGATCTGTCGCTTGAAGCTTTAGCCGCACGCATCGAAGCGCTTGAAGCGAGTCAAGCTGCAATGCCAGTGCATGCCATTCCCGAAAAAGCGGTACCTACACAGCGTGCTGCAGCCGACGCTGGCCTTTCGGTTGAGAAGAAGATGACTGCGATAAAGCAGGATATCAAGTCAGATGCTGCTGCATCCGATTCGACTGCCGTCACGTTTGCTGTTGGCGTGAAAGAAGAACAAGGTGCCCCCCAAGCAATCGCAGTAACTTCGGAGGATAGCGGACAACCTGCTGCTGCACCGAGCGGAACGCCCGTTAAACAGGGGGCATATGATTTGACGAACCCTGCGGCGTTGCAGCGTTTCTGGCAAGCTGCGCTTGCTCTCATCAAGAAGGAGAAGGCGGCCTATCATGTGCTTCTTCTCAACACCAAACTGACGTACGACGCGCAAACTGCATCATTGACAATTGGATTCCCGGCTGAGAGCGAATTCGCGTTCAAGGCATTCCAAAAGCCCGAGGCAAGTTCTGTGGTCGAAAAGGCCATTGCCCAAGCTTATTCGGCACCGCTAGCATTCTCGTATATGCAATTGCCGAAAGAGACTTCTCGGGGAGCTGCATCGCCCGCATCGCAGACGGTGGCAGGACCCGTAGCGGCACCCGTGCGCGCCGATAGCGCGATACATAATGATTCTGCTGTGGCCAAGATGGTGTCTTCAGAAAACCCAGTCCAGAACGCTTCGATGGATTCTGCTGGTAGCATGAATTCGCCGGCATACGAAGAGGTTTCTGCTTTCGACGATGATGTCGTTCCGCTCGATGCATATGAGGAATGGTCGCCAAATCCGGCTCGGGAAGAAGATGTGGTTTCGCAGCAGGTTGGGGAGTCTGAGGACTCATCTCAGAAAGAATTATCGGATCTGAAAGACGCGCTTTCGCTTTTCGGTGACGGCGTGATGATAGAGCAATGGAATTAACGAACTGCCATATAGCGTGCGTTCGAAAAGGATAGGAGAGTATAACCATGGTTGATATGAAGAAACTGATGAAGCAGGCTCAGAAAGCACAGCTTGAGCTCAATCGAGTTCAAGAAGAGATAAAAACGCTTACGTATGATTCCAGCGTTGGTGGCGGTGCTGTGAAGGCGACCGTGAATGGCAGCTTGGAGCTCGTGAGCTTAACCATCGATCCGAGCGCTGTGGATCCTGACGATGTCGAGATGTTGCAAGACTTGGTCTGCTCTGCGGTCAATGAGGCCCTGCGTGGGATGAATGAAATCAGTGCTCAGCGCCTGAACGCTGTTACGGGTGGCATGGGCTTTCCTGGTTTCTAGGAGGCGATGATGTACGCTGCTCCGTCCATTCAGGTCTTGCTCGACGAGCTTGAGCGCCTTCCCGGCATCGGACCCAAAAGCGCCCAGCGCATCGCATATTGGATTCTCAATAGCGATCGTGCAACGGTGCTGCGTTTGTCTGATGCTATCATCGAGGTGAAAAATACGGTGCACTTTTGCAGCCGATGCTTCAATTATGCGCAAGATGATCTGTGCCAGATCTGCGAAAGCCCGCAACGTGATGCAAGCGTCATCTGCATCGTTAGCGAACCGCGTGACATTCCACCCATCGAGCGCACTGCGGTTTTTTCTGGCGTGTATCACGTCCTTGGTGGCGCGCTTTCTCCCATGGAGGGTATCGGTCCTGATAACCTTCATATTGCCGAGCTCATGAAACGCCTTGCGAGCGAAGATGTTATGGAGGTGGTCATCGCGACAAACCCCAACGTTGAGGGGGAGACCACAGCAGCATATCTTGCACGGCTCATCAAGCCGCTCGGCATCACGGTCACACGTCCTGCAAGCGGCTTACCCGTTGGTGGGGATCTCGAGTTTGCCGACGAAGTCACGCTTGGGAGAGCCTTGGAGGCGCGGCGCCCGCTCTAGGCTTTTCATTTGAGGAATAAAATGACGTAAAACGTTCCCGTATGATGCACGAACGATGTATTCTGTGTATCATCTGCGGTACGGTTTTAGGTGTGAATCGATGCGTCGAGTTTGCGTTTCTCGCGCATCGTATACAGGAGAGAAAACATGGACAGACCAAGTCCAGCAGTTGCCATAGTCGGTCGTCACAATTCAGGGAAGACGACGTGCATCGAGCGGCTTATAGCCGAGTTGGTTAGACGCGGCCACGATGTAGGCAGCATCAAGCATCATAGCCATAAGGGCTTCGATATCGATTATCCTGGGAAGGATTCCTATCGTCACCGGGCAGCTGGGGCAAGCGAGACGATAATCGCCGCCCCTGGGCAAATGGCCCGCATTAAGTCGCTCGATGGGGAGCTTGAATGCAGTGAATTGGTTCGCAGCATGCCCAACCATGATGTGGTCATCGTAGAAGGCTATCGCAAGAGCGGTCTGCCGACCATCGAGATCATGCGCGCTGCCAACGCATCCGATGCGAAGGTTGCCGAGGCGTTCGTGCGTGGTGCTCGCGAGGGGTGGCCTTTAGGGGCTGATTTCACGCAACTATCGAAGGATCTTGCACCGAACGAGAAAGTGCCCACGGGCGATACCGTTGCGGTTGTCACGGACATTCCGAGTGCTATCGAAGCAGCTGAAGTTTATGGCATCCCCTCGTTTGCTCTTGACGATACCGTCTCACTGGCGAACTTCGTCGACGATCGTTTTGTCCGTCCGCACATCAGCGTGGTCATACAGGCAGGTGGCGAGAGCCGCCGCATGGGTCGCAGTAAGGCTACTGTGCCGTTTGCGGGTCGTCCGCTTATCTGCCGTCTCGTTGAACGTCTCAGCCCTGCCGCCGACGAGATCGTCATTACTACCAACGAACCGCAGAACCTGACGTTTCTGCAAGAGGAATATCCCGAACTGGCAATTCGCCTGGTTCGTGATGCGTATGATTTCCGTGGTGCCTTGCCAGGCTTGTATACCGCATTGAATGCTGCTTCATACGACCATGTCGCGGTTGTGGCATGCGACATGGTTTTCGCGAGTCCAGCGCTCGTCGTTGCCGAATCTACCGCGATGGGCGCGCATAACAGCGATGCGGTCGTTCCGGTTAATAAGCACGGATACGAGCCGTTCCATTCCGTATATCGCAAAAGCACATGCTTACCGATTATCAAGGAGACAATCGATACGGGATCGAAGACGGCGCAGGCATTCTTCAATCGCGTCAACATCTTCCCGTTCACGCAGGAAATGGTGCTCAAAGTCGAGCCCATGGGTGGTTGTTTCATCAACGCTAACACGCCTGAAGAACTTGCAAATCTCGAAAAGAACTTTGTCAGCTAGGAGGTTTCCATGCGTCAAGGCAGTGCACCGAACTTTTGCCCTCCGGTTGAAGAGGGGGTTACGTTCACCTTCCAAGATGAGGCGGGGGAGCTTGTCGAGCTGGAATTCCTCGGGTTGATACTGCACAACGATCGGCGGTACGGTTTCTTCTTCCCCGTGACGGAGGATGCCCCCGTTGGCTCATCGGGTCAGGTTATCATCTTAGAGGTGACCGAACTCGATGAGGAGGGCCAACCTTTTGAGTTCGAGCTTCTTGTGGATGAGGGCATCGCCGAAGAAGTTTACGAAGATTTTCGTGAAGCGACGAAAGACCTCTACGATTTCTCTAGCTGATCATCGCAAAGGCATATTCAAGGTTTGCAATAGCCGCAGGGTTGGTACCCCATCTCGATGGCTTCTTCACGCGTGCCTGCGAAATACATGCGATTCCATGCTTTGATGTCATGCACTGACGAGCAATCCGGTCTATGGAATTTCAGCGAGAAGGTGTTCAACACATACGTCACCTGCTCGTCGGGGATGTAAGTCTTTTCAGCTACCGTATCTTCGGAAATAGTGCCATCAGCATGCGTGTAGCCTGTTGAATAATCGATTTCCACACCTGCTTCGACATTGAAGCAGAATCGGCAGAACGACAGTCCCGCGCCATCATCTTCGACTGATTTCGCTTCGATTAACACACCGCGCGCAACAGGCTCATGGCCTTCATAGATGGGCGTGACGCGATACAGCACGTGATTGCCCGTACTTACGATGTAGTAAAGCGTCCGCTCTTCAAGCGACAGCATCCCTCTTGTGTTGAGCGAATATGTGCCTGTGATGAGGTTTTTTGCGTTGGCGTCACCGCCGCCGAGAGCGAATGCGATGAGGTGGGAGCGGTTGTACACCCATTGATCCTCGATCCATGGATACTCAGCGTTATGGAATCCAGCCGGCGTTACTTTTTGAAGGTCCGAGCGAGGTCCTTGAGGAAGCGTTTCCTTACCAAGGAGCCCCACTGCTTGACCGCATTGCCCGAAACTGTTGATTTCGGAGAACTCTATAAAAGGAGCAGTCGTGTTAAGGATGTCTGAGAAATCAGGTTCGTCATCGTGGACCACGATAGATAGCTCGCCCTCGTATGCAGGAGCGGCGAACGTCTGCGAGAATACTTCGATTTCCGCTGAGCGGTTATCCGTGCTTTGCGGTTTCGGTTTCTCTGCAGCACATCCTCCGAGCGCTACAAAGCAGGAAAGCGCAAGCAGGCAGGCGAATGCGATGCTTGCCATACCAGCGAAGCGCATTCGCTGTTTGGAAGCCTCGATTCTGTGCATGGATTATCCTTTCTTATCGGGCATGATGCCTGCACAGCATACGCATTCGCGCAATCGTTTCATCGGCTCAAAAACCACGTTTGGAAACGTACTTGTGCCGTTTGGGCGCGCTTGTTTCCGTCTGCCGTTCTGCACGTGATTATTAATCAATTCACAATTTGCCATCATTATAATCGAGCACGCTTGGTCTTCAATCTCAGAGATCGAGCGTAATTATTTCTCTGGAGAGTCCCGAATATAGACGGGCGCCGAAGGTGTAAGGTAGCTTTCCTTAGCTATCGATCTCTCAGGCAAACGGACAGGGCACTTCTCTCGTAACGAAGGAGTGAAAAATGGATGAACTAATTGAGACAATCGGTGGGATTATCGGCGCGGCTGATAGTTTCGTGTGGGGCCTTCCCCTCATCGTCATTCTGGTCGGTACGCATCTGTACATGACCGTCCGCACGAAGTTTATTCAGCGTAAGGTTATCACCGGCATCAAGCTTTCCTTTGCGAAAGACAAGCAGGCACAAGGCAATATCAGCCAGTTCGGTGCCCTGACAACGGCGCTTTCCGCCACCATCGGCACTGGTAACATCGTCGGCGTTGCAACGGCTATCGTCAGCGGTGGCGTCGGCGCTGTGTTCTGGATGTGGATTATCGGTGTTTTGGGCATCGCAACCAAGTACGCTGAGACGCTCATCTCTGTTAAGTACCGCGTCAAGGACCACAAGGGCGACATGCTCGGTGGCGCGATGTATGCGCTTGAGCGTGGCTTCAAGGGAAAGACCTGGGCTAAGGTCGTTGCTGTCCTGTTCGCGTTGTTCGCGGCGCTTGCCTCATTCGGCATCGGCGGTGCTGTTCAGTCCAACTCGGTGTGCGGCATCATCACCGAATACTTCCCGCAGATTCCCATCTGGGCTGTCGGTATTGTCATGGCGATCCTTGTTGCCGTCGTCATTCTTGGCGGCATCAAGTCTATCTCCCGCGTATGCGAGAAAATCGTCCCGTTCATGGCAATCTTCTATGTGGTCTGCTGCATCATCATCATTTGCATGAATGGTGCTTACTTCCTCGATGCAGTGAAGTACATCGTCGTCTGCGCGTTCGATCCTGCAGCTATGGGCGGTGGCGTTCTTGGCTTTACTCTTGCAGCGGCTCTGCGTTTTGGCGCTGCCCGCGGTCTGTTCTCCAATGAGTCCGGTATGGGTTCTGCACCTCTGGCCGCCGCAAACGCCACGACTCGCAATCCCGTCCGTCAGGCACTCGTGTCCATGACCGGCACCTTCTGGGATACGGTTATCGTTTGCGCCATCACTGGTATCACGCTGACCACGGCTATCCTTGCTTCGCAGGGCGATCCTTCCGGCATGTATGAGACCTTCATGTCCGGTGGTTTCGGCAAAGGCCTGCAGCTCACTGTCGCCGCGTTCAACCAGGTTCCCATCTTCGGTCCGATCGTTCTGGTCGTCGGCATGGTGCTGTTCTCCTACACCACGATGCTCGGCTGGAGCTGGTATGGCAACCGCGTCATCACCTATCTGTTCGGCAAGAAGGCAATCCGTCCGTATCAGATCATCTTCCTGATCTTCATCATCCTCGGCGCCATCGGTGGCAGCGCGGCTCTTGCAAGCGCGGCTTGGGACTTCGCTGACCTGATGAACGGTCTCATGGTCGTCCCGAACGTCATCGCGATGTGGGCGCTCGCCAAGGTCATCTCCAAAGATACGCAGCACTATTGCTATGACGGCAACCTCGACGAGATTGACGAGACCGAGATTCCGATGATCGAGAGCAAGTAGTCTCAAAGCGAAAGGCAAGGCGCTTCGAATCCTTGTCGCATAACTCGGAGGAAGAGTCCCGCTCGCCGTTTGTGGTGGGCGGGATCTTTTCGACAGGAATACACGTGAGGGGCGCATGTGATTCATGCGCCACAATGACAGCCTATGGAATCTATGATGGACATACTGCTTGACGTTCTGATCGATGCGGTGAAGGATACGCTGCTCGTCATTCCGTTTTTGCTGGTTACGTATATCATCATGGAGTGGATTGAGCATAAGACGTCCGATGCATCCAAACAGGCTATCCGCAAAGCGGGGTCTGCTGGACCGATTGTCGGCGCACTGCTCGGCGTCGTGCCGCAATGCGGTTTCTCTGCTGCAGCCGCCACGTTCTATGCGGGTCGTGTCATCACATTGGGAACGTTGTTCGCAGTCTTCCTTTCCACATCCGATGAGATGCTGCCGATATTCATCGCCGAACAGGTTCCGATCGATACGATTCTCTCGATCCTCGGCACGAAGGTCGTCCTGGGCATGATTCTGGGATTTCTTGTCGATCTGGGCATTCGCCTTGTTCGCAAGTCGCAGCCGTCAATAGCCATCGGTGAATTGTGCGAGATTGCAGGCTGCCATTGTGATGAACGCTGTGCCGGTTGCGAGATCGATTGCGAGAAATGCCACCACACGCTCAATGCCGTCGAAGACCTTGAGAAACACGAGCATGCGGGCGATGTGTGTGCGTGCGGTCATGAGTACGAGGCGGGCTACACCGATGTCCACGAACATCACCATGCGCACGTGCACCATGAGCACGGCGGGGGATCGATTCTGATGAGCGCGGTGAAGCACACGTTGCAAATCACGTTGTTCCTCTTCGTCATCACACTGGTTTTGAACATTGTGCTCGAGTTCGTGGGAGCCGAGACGCTTGCGGCATTCGTCGGTGCGAATCCGATTGCATCTGTGTTCGCAAGTGCGCTGGTCGGCCTGATTCCGAACTGCGCAGCAAGCGTTTTGATTGCGCAGCTGTACATCGAAGGCGTGCTCGGTGCGGGCGCGATGATGGCGGGTCTTCTGGTTGCTGCCGGTGTCGGCCTGCTCGTTCTCGTGCGTACAAATCGCCATCAGAAGCAGAATGCAGCTATCATCGCCGGTCTGTATGTTGCTGGTGTCATCTGTGGTCTTGCGGTTATGGTGTTTGGCATCACGTTCTAAACTATTCTTATGCAACGAGAAAGGCAGCCGCCAATGGGCAGCTGCCTTTTTCTTTCGATTCGCATGATCTCGTTTGCGCGGTAGTTTTGCGAAGGCGTACCGTGAGCTGCGCGGAGGTTAAGCCGCTACCACAGTGCGAAAGCAGGCGTTACATCACGAGAACGGCTTTGATGACGTCGGGCCTATGCAATGCTTCGAGCGCTTCGTTGACGTTCTCAAATGGGAAGGTCGTGATGATCTTCTCGATGGGGAAGAGCCCCTGCTTGTGGTATTCAATGAGCTGCGGGATGAACTCCTTGGGAACCGAATAGCCCTCGCTCACGCCGATCAGGCTCTTTGCACCGAGGTCGGTCGTCAGGTTGAGTTCGAGCTTGCAAGCACCTGCGACGACGACTTTGCCCAAATAATTGCAGGAACCCAGCGCAGCTCGAATCAGGAATTCCACACCGCTGGTGTCGAGTGCGGCATCAACACCGGTCGGGACGATTTCTCGAACAGCTGCCACAAGATCGTCGACGTTCCTGCTATCGATGACATGCGTTGCGCCGAGCTCGGGGGCGAGCTCGAGGCTCTTGTCCTTGATGTCGACGGCAATGATGGGGTTGCAACCGCAGATCTTTGCGGCCATGATGGCGGCCATGCCGACTGCGCCGCAGCCGAAAACGACGAACGATTGGCCGGGGGTCAGCTTCAGGCAATTCAGTACGATGCCTGCCCCGGTTTGCAGACCGCAACCCAGAGGACCGGCAAGGGTCAAGTCGAAGTCGGGGTCGATCTTTGCGGCAGACTTCGCCTCGACCACCACGTGGCTTGCAAACGATGCCTGAGCGAAGAACATACCGATTTCCTGCACTCCGTCAGCAGTCTCACGTGTTAAGCGCGTGGTTCCATCCGGCATATACCCGCCGAAGCTGAGCTTCTTAGAAAGCTCGCAAGCATACGGTTTATTGTCTTTGCACGGTTTGCATTCACCGCAGAATGGATACGAAATCGCAACGTGATCGCCTGGGACGAACTCTGTTACGTTGCTTCCGACTGCTTCGACGATGCCTGCGCCTTCATGTCCGAGGACGTAATTCATGCGCGACATGAACGGGATAACTCCCATGCGGCCTGCCTCATCAGTGTGGCAAATGCCGGATGCCACCATTTTGACGAGGATCTCGTCTGGTTTTGGATCAGCTAATTGGATGGTCTCGATGCTTAGTGGTGCACCGAACTCATTGACAACGGCGGCTTTGATATCCATGAGCGGCTCCTTCGAACTAGCGGGATGGACTGTCAGATTTCGAACAAGGGAAGTGCATGGTGGTGCTTGAATCGAGTGTATCACATGTGCTTTGCCGTGTGTGAAGGGCAATCCGAAACCTTGGAGTCACGCAGTCGTTCCTTGACCTTCATGCGGGGCACCGTTACAATAAACAATTGCGCTTCGGCGAAGTGGGCTGTTAGCTCAGTTGGCAGAGCAGGGGACTTTTAATCCCAAGGTCGAGGGTTCGATTCCCTCACGGCCCACCACTTTTCGCGCGCGAATGATGGCCCATCGTCCAACGGCAGGACTCTGGTTTTTGGTGCCAGCTATCTAGGTTCGAATCCTGGTGGGCCAGCCAAAACACTTACCGCCCTAAGGGGCGGTTTTCTTTTATGCTAGGATGCCTATATGAGGCTTTTTATTGCTGCAGAATTACCTGATCCTATACGGGAGGCGCTTGCGGAGACATCCGGGGTCTTGCGTGATTGCGTGCACGGAAGGTTCGTTGCAAGTGATTCTTTCCATGTCACGTTGGCGTTTTTAGGCGAAGTACCGGGTAATCGTGTTCCTGAGTTGCAAGACGCGCTCGATCGTGCATGCGTTTCGCATCGAGCATTTCCTGCCCAGCTTGGCGAGCTTGGCTGCTTTGGAAAACGTACAAAAGCAACACTGTGGCAGGGTTTTAAAGATCAAGCTCCCTTCGCCTCCCTTGCAGCCGATGTGCGCTCGCAACTTAAGCGCATTGGCTTCGAGTTCGATGACAAGCCGTTTCGTTCCCATATAACGCTGATGCGTGCCGCCGATCTTTCAAGCGGCATGCTTCCCTCTTGCTGCCAGGCAAAGGGAATCATCTCGCGTATAACGCTGTTTCGCTCCGACCTATCGGGGAAACGTCCCGTCTATACCGCCCTTCATAGCGTCTCTCTTGAACATAATTCGCAAGATTGGTAAACCCCACCCGAATAACCGAACGGCAGCCGTCCACATGCGTATCGTCTGCGTATTTCGAGTTGTGGCGAAAAATATGCGTGTGACATGCCAATATACGCAATACGCAAGGTTTTTCATTATGCATGCTGAACCTGCATTGTGTTAGTTCGTCTGAAGAAGGGCAAACGATGGCTAAGGTTTCCGAGATCTACGGCTCTATGGTGTTCAATGAGCATACGATGCAAGAGCGTCTTCCATCTGCGACGTATAAGATTCTGCTCAAGACCATCAAGGAAGGCCAGCCGCTTGACATCGAGGTAGCGAATGTCGTGGCGCATGCCATGAAGGAGTGGGCTATCGAGAAAGGTGCGACGCACTTCACACATTGGTTCCAGCCGCTTTCGGGTGTAACAAGCGAGAAGCACGACAGCTTCCTCGATCCGTGCCCCGACGGGCGTGCCATTATGAGCTTCTCGGGCAAAGAGCTCATCCAAAGCGAGCCTGATGCGTCGAGCTTTCCATCGGGTGGTTTGCGCGCAACGTTCGAAGCGCGCGGATACACGGCATGGGATCCGACGAGCTACGCATTCATCAAAGACGAAGTGCTGTGCATTCCCACGGCATTCTGCAGCTATACAGGTGAGGCGCTCGACAAGAAGACGCCGCTTCTGCGTTCGATGAATGCCATCGAAACGCAAGTCAAGCGCACACTTGCCCTTTTCGGGGAGCATCCGAAGCGCGTAAGCGTCTCTGTTGGGTCCGAGCAGGAGTTCTTCCTGATTCCCGAAGTGGAGTATGCGCGTCGTGAAGACTTGGTTCTCACGGGCCGTACGCTGTTCGGTTATGCGCCGTGTAAGGGTCAAGAACTCGAGGAGCATTATTTTGGGGCGATTCGCCCGACGGTGAACGAGTTCATGAAAGAACTCGATAACGAGCTATGGTCCCTCGGCATTTCCGCACGGACGAAGCACAACGAAGTCGCCCCTGCGCAGCATGAGCTTGCGCCGATTTACACTAACGCGAATCGCGCAGTGGACGAGAACCTGCTCACCATGGAGAAAATGCGCCTTTTGGCTTCGCATTACGGTTTGGTGTGCTTGCTCCATGAGAAACCGTTCGAGGGAATTAACGGTTCGGGTAAGCATAACAACTGGTCGATTTCCGCTGATGGCAAGAACCTGCTCGACCCAGGCGATGATCCTATTGATAATCTGCGTTTCCTTGTGTTCCTTGTCGCTACGATCGAAGCGGTCGATACGTATCAGGAGCTTCTTCGCATGTCTGTTGCCTCTGCGGGCAACGATCATCGATTGGGCGCCAACGAGGCCCCTCCGGCCATAGTCTCCATCTTTTTGGGCGATGAGCTCGATGCAATCGTTGATTCTCTGATCAAGGACACCTCATATGAGAACGCCGAGACCAGCGCGCTCGATTTGGGTGTCGTAACGCTTCCCGATGTGCTTAAAGACTCTGCTGATCGCAATCGCACGAGCCCCTTTGCGTTCACGGGAAACAAATTCGAATTCCGCATGCCCGGTTCCGAAGTGAATCTGGCCGATGCGAACATGGTGCTCAACACCGTAGTCGCAAAATCCCTCAAAGATTTCGTCGATGCCATGGAAGCAGAAGGATTCTGCGAGATTCCCAAGGGTGATTCAGAAGACGAGACGCGCGCATCTGGCTTCTCTGATGCGGCATACGCATATCTCAAGCGTGTGCTGGTCGATCACAAACGCATTATCTTCAATGGTGATGGCTATTCTCAAGAATGGGCTGAGGAGGCAGAACGTCGCGGTCTGGCCAACAACCGTACAACCGCGTCAGCTCTGCCGTGCATGATCAGAGACGACAGCATCGCGTTGTTTGCAGAAATGGGCGTGCTTTCGGATGTCGAACTGCGCAGCCGTTATGAGGTCAAGCTCGAAAAGTACAACAAGCTCATTCACATCGAAACCCGTGTGATGAAACGCATGGTACGTCGCACGTTCCTTCCTGCCATCAATAAGTATGCGGGCGAGCTCGCGAATGAGATCAACGCATGCAAGGACGCGCTGGTTGGTGCTGATACGGATGTACAGGAAGAGGTGCTCAAGCAGCTGCTGGCAGGCGTTCGCCGAATCACCGAGGCGCTGCATGCGCTTGAGGCGGCATGCGACAAGGTTGATAGTTTGGCAGACGAGCAGGCGAAAGCCGACTTCAATGCCGAGACGGTGATTCCTGCGATGGAAGAGCTTCGTGCAGGCGTTGATGCGATGGAGATTATCACGAGCCGCGACCTCTGGCCTGTCCCGAGCTATAACAACATGCTTTTCTACGTGTAGGAGCGCTTTGCCGCGCTTGCTTTCGTAAGGAGCGTCTACGGGCAGATTCGGATATAGCGCATGCGTGGTCCTAGCAGGAATCTGCTGGGGTCTGACGGGTTTGTGCAATCGCTTCATCACGCCAGCCGGTTTCACGCAAAGCCAAATCATGTTCATACGCGGTTTCATCCCGCTTATCTTGCTTGCGCTCTACATGCTTGTGTTCAATCGTGCTGCATTCAAGATCAAGCTCAAAGATCTATGGTGCTTTCTCGGCAGCGGCCTTTTGAGCCTGACTATGTTCGGTCTTGCGTATATGAGCGCCATGCAGGAAATGAGCCTATCTATGGCGGTGGTGCTTTTGTACACGTCGCCGGTTTTCGTCATCCTGCTTTCGGCCCCTCTGTTCAAAGAGCGCATCACGCTCACCAAGGTCATCGCTCTAGCGCTCGTAATCTTCGGAGCGGTTTGCACGACGGGCGTGATCCTAGGTTCTCTGACCATCACCACGAAAGGACTGCTCTACGGTATCATTTCGGGACTGGGATACGCTTTGTACAGCATCTTCTCCCGTTTTGCGTTCCAGCGCGGCTATAAGCCATTGACCGTGACGTTCTATACATTTCTTTTCTCTGTTGTCACACTTGCATTCATATGCGATCCAGGAGAGATCCCAGGTCTGATTAGTACGCCGGGCATTGCGGGTTGGCTCGTAGCTCTCGGCATAGTAACGTGCTTGATTCCGTACTTGCTCTACACCAAGGGTCTTGAAGGGATCGAAAACGGGACGGCATCCATCCTTGCAACCATCGAGATGGTTGTTGCTACATTAGTGAGCGCATTGTTCTTCCAGGAGCCGTTCGGTTTAACGAACTTGGTCGGCATCGTGCTCGTCTTCGCTGGAATCGTGATCATGAACGTGCGCATGCCGAGGAAAGCCCCTTCTGAGATTAGGGAATGATTCCGAAATCATCTTGGTTGCGATTTCGTCTGATGAACTGCATCATATGTGTGCCAGATATTCTTTTTCGTGCGCGCTTTAGTCTATTAGAGTACAATAATGCGGATATTCTGAACACATAGCAAGGCATGATCGAGGAGGGTGATCGTATCACAAAGATCATCACATATGATTCAACGCTTCGCGATGGCGAGCAAGGTGAAGGCGTTGCGCTTTCACTTGAGGACAAACTCCGAGTCGTAGAGGTGCTCGATAGGTTCGGGATCGATGTCATCGAAGGCGGTTTTCCGGCATCGAATCCGAAGGATATCGCATTTTTCGAACGCGTCAGCGAACTGCCGCTCACGCACGCTCGGATTGCTGCTTTCGGGTCAACCTGCAGGAAGGATTGTGCTGCGGCTGAGGATGAGGGGCTCCAAAACTTGGTTGCATCTGGCGCGCCCATTGTGACCATTGTTGGTAAAGCCTGGGATCAGCAGGTTGTGCGCGTGCTCCAGACAACGCTTGAGGAGAACCTCAGGATGATCCGAGATTCTGTTCGCTATCTTAGTGAGCAGGGGCGTACTGTCGTCTTCGATGCGGAGCACTTCTTCGATGGTTTCCGTGCAAATGCGGAATATGCGCTCGCATGCGTGCGCGAAGCAGCACTTGCAGGTGCGACGAGCATCGCATTGTGCGACACCAATGGCGGTATGCTTCCCGATGAGATTTCTGAGACCGTGAAAGCGACCCTTGCGGCTCTGCCCGACATACGCCTCGGCATCCATTGCCATAATGACACGGGATGCGCCGTTGCCAACACGTTGGCAGCCGTTGCCGCTGGAGCTACGCACGTTCAGGGCACGATTAACGGGGTTGGAGAGCGCGTCGGTAATACAGACCTTTTAACCGTCATCGCGAATCTCGAACTCAAAATGGGCTACGAATGCGTAGGCCCCGAGCGTCTTCGCCGATTAACCAAAGTCTCGCATTTCGTTGCCGAAACCTGCAACATGGCGGTTCCGAGCCATCATCCATATACGGGCGCCTCCGCGTTCGCGCATAAAGGCGGACTGCATGCATCGGCTCAGGCACGTTTCCCGCATGCGTACGAGCATACGGACCCGAACAAAGTGGGAAACCATGCGCGCGTGCTGATCAGCGAGTTGGCGGGCAAGGCGTCGCTTATACATAAGGCGAAAACCCTAGGCATCGATTTGGAGCCATATCCAGATAAGGTCAACGACATCATCGCCGATATCAAGGAGCGCGAAGCAGCGGGCTATTCGTACGAAACAGCAGACGGTTCGCTTGCCGTGCTCATCCAATGGCATTTGGGGGAGTACAGCTCGCATTTCACGCTTGAGAGCTTCCGTGTAATCGTGGATGACTACGAAGACCAAGGCGCCCGGGCGAAAGACGCAATGAGCGAGGCAACGATCAAAATCCACGTCGGCGATAAGCGTTTCGTGGCAACAGGAGAGGGCGCTGGTCCTGTTGGTGCGCTCGACACGGCCTTGCGCATGGCGATTACTGAATCGTATCCGCAGGTCGCGGACATGGAGCTTGTGGACTTCAAGGTGCGCATTCTTGACGAGAATGTTGGTACGGGTGCAACGACGCGTGTTGCGATAACGACGCGTGATAGCCAAGGAAGCTGGGGGACGATCGGCGTTTCCGAGAACATTCTCGAGGCATCGTGGAACGCCCTGGTTGATTCAATCGAATATGGTTTGATACGCGCAGGCGTGTAGGTCTTACGTGGTGTGGAAGGCGATAGGCAATGGCAGAGTTGAGAACAAAGGAAGTTGATGACCTGCTGAAGGTTCTTGCATCGCTTGATGATGAAGATCAGATCTTCGCGCTTCTTGAGGATCTATTCACGATTCGTGAGATTCGCGAGACTTCGCAGCGGCTTGCGGTGGCACGTTTGCTCGATGAAGGCAATCCGTATACTGCCATCGAATCTGCAACGGGTGCATCCGCGACCACTATCGCACGCGTCTCGAAATGCCTCGGCTATGGTTCGGGCGGTTACCGCGCAGCACTTGATGTACTCAAAAAGAAATAACCAATCGAGTATCCGAGAATAAAAACGTTATCGGCGATGCGCACGTAACACGTGCGCATCGCCATATCTCAGACGAATTGTTTCGATTGCGTTTAACGTGCGTTACAAAGGCATTACCTTTTCTCCACAACGCAACGAATATGCCGATAATCACACTGGCAATTCATGCGACGATGCAATAAAGGGGCAGTATGTGCGGCATATGCGGATTCACAGGCGCATCCGGAAGCGCTGAGGACCTTGCAATCGTAAAAGGTATGTGCGATGTAATGGCGCATCGGGGACCCGATGGCGAAGGTATCTACATTGCGGATGGCGTTGCGTTGGGACATAGGCGCCTGTCTCTGATTGACTTGGCGGGCGGCGGTCAACCGATGGTGCGCGAAACGGACGAGCTTTCATCATCCGTTTTTTCGAAGGCGATCATGTTCGACCATGTTCGCGGCGATAAAGCTGCCGTCGGAGATGTCGAGGTCGATTATCCAAGTTCATTTGTGCGGGGTCGGTATTCCATCGTTTTCAACGGCGAGATCTATAACTATCGCGAGCTTCGTTGTGAGCTTGAAGATATGGGCTATGAGTTTAAAACCGACTCTGATACCGAGGTGCTTTTGGTTGGATACATCGCCTTTTCGGAGGCTGTGCTCAAGCGCTTGCGCGGGATGTTCGCATTCGCAATCTATGATGCGAAAACGCACGAGCTGTTTTGCGCGCGCGACTTCTTCGGCATCAAGCCGTTTTATTACACGAAACAAGACGGGCGATTCATCTTCGCTTCGGAGATAAAGTGTATTCTCGAGCATCCTTCTTACAATCGCGAACTGAACGAGGATGCTCTAGCCCAATACCTGTGCTTCCAGTTTTCAGCACTTCATGAAACGTTCTTCGCTGGAATATACAAATTGCCGCAAGGTCATTTCCTGAAGGTATACGAAAACGGGGAAATCGAAATTAAGCGTTATTGGAAGCCCGAGTACAGCATCGATGACCAGCGAAGCGAACAGGAGACGGTCGAGGCCATCGATCATGCGATTCGAGAATCAGTGCGTTTCCATAATGTAGCCGATGTCGAAGTCGGTTCGTTTTTGTCAAGTGGCATCGATTCGAGTTACCTTGCTGCATGCCTTGCTAAAGAGAATCCCGGCATCAAGACCTTTACTGTGGGTTTTTCCGAATACGAGGGCGAACGCGATGAGGTGAGCTGGGCACAAGAATTGGCGCATCGCCTAGGAATCGAAAACGACTCCCATCATATTTCCGAAGAGGAATTCTGGCGAGCTTTCCCACTCGTGCAGTGGCATATGGACGAACCATCTGCCGATCCGAGCGCAGTGGCGCTGTACTTCGTCGACAAGCTTGCCGCACGTCGGGTGAAGGCCGTGCTGTCCGGGGAAGGCGCAGATGAGTTCTTCGGAGGATACCGCATCTATCAAGCACCGCTTGCAAGCGCTCACATGCATCTGATTCCGAAGCCCTTGTTGCGTGCAGGCTCGAAAGCCTTGCGAAGAGCCGGCAAGCGTGGAGCGAACTATCTCGAGCGTGCATCCGAGCAGGTCGAGGATTGGTATTACACGAATGCGAATGGCGTAGCCTTCACTTCCGAAGAGCGCGAGCGCATATTGGCACCAGCATTGCTCGAACGTCTTCATAAAACGACCCATCCTGGTGGGCCAGAGCGTCTGATCGGGCTTAGTGTGCAAGCGACCGTCTGTGCAGAAGGTTCTTCGGAAAGCGATTCGACAGGTCTACCGACCCCACAGCAGCTGACTGCACCCGTGTACGCGGAGGTTTCTGCATATGATGAGCCTACGCGCATGCAATATGTCGATCTGTGGTTTTGGCTTGTAGGCGATATCCTGCTTAAGACGGATAAGATGTCGATGGCCCACTCACTCGAATCGCGTGTACCGTTCCTCGATCGTGCGGTCTTCGATTTGTCAGCGAGCATCCCCACTTCTCAGAAGCTTTCCGAAAGCCAAACGAAGGTGACTTTACGTCAAGCTGCCGAGCGCGCGATTCCGCGCGACTGGGCGCAGAAAGAAAAACTTGGGTTTCCCGTTCCCGTGGTGAACTGGCTTCGAGACGAGCAATACTACAATCAGGTAAAACGCGAATTCGAAAGCGAGCATGCAAAGCGGTTTTTCAATGACGTCGAGCTTGTACGTTTGCTTGACGAGCATCGTGCAGGCACCGACAACTCCAGACGCATCTGGATCATCTATTCGTTCCTCGTGTGGTACCGCGTCTTCTTTATAGACCGGAAAAAGCCTGCTTAATTGCGACGTTATGCCTCGGCGCGAAGTCTGATCGCTGCTGCAACGAAATCTCTGAAAAGCGGATGCGGCTTGCCCGGGCGACTCTTAAATTCGGGATGTGCCTGGGTCGCAACGAACCACGGATGATCCGAAAGCTCGATCATCTCGGTCAATCGACCGTCAGGCGACAGTCCTGAAATCACCAAACCAGCTTTTTGAAGCTCGTCGCGATAGGCGTTATTGACTTCGTAGCGATGACGGTGCCGTTCGTAGATAAGCTCTTCGCCGTAAGCCGCAAATGCAAGCGTGCCAGGCGTAAGCTTGCATGGATATGCCCCTAGACGCATGGTGCCGCCCTTATCTTCGATACCTTCCTGTTCGGGCATAAGGTCGATGACGAACGGCGTGCTGCTTCCGGCAATCAGCGTTCCTTCGTCAGCGAACTCAGCCGATGTTGCACCTTCGAGTCCGGCAACATGCCGTGCGAATTCGCAGACCGCTGCTTGCAGGCCGAGGCAAAGCCCGAGATAGGGGATGTTGTTTTCCCGTGCATAACGTGCTGCGGCGATCTTGCCCTCGAAAGCGCGTTGTCCGAACCCTCCTGGAACGAGGATTCCATCCATCTTGCCAAGCGTCTCAGCGATGTTTGATTCGTTGAGCTCCTCGCCATCGATAAGATGCACGTTCGCATTCACACCCTTCGCTACGCCCGCGTGATGAAGCGCCTCGATGACCGAGAGGTAGGCATCGGGCAGGCTCGTGTACTTGCCGACGACGGCGATATCGACATCGCCCGTGCAATTGGCTGCCGCTTCGGTGTAGTCGGATAATGGAACGCGCTTCAGATCGCATTCCGGTAACTTGAGCCGCTGCAGCACTTTCACGTCGAATCCCTGATCGAACAAATCCTGCGGTACATCGTAGATGCTCGGAGCGTCCGCGCACGAAAGCACCGAATCGACGTCCACGTCGCAGAAATGTGCGATTTTCGCACGCACAGCGTCGTTGATCTCATGGTCGGAGCGGCATACGATGAAGTCGGGTTGCACACCCATACTGCGCATCTCCTTCACGGAATGCTGTGTGGGCTTCGTCTTCACCTCATGGGCTGCGGCAATGTAGGGAACGAGGCTTACGTGCACGAACACGACATTATCATGGCCAAGCTCATGGCGCAGCTGACGTACGGCTTCGATGAACGGCTGACCTTCGATATCTCCGATCGTGCCGCCGATTTCGGAGATGACGATATGGGCTCCTGTTTGCGTTGCCGCCCGCAGGATGCGCTCCTTGATGGCATCGGTTACATGGGGGATGACCTGCACTGTGCCACCGAGGAAGTCACCTCGGCGTTCGCGCGCAACAAGCAGCTGGTATATCGACCCTTGCGTGAAGTTCGATTCCCGAATCAGGTTTTCATCGAGGAAGCGTTCGTAGTGCCCGAGGTCGAGGTCGCCTTCGTGGCCGTCATCGGTAACGAAGACCTCACCATGTTGGAAGGGGCTCATGGTTCCGGGATCGACGTTCAAATAAGGATCCATCTTCTGCATGGTCACCTTATAGCCGCGGGCCTTGAGCAGATGCGCAAGCGATGCGGCAGTGATTCCCTTGCCAAGCGATGAAACAACGCCTCCGGTCACGAAGATGTGCTTTGCCATGTGAGCCTCCCGTCCGTGAGCATGAAAAAAGCGCTTGGAAAAACGATTCGCACGAAACACGAACGTTTCCTCAAACGCTTCTTGATTATAAGGCGGTCATCGCATGCCGATGAGGCTTGTTACGCGATTTAACCATCCCGAAACGCAGCCGAAACGGGTGAGTCACGTTGTAAACCTAGACTTCGTAACAATGATGAGATAACTGGGCCTTTTCGAGCGCAGAGCAACTCGCCTGAATGAGGGGACGATATGACATACGAAGACGAACAGCAACCAAGCGGTCAAGGCTTATATCGGCCACAGTTCGAGCATGACGCGTGCGGCATTGGCGCGTTGGCTCACATGCAAGGCAAACGATCCCATCAGATGCTCGATGACGCGCTGTCGGTGCTTGTAAACCTTGAGCATCGTGGCGGCATCGGCTTGGAGAAGAACACCGGTGACGGTGCAGGCATCCTTTTCCAGATACCGCACCGTTTCTTCCGAAAAGAAGCGCAGAAGTGCGGGCGCCTGCTTCCTTCTGAAGGTGATTACGGTGTCGCAATGCTGTTTTTGCCACGCGACGAGGAAGGCGTTGCCTGCGCAATGAGCGTTTTCGAGGAGGGATGCGCGCAATGCGGCATACCTCTGCTGTTCTGGCGCGACGTGCCAACCGATCCACACGATTTAGGCGAAACAGCACGCGAATGCATGCCGACGATCAAGCAGGCATTTCTCGGGCGACCAGATGATGCGGAGGTGGGCGAGCAATTCGAACGGCGGCTTTATGTATGCAGGCGAACCATCGAGAAATCTGCGTCAGTCGATCCTGGTTTGGCTTCGCGTATCTTCTACGTATGCTCGATGAGTTCGAGGACCATCGTGTATAAAGGCATGCTCGTGTCTACCCAGATGAGGCGCTTCTTCCTTGACTTGAACGACGCTTCAACGGAAACGGCTGTAGCGCTTGTGCATTCGCGCTATTCCACGAATACAACGCCATCTTGGGAACGCGCTCATCCTAATCGCTATATCGTGCACAACGGCGAAATCAACACGCTCCGGTGCAATGTGAACTGGACGCGGGCGCGCGAGTCGAACCTGTACTCTCCAGTGATGGGTGCCGACCTGGAAAAGGTATTCCCGATCCTGAACAACGAGGGATCCGACTCCGCTATGCTCGACAACCTGCTCGAATTCGTCACCATGAATGGTCGCAGCTTGCCACGTGCGGTTTCGATGGTGCTTCCCGAGCCATGGGATAAGAACGAGAACCTATCTGACAAACGCCGTGCATGGGACGCGTACCAATCCATGCTCACCGAGGCATGGGACGGACCAGCGGCTATTGCGTTTTCCGACGGCATCGTTACCGGTGCATGCATCGATCGCAACGGTTTGCGTCCGGCGCGCTACTACGTGACTACCGATGATCGCCTGATCCTTTCGAGCGAAGTCGGCGTATTGGACGTAGATCCTGCCACGGTGCTCATTGCAGGTAGCTTAGGACCAGGGCAGATGATCCTTGTCGACCCTTCGAAAGGCCGCGTGCTGTTCGATGACGAGATCAAGAACGAATTCGCGAATGAAAAGCCGTACCGCATGTGGATCAATGCTGAAATGCTCACGCTTGATGAGCTGATCGAAGAAGGCGAGGCATTATCTGATAATGCCCCTGATGCACATATCCCTCTGCATGAGCGCCAAGCGCAGCATGGTTATTTCTACGATGATATCGAAGAGGCGATCATACCCATGGTGAAAGACGGCGCAGCACCGTTGGCGTCGATGGGTGCGGATATCCCGCTCGCATGCCTTTCCGAAAAACCGCGCAGCCTTTTCGATTATTTCAACCAGCTGTTCGCACAGGTTACGAATCCGCCGATTGACGCGTTGCGTGAATCGTTCATCACGTCAACGCTTCTGTACATCGGCAATCACGGCAATCTGCTCGATGATGCCCGATCGAATTGTCGGCTTATCCGCCTCGATGTGCCGATTTTGAATAAGGCCCAGTTCGAAGGTCTCGCCCATGTTGAACGCCATGGATTCAAAGCGGCTATTCTGAATGCAACGTATGCGCCTCAGGAAGGAGCGCATGCGCTCGATAATGCTCTAAAGGAGTTGCGCGCCAAAGCTGAGGAGGCCGTACGCGCCGGAAACGACCTCATCGTCCTTTCCGATAGGGCAAGCGATGGGCGCGCGCCTGTGCCATCATTGCTCGCGGTTGCATCGGTTCATAACCATTTGCTAAGACGAGGGCTTCGCACGCATGCTGATATCATCGTCGAGACGGGCGATGCCATCACTCCGCATGACTTCGCGGCATTGGTGGGCTATTCGGCTTCCGGCATCTTCCCGTATCTTATTCACGATACCATTCGCGACTTGTGCGCACGCGGAATCGTCGAGATCGATGTGGACGAGGCGATTGCGAATTACAACCAAGCAATCGTCGCGGGAATAGTCTCCATTATGTCCAAGATGGGCATCTCGACCATGCAGGGATATCATGCAGCGCAGATTTTCGAAGCGGTGGGCTTATCGGAAGCGCTCGTAAATGAGCACTTCACAGGAACGGTCAGTCGCATTGGCGGCTTGACGATCGATGATGTCCAGCGGGAATGCGACGAACGCCATGAGGCTGCATGCAACTTGCGCAAGACCCCATCTCCTGATCAGCTTCCGAGCTCAGGTCGCACGTCATGGCGACCCCTCGGAGGCGAGGAGCATCTTCTGAATCCCATCACGATAAATCTGTTCCAGCGCGCCGTGCGCGAAAACGACTACGCTTTGTTCGAGAAGTACAGCAGGTCCGTGCATGCGCCTGGACGTACCATCGTGCTGCGCGATCTGCTCCAATTCGCTCCCGTGAATCGTCCTATTCCGCTCAGTTCCGTTGAGCCGGCAAGCGAGATCGTAAAACGCTTCAATACGGGAGCGATGAGCTATGGCTCTATCTCTCAGGAAGCACACGAATGCCTTGCCATAGCCATGAATAGGATCCAAGGTCGTTCGAACAGTGGCGAGGGCGGAGAGGATCCGGCACGTGAGGTGACGCTTCCGAATGGAGATAGCAAACGTTCGGCGATCAAGCAGATTGCATCGGGACGCTTCGGCGTGACAAGTCGCTATCTTATGAGCGCTGATGAGATACAGATTAAAATGGCCCAGGGTGCAAAGCCGGGCGAGGGCGGTCATCTTCCCGGTGGGAAAGTGTGGCCTTGGATCGCACGTGCACGTAGATGCACGCCTGGCGTGGGTCTCATCTCGCCGCCGCCACATCACGATATTTACTCGATTGAGGATCTGGCGGAAGTAATCTTCGATATGAAGAACTCCAATCCGAGCGCCCGCGTTTCGGTGAAGCTTGTGGCCGAAGCGGGCGTGGGCACCATTGCAACAGGCGTTGCGAAGGGCGGGGCGCACAAGATCCTGATATCTGGCAGCAATGGCGGCACGGGTGCTGCACCACGTGATTCCATCTACCACGCTGGCTTACCGCTTGAATTGGGTTTAGCCGAGACGCAGCAGACGCTTTTGCGTAACGGTCTTCGGTCACGAGTTGTGCTCGAGGCCGATGGCAAGTTGATGGATGGTCGCGATGTGGCCATTGCCTGCCTGCTCGGTGCCGAGGAGTTCGGTTTCGCGACGATGCCGCTCGTGGCTATGGGCTGCCTGATGCAACGTGACTGCCAACAGGATACGTGCCCTGTTGGTATCGCCACGCAAAACTGCGAGTTGCGTAACCGCTTCAAAGGCAAACCCGAATACGTGGTCAACTTCATGATGATGGTTGCCGAACAACTGCGGCATTTCATGGCCGATATGGGCTTTGCGACTGTCGAGGACATGGTTGGCCGCGTCGATTGCTTGCAACAACTCGATGTTGCGCGGAGTTGGAAGGCTCGGCTCGTCGATCTTTCCGACCTACTCGTTCAAGCACATGCTGAGTACGGACGTGCGATTCACGGTGCGGACAGCCCCCATTCGGTTGCATCGTGTGCGCCAGAAAACACGCTCGATCGTACGCTGGATGCGACACTGCTCATCCCTTATTCGAGCGATGCCCGCAACACGCTTTCACCCCAGCGATTCCATGTGGATATCGCGAATGTGAATCGCTGCGTCGGAACGATGCTCGGTTCGGAGGTGACCGGGCGCCATGCAGACGGGCTTCCTGATGAGACGCTGACGATCGACTGCGCAGGTTCCGGCGGTATGAGCTTCGGTGCGTTTCTGCCAGCAGGCATCACGCTCAACATCGAAGGCGAGACCAACGACTTCTTCGGTAAGGGATTGTCGGGCGGTATCGTGTCGGTTGCTCCGCCGCGCACGGCGAACTATCGTCCCGAGGAGAACATCATCGCGGGCAATGTGGCGTTTTACGGTGCAACGGGCGGTCGCGGATTCGTGAATGGGCTTGCCGGTCAGCGCTTTGCCGTGCGTAATTCTGGCGCAACCTTAGTCGTTGAAGGCGTTGGAAACAACGGTTGCGAGTACATGACGGGCGGCACCGTGCTCATCTTAGGCGAGGTTGGACTCAATTTCGCAGCGGGTATGAGCGGCGGCGTGGCATATGTCTACGATGCCGAACATACGCTTACAGAACGTTGCAACCGCGAGATGGTCGACATCAAGGCTCCCGACAACGATGAGCTCGACCTTATCAGGAAGCTTGTCGATGAGCACGTGCAGCGCACGGGAAGCCCTCTGGGCATCAAGCTGCTATACCGCTTCGGTGATATCGCACGAGATTTCGTGAAGGTGATTCCGCGGGAATACGAAGCCATCATGAGCCTTACGGCTAAGCTCGAGGCGTCTGGCTTGACGCACAACCAAGCCGTCGAGGAGGCATTCGAGTCGAGGAAAGCGAGGTCGTAACATGGGCCGATCAGGTGCATTTTTACAAGTCGGCCGTAAAGAGCACGGTATGCGGCCGGCAGTTGAGGCAATCCGGGATTTCGATGATTTCACTGTTGATTTGCTATCCGAAGAACAGCGTGAGCAGGCAAGTCGTTGCATGAATTGCGGCGTTCCCTTCTGCCAGAGCGGTCTGGCGTTCAACGGAGCGCGGCGTGCTACGGGCTGCCCGCTCCATAACCTCATTCCCGAGACGAACGATTTGCTGTATCGCGGGCGACTTTCCGATGCTGCAAAACGCTTGAGCCTAACTAACCCGTTTCCTGAATTCACAGGACGCGTGTGCCCAGCGCCATGCGAAGCAGCATGCAATCTTGGATTGAACGATGCGTCGGTGACCATCCATGATAACGAGCGCGCGATTTCTGATTTCCAATGGTCTTTAGGAATCGATCCGTTGCCGAAGTGTGCATCGGATGCGCCCCTCGCAAGCATCATCGGATCCGGGCCTGCTGGACTAACGGCGGCGTGGGAACTTGCGCGAAGGGGATGGCGCGTACGCGTTTACGAGAAAGACGATCGGCCTGGTGGTTTGCTCATGTACGGCATCCCGAACATGAAACTCCCCAAGTGGGTAGTTGAACGTCGGTGCCAACTGATGGAGGAGAGCGGTATCGAGTTTTTCCTCAATACAGATGCCGTGTCCATCGCTGATGATATCTGCGCAGAATCAGATGCCGTCGTGATCGCATGCGGTTCCCGCATGCCGCGTCGCGTCGACGTTCCAGGAGCAGGGCTTTCGGGCATTCATTTCGCAGTCGAATATCTCAGTGAGGCAACGCATGCGCTTCTTGACGAACGAGAAGCCTCCATCACGGCAAAGGGAAAGAACGTTGCCGTCATCGGTGGCGGCGATACGGGCGTCGATTGCGTAGCGACGGCATTGCGTCAAGGTGCAGCCAGCGTTCGCCAGATCATCCGTGCGAAAAGGTCGCCTGATTCAGCTGATTCTTGGGACGCGTGGCCGAATGCAAGGGACGTCTACACGCAAGGCTACGGTCAGCGTGAAGCCATGGCGCTTTTCGGGGAAGATCCTCGCTTGTGGTCAACAGATACTGTCGGTTTCGTTGATAACGGGGAAGGATCGGTTTCGGCGGTCTTAGCCCGTCCGATTCCCGATGGTGATTCTTTTGAGGTCCCTGCCGATTTGGTGTTGATTGCAAAAGGCTTCATCGGCGCCGAGCAGAAAGTGCTCGAAGCGTTTGCTGCGAACAAAAACGTATACGTTGCCGGCGACGCGCGCATGGGTTCGACCCTTGTTGCTACGGCAATGGCTGATGCTCTGCAGGTCGTAGATCGGATTGTCGCCGAGGCCGATAAAAGAAAATGAGATCGCAAATCGAAGGCAGCAAGGCGCATGAAAGAAGGAAGTACCGTGAAATTCACGAAGATGCAGGGAATCGGCAATGATTATGTCTATGTGAATTGCCTAAAGGAAACAATCGAGAATCCCTCCTCGCTTGCAATCATGGTGAGCGATCGGCATTTCGGTATCGGCTCGGATGGTCTCATTCTCATCAGGCCATCGTCTGTAGCCGACTTCTTCATGGAGATGTTCAACGCGGATGGAACGCGTTCGGAGATGTGTGGCAACGGCATCCGATGCGTGGGAAAGTACGTGTACGATCATGGACTTACCGATAAGACAGAAATCACGGTGAATACGCTCGCAGGCGTGAAGCATCTGACGCTGCACGTCGAAGGTGGTCTTGTTGCCGCGGTGACGGTCGACATGGGCGAGCCGATTCTTGATGCAGAGTTGATTCCGGTTAAAGCAGAATCATCGCCCGTGGTAAGCAAGACGATTGAGGTCAATGGGCAAACGTTCGAGATGACATGTGCCTCAATGGGCAATCCCCATGCGGTCATATTCGTGGAGGATACCGGGTTAGTTCCCATCGATACGATTGGCCCAGCATTCGAGTTCCATCCCGCGTTTCCGCGGCGTGTGAACGCCGAGTTCGTGCAGGTTCTCAATAGAGCTGAAGCGAACATGCGGGTTTGGGAGCGTGGCACGGGTGAAACGCTCGCTTGCGGAACGGGAGCGTGTGCAAGCGTTGTTGCCTGCGTCTTGAATGGACTGACCGATGACGTAGTGACAATGCATTTGCTTGGCGGAGATTTACGTATCAGATGGAACCGCGATGATAACCACGTGTACATGACCGGTCCTGCGGCAACGGTGTTCGAAGGGGAATTCGATGCGAGTGCATGTCCGTGTGACGAGTCTGCGCATGTAATCGATCCTGCGTGGTAACGAAACGACAGGTTAAAGGATTACGATTCTAAGGAGCCTCCAGTGTTTGCGGCGAATGACAATTATCTGAAATTACCCGGCGATTATCTCTTTTCGACTGTCGCATCCAAGATAGCGGCATATTGCGAAGAGTATCCCGAGAAGGCGGCTGGCATCGTTCGACTTGGCATAGGAGATGTTACACAGCCTCTTGCACCATCGGTAATCCGCGCTCTGCATAAGGCGGTTGATGAGATGGCGGATGCCTCGACGTTCCGCGGATACGCGCCTGATTTGGGCTATGACTTCCTTCGCGAAGCCATCGTCGCGCATGATTTCACAGCGCAGGGGGCTCTCGTAAGTCCCGAAGAGGTTTTCGTGAGCGATGGCGCGAAGTCTGATTCGGCGAATATCCAAGAGATCTTTGCGGCGGATTCGCGTATTGCAGTGTGCGATCCTGTGTATCCGGTGTATGTGGATTCGAATGTCATGGCAGGACGGACGGGAACCTACGATAAGGCGACTGGGTTGTGGAGCGATGTCATCTATATGCCGTGTACGTGCGAAAATGGATTCGCTCCGGATCTTCCTGACCCGGATGCGGGCATCTCGTTAATCTATCTGTGTTTCCCGAATAATCCTACAGGTACGGTAATCGATAAGCCGCATCTGCAAGCTTGGGTCGACTATGCCAACGAACATGGTGCCGTTATCATCTACGATGCCGCTTACGAGGCGTACATCTCCGATCCTTCCTTACCGCATTCGATTTATGAATGCGAAGGAGCGCGTAGCTGCGCCATCGAGATCAGAAGCTTTTCCAAGAGCGCGGGATTTACAGGTACGCGCTTGGGCTATACGGTCGTCCCGTCCGATTTGAAGGACGCGCAGGGCACCTCGATGCGCGATCTGTGGGCACGTCGTCACGGTACGAAATTCAATGGCGCCCCATATATCGTGCAACGTGCTGGCGAGGCGGTCTACAGTCCCGAGGGACAGAGCGAGACGGCTGCCCAGATCGCTTACTACATGGAAAACGCCCGTATCATTCTCTCTGGTCTGCGCGAGGCGGGCTATGAGGTGTTTGGCGGGGAGAACGCGCCGTACATCTGGCTTAAGACACCTGCGGGACTTTCGTCCTGGGATTTCTTCGATTCGCTGCTCGATACCGTGCAGGTTGTCGGTACTCCGGGGTCAGGTTTCGGACCGAGTGGTCAGGGCTATTTCAGGCTTACGGCATTCGGGTCACGCGAATCCGCGTTGGAGGCGGTGCGTAGAATCAAGCTCATGTAGCATGCGTCGTATTGCAAAGCGCCCATGTCGCATTGAAAAACGCAATTTGCATTGCCGCACTATTTCCCGAACGTTAAAACCTCGTTACATAACCGCTGTGTAAAGTGCCCGTAACATGCGGGCACTATCTTTTCAGTGTTCCAAAACGAGTACGCATCAAAAAAACGGTAATGAATCGGTCTTCAAGCTGCCGTACGCAAAAGCGTACTGCAGATGATCGGAAAGAAAGGGGAACTCACATGGGACGAATCGCTGAGGAGTATGGCACACTCGTATTTAACGACCATACGATGCAAGAGCTCTTGCCGTCTGCTACGTACAAGGCTCTTTCGAAGACGATCAAGCAGGGAAAGCCGCTTGACATCGAAGTCGCCAATGTTGTTGCGCATGCTATGAAGGAATGGGCCGTCGCCCATGGCGCAACGCACTATACCCATTGGTTCCAGCCGCTTTCCGGTATCACTTCCGAAAAGCATGATGCCTTCCTCGATCCCCAGAAGGATGGCCGTGCGATCATGACCTTCTCAGGTAAAGCGCTCATTCAGGGCGAACCCGACGCTTCGAGCTTCCCATCGGGTGGCGTGCGTGCCACATTCGAGGCGCGCGGCTACACGGCATGGGATCCGACGAGCTATGCGTTCATCAAAGACGAAGTGCTGTGCATTCCGACAGCGTTTTGCAGCTACACCGGTGAAGCGCTCGACAAGAAGACGCCGCTTCTGCGTTCGATGGAAGCCGTTTCCAAGCAGGCGTGTCAGGTTCTCGGCCTGTTCGGCCAGGATGTCCCGCGTGTAACTACGACTGTTGGCGCCGAGCAGGAATACTTCCTGATCAAGGAATCCGATTATGAGCAACGCCAAGACTTGATGCTTACCGGCCGTACTTTATTCGGCGCTCCTCCGTGCAAGGGCCAAGAGCTCGAGGAACATTACTTCGGTGCGATTCGACCGACGGTGAACGAATTCATGAAGGAGCTTGATGAGGAACTGTGGAAGCTCGGTGTCGCGGCGAAGACGAAGCATAACGAGGTCGCTCCTTGCCAGCACGAGCTCGCACCTATGTTTACCATCAGCAACGTTGCCATCGATCACAACCTGCTCACCATGGAACTTATGAGGACCATCGCGAGCCGCCATGGTTTGGTTTGCTTGCAGCACGAGAAGCCGTTCGCAGGCGTCAATGGTTCGGGCAAACACAACAACTGGTCCATTGCCACCGATTCCGAGAACCTGCTCGATCCTGGCAAGACTCCCGCTTCCAATTTACGCTTCCTCGTGTTTTTGACGGCTGTCGTCGAAGCAGTCGATGATTACCAGGATCTTCTGCGTATCGCAGTTGCGAGTGCCGGCAACGACCATCGTCTTGGCGCGAATGAAGCTCCGCCTGCAGTCGTCTCCATGTTCTTGGGCGACGAGCTCGACCGTGTCGTGCAAGCCATCATCACCGGTGAGGAAGAGAAGACGGTCGATGCTGTGTACATGGATCTCGGCGTCGACGTGTTGCCAAGCTTCGAGCGCGACAATACCGACCGTAACCGTACGAGCCCCTTCGCCTTCACGGGAAACAAATTCGAGTTCCGTATGCCAGGTAGTCAGATCAACCTTGCTGATGCGAATACGATCCTCAACACGATCGTTGCGAAGTCGCTCAAGAACTTCTGCGAGGCTGTCGATGGTGCCGATGATTTCGAGAAGGCCGCATTTAGCTGGGTTCGCGCGACGCTCACTGCGCATCAGCGCATCATCTTCAACGGCGATGGCTATACCGATGAATGGATCGAGGAAGCCGAGCGCCGTGGGCTGTTGAATCTGAAGTCCACGGTCGACGCTGCTCCGCATATGCTCGATCCTAAGAACATCGCATTGTTCAAGGAATTCGGTGTGTTCAACGAGGTTGAGAACCATGCCCGCTATGAGGTTAAGCTTGAGACCTATGCGAAGCTTATCAACATCGAGGGCCAGACGATGAGCCATATGACCAAGCGCAAGATCGTCCCGGCTGTCAGCGCCTATGCAGAGCAGATCGCGGACACCATCAATGCGAAGAAGCAGGCGAACTCCAAACTGAAACCAAAGGCTGATCTGAAGCTTTTGGAGAAGCTCAACGATGGCGCGAATGGTATCGCCGAAGAGCTTGAGGAGCTCGATGAGGCGCTCGAGAAGGCGCAAGCTACCGAGGATGCTCTCGAGAAAGCCCGCGTGTATCACGATGAAGTTCTTGCTGCCATGGGTCGTTTGCGTACCGTGTGTGACGAGATGGAGGGCATCGTCTCGACCAAGGCATGGCCGATGCCGACCTACAACAAGATCCTGTTCTACTGCTAAGCGGCGTAGCACTCGATACCTGGAGGTTCGCACCTTTAAGCCTCCAGGTATCTTTCTGACTAAAGAAAGGGGTACGCCATGGCGGCTTTCGAAAGAATCGAGTGCGGTATTCCTTCGCTTGATTCCGTGTTCGACAACATACGTTTGGGTGACAACGTGGTGTGGCAGCTGACCACGCTTTCCGATTTCCAGCGCTTCTTCAAGCCCTTCGTCGATCAGGCAATCCGCGATGGACGCAATCTCATCTATATCCGCTTCGCCTCACATCAGGCTTTGCTTGAGCAGATGGATGGTCTGAAAATCTACCAATTCGACCCCAACGAGGGCTTTGAAACCTTTACCGTCGCCGTGCGCCGAGTGATCACGCAGGAAGGTTTCGATGCCTTCTATGTGTTCGATTGCTTAAGCGAACTTCAGGTTGCGTGGTCATCCGACATGATGATGGGTAACTTCTTCCGCGTGACCTGCCCCTATCTTTTCGAACTCGATACAGTTGCGTATTTCCCCATCCTTCGCGGACGCCATTCTTTCGCGGCAGTTGCGAAGATTCGCGATACTACCCAGTTGTTCATCGACGTATACCATGGACAGGACGAGCTATTCATCCATCCACTCAAGGTGTGGAATCGCAGTTCGTCATCTATGTTCCTGCCGCATCGATTCGATCTCGGGACGAGCATCGTTGAGGGATTGACCGATGGCGTCGGTATGAGCCGCTTCTATGCCCAGAAAGAGGCAGAGGAATCGGATGATGCGGGGGAGCGCAATATCGACTCATGGGACCGTTTCTTCATTGATACGCGCCGAGCATACTCGCAAGGGAAGCTCGACGAGCATGCCTGCTCTCATATGTGCAACATGATGATGACGAAAGACGAGCGCATGCGATTGATGATCACCGAGTATTTCTCTCCCGACGATTACTTCGCAGTTCGTAACCGCATGGTTGGCACAGGTCTCGTCGGAGGAAAGTCATGTGGCATGCTGCTTGCTCGGAAGATCGTTGAACACGATCTTCCCGAGGCGCAGGCGTTCATGGAGCCGCATGACTCGTTTTATGTGGGTACAGATGTGTTCTACACGTTCATCGTATACAACGATTTGTGGAAGTTGCGCATCAGCCAGCAAAGCGGCGAGGGCTTCATCGAAGCGGCGCCCGACTTACAAGCGGGTATTCTCGCAGGCACATTCCCGCCCGACATTCACGAAAGTTTCATGCGCATCATCGACTATTACGGGCAAGTGCCCATCATCGTGCGCTCATCGAGTTTTTTGGAAGATGGCTTCGGCAATGCATTCGCTGGCAAATACGAATCGGCGTTCTGCCCGAACATCGGCGACGCGGAGACGCGCCTTGCGGCCTTCGAGGATGCCGTTCGCTACGTGTATGCTTCGAGCCTCGATCGTTCGGCACTTGAATACCGTGTCCGCAACGGTCTCGATGCGCGCGAAGAGCAAATGTCGCTGCTCGTGCAGCGTGTGAGCGGTTCGCACCTTCCAGGAGGCTATTACATGCCCACTGCTGCGGGCGTCGGCTATTCGCACAGCGCATATTGCTGGATGAAGGATATGGATCCTAGTGCAGGTATGCTGCGATTGGTCATGGGTTTGGGCACGAAAGCGGTTGATAGAACCGGCAAAGATTACCCTCGCATCATCAGTCTCGATCGACCGACGGCAACCACGTTCAAGACGGTTGCTGAAAAGCATCGGTTCTCGCAACGTTACGCCAACCTCATCGATTTGAACGAACCCGCTTTCACTGAGAAGCTCTGCACTGATCTTTCCCCCTTGCTCTCTACGCGGGCGCGCAATGCGGTGATGGAGCACGATCGCGAGGCGGAGGAGACATTGCGTGGACGTGGCGCGTATCAGCAGGTGCTCTTCGCCTCATGCGAGGGTCTTGCGAACAATCGCGAATTCGTTGCGCTGATGCGCAATATTCTAAAGACGTTGGAGACTGCCTACGATAATCCGGTGGACGTCGAGTATACCGTGAATGTTGGCGAAGACGGCTCGTTCGTGTTGAGCCTTTTGCAATGCCGTCCTTTGCAGTCGCTATCTGGCACGAACACGGTGGAGCTGCCCGTTGATGAAGCGCACGACATAGTTTTCCATATCCAAGACGCGGCGATGGGAAGCTCGCGCGAATCGGTCATCGACGAGATCGTCTACATCGACCCCGAAGCATACTATCGCTGTCCTTATCGCAAGAAGCCTCAGGTTGCAGCTTTGATTGATGCACAGAACAAGCGGCTTGGCAAAGCGGGGGAGCACGGCATGCTGATATCGCCGGGACGTATCGGGACATCGTCTCCCGAATTAGGCGTTCCTGTAAGCTTTGCAGACATCTGCAATTTCGAAGGCCTGTGTGAAGTCGCCTACTCAGGGGCAGGCTATGCGCCCGAACTCTCATATGGCAGCCATATGTTCCAGGACCTTGTCGAGGCGAACATCTATTATGGAGCGCTGTTCGAAGACGCTCGGACCCTTTGCTATGACCCCGATGTTCTTCGCACACTCGATTTCAAAGCCGTCGAACACGATGATCCCGATTTGCAGAATATCGTGTTTACCGTTCGTCCTTCGGGAAAGACGCTGAAGTTATTCCATGACACGTTAAACAACAAGACATTATTCGCGGTGATGTGATCTATATGCTCCAAGATTCGTATCATTTTCAATGGCAACCTTGCGATAGCGATGCCCGGCCCGATCGTCTCGAAGAAGCTTGTGCCGTGTTCGGCGTGTATGCACCTGGTGAAGATGCTGCACGCTTAACCTGCTTCGGTTTGCAGGCCCTGCAGCATCGAGGACAGGAGAGCGCAGGCATTGCCGTCGGAAACGGAGAGACGATTCTGATTCACAAGGACCTTGGACTTGTCGACCAAGTATTCGATGAGGAAGCGCTTTCCCATCTCAACGGAGGTATTGCCATAGGGCATACGCGTTATTCCACTGCCGGAGGAGGTGGTTGGAAAGAAGCTCAGCCGCATGTTTCCGCCATAGACGATGAGCTTATTGCGCTTGCGCATAATGGCACGCTCGTTGATACGTTGCCCCAACGCGCATGGCTTGCCAACGAGGGAGTGCAACTGTACGGTCATACCGATAGCGAGGTCGCTGCACGCACTATCGGCGTCGACACGCGCCGTACCGGCCATATCCGCGGCGGTATCCGCCTCATGATGCAACAGCTCCATGGAGCATATGCGATCGTTTTAGTCACGCCTATCGCCCTTTACGCATTCCGCGATGCCAACGGCATCCGTCCGTTATCTCTTGGGCAATTGCCCAACGATCGCGGATGGGTGGTTTCGAGCGAGACATGCGGTCTCGATGCGGTCGGAGCCGAGTTCGTGCGCGATATCGAACCAGGGGAAATCGTGAAGATAAGCGCAAAGGGGTTGGAATCCGAACAGGGAATCGAGCCAGGGCGACGTGCGAGCTGCATCTTCGAATACGTGTACTTCGCACGTCCCGATAGCGTGATTGATGGTGACGTTGTATATCATGCGCGCCGCCGTATGGGCCGTACGTTGGCGCTTGAGGCGCCCATAGATGCCGATTTAGTGCTCGGCGTACCCGATTCGGGCGTGCCTCCGGCGCTCGGCTACGCCGAAGAAAGCGGCATTCCCTACATCGATGGCATCGTGAAGAACCGATACGTCGGGCGTACATTCATCCAGCCCACTCAGGAAATGCGCCAGATGGGCATACGAATCAAGCTCAATCCGCTTCCCTCGGTGATCCGCGGGAAGAGGCTCGTGGTCATCGATGATTCAATCGTTCGCGGCAATACATCGAAAAAGCTCGTGGAGATGCTTCGTGAGGCAGGTGCGGCAGAAGTACATCTGCGTATCGTGAGTCCTGAAGTTATGTGGCCTTGCTTTTTCGGTATCGACACCGATACGCAGGATCAACTCATCTCGGCGAACATGACGCTTGATGAAGCGTGTCGATATATCGGCTGTGATTCGCTTGCATTTATCAGTCTTAAAGGCCTGCACGATTCAATCCATTCCGATCATGCCGGGTATTGCGATGCCTGCTTCAGCGGCGATTATCCTGTTGCGATCCCAGAATCATTGCAACGTAAAGGATTCCTCAAGTACATAAAGAAAGAAGCCGACTATGAGTGACCTTTCAGAACGCATGTTGGCGGCGACATCGAAACCGCCGATAAAAGAAGCCCTGCTCATGTTGGAAGACGGTACGGCCTATCGCGGGATTTCATGTGGAGCAGAAGGTGAGGCTTTCGGAGAGATCTGCTTTAATACCTCCCTCGAAGGCTATTTCGAAGTCATCACCGATCCAAGCTATGCTGGGCAAATCGTGACGATGACATATCCGCAAATCGGAAACTACGGAGTGCGGGAAGATGACGCGCAAGCTTCGCGGCCCGTGCTGCGCGGTCTCGTGGTACGTGACATGTGTTATACGCCATCGAATTGGCGAAGCGAGCTTAGCTTGCCTGAATACCTTGAACGCGAGGGCGTGGTCGCCATCGAGGGAATCGACACAAGGGCGCTTGTGCGCCATGTGCGCGATTTCGGCGCGATGCGTGCGGTCATTTCTACTATCGATATCGATCGCACAAGCCTGTTAAAGAAAGTGAAGGCGAGTCCTTCCATCGTCGGCATCAACCTCGTGCAATCCGTTTCGTGCGACGAGCCATATTCGTTCGGTTTTGCCGACCTTGTGAGTGAGAAGTCATTCGCGCTCTCTTCGGCGAAGGAGGTTTCGCATCGCGTAGTCGCCTACGACTGCGGAGTAAAGCGCTCTATCCTCGAGGGACTTGTGCGCGTGGGGTGCGAAGTGACGGTCGTCCCGTGGGATACGCCTGCGAGTGATGTTCTCGCGATGTCTCCCGATGGCGTGTTCGTCTCTAACGGTCCTGGGGATCCCGATGTGGTTGCGGGCACCTATGAGCAAGTGGGCAAATTGCTCGGCGAGCTTCCTGTATTCGGTATTTGCATGGGACATCAGATGATCTGCAAGGCTGCGGGAGCGCAAATCGAGAAGCTCAAGTTCGGTCATCACGGTGGTAATCATCCTGTAGTGAACTTGCTGACGGGCCGTGTTGAAATCACCGCTCAGAACCATGGATTCAATCTTGTGTTCCAAAGTCTCGGTCCGTTCGTTTCCGAGCAAAGCGGCGGCAATGGCGAGCATCAAAGCGATTTACGATATTGGAACGAAAAGCACGCCGCACCCCTTGTTGCCAATAAACGCTTCGGAGGAATTCGGCTTACGCATGTGAATCTCAATGATGGTACTGCAGAGGGTATCGCGTTCACGGATATCCCTGCTTTTTCCGTTCAATATCATCCGGAGGCAAACCCAGGGCCTGTGGATTCGCATTATCTGTTCACCGCGTTCTCGCGCCTTATGGATGGCGAGAAAGACTTTCTCGATATCGATATCGCACGCGACCGCTTGGAAGGATGGAGGTTCTGATCATGCCGAAAAGAACTGACATCGAAAGCATTCTCGTTATCGGGTCTGGCCCAATCGTGATCGGCCAGGCATGCGAATTCGACTATTCGGGCGCCCAGGCATGCAAGGTTCTGCGCGAGGAGGGCTATCGTGTCATCCTCGTGAACAGCAATCCTGCTACCATCATGACCGATCCCGAGTTAGCCGATCGCACGTACGTCGAACCGATTACAGCGGAATTCATCGAGAAGATCATTGCGAAGGAACATCCCGATGCGCTCCTTCCAACGCTTGGAGGGCAGACTGCGCTCAATGCCGCCGTTGAATTGGCGATGCGCGGTGCGCTCGATCGTTTCGGCGTTGAGATGATCGGCTGCGATGTCGAGACCATACAGAAAGGCGAGGAGCGCAAGCTTTTCAATGAATGCATGTCCGAGCTCGGCATCGCAACGGCGAAGTCGGGTTATGCGTATTCAGTCGACGATGCCCGGAAGATCGTCGCGCGCATCGGTTTCCCTGTTGTCTTGCGTCCTTCATACACGTTGGGTGGCGCTGGCGGAGGTATCGCCCACAACGATGACGAGCTTGCCTTAATCGTTTCGCAAGGCCTTGAGCTTTCTCCTGCGAATGAAGTGCTTGTCGAGGAGAGCATCGAGGGTTGGAAGGAATTCGAGATGGAAGTCGTACGCGACCGTGCTGGTAACGGCATCGTCGTGTGCTCGATCGAGAATCTCGATCCCATGGGTGTGCACACAGGTGACTCGATCACGGTTGCGCCCGCACAAACGCTTTCCGATATCGAATACCAGCGCATGCGCACAGCGTCACTTGCCGTCCTCGAGAAAGTGGGTGTGCAAACCGGTGGATCGAACGTTCAGTTCGCCGTGAACCCGGATGATGGGCGTATGGTCATCATCGAGATGAACCCACGCGTTTCCCGATCATCCGCTCTTGCTTCGAAGGCGACGGGCTTTCCCATTGCGAAGGTTGCAGCGCGCCTGGCAGTCGGCTATACACTTCCTGAAATCGTTAACGACATCACAGGAAGCACATCCGCATGCTTCGAACCGAGCATCGACTATTGCGTGGTTAAAGCACCGCGCTTCGCATTCGAGAAATTCAAGGACTCCGACGATACGCTTTCGACGCGCATGAAGGCGGTCGGCGAGGTCATGGCGATCGGCCGTACGTTCGAAGAGGCGCTCGGCAAGGCGTTGCGCTCGCTCGAGAACGGGCGCGCAGGCTTAGGCGTTGACGGACATGTGCGCGCATCCGAGACAAAGGAGGGTTACGCTGGCCTGCTTGCGCGTCCAACTTGCGATCGAATCGTCTACGTTGGATGCGCGCTGCGCTGCGGTTGGACGGCTGCCGAAATACACGAGCTTACAGGCATCGATCGTTTCTTCTTGGATCGTATGGCCGACATCGTCGCCGTGCAAGAGGCTCTGCGCGGCGTGCGCATCGATGACATGGATGCCGAGGCATTCCGCATTGCGAAACGCTATGGGCTATCCGATGTGCAAATCGCCTTCCTCACGAATTCGACGGAGATCGTCGTGCGTACACGCCGCAAGGCGCTTGGGGTTACCCCGGCATTCAAAACCGTCGACACGTGCGCGGCGGAATTCGAAAGCGGCACGGCGTACCACTATAAAACCTACGATGCCGACGAATCCGAAATCGGTACGCAGAACAGCAAAGCGGATTCGAACGGGAAGCCTAAGGCGCTCATCTTAGGTGCTGGCCCTAACCGTATCGGTCAAGGCATCGAGTTCGACTATTGCTGCGTGCATGCAAGCTATGCCTTGAAGGAGGCGGGTTGGGAAACCATCATGGTGAACTGCAACCCGGAGACGGTTTCAACGGATTACGATACGTCCGACAAACTGTATTTCGAGCCGCTGACTTTTGAGGACGTCATGGATATCATCGATGCCGAACGTCCTGAAGGCGTGGTCGCGACCTTGGGCGGGCAGACGCCACTAAAGCTCGCCCGCGCGCTTGAAGAAGCTGGCGTTCCTCTTTTGGGAACCGGAGCTGACGCGATTGACCTTGCCGAGGATCGCGATAGATTCGCAGCGCTGCTCGATGGATTGGGTATCGCGTATCCGCCTGCGGGCGATGCGACGACACTCGATGATGCCGAACGAGTTGCCGCACGCATCGGCTTCCCGCTTCTGGTCCGTCCGAGCTACGTGCTTGGTGGACGCGGCATGGCAATCGTGTACGATGCGGCGCAGCTTCGCAAGTACATGGGAGAGGCGGCGAAGATTTCGCCGGATCACCCGGTATATCTCGATAAATTCCTCGAATCGGCGATAGAAGTCGACCTTGATTGCGTCTGCGATGGTGAGGACGTCTACATCGGCGGTGTGATGGAGCACATCGAAGAAGCAGGCATCCATTCGGGGGATTCTGCTTGCTGCATCCCTCCGTTTTCATTGTCAGATGCGTTAATTGCGCGCTTCCGTGACATCGCATGGCGTTTGTCGCTTGCCATCGGCGTACACGGCCTGCTCAACATCCAATTTGCCGTGAAGGATCAGAATGTTTACGTTATCGAGGCGAATCCTCGCGCAAGCCGTACCGTACCGTTCGTTTCCAAGGCGACGGGTGTGCCGCTTGCAAAGGTTGCAACGCGTGTCATGGCGGGGGAGCGCCTTTCTGATATCGAGTTACCACCTGACGATCTCAATCTGGGCTATTGTGCTGTTAAGGAAGCAGTTTTGCCGTTCGGTCGGTTCCCGGGTTCAGACGTCGTACTCGGCCCCGAGATGAAATCAACGGGCGAAGTGATGGGAATCGCATCGGCGTTTCCCGCGGCGTACGCGAAGACGCAACTAGCGATTTCCTATGAGTTGCCCACATCGGGGACGGTGTTCATCAGCGTTGCCGATCGCGATAAGCGCTCGATTGCATCTATCGCACGCGATTTCGCGCGTCTTGGTTTCGACATCGTGAGTACAGGTGGAACGGCTAAGACCCTTGCTTCCTCGGGCATTCCATGCCGCAAGGTCGGCAAGGTTGGCGAAGGCCATTCGAGCATTGTCGACATGATTGCCGACGGGGAGATAAAACTGATGATTAACACGCCGTTCGGTCATGGTTCGCGTGGCGATGGTTATGCGCTTCGCCTCGCAGCTGTGCGGTATGGCGTAACATATGCGACGACTATCGCTGCCGCCCAGGCGCTTGCTGCCGCTATGGAGGTGGCTAAAAACGACGGCTTGGATGTAGTGGCGCTTCAAGACTTGCCGAGGCGGTAGCGTAGAAGCATCCGAAAGAGGGTTTTGAACGCGTTGGCGTGCGTTTATGCAGATAAACGTATCAGAATGGAGTTTTATATGTGCGGAATCGTTGGATATACCGGAAGTGCTCCTGCTGCGCAGAAGCTTCTCGATGGTTTGGCGAAGCTCGAGTATCGTGGCTATGATTCGGCTGGTATTGCCGTTGATGAAGGCGGGAAGCTGCAGGTGGTCCGGCGTAGGGGGAAAGTCGCGGAGCTTGCGCATACTGTCGGGCATTTCGACCTGACCGGCAAAAGCGGCATCGGCCATACGCGTTGGGCCACCCATGGCCGCCCTTCCGAAGCAAACGCACATCCGCATGTGTCGTGTGCGGGCGATATCGCAGTCGTTCATAACGGCATCATCGAGAATTTCGCTGATCTGCGTGAAGAGCTCAGCCGGCGTGGTCACGCGTTTCGTAGCGAGACCGATACCGAGGTCATCGCTCACCTGATCGAGGAAACGTATGCGGACCTTTCGAAAAGTGCGAGCACGACATCAGAGGCATCTGGCCTACTTGAAGCTGTACGCCTTGCGAGTATGCGCCTGGTAGGTTCGTACGGTCTTGCAGTGATGAGCTCCAAGGAGCCTGGGATTATCGTGACCACATGCAAGGATATGCCGATAATCGTGGGCAAGGGGAGCGATGGCGCGTATGCCGCATCTGACGCCATCGCCGTCATCGGTGCTACACGAGACGTCGTTTTCCTGAAAGACGGGCATCTGGCGCGCCTATCGTGCGACGATATTTCGTTCTTCGATGGATATGGAAAGTCGGTTGCGGAGGAGACTACTCATATCTCATGGGATATGGACGTCGCCGAGAAGGGCGGCTATCCCGATTTCATGTTGAAGGAGATTCACGAGCAGCCGCGTGTCATTCGCGATACGCTCAAAGGGCGTTTGGTAGCCGGTCATCTCGAAATCGATGAACTCGACATGACTGCGGAAGAGCTTAACCTCATCGATCGTGTGTACATCATCGCGTGCGGAACGAGTTACCATGCCGGCCTCATCGCCAAGGAGCAGATCGAGGGTTGGGCACGTATTCCCACCGAGGTCGAGGTTGCGAGTGAATTCCGCTATCGCAATCCGATTATCACGCCAACGACGCTTGTCGTCGCGGTTTCGCAATCGGGCGAGACAGCCGATACGCTTGCTGCCATCCGCGATGCTCGCATCAAAGGCGCGCGCGTGTTCGGCATCACGAATGTGCTGGGAAGCCCGGTCGCACGCGAATCCGACGGCGTCATCTATACAAAAGCGAATAAGGAGATCGCTGTAGCGTCCACTAAATCCTTCCTCGGTCAGTTGGTGAGCCTTTCGCTTCTGGCGCTTCTGCTGGCGCAGGCGAAGGGCAAGATGCGCATGAACCAGATTCGTCTCATCTTCCGAGAGCTCGGTGATACGGCCGAGCAGGTTGAGCGCATCCTTTCGGACACATCTGCCATTGACGATGCTGCTCGAGCATGCGTTGATGCGACCAGCGCGTTATTCGTTGGGCGGGGAATGGGAGCAGCTATCGCGAAAGAAGGCGCTCTGAAGCTCAAAGAAATAAGCTATCTGCATGCGGAAGCGTATGCGGCGGGCGAGATGAAGCATGGTCCTATCGCGCTTATCGATGAGGGCTTTCCCGTTATCGCGATTGCCACGCAAAGCCCGGTGTATGACAAAGTCATCTCGAATGTGCAGGAAGCGAAGGCGCGAGGTGCACTTGTTGTCGCCATCGCCACTGAAGGTGACAAGGAGATCGTTAAGCACGCTGATCATGTGATTTACATTCCGAAGGTTCGCGATGCCCTTTCGGCCATCACAGCGAGCGTTCCGCTGCAGCTTCTTGCGCGTTCGATTGCCGTGATTCGAGGATGCGACATCGACCAGCCGCGTAATCTTGCGAAATCGGTGACGGTGGAATAGCCGTTAAACGTGCACGTTCAGCATGGAGCACATAAAGGCGTTAGCCGCTCGTTCGACTGCATCATCGAGCGGTGGCAGAGCTTGCGTTGAAAGTCCAGCCTTTACAGCTTTACGTTCTAGTGCTCGCTCAATCAGCCAATCGGCTATTTCCGGGTTCTTTGCAAGCAGAGGTCCATGCAGATACGTGCCTACGATATTACGGAAACGCACACCATCAGCTGCATCTTTATCGTTATTGCCCTTGCCGTGATGTCCGATGACTGCGCCGAATGCTTCGCAGCCGTCTCCCAGGAAAGTGCGTCCCGCGTGGTTCTCGTAACCGATAACCGGTAAGCTTGCCAGGGGGCTATGCAGCGCGATGTTGCCGACGAGGCGGTTGTGCGATCCGCCTTCTGCGCGCTTGGTCACGATGTTTGCAAGCCCTAACCCAGGGACCTTTTCATCGCCGAGCAACCACTCTTGCCCAAGCATTTGATAGCCTCCGCAAATGGCTAGCAGAACCCCGTCATCTTCCACATAGCGGCGGAAATCTTCAGTCTGAGCGA
Source organism: Eggerthellaceae bacterium (assembly GCA_015062605.1). Taxonomy (GTDB): domain Bacteria; phylum Actinomycetota; class Coriobacteriia; order Coriobacteriales; family Eggerthellaceae; genus SIG42. The sequence continues at coordinate 85,284 of SUUI01000001.1, read as the reverse complement.
GAAGATCTATGGATGCGAGATGCTGCTCCCGGTCGGGGCCTCCTCCAAGGAACACGATATCGGCGGTTGTGAGATCTGCCTTCTGCCCATGTTCGACACGAACTATATCCACATCGATTCCGCGCGCACGTGCCCGCCTTTCGAGTACGATGACGTTTCCGCCATCGCCATAGAGGTTCAATAGCTCAGGGTACATGTGAACGATGGTGAGCTTCGTGCCGTGCATTTTCGTTTTGCCGTTTGGTTCAGCGTTATCTTCTATATATCTTTCGGCGAAAGACACCGATGCCGGCTTAGGAAGATGCGTGAGTTTATCGAGTTGCTCTTTCACGTGGGGAAGCGCCGTGTAATTTGCGATGAGGAAGAAACTTACGTTCGGCGAAACAGCCTGGGCTTTTGCGAGGAAATCTTCCGCATCGTCGACCAGCTGAGCTGCGATGCCGGCGTATTTCAGACGTACCTGCATATCGTGGGAACGTATTCCGCCAGCAAACGCAACCAATTCGTCTTCCTGCGCAAGTTCTTGAAAATCAATGTCCCATAGCCACGATACATCGTGACCATCGGCCTCTTTATCGTTTATGAAGAATGCCACGGCTTTCGGACCGGGCGTCTCTAAGATGATTCGGAGGTTCTGATTGAATCCGGTCGGATTCTTCGCGAGATTCAAAAGAACGGTTCGTTCATCAATCCGATACCGTTGCAGGCGTCCGTTGTGCGGGTCGAACGCAAGTAGCGCTTCGTTGACACGCGCAATAGGGGTTCCTGCGCATGCAGCTGCCGCGCATACGGCAAGCACGTTATACGCCATGTACGTCCCCGTGAATGGGGTAGTGATCCGAGTTTGCTCATCTCTGTATTGCACGGTAAGCGAGATTCCCTCTACTGACGAAACAAGGTCGTTTGCAGCGAGAATTGGGCGCATGCGGTGGAATCCGCACGAAGGGCATCTGTACGACCCCAGTTGCCCGTATTGATGCCATTCGTATTCGAGTATCGAGTCGCACTGCTGGCACATGCTCGCGTCTGCTACGGTATTCTGCTCGAGTCCTAGATCCTGCTCGATGCCGAACGGGATGCATGCGTTCTCGACGGCATTGGCAACTTTTTGGCACAAAGGGTCATCAGCGTTGTAGATAAGCGTTGTTTTGGGGCTCGATTGAAGCGCCTGCACAATCGAGCCCTGCACATGGTCGATTTCGCCTGAGCGGTCGAGTTGGTCACGGAAGAGGTTCAACAACACGACATAATCAGGCAGAAGCTGCGGAAGCACATGTGCAAGCCATAGCTCGTCGCACTCGAGTACACCCCAGTCAGCGCCTTTGGTTCGCAAGAGCGCTGTGGCGATTCCCGAATCGAGATTCGCACCGGTTCGGTTGCAGACGACCGTCTTGCCATCTGCTTCGAGCGTATCGGCTAAAAGATTCGAAACGGTTGTCTTGCCGTTCGTTCCAACGACGACAATCGAACCCTCGCGAAGGCGCTCTCGCAAATCGGCGATCAGCATGGGATCGGCGTATAAGCCGATTTTGCCAGGGAAATTTCCCGCAGAGCGCCTAAAAACGTTCTTGAGCGCCCATGTGGCTCCCGCGCCTGCTAATCGTGCGATGTTCAGCCTGATGCCCATGTGCTCCTTATCGTGTGGAGATTCGTTTATACATAGGTCGTTATCTTTAAATCGCAGCTTCGCCGTGTTCGCGCGTGCGAATGCGCACGACTTCCTCAACGGGACTGATGAATATCTTGCCGTCTCCGACCTCGCCCGTTGCTGCGGTATCGCAGATGAGCCCAACGATTCCGTCAACGGTTTCATCAGCAACGATGAGCTCGAATTTCACCTTAGGAATCATGTTCAACAGCACCTCGGTACCGCGGAAGTATTCCGACCAGCCATGTTGATTGCCGCAGCCCATCACTTGGGTGATGGTCATGCCAGATACGCTTGCGGCAAACAGAGCTTCTTTCAATGGTTCGAGTTTCTCTGGGCGCACGATGGCGCTTATTCTTTTCATACATACTCCTTACAACGCATCGCTATGTTGTGGCAATCCAAGTTTTAGTCGAGTCCAAGGTACGCCGGATAGGCGCTTTCGCCATGTGCGGCAACATCGAGGCCGCGCGCTTCGTCGGCTTCGCTCACGCGCAAAGAGCCGGTATAGATCGCCTTCACAACGAGGCCGATGACCAGACCGAGGACGATGACGAATGCAAGCGTTACGAGGATGCCCAAGAATTGGCTGATGAGAAGCGATGGATCGCCTGTATAAAATAATCCGCCGAAATCGGTCCACGAAAGCTCGGGAACGCAGAATATGCCAGTGAGCAGACCGCCCACAACACCGCCGACCGAATGACAGCCGAACGCATCAAGTGCGTCATCGTAGCCGATTTTGCGTTTCGCAACGCTGATGGCGAAAAAGCAGCAGGGTGCGGTTACGAGGCCGATGACGATCGCCGCCCATGGCTCAACGAAGCCGGCAGCGGGCGTGATGCCGACAAGGCCGGCGACAAGACCCGTGCAGGCACCGACAAGCGTTGGCTTGCGCACGCGCACACGTTCTACGCAAATCCACGAGAACATACCAGCTGCAGAAGCTGCGATGGTGTTGAGCAGGGCAAGTGCAGCGGTACCATCAGCTGCGAATTGCGAGCCGGCATTGAAGCCGAACCAACCGAACCATAAAAGAGCAGCGCCGAGAGCAACGAAGGGGACGTTGTGCGCACGGTAGCTCATGAGGCCAAAACCGCGACGTCCTCCGAGCAATATGCAGAGCACGAGGCCCGTTACGCCCGAGCTGATGTGAACGACGTCGCCACCCGCGAAGTCAAGTGCACCGATCACATCGCCTATGAGAGAGCCTTCGCCTCCCCACACCATATGGGCAAGCGGCGAGTAGACAAGCGGCACCCATAGAGCGATGAAGAGGAGCATCGCCCCGTATTTCATACGGCCGGCGACTGCACCCGTGATGATGGCACAGGTGATCATGCAGAACGCCATTTGGAAACCAATATCGATGATTCCCGGATAGGTTGCACCTTCAGGAACGTTCGCGGTATCAGAGAGCATGTCGTTTACGGCTGGAAGGCAACCGAGCTGATCGAATCCGCCGAAGAAAGAGAATGAGCCGTCGCCTCCATAGGCGAACGACCAGCCGCAGATAATCCACATCACGCCCACAACGGCGATGATGCTAAGAACCATGATCATGGTGTTGATGACGTTCTTTCGTCTCGACAAACCACCATAGAAGAATGCGAGACCCGGCGTCATGAGCAGCACGAGCATCGTGCAGACGATCATGAACGCCGTCGATCCTGTGTCGTACAAGGGAATCACCCTACCTTTCATCAAAAAACTGCCGACGTCTTAAAAACGCCATTGATTTTCAAACGGATAGATTGCGAGTTCGTTTCATGCTCATCGGGTTAATGCGGTCTTAACTATCATGTAACGGGGTTGCAACAATCTCTCAACATCTGTTCAACACACGTGCTTCATGTGTGGCAAATACCAGATGCATACGCTGTACAAAAGTGCTATGCTTCGCCCTATCGTTTGTGAGGAAATCAGAACAAAGCGATGCGAGAGAAAGAAGAACCATGAAGCGCTTGCTGATCGTTGTTGATTTTCAAAAGGATTTCGTCGATGGAGCCCTTGGGTTTTCCGGGGCGTTGCCGTTGCGCGAGCGAATCGCCGCGAAGATCATGGAGTACCAGGATCGTGGTGACAAAATCGTTTACACGATCGATACTCACGGGGCAGGTTATCTCGAAACGCAGGAAGGCCGAAATCTGCCCATTCCCCATTGCATTAAAGGGTCGGAGGGCCAAAAGCTTGACGAATCGATCCAGCATTTGTTCCGCGAAAACGTCGACAAGATGTTTTTTAAAGGAACTTTCGGCTCGTCTGAGCTGTTCGATTGGCTGCGCGAGGTCAATAAGCTTGCAGACGATATGGACAAGATACCGTTCGAGTGCATTGAATTGGTTGGCCTCCTTTCTAATATTTGCGTGATTTCCGAATGCGTTATTGCGAAAACAGCCTGTCCAGAGGTACCCGTCATCGTAGATGCTCTATGCACCGCATCGAATGATCCAAAGGCGAACGAGGCTGCACTTGATGTTATGGAGAGCCTGCAGATCAAGGTTGTCAATCGATAGGGTTTCATCTGTTTGCAACTTTAAGCACGATAGCGTGTGCGGCTATAGAAGATGAGCTATGACCAGAGTAGGTGTGATTTCCGATACGCATGGCCGTCTGGCTGATGCCGCTTACGCTGCCATGGCGGATAGCGACTATATCATTCACGCAGGCGATATCGGGGATCCTGCGATTCTTCGCGAACTTGAAACCCTAGCACCCGTATATGCTGTTTTAGGTAACAACGATTTCGACGAATACGGCGAAGATGTTGGGCGTATTATCCGGCCGACCATCGAAGGCGTGCGCTTTTGCGTAGCGCATTATCCGCAGGACGTCCGCCTCGGATTGGGATCGAGGAGTGCATTACATGCTGGCATGCCCATTCCTCATGTGCGCATTCACGGGCATACGCACGCCCCTAAGCTGGTGACCGGTGTTGAGGCGAGACCATCGGATTTGCTTTTATGTCCAGGATCGGCCAGTCGCCCGCGAAGCGGCTATCAAAGGAGCGTGGCGCATCTCGATATCGAAGATGGTGTTGTCTCCCACGTATGGGTTGAGACGCTCCTCGGGGATATCGTGATGGAATGGAGCAGGTAAACCCCTATAATGGGCTTCGGCATCCATTGATTCACCGCTTACGAACAGCGTTTTCGAAAGGACAAAAGGCATGGAACGCACGAACGCATGGAAAACGTATTCCGAACAAGACATGGCTAGAATCAATAGTCTTTGCGATGACTACAAAGCATTCATCTCATTCAACAAGACGGAACGCGAGTGCGTTGCCTCGATGACGGCGCTTGCCGAATCATGCGGTTATGTGCCGCTCGAGTTGGCTATCGAGGAAGGGCAGCCGCTTCAGCCAGGCGATGCGGTGTGGGCGAGCAAGCATGGCAAAACGCTCATGCTCGTTCATATCGGTGAAGAGCCCATGACGAATGGCTTCAACATCCTCGGTGCGCATATAGACTCGCCACGCCTTGATTTGAAGCAAAACCCCCTGTATGAGAGCAATGGCCTCGTGCTGCTTGACACGCATTATTACGGCGGAATCAAGCATTATCAGTGGGTTACCATCCCACTTGCGCTTCATGGCGTCGTTGCCAAGAAAGACGGGACGGTTGTGCAAGTCGCTATCGGCGATCAAGCAGATGATCCGGTCTTCTGCGTGACTGACTTGCTCATCCACTTAGGGAAAGCCCAGCTTGAAAAGAAGGGTTCGGAAGTTGTCGAGGGCGAGGCGCTTGATGTGTTGGCAGGCAGTCAGCCGCTTCCGGGTGCCGTCGACGATTGCAAGGAGCCTGTTCGCGAGCAGGTGCTTGCCATCCTCAAGGAGAAATATGGTATCGAGGAAGAGGATTTCCTCTCGGCAGAGCTTGAAGTCGTCCCTGCAGGCGATGCGCGCGATCTAGGCTTCGATCGAAGCATGGTAATCGGCTATGGGCAAGACGATCGCGTATGTGCCTACACTTCGTTCGCGGCGCAGCTGGAAGTTGCAGCGCCGAAGAAGACCACTGTGTGCATCCTCGTTGACAAGGAGGAGATCGGAAGCGTTGGCGCAACAGGAATGGCATCGTTGTTCTTCGAGGATACCATTGCCGAGATCATGGAGCTTGCTGGCGAAGGCGGCGCGCTGAACGTGCATCGCGCTTTAGCTGCTTCGAGCATGCTTTCGTCAGATGTCTCAGCAGGTTTCGATCCTTCGTATGCCAACGTGTTCGAGACGAAGAATGCAGCCTATCTAGGCCGCGGTCTCGTTTTCAATAAATATACGGGTGCTCGAGGGAAAAGCGGGAGCAACGATGCACGTGCCGAATACGTCGCACGCGTTCGCAGCATCATGGATGACGCGGAAGTGCATTTCCAAACGGCTGAGTTAGGCAAGGTCGATGCGGGCGGTGGCGGTACCATCGCGTACATCCCTGCAAAATACGGCATGGACGTTATCGACAGCGGCGTTGCGGTTTTGAGCATGCATGCTCCGTGGGAGGTCACATCTAAGGCCGATATCTACGAAGCATTCAAAGGTTATAAAGCTTTTCTGTTGAATGCATAGCCGTACAACGACTTTTTGGCACTCGAAGGCTATGAGTGCTAATATATGCTGCGAACAATAGGATAAGCAGCGATTTCAGTGTGCGTTTTTCGCTGCTTCGCAGGAAAGAGAGAACAATGGCATTCGAAAAATTTACCGACAAAGCGCGCAAGGTGCTCGTGCTTGCTCAGGATGAAGCACGTGCGCTTCATCAGCCCTATGTGGGCACCGAGCATATCCTCCTTGGCCTTATTCAGGAAAAGGAGGGTTTGGCAGCGCAAGCGCTCGATCGTCTGTCGATTCATTATGACGATGTGATCAGAACCATTCATCAAGTCGTCAGCATCGATGAGTCAACGGATGTGTCTGGACATCTGAATTTCACGCCGCGCGTAAAACGCGTGTTAGAGAACTCGTTGCGCGAGGCCATGCAGATGGGGCAGAGCTACATTTCTACCGAGCATTTGCTTCTCGGTATCGTACGCGAAGGTGAGGGCACGGCAATCGAGATTCTCAAGCGCTTGGGAAAGACAACCGATGATGTTCGCGCCGCGATGAACGACCTCGTTGGGCAAAGCCCCGTCTATGCAGGCCAAAACGTATTTGGCGGGGATTCTAACTCCGATAGCATGCTTAAAGAGTACGGCACGGATCTCACGCAGAAAGCGCGTGATGGCAAGCTCGACCCGGTCATCGGCCGCGCGAGCGAGATAGAGCGTGTCATGCAAATCCTTGCTCGTCGCCAGAAGAACAATCCTTTGCTCATTGGCGAGCCCGGTGTCGGCAAGACTGCCGTCATCGAAGGACTTGCTCAGCTTATCGTTTCTAATCAGGTGCCTGATATCTTGCGTGGCAAGCGCTTGATCACCCTTGATGTTTCCGCGCTGGTCGCCGGCAGCAAGTATCGCGGCGAGTTCGAAGATCGCCTCAAGCGTTGCCTGAAGGAAGTCATCGAATCAGGCGATGTCATCTTGTTCATCGACGAGATGCACACGTTGATCGGTGCAGGCTCAGCCGAAGGCTCCATCGATGCTGCGGCCATTCTCAAGCCGCCGCTGTCTCGTGGCGAGATCCAGGTTATCGGCGCGACGACTCTCGAGGAATACCGCAAGCATCTCGAGAAGGATTCTGCGCTCGAGCGTCGTTTCCAACCTCTTACGGTGAACGAGCCGAACGAGGAACAGACGCTTCGCATCATGGAAGGCCTGCGCGACAAGTATGAGGCACATCACCAGGTGCATTTCTCCGATGAGGCGCTGCAGGCTGCGGTATCGCTGTCGAATCGATACATCCAAGACAGATTCCTGCCGGATAAAGCGATTGACCTGCTTGATGAGGCGGGTGCTCGCATGCGCATCCGTAATATGACACTGCCCAAAGAGGTGCGTGAACTCGATGAAGCATTGCGTACCCTTCGTAATGAGAAAGACGCAGCCATCGCTGCGCAGGATTTCGAGCAAGCTGCGAAACTACGGGACGAAGAGGCTGCTTTGCGCAAAAAGCGTGAACAGGCTGAGAAAGACTGGGAGCAGAATGCTCAGCAGAGCGTGCAGCAGGTTACTGTCGAGGATATCGCCGATGTCGTTTCGATGTCGACAGGCGTGCCTGTCTCTAGCTTGACCGAAGCAGAAACAGAAAAGCTCCTGCGTATGGAAAGCGTTCTGCACGAGCGTGTCGTGGGGCAGACCGAAGCGGTCAGCGCCCTATCGAAGGCCATCCGCCGCTCACGCAGCGGTTTGAAGGATCCACGTCGCCCTGCTGGTTCGTTCATTTTCCTCGGTCCGTCCGGTGTCGGCAAAACGGAGCTTTCCAAGGCACTCGCCGAGTTTCTTTTCAATACGGAGGATGCTCTTATCTCGCTTGACATGTCTGAATACATGGAGAAGCATTCGGTTTCCCGCCTTGTTGGTTCGCCTCCTGGCTACGTGGGATTCGATGAAGGCGGTCAGCTGACCAAGGCAGTGCGCCAGCGTCCATACTCAGTCGTGCTTTTCGATGAAATCGAGAAAGCGCATCCGGATGTGTTCAACATCCTGCTCCAGATTCTCGAAGAGGGCCGTCTGACCGATGCTCAGGGGCGCACCGTCGATTTCCGCAACACTATCATCATCATGACGAGCAACGTCGGTGCACGTGAGATTTCTGAAACCACGCCGCTCGGATTCGGCGGCGGCGGTGAGAAGCGCGGATTGAGCGATGCCGAGATCAAGAGCCGCGTCATGAGCGAAGTCAAGAAGCTGTTCCGTCCTGAGTTCCTCAACCGCATCGATGAGATCATTGTCTTCAAGTCATTGACTGAGGAGCAGATCATCGAAATCGTCAAGCTGATGATCGCCGACTTGCGTGAGCGCTTGATTGCGCAGAACATGACCATCAATATGACCGATGAAGCTTGCAAATACATTGCGAAGGAAGGCACAGATGTGGCATTCGGTGCACGTCCTCTGCGCCGTGCGATTCAGCGTTTGATCGAAGACCCTCTATCGGAGCAGATTCTGGGAGGACGCTGGGAGGAAGGTTCGGTCATCGAGGTCGACTACAAAGATGGCGCGCTTACGTTCGAGCAGGGTAGTGGCGTTATCCCGCAACCGCGGAAACGTGATACCATTGCCAGAGAAGCCGAATTGCTGCTTACGAATTTCGATTTGGATCATGCAGGTTCGTCTGGCAGCGCAGGCGGCGGCGATGCTGCGGGAGCAAGCGACTAGCGCATCGTGTTGAAACTAAAACCACAGGCAACAGGAGAAAGAATGAGCTCGTCTTCGAAACAAGGGTATTCGCCAGCAGTACTTGAAGAACCGAAGCTGCTGTTCAACGACAACGATTTCGATGAGCTCGTTGCGCCAACGGTCAGCCTGAAGGGAGTGGTTAGCGACAAACCCCAAACTGCAGCCATCATTTTGGCGGGCGGCTCGGGAGAGCGTTTCGGTAACCCAAACGGCAAGCAATTGGTCAAAATCGAGGGAAAGCCTGTATTGACGTGGTCTGCAGAAGCTTTCGATGCAGTCGCCGATATCGGGCTGATCGTTGTCGTGTGCCCCGAGGATCGTATGAGCGAATATCTGCGCGAGGCTATCGATCCGTTTCCTTTCGTGACGCCGATTGTGGTAGCACCATCAGGGGCGAGTCGTCAGGAATCGGCATTTTCCGGTTTGGAGTACGTTCCCGAAGAGTACGAGTTCGTGGTAATGCATGATGGTGCTCGACCGCTTGTGTCTCCCGAGTTCATCGAACATACCATCAACATGATCAAGGGCAACATCGATTGCGATGGCGTGGTAGTTGCGCATCCAACTGTCGATACGCTCAAAATCGTCGAGAACGGCGTTATCGTTGGAACGCCGGATCGACGCGTATTCTGGAATGCGCAAACGCCGCAAGTGTTCCGTGCAGGCATTTATCGTCGAGCGCATGCTGCCGCGCTCTCGGATGGCTTCGTTGGCACCGATGATTCATCGCTCATCGAGCGGCTCGGTGGCAACGTCATCGTTATCGAGGGCAAGCGCGACAATATCAAGTTGACTGTGCCAGAGGATTATCCGATGCTTTCCAGTCTTATCAGGCAAAGGATGCAAGGGTGATGAGCGTGGATCGCACGATGAGAATCGGCCAAGGATATGACGTGCATGCGTTCGCAGAAGGCCGGAGGCTGATTTTGGGGGGTGTCGATATCCCCCATACACGCGGTCTGCTTGGCCATTCGGATGCCGATGTCCTCGCACACGCCATCGCAGATGCATTGCTCGGCGGCGTGCGCGGTGGTGATATCGGCAAGCTGTTTCCCGACAACGATCCCGCTTACAAGGATGCGGATTCGCTTGATTTGCTTGCGCAGGTTGCCGCATTCGTGCGCGAACAAGGTTTCGAAATCGTTGATGTCGACAGCGTCATAGCTGCCCAAGCGCCAAAGCTCAGTCCGTTTCGTGATCAGATGCGCGAGAACCTTGCTAAAGCGATGGGTATCCCAGTCGAAAACGTGGGCGTGAAAGCGACCACGACCGAGCACCTCGGTTTCGAAGGACGTGAAGAGGGGATTTCCGCTACGGCAGTCTGCCTGCTTGCCCGATGTAAGTAGCTCATAGCGTCTATTGCGCGAACGCGCCGAGAGCGCGTAGTTTATGCCGTTATTTCTGTTATCCTGATACAGCTGCGAAAAGACGCCCATTTCAAGTGTTGCCCGCGCATGCAGGCGCTTGAATCGAACGTGTTCGCAGGAGCATTTGAATAGGAAAAGGAGTCACCAATGCTCAAACTCTATGATACGAAGCTCCGGAAAAAAGTTGAATTCGTTCCGCTTACAGAGGGTCATGTGGGCATGTACGTATGCGGACCGACGGTATACAACCGCATCCATATCGGCAATGCGCGCACGTTCATCGCGTTCGATACGATTCGACGTTATTTGATTTGGCGTGGTTATGATGTCACCTTTGTTCAGAACGTGACCGACGTCGATGACAAGATTATCAACCGTGCGAACACTGAGGGGCGCAGTGCCGCTGAAGTTGCCGAAGAATACACCGAGGCATTCATTGAGGATATGCATGCGGCAGGCGTGCTCGATCCCGACATCCGTCCGAAAGCCACCGAGGAAATCGACACGATGATAGAGCTCGTTTCAACGCTCATCGACCGAGGTCATGCGTATGTGGCTGAGGGCGATGTGTACTTCGCTGTCCGATCCTATGACGACTACGGTGCGCTAAGTGGACGCAACATCGACGAGATGGAGAGCGGGCATCGCGAATTGCGTGCTGACGGCCAAGGTCTTGACGAGCGCAAGCAGGACGAATTTGATTTTGCGTTATGGAAGGCTGCAAAGCCAGGCGAACCGAGCTGGGATTCTCCTTGGGGAAAAGGTCGCCCAGGCTGGCATATCGAATGCTCCGCGATGTCCCATAAATATCTAGGCTTGCCGTTTGATATCCATGGCGGCGGCTCTGATTTGGTGTTCCCGCATCATGAGAACGAGCGCGCCCAATCTGAGGCTGCATATGGGTGCACGTTTGCGAACCATTGGATCCATTCTGGCATGCTTCAGATCGCAAATGCCCAGACAGGCGAAGCCGAGAAGATGAGCAAATCGCTCAACAATTTCTTGCTTTTGCATGAAGCGCTTGAGATCGTGCGTCCTGAGGCGCTTCGTATGCTCACGCTGCAAACGCACTATCGTAGCCCGCTCGTGTTCGGCGATGCGCGCCTTGCGGAGGCCGATGCAGCGTTGACGCGTATCGAAAATGCGGTGCGCAACATCGACTGGCAGCTTGCGAATACGGGTGCAGGTGATGCCGTGCTCGACGACGAGAAACTCGTTGAAGCAGCCCGTGTTGCCCGCGAGGCGTTCATAGAGGCGATGGATGATGATTTCAACGCACCCGAAGCAATCGGAGCGATTTTCACTTTGGTCAATGCCGTTAATGCCGAGATCGGTGACAAGAGCGCCACGGTGGCAGATCGAACCGCGCTCGAAGCAGTGCGCGGAACCCTTGTCGAGCTTATGAACACGCTCGGCATTGACGTAACGGCTGCTGAAGACGATGCCGATACGTATCCTGCCGAGGTGCTTGAACTTGCCGCTCGGTTCGCGGGATTCGAAGGCTCGAGCACGTCTGATGCCGTGAATGCGCTGCTCGAAGCTCGCACTGCTGCCCGCGCTGCGAAGGACTGGGGTACTGCTGACGGCATCCGCGATGGTCTTGCGGCGCTCGGTTTGAAGATCGAGGATACTGCGCAAGGTCCTCGTGTGGTGTAACGCGGTGGCAGCCGACCATGTAAAGATTCCCGAGCTTCTTGCTCCTGCAGGCGGCATGGAGCAGCTGAAAGCTGCGGTCCGTTTCGGCGCGGATGCCGTATATCTTGCAACCGATCGGTTCGGCATGCGCCAACGTGCAGTCAATTTCACGATGGACGAGCTTGGCGAAGCCGTGCGATTTGCGCACGAGGCGGGCGTTTCTGTCCATGTGACCTGCAATATCCTGATGTACGATTCCGATATCGTGCAATTGCCCGAATACTTTGAGGCACTTGATGAGATAGGTGTCGATGCACTCATCATCGGCGATTTGGGAGCTGCTGCGCTAGCACGCAAGCATGCGCCGCATATCGCTCTTCATGTCAGTACGCAAGCGAGCGTCGCCAACGCTGAGGCTGCACGTGTTTGGCAGGATTTGGGTGCTTCGCGCATCGTTCTTGCGCGCGAGTTGTCGCTTGACCAAATATCGGAGTTGCGTCACGAGTTGCCGAGTGAGCTGGAACTTGAAGCGTTCGTGCATGGTGCCATGTGCATGGCGATTTCCGGCAGATGCCTGATCAGCTCATATTTGACCGGGCGTTCGGGAAACCGCGGGCACTGCACGCAGCCATGTCGATGGAATTACAAGGCAATGTCTACAGCGAACGTGGCGGATGAATCTTCTGTTTCTGGAGCATGCAATCTCCCCGAAGCGCTTCCTTCGCTTCTTTTAGAAGAGGAGAAAAGGCCAGGCGAACTCTTTGAACTCGAGCAAGACGCATACGGCAGCTTCATCATGAATGCCAAGGATTTGAATATGCTTGCCCATGTCCGCGAACTTGCCGATATCGGCATAGATTCGCTAAAGATCGAAGGACGCAACAAAAAGGCGTTCTACGTGGCAACGGTGGTAAACGCGTATCGTCATGTTTTGGACGGCGCAGATCCGAGCACATTCGCCGATGAGCTATTAACGGTTTCCCATCGTCCTTACGGCACAGGTTTCTATTTCGGTATGGCTCCACAGGCTCCGACGTACGATGGGTACGAGCAGACATGTCTGCATGTGGCAGACGTGCTCGACGCCAGAAGAACTGACGATCAAACATATGAACTGACGATACGCTGCCGCAATCGATTCAGCGAAGGCGATGAGCTTGAAGTGCTTGCTCCGAAGACTCCATTATTCAGTGTGACAGTCAAAGACCTTGCATGGCTTGGAGAATCGGTTGACGAGTCGATGCCGCCTGTTGTCCAAGCGGTTGCGATTGCGAATCGTGCAAACGAAACGGGATTGTACCGATTCCGAACAACAAGTTGGGTGGAACCAGGTAGCTATCTACGCCGCCGCCAATTCAGGCGCAGTGCTCGTAGCGGATGCTGATGAAGAAGCAATTCGAAAAAACCCAAGTAATGCGCATCCTCGATCAGGCAGGTGTGCCGTATCGCTCGTATAGCTACGCTGATTCCGGTGTAGTAAGCGGGCTTGAAGTCGCCGAAGTACTCGGACAAGATCCCGATCAGGTCTTCAAAACCCTCGTTACCGTCGGACATACCGGGGAGCATTACGTATTCACGATACCTGTCAGCTGCGAGCTCGATTTGAAGAAAGCTGCAGAATCAGTGGGAGAGAAGTCGATCCATATGATTAAAAGCAAAGAGCTGCTTCCTTTGACGGGCTACGTTCATGGGGGATGCTCGCCAATCGGCATGAAGAAGCAATTCGTTACTGTCGTTGATGAGACGGCGACCCTATATGACGCTATTTGCTTTAGCGCAGGGCGGATAGGCTATCAGGTGCAAATGAGCGTTGAGGATTTGGGGCGCATCGTGCCGATCCGATTCGCGGACATCACATGCATGTAAAAATGTGACATTGGCAGCCATTTGTGGCAAAATAGCAGGCGAAAGATACGAATGAGCCTACTAGGAACGTCACATCATGTCTACGCAATTCAACGTGCGAGTTGCAGATAACGTTGTCGTGCAATCATTGATGCGCGATTTGGGTCTGCCTCACTTCATGGCAGCGACTCTGGCTGCACGTGGTATCGATACACCTGAAGACGTACAGCGTTTCCTCTCGCCTTCCCTTGAGAGGGATTGGCTCGATCCTTACACTATTCCCGGTCTGAAGGATGTCGCTGATGCACTTGAAGCTGCCGTCAAGGCGGGCAAGCGTATCGCAGTGTTCGGAGACTTCGATCTCGACGGCATTTCGGCAACAACCGTCCTCACGCGTGGCCTGCGCCTGTTCGGAGCGGCGGTCATTCCGTTTATCCCGCGCCGTTTCGAGGAGGGTTATGGCATAACCAAAGAGGCATTCGAGCGCTTGATGGGCGCCGAATGCGCACCTGAACTCATCATTACCGTAGATTGCGGTATCTCCAGCAAGGTTGCCGCAGAGGCGATTGCGCAAGAGGGAATCGAGCTTCTCGTCACTGATCATCACGAGCCAGGCTCTCTTGTACCTGAGGGCATTCCCGTGGCCGATCCCAAGCTCGATGCCTCGTGCGAAAGCGCCATTCTCGCCGGCGTGGGCGTTGCGCTCAAACTCGTGCAGGTGTTGGGCATGCGGTTCGGCAAGCCTCAGGCATGGCGCGATTTGACGGATTTCGCTGCTTTAGGCACCATTGCCGATTTAATGCCAATGCTCGGGGAGAATCGTGCGTTGGTTGCTGATGGCGTTTCACGCATCAACGCACGCCCGCGTCCTTGCTTAGCCGCGCTGCTGGGCGTTGCTGGCGCATCTGGCAAACCCGTCTCCGCGAACAATCTGAGCTTCTCGCTCATTCCGAGGCTCAATGCGGCTGGTCGCATGGGCGATGCCCAATTGGCGCTCGATTTGCTGCTTGCCGATGATTTCGACAGCGCGAACGACCTCGCAGCGCAGCTTGAGGGAATGAACGATAAGCGCCGCAGAATAGAGCTGGAGCTTTCAGAAATCGCGCAAGCGCAGGCAGATCAGATTTACGTAGGGCAACGCGCGCTCGTTGTCGCGGGCGAAGGTTGGCACGAAGGCGTCAAAGGCATCGTGGCCTCTCGTCTTGTGGGTAAATACGGTGTTCCGGCCTTGCTATTCTCCATCGAAGGCGATCAAGCACGCGGTTCCGGTCGCAGCGTCGGCCAAGTCAACTTGTTCAAAGCGGTTGAGAGCGTTTCCGATTTACTCACACGGTTCGGCGGGCACGAAGCGGCGGTCGGTGTAACGCTTCCTGTTTCCAAGCTTCCCGAATTCACTGAGCGCATCTGCGCTTATATGGATTCGTTGCCTGCAGAAGCCTTCCATCCGCTCGTGCAGATTGACACCTGCGTTGACTTGTCCGAATTGACGCTTGAGAACGTTCGTCAACTCGACAGGCTCGCTCCATTCGGTCAACAGAATCCGATACCTTGCTTCTTGGCGCGTGACGTCACGTTGGCAAACGTGCGAGCCGTGGGAGCAGATAAGAACCACCTCTCGTGCATGCTTTCTGATGGACGAGCATCAGTCGCAGGCATTATGTTCCATTGCCCTGACATACCGGAGCTGCTTGCCAACGACAGCGTCGTCAACGTCGCGTTCCAAGCCCAAATCGATGAATGGCGCGGTCGTCAGTCCGTGAAGGCGATGATAAAGTCATTCGTTCCTGCTCGCGCATGCCAAGCGCTTGAGGCATGTTTACGTGAGCAAGACAAGACCTTCGTTGCCGACCTCTATGCTTCATGCGAAGACGATACGCGCATAGACGAGACGAACGCGCAAGCCGAAAGCCAGGCGCATCTCGATGCGCTTGCGCAGAATCGCCGCACGTGGGAGGAGCGCGCATCGGGAAGCCCCGAGCAGCTTGAGCAAGCGATTGTCCGTGCGCTTCTCGGCGATTGCCCCTTGCATGATTCGCAGCGTGCGGTTCTCAGCAATTTGCGCCATGGCCGCTCAGTGCTATCCGTTATGGCAACGGGTTGTGGCAAATCCCTCATCTATCAAGCGCACGCCTCGCTTGAAGCCCTGAAGAACGGCAAGGCATCCCTTATCATCTATCCGCTGCGTGCTCTTGCCGTCGATCAGGGATCTCGTTTCAATGCTACGCTGGCGCAATTCGGTATCGTTTCAGCAGCGCTCA
The DNA here is from genome assembly GCA_015062605.1 of Eggerthellaceae bacterium. Classification (GTDB taxonomy): domain Bacteria; phylum Actinomycetota; class Coriobacteriia; order Coriobacteriales; family Eggerthellaceae; genus SIG42. Next base: position 69,265 of record SUUI01000001.1, on the reverse strand, counting down.
CTGGCGAAACGAAAGCCGATGAGCGCCAACGTATCTTCAAAGACTTAGATGCAGGCAAGATCGACATCATCTCGACCACGCCAGAGTTCTTCCTGTGCCACGCTGCGCGCTTCGCTTCCTCGCAACGTATCGATTTCATCGTCATCGATGGAGCTCATCGTATCGGTGAGCCACGAGCTGAGCTTCGCGGGACCTATTCGAGATTACGTCAGGGAATCGATTCCCTGGGTCATCCGACACTACTTGCTTTGACTGCCACGGTAAATGACGAAATCACTGATGACCTGCTTGCGCTTTTACCGATAGATGACCTTGTGGTCGATGAATCACCGCGCGACAACTTGCATATCGATGATCAGCGTAATCTGAAGAATCGCGATGATTATCTTGCCAATTTGGTTGCCCGTGGTGAAAAAACCCTCATCTATGTGAACTCACGGGAGCAGTCGATCGCTGTAGCGCGGGTTTTACGCAAACGGGTTCCGCAGCTATCCATGCTCATAGGCTTCTACAACGCGGGGCTAACGCTAAAGGAAAGAAAGCGCATCGAGGATCTGTTCCGCACGAATGCGCTTCTGACCCTTGTTGCCACTTCTGCGTTTGATGAAGGGGCAAATATTCCCAATATCAGGCACGTGGTGCTCTACCATCTGCCATTCAATGAAATCCAATTCGCCCAGATGAGCAGTCGTGCCGGTCGCGATGGACAGGCTGCGACCGTCCATCTGCTTTTCGGGATAAACGATGCTCTCGTCAATGAGCGGATCCTGCGTGATATGACTCCGGATCATGATGTGCTTGCAGAAGTGTATAGATGGCTTCGAGGCATGCAGCGAGAGCACCGTGGTCATGCATTTACCGTTGGCGTCGACGATATGATGCGCATGTCCGAGAAAAGCGCGCATCGGATAAGCGTTGCATCTACAATATGCGGTATCGCTGTTTTCAGCGAACTTGGGCTTATCGAGGCGCATACGTGTTTCATCGCAGGTCGCAAGGCGTGTTCTATCAGCGTCAAAGAAGATGCCGACCGCGTTGAGCTGACCGATAGCATCCGCTACCAAGAGGGCTTGGGCGAGCAGGAAGTCTTCCAAGCATTCAGGGAGTGGGTTTTCGGATGCGATGATGACAGCTTGCGCCAACATGTTTCATATACTATTGCACCGCTCGATCGATCGCAGTCGGAAGGAGGAGACCTTGGTGCCAGACAACGATGAGAAACTGAAGAATCAGGCAGATAGCGCATTGTCGAACGACGAAGCCAAGCAAGACAGCCAAGGCGATGCCCTTCTTGGTCGCAGGCGCGTTGCGCAAAAGGCTATTTCGATTCATGCGAATCGTGCAACCGAGTCGGGCGTGCTCGCAACTCCCGAAGAGCGTTTCGATGTGCTCGAGGATATGGTTGCAGGCTATGCATCCGAAGACGATCTGGCTTTGCTTGAAAAAGCCTATCGGTTTGCAGAAAAGGCACACGAAGGGCAGTGCCGTAAAAGCGGTGAGCCATTCATCGCTCATCCTGTTGAAGTCGCCATTATCCTTGCTGATTTGCGCATGGATATCGAAACTCTGTGCGCTGCCTTATTACACGATACGGTGGAAGATACCAGCGCAACGGCGGAATCGGTTACGAAGGAATTCGGCGAGCAGATCGCCGCGTTAGTCGAAGGCGTCACAAAGATTTCGCGCATCGAAGTCGGCAGCCTGACCGAGGAGCAGGCGCAAACGATCCGCAAGATGCTTGTTGCCATGAATCAGGATATCCGCGTTATTGTCATCAAGCTCGCGGACCGTCTGCACAACATGCGCACGCTTCGCGCTCTCTCGGAAGATCGTCGAATATACAAATCGCGTGAAACGCTCGAAGTCTATGCGCCTATCGCGCATCGCTTAGGCATTGATTCCATCAAATGGGAGCTCGAAGATCTAGCGTTCTTCTATCTCGAGCCCAACAAATACAAGCAGGTCTCGCGTATGGTTATGGAGAGCCGTGCAGAGCGCGAGGCATACCTGAACCAGGTCATCGAAGCGCTACGCAACGAAATGGACCGTGCGACTATCGACTGCCATATCATGGGTCGTCCTAAGCACCTCTATTCGATTTATCAGAAGATGACTCGTAAGGGGAAGGGCTTTTCGGAGATTTACGATTTGATCGCAGTGAGGATCATCGTAAAGACGATGCCCGAATGCTATTCGGCACTTGGCGCCGTGCATTCGCTGTGGCACCCCATTCCTGGTCGTTTCAAAGACTACATCGCGATGCCGAAGCTCAATATGTACCAAAGCTTGCATACGACGGTCATCGGTCCTGCGGCACGTCCGCTCGAAGTTCAGATCCGCACCGAAGAGATGCATCGTACGAGCGAATATGGCGTTGCCGCACATTGGCGCTACAAGGAGAACGGAAGCACTGCCGATGAGCATCTTGAGCGGCAGCTCGCATGGCTTAGGCAGATGATCGACTGGCAAGACGAGACAAGCGATTCGAGAGAGTTCCTCAAAGAGCTCAAATTCGATCTTGCACCATCGGAAGTGTACGTTTTCACACCAAAGGGCGAGGTCATCGGTTTGCGCGCGGGGTCGACGCCTGTCGATTTCGCATATGCGATCCATACGGAAGTCGGCAATCATTGCGTTGGTGCGAAGGTGAATGGGTCGATTGTCCCGTTGACGTACACGCTCAAGGTAGGTGACCGTGTCGAAATCCTCACGCAGAAGAGCGCAACGCCTTCACGCGACTGGCTTTCCATCGTGCAGACGCCGTCCGCACGCAGCAAAATCCGAGCATACTTCTCCAAGATGTCACGCAGTGACGATTTGCAGTTGGGCCGTGCGCAGCTATTGCGCGAGATGCGCAAGAATGGCTTCGGCATCTCGAGTGCGCAATCGATGCGTGCCATCAAAACGGTCTCCGAGCATATGGGCTATAAAGATGCCGACGAGATGTACGTGAAGATCGGTCTTGGCAAGGAGAGCGCGCAGCACGTCGCGAACCGGTTGCTCAAATTGCTCGTCGACCGCGGCACTGAGGATGCTGCCACGCCTGGCCTTGGAAGCTCTACCAGCTCGACAGGCAAGCCCGCCCCGATGCTCACCAGCGTGAAGCGTCCGAAGAAGCACGAAACACACAGCTCGAACGGCGTTGTGGTGAAGGGCATCGATGATGTGCTGGTGCGTCTATCGCATTGCTGCAATCCTGTACCTGGCGATGAGATCATCGGTTTCGTGACGCGCGGCCGTGGCGTGTCGGTACATCGTGCCGACTGCCCGAATGCCAAGGATTTGCGCCGTACTCCCGAGCGTATCATCGAAGTATCCTGGGCCGATTCAATGAAGGGCAATATGACCTATACGTTCGACTTGCACGTGCAGGCAATACATCGCTCGAATCTTTTGCGCGATGTGACGATAGCGATTTCCGAAATCGGTGCGAACATCGTTTCATGCTCAACGAACGTTCATAAGGACGGCATCGCGGAGATGCATTTCACATATGAGCTATCCGATGTCGAGCAGGCACGTAACTTACTGCAACGCGTGCAAGAGATAGATGGCGTGTTCGATGCGTCGCGTACGGCTCCGCAAAGAACCAAGAAGGAGACGGGTTGATATGGCTTCTCCGTGCGTTAGCATTGAGCGCATTGTCCTAGGTCCGATAGATAACAACGTCTATCTGATCGGCGACGGCTCGAGCATGGTGCTCGTCGATCCGAGCTGCCGGGAGAAGGATATCCTCGCATTTCTCGATGGCCGCATGCCGGATGCGATCTTCGTGACGCACGCCCATTATGACCACATCGGAGCCCTTGCCGCATTGAGGGCTGCAACAGGGGCGCCCGTATACGCATCCGCTGCGGAAGAACCATTGATCAATGGGAGTAATCCGTCTTGGAACTCCCGCCATGGTGTTGAGCCGTGTCCCGTGGATTACGTGGTGAGCGATGGCGATGTGCTCGCTATCGGCAACATGATGTGGAAAGCCATGATTACGCCTGGCCATTCGCAGGGCAGCACATGCTTTTTGCTTGAAAACGTCCGCGCATGCGGCGTTGAAGATTCATCGGCTTCCATTCTCGTTTCTGGAGATACGCTTTTCGAGGGAACGATTGGGCGTACTGATTTCGAGGGTGGTGATTTCCAGGCGATGAGACGTTCGCTTGCGCGTTTGGCGGCTTTGCAGGATGAGACCATCGTGCTTCCTGGACACGGGAATCCAACCACCATCGATGCCGAGCGTATACGTGTTTTCAAAAGGTACTGTTGAAGGTAAAGCGGAAAACTCGGCAAAAGATAATAGTTTGATGCGTTACACTGAACATAAGCCCGCATGTTTGACTACAGCGATTGGAGCGGAGAATGGCGAAGAAAGATAAATTCGATTATTTCAATGCGTTCGAGCAGCTCACTCACCTTGCTGTTGAAGAAGCTGATTTGCTGATACAGGCTATCGAGGAGTACACCACGCCCGACAACTTGCTTCCGCACGTTACGAAAGCTCACGAGCTTGAACATCGCGGCGATGTGATCAATCACGAGATATTCACGAATATTGCGACGGATTTCATCACGCCGCTCGAGCGAGAGGATCTGGTTGGCATCACTCAGAACCTCGACAACGTGCTCGATTATCTTGAGGACGTGTTCCAATGTTTCTACATGTACGATATCCAGTTCATGCAGGAAGATGCGCTCGATTTCGCAAAGCTCATCAAGAATAGCTGCGAAGCGCTCGATACCGCCATGGGCAATTTCCGCAATTTCAAGAAAAATAGGATGTACCGAGAATACATCGTGAACGTGAACGACTACGAAGAGGAAGCCGACCAGTTGTACTTGCAGACCATCCGTAAGCTCTTCAAAACATATCGTGACAAGCCGCTTGTTGCACATGTGTGGGCAGACATCTTCAACCGCATGGAAAAATGCTCCGATGCAACCGAGCATGTTGCTGACGTTATGAGCACGGTGTACCTGAAGAATTCGTAAGGCGACACGTATCTAACAGATATTTCCATCGACCGCGCGCATAGTCGCGCGGTTTCTTTTTCGATGGGCAATCAGGCTGTCGGACATGCAGACATAATGCCGCGCACGAGGAATTCCACGTTCCCCTTAGGTCCCGTGATGGGTGACTGCGTGACATCCGTGATGCTGAAACCGTTTGATTCGAGTGCTTCGGATACTTCTAAGACCGTTCGAGCGCGAATCGCAGGATCGCGAACCACGCCATGATCGGTTTCGTCATGACGGGATTCGAATTGAGGTTTAACAAGCCCGATGAAAACCGTTCCTTTAGCGCTGAGTCGTGCGAATGCCGGCGCTAGCGAAGCGAGTCCTATAAAGCTCACGTCTGCAACGATCAAATCGAACGGTGCGCCAAGTTCTTCCGCATTTGCGGTTTTGATGTTGGTGCGTTCGAAAACGCTCACCCGTTCATCTTGACGCAAGCTCCAGGCTAGTTGACCGTAATTCACGTCGACGCACGCTACGCTTGCGGCTCCCGCTTGAAGGAGGCAGTCAGTGAAGCCCCCCGTGGACGAACCGACATCGATGCAGCGCAATCCCGTCACATCTTGATTGAACGTATCAAGCGCGGCTTGCAGTTTAAAGCCACCGCGTGAGACGAAACGATGCGAATCGGCTTCTTCGCCATGCGCCTTCGTCTTAATGAAAATTTCTGAATCGGGTGCAACCATGAGCGCAGCGCTTGTCGCGTAGACATCGTTCACGCGGACCTCTCGTGCTAAAACGGCTCGAAGCGCGGTATCGGTGTCTGGGTAATAACCTAGTTCGACCAAGAGGTCGTCTAGGCGTGTCTTTGGGATTCTCCTCGTCAAGCGCAGCAGCTCGATTGTCGGGATTAACGTCCCTTGGCCATCTTGGCGGCAATTTCTTCGGCAGAGAGCTGCGTTTCCTCGAAGATGCTATCGGAATCAAGACCGAATGCATGATGGAGGCAGCGTACCGCTTCGGTGGCTTGAGATTGCTCGACCACGACGGATAGGCGGATGGGCGACGTTGAGATGGCGAGGATGTTGATGTTGTTCTCGCCAAGCGTGCTGAAGGCCAATGCGGCGACACCAGGGGAAGATTTCATTCCCGTGCCGACGAGGCTGACCTTTGCGATATTGGTATCGACGACGTATTCGCGTGCGTTGAGCTCAGGCACGATGCGCTCGAGAGTGTTGCGAGCACGATCGAGATCGGCTTTCGGGCACGTGAAGCTGATGTCCGTGAAGCCATCCTCGGAGATGTTTTGGATGATCATGTCAACGCTGACCATGTCTGCGGCAAGTCCGCTGAACAATTTCGCCGCAACGCCGGTCATATCAGGTACTTGGCGCAGCGTGATTTTGACTTCTGACGTGTCGTGGGCGATTCCGGTGATGACCGCTTCTTCCATAGCTGGGTCCTCCTTGATATAGGTGCCTTCTGCATCAGAGAATGCAGAACGGGAGTGGATGACTACGCCCCATTTGCGGGCGAACTCGACAGCGCGCATTTGCAATACGCCTGCGCCGGCAGCGGAAAGCTCGAGCATATCATCGTACGAAATCGCATCGAGCTTCTTGGCGCGCGGGCACACACGCGGATCTGCCGTGTATACGCCATCGACATCGGAATAGATCTCGCACACATCGGCACCGATTCCCCATGCGACTGCAACGGCGGTGGTGTCGGAGCCGCCACGGCCAAGCGTGGTCATATCGCCATTGGGGTCGATGCCCTGGAAACCGGCGACAACGGGGATGTAACCCCGATTCAGGGCATCCATGATGCGCTCATTATGAACCTTGATGATCTTCGCCTTGGCATGCATGCCGTCGGTTTCGATGCCCGCTTGACGGCCCGTGAAGCTCATGGCTTTATAGCCTTTCGATTCGATGGCCATAGCGAGCAGCGTCATGCTGACTTGTTCGCCCGTTGAAAGCAGGCGATCCATCTCGCGGGCGGGGGGATTATCGTTTACCGCTGCTGCCAGGCCGATGAGCTCATCGGTGGTTTTTCCCATTGCCGATACGACGGCAACAACTTGGTCGCCAGCTTGGCGCTTCGCGATGAGACGTTTGGCAACCATCTGGATGCGCTCGGGTGAAGCAACCGAGGTGCCGCCGAATTTCGCCACAATCAATGACATAGATTTCCTTTAGCCGACAACGAATGGTACAAACATGGTTCTCGCAACTGCTCGTGTGCGCGGCGCGAAAACGCTATCACTATAGCAAATACGCTTTATGGGCTGCATTGTTTCCAGCCAAATGCTATTCATTTTCGACAACAAGCAGGGTTGGGACGGTGGATTCGCCCAAAAAATTCAAGTCTTTCGTTATCTGACGCGCAGAATCGACGTCAAACGATGCCTGACTGAAGGCAGCTAGGCTCAGATGAGTCTTGGCCAAAGCGCATTCGAAGAGGTCCTCGAAGCTTTCGTTACGCGCCGTTTCTCCGAAAGGATCTTCCCATGTTTTGTGGCTCTGATTCTCGAACGCGCTGTTTTCCAACTCGATGGCGCGATGGCTCATCGAGCCGTAGAAGGAGTATGTGCGGAATCTCTGCTCGACTCGAGAAAGTACCGTGCGCTTGATGCCGCGTGGCGATCTGAGAGCTCGTAGTCCGAAACGATAGCATGCGACAGCGCGAGAGAATAGTCGTGGGGGGATGACTCTTTGATACGTCGTAAGGGCCATAAACAGATACATCCGCGATGCGATGGACAAAACGCGGCCGCTTGCATGCAACGCTTCTTTTTCAGGAGAAAAGTCGTGGATAGTCTTGCCTGTTCTCCGGTAAAGCATGACCTCGTCGAGTTCGCTCTCGATGGTTGCATGGACCTCATGGGAGTCTTTGGCCTCTAAGTTTGGTTCTCCGGCCGAGCAATATGCATACTGTTGCGCGTAGACTAAGGGATGAACGCTCGAATCAAGCATGTAGTGGCACATGAAACCCAGTGCATACGCATTGCCGATTGCGCGATCTTCTTCTGGCAGGGTTTCTAAAGACTGCTTGAGCGAAGCAAGCAATTCGCTCGTTTTTTCATGGTGCATGTCAACGGCAAGAGTATGGTACTTGGCAAGAGAGGGTGCCAGCACCGTGAAATAGATGGGATCGGGGCCTTGGTTGCCGAGAAGAAACGCGTCGCGTTCCTCAATCGAAGGTCCGATAAGATCTCTTTCGTGCTGGTAGGCATCTTGTCCGAAGAAATAATGTGAGATGATGGCTGGCATATTTCTTTATCTTTCGATGTGAATCGCTATCTCGCATCGCCGTTTGCCCCGCATGGGCTTCGATGCTTTCAGGATACTGCTGCAAAGCAGATGGGCATCCCAATGGCGGTCAATCGGCACGAAAAGCATAAACTTAAAATGGTTTCCTGCGATTTGCGGGCGATATGGAGCGCTTGGGCGCTTCTGAAACGGTCTTGTAAAATACTGTGGCTATAATGAGGCAAACGTGATGCATGGAAGTGTCGCGCCGTCATCGCACGTGTGCGATGCGTATATGGTATTCGGTTCGGTATAAACGAGAAGAGGACGAACTTATTATGGCTTGGACGAAAGCAATCCCTGCTCATCCCGTTGTTGCGGTCGCTGGTGCTACCGGTGCGGTAGGGCAGGAGTTCATGAATGTGCTCCACGACCTTGATTTTCCTGCGGCAGAAGTACGTGCGTTGGCATCTGCGCGTTCTGCAGGAAAGAAGATCGAATTCGCTGGTTGCGGTCAGGTGCCCGCTGGTGAGCTAACCGTACAGGAGATGACCCCCGAGTCATTCGAGGGCGTCGATATCGCTTTATTCAGCGCAGGTGCGGGCGTGTCGAAGCAAATGCGCGAGGCGGTAGTTGCTGCCGGTGCTGTCATGATAGATAATTCCAGCGCATTCCGCATGGAAGACGATGTGCCGCTGATCGTTCCCGAGGTGAACCCCGATGATATCGGCTGGCATTCCGGCGTCATTGCCAATCCAAACTGCACGACCATTATCATGTCGTTGCCGCTGAAGGCGCTTCATGATGTCGCGCCCGTAAAGCGCGTTGTTGTTTCCTCCTATCAGGCTGCCAGCGGTGCGGGTGCACCAGCTATGGCGGAGTTGTACGATCAGACGCGCGAGTTCCTTGATGGCAAGCGTGGCGATGAGCTTACGGTGAAGGCGTTTGCCCATCAGATCGCATTCAACTGCATCCCGCATATCGATGTATTCTTAGAAGACGGCTCCACGAAGGAGGAGTGGAAGATGGTCGTGGAGACCAAGAAGATCTTCCATGCCGACATCGCCGTCGCTCCGACGTGTGTGCGCGTGCCGTCCCTGCGTTGTCACGCAGAGGCCGTGAACGTTGAATTCGCAGAGCCGATTTCGGTTGAACAGGCCCGTGAGGCGTTCGAGGCATTCGAGGGTGTCACGGTGATGGACGATGTGGCCAACAATGTGTATCCGATGCCAGGCTTGCTCCAGGGTACTAATGACGTGTATGTTGGTCGTCTGCGTAAGGATCCTACGGTTGAAAACGGTCTGAATTTCTGGTGCGTCGGCGATCAGATCCGCAAGGGTGCAGCGCTTAACGCAGTGCAGATCGCGAAGCTATTGCTTCCGAAAGAGTAGTACTCAAAAGAATACACTTCTGATTAAAACGAGGCACCGGGCAATAACTCCCGGTGCCTCGCTTTATGCGGTTTTGTGTTCTTGTCAGCCGAAGCAAAGGAATACGCTATTCCTTGTAGTAGAGCATGCAGTGGCAGAAGCCATGGAATTCAGGATCGGCGATCTGCTCTTTGAATTCCGTGCACATGCATTTGGTGTCTTCCGATTGAACGATCTTGCAAGGGCAATAACCACCAGTTCGCTTGAGACCCTCCCTTACTAGGGCGACGACCTCTTTGTCAGGATTGAGTTTGACGCTCATGCGGGTTCCCCTTTTCTTCCGTGTTATTCAAAAGCGATTCATATCGCGCAATAAGCCGAGCTGATGAAGTGCTGATATCGTAGCCAGCCTCGATGATGGCATCGGCACGTTTCATGCGGTTGGTTTGAGTGCCTATTCTGTCAGCTGCCGAGACGATTGCATTTGCCCAAACATCGGCATCGGCAAGCGGGAGTACCGACACCACGTCGGTTATATGGCTTACGGGAGGGATCGTATCGGCTATCACGCAAGGCAGTCCAGCCGCTTGGGCTTCGAGCAAGGCGACGGGTTGGCCCTCATAGCGTGAAGGGAATGCGAACACGTCGAATGCCCACAAGAGTCGGGGGACGTCATCACGCACCCCTAAGAAAAAAACGCTGTCCGCGATACCTAAAGAGGCGGCCTTGTTGCGCACCTGCTCTTCGAGGGGGCCTCGGCCTACGAAGGCAAGCTTGGCATTGGGTCGCAGCTTTCTTATTGATGCGAACGCCTCGAGCAAAAAACCATGGTTTTTCTCTTCACTCAAACGACCTACATGGCCAACGAGCAGATCGTCTTGCTTGATACCCAGTTGGGATCTAACGAGCTGCCGCTCGTTAGCATCAAAACGATAAGCATTGCAATCAAAGCCATTACGAAGAATTTCGAACCTGTCCGAATCGACGACTTCACGTCCGAATCGGTTCAGGCCTGCTTCGTATGAGCATCCGATGAAAAAGTCTGCATATTTGACAACCGGTCGCGTCAACAGACGGTATGCCGTTGCCGAAAGGGACATGGATGCAGAGTCTGTGCTATGGCTATGCACTATGGTCTTGGCGCCATGTTTGCGCGCGACATCGAGATAAATCGGTGCGCAGCTGCCGATATGCCCATGCACGATGTCGTAGCGTGGATGGTCGGCAGAATCGAAAAAAGCCTCGATTGCGGTCCGATACGCTCGGCGGTTGATTACCGTGAAAGCCGGAACGCGGTAGATATGCCCACCTAGTTCCGTGATCTCATCATCGTAATCAGCCGTCTCGTTCGTGTGGACGAGAAAATCGAATGCAACATCGCGTTGGTCGATTGCACGCATGAGGTTCATGACCATTGTCTCGGCACCAGCCCGATCCATCTTGCCAATGACATGGAGCACACGCATGCGCGGGTTGATCAGAACCTCTTTTGAAGAAGGGGCTTTCGACTCCATTGTTTGATTCGATGAATCCAGCATCGTGGTCCTTAGTTCTTCAACGAATTGATAGGCGCAGGGAAACGGCCTCCGCGATGTGCGAACACATCGCCCGCGAAGCGGTTTACCGGCATGACTGGGGCCGAGCCGAGCAAGCCGCCGAAGTCGAGCATATCGCCTTCCTTCTTGCCGATTGCAGGAATCAAGCGTACGGCAGTCGTCTTGTTGTTGATGACGCCGATAGCGCACTCGTCGGCGATGATGCCGAAGATGGTTTCGGGAGTGATGTCACCTGGCACAGCAATCATATCGAGTCCGACCGAGCATACGCACGTCATAGCCTCGAGCTTTTCGAGGCTCAAGGCGCCTGCTTGCGCAGCTGCGATCATTCCTGCATCTTCCGATACCGGAATGAACGCGCCCGACAGACCGCCGACGGATGACGACGCCATAACGCCGCCTTTCTTCACGGCATCGTTAAGCATGGCTAATGCTGCTGTTGTGCCCGGTCCACCGCATGTTCCCACGCCGATGGCTTCGAGGATCTGCGCAACCGAATCGCCTTCTGCAGGTGTTGGAGCAAGCGAGAGGTCGAGAATGCCTTTCGCCACGCCGAGACGCTTGGCAGCTTCGCGTGCCATAAGCTCGCCAGCGCGGGTGATCTTGAACGCCGTGGATTTAATGGCTTCGGCGACAGTGGTCATATCTGCATCTTCGGGTAGATGGGAAAGCACATTGCGTACCACACCGGGACCCGAAACGCCGACGTTGACGACCTTGTCGGCTTCACCCGAACCATGGAATGCGCCAGCCATGAAGGGATTATCCTCGACGGCATTCGCGAATACGACGAGTTTAGCGCAGCCGATTCCGTCGCGCTCAGCCGTTGCTCTTGCGGTATCGAGAATGATGTTGCTCATCTCCCATACGGCATCCATGTTGATGCCCGCGCGCGTGGATGCGACATTAACGGAAGAGCAGACGTTGTCAGTCGTTGCCAGCGCATGGGGGATGGACTGCATGAGCTTGCGGTCGGTCGGGGTTGCACCTTTGTGGACGAGCGCCGAGAAACCGCCAATGAAATCGACGCCGACCTCTTTGCCTGCTCGGTCCATGGCATCGGCAACGGGAGTGAGGTCGTTTGCGGTTACGGCAGCGCTGATCTCGGCAATGGGCGTAACCGAGATGCGTTTGTTGACGATGGGAATGCCGAATTCGCGCTCGAGCTGTTCAGCTACGGGCACGAGCTTCTCGGCAGCTGCGGTCATGCGATCGTAGACTTTCGTGGCGAGAACATTGACATCGGACGAGCAGCATTCCCGCAGGCTCAATCCTAAGGTGATGGTGCGGATATCGAGATGCTGCTTGTTGATCATCGAGAGTGTCTCATTGATCTCAGCCGGCGTTATTTGCATGCTTCTCCTCCTTTTGAGGCAATCTGATGGCGAAATCGTCCCCTAGGCTGTTGACGATGGTCTTGGATGTCTCTCCGAGCCATCCAACGGGGTCGTCAAGTTGCGTTAGGAAAATATGGCGTGACGCGATATCGCTCTTATAATCGGGCAACGCATAAACCGTGTGCACGCCTTCCTCGGTGTGGTTCACCAAAGGTATCCACTCGACATTTTCGATGGTGATTATATCGTTATCACGTACGAACTCGCATGAAAGCATGCCCTCGAGTTCGTTGAGCGGGTCGGGCGTTTCGTGATTGCTCACGAAATTGCCGAGTGAGTAGGCGACGAGGGTTCGATGTCCGGAGGCTCCCTGTATCCAAGTAAGCGGACCGATGACGTGCGGATGGGAGCCGAGTACGAGATCGACGTCCAAATCAGCGAGCAGCTGCGCGTAATACAGCTGGTCGTCGTCGGGTTCGGTTTGGTTTTCAGTACCCCAATGCATGGCGACGATCACGACATCGCTTGTTTCCTTCGCGCGCGCAACGTCTGCACGAATGCGGTCTTCGTCGATGAGATTGATCTCGTAAGGTTCAAAATCCTCTCCGACATCGCAGCCGTTGACGCCATAGGTGTAATCGAGTAGGGCGAATGTCATGCCTTTGCAGGTGATAGTCGCGATTCTGTCAGCTTCTTCTTGGCTGCGAGCAGTGCCCGTGAACTGCACGGGTTTGCTTGCCCAGACTTCGCATGAATGCTTGAGAGCACCGTAATATCCCCAATCGTAGCTATGGTTGCTCGCCGAAGCCACGAAGTCGAATCCGGCATCAACGACAGCATCAGCCATCTCATCGGTGGTGTTGAACGATGGATAGCCTTTCGGACCGATTTCGTCACCGCCAACATGGGTCTCTTGCTTGATGTAAGCGAGGTCAGCGGCTTGCGAGTAAGGGGCGATGTGCTCGAAGATGAAATGGTAATCGTATGTACCGTCATCCAGCTCGCCCGCTTTCGCATCTGCTTCATCGCCGATGCCGTAGTCAGGGAGATTGTCGCCGACTGCAACGAAAGACACTCGAGCATGCGCGAACTCCGCCGCTTGACGCGCTTCCTGTGCGCACGAGCTGATGCGGGAAGCTGCGAACACGATGATGACGGCGATGACAACCAACAGCACGACAAGCGTGATCAGTGGTCTGGGCGACTGCTTCCTGCTGCGCGAAGAAGGTGCTTGCGGTTTTCTGGATGCAGTTTGTCGCCTCGGCGTTCTCCGTGTGTCCGCCGAGTTGTGTGAATGCTTCCTGTTGTCCGTGTTTGAAGACATAGAAGCATAGTATCACGGTATAATCGTTCAGATAACCATACGAACGCTATGTTGAGTAATTGCCATATCGAAAGGGAACGTTGACGTATGCCACAGGATATGAAAACGCCTTCTTCCACGGATACCTTGAAGGCGGTTCCTTCGCCTTCTCAAACCGATTTGCATATCGGTATCGACGTAGGCTCGACCACGGTCAAGCTCGCCATTCTGAACGATGCGCATGAGGTCGTTTACTCGGTGTACCAGCGTCATCATGCGGATGTGCGCGCAACGATCGTCGAAGTGCTGCAGGGTGCTGCGGAACAGTACGGCGACCAGATTATGACCATAGCCATCACGGGCTCCGGCGGTCTGCTTCTGGCACAATGGCTCAATCTCGATTTCGTGCAGGAAGTCATTGCCAGCAAAACCGCCGTTGAAACCTTCATCCCGAAGACCGACGTCGCCATCGAGCTTGGTGGCGAGGATGCTAAGATCATCTACTTCGACCACGGCATCGAGCAACGCATGAACGGAACATGCGCAGGTGGTACAGGTGCGTTTATCGACCAGATGGCCACGTTGCTCAATACCGATGCAACTGGCCTGAATGAACTTGCCAAGAGCCATACCACGATCTACCCCATCGCGAGCCGTTGCGGTGTGTTTGCGAAAACCGATGTGCAACCGCTGCTCAACGAGGGTGCGAAGAAGGAGGATATCGCTGCATCCATTTTCCAATCCGTGGTTACGCAGACGATATCTGGCCTTGCATGCGGTCGTCCCATTAGGGGATATGTGGCGTTCTTAGGCGGTCCACTCCAGTATCTCGATCAGCTCCGTGAGCGCTTCTATGAAACTTTGGAGTTAGATGAAGAGCATCGCATCGTTCCCGAAGATGCTCATCTGTTCGTGGCGCGCGGCTGTGCCATTGCGGGCATCACGAGCGAACACGTGCATCCCGAGAGCCTTAACGATGTGCTTGAGCGCCTCCGTGGCTTGGGTGACATGCAGGGGTCTGAAGTCGTGCGCCTGCCCCCGCTGTTCGCCGATGCGGCAGAGTACGAGGAGTTCAAGCAGCGTCATGCAAGCGAATGCGTCCCACGTGGCGATTTGGCAAGTTATCGCGGCACGGCTTATTTGGGCATCGACGCAGGTTCCACCACTTTCAAAGCTGTTCTAATCGGTCAGGATGGATCTATTCTCTGGTCGATTACATGAGCAATAAAGGTGATGTTCTCGGATGCGCCAAGATGGCGCTTTCGGCATTGTATAGTGCACTTCCCACCGATGAGGATGGTCGCGCGCTGGAAACCATCGGGCATGCGACGGTTACAGGCTACGGTGAAGGGCTTTTGCTCGAGGCTTTGCGTGTCGACTCCGGCGAGATCGAGACGGTTGCGCATCTGCGAGGTGCGCAGGAAATGCTTCCTGGCGTGGAATTCATCCTCGATATCGGCGGCCAAGATATGAAGTGCCTGCGTGTGAAGGATGGCGTTATCGAGCATATCATGCTCAACGAGGCGTGCTCGTCAGGCTGCGGCTCGTTCATCGAAAGCTTCGCAAGTGGTTTAGGACTCGATGTTTCCGAGTTCGCGCAGACGGCCATAGCGGCGGAGCATCCCGTTGATTTGGGAAGCCGCTGCACCGTATTTATGAACAGCCGCGTGAAGCAGGCACAGAAAGAGGGCGCGACGGTTGGCGATATTGCCGCTGGCCTTGCCATCTCGGTCATCAAGAACGCCCTGTTCAAGGTCATCAAGATCCGCGACCCACGCGATGTAGGCGAAAAGGTCATCGTTCAAGGCGGCACTTTCCTCAATGACGCAGTACTGCGAGCCTTCGAGCAGCTTTCCGAAGTCAACGCGGTTCGCCCCGACATCGCTGGCAACATGGGTGCATACGGTGCCGCATTGCTTGCGCGCGATAGGGCTGCCTTAGGCGGGCAGAGCGCTCCTTGCTCATCCATTTTGGGGCTTGCCGCTCTCGAGGCGCTTGCTCCCACGCAGCGCACGACGCGTTGCAAAGGCTGCTCGAATAGCTGCCTATTGACGATCAATGATTTCGGTGTGGATGAAAGGACAGGCAAGCATCGCCGATTCATCACCGGTAATCGTTGCGAGAAGGGTTCGGGCAACCGCACCGATGCATCGAAGGTACCGAATCTGTTCGATTACAAATCGAAACGCCTATTTGGCTACGAGCCGTTGTCTGCCGAAGAAGCCATTCGCGGCACGGTCGGCATGCCTCGCGCGCTCAACATGTATGAGAATTACCCGTTCTGGTTCACATTCTTCACGAAGCTGGGTTGGCGTGTGGTGCTTTCCGACGCAAGCAACAAGGACACGTACAAGGCTGGCATCGAGAGCATGCCGTCAGAGAGCGTATGCTATCCCGCGAAGCTGAGCCACGGCCACATCATGAATCTGCTAGCCAAACATCCCGATTTCATTTGGATGCCCTGCGCGAAATGGGAGCGCCAGGAGGACGCGAGTGCGGGCAACCATTACAACTGCCCCATCGTGGCAAGCTATCCCGAGGCGCTGCGCCTCAACGTAGACGATCTGCAGACGAGCGATGTCCAATTCCTCGACCCATGGCTTCCCTACGATAAGAAGGAGTTGCTCAAGGAGCGCCTCTACGTAGAGCTTGTGCAGGCACATCCCGATTTGATGACGAAAGGCGGCGCTAAGGCTCCGACCAAGCAGGAAGTTGCCGATGCGGTTGATGCTGCGTGGGCGGAAGATGAGCGTTTCAAGCACGATATGCGTGCGAAAGGCGTAGAAACCATCAAATGGATGGAAGCAACGGGCACGCATGGCATCGTGTTGGCAGGCCGTCCGTATCATAACGACCCCGAGATCAATCACGCCATCCCCGAGCTTTTGACGAGCTTCGGATTGGCGGTTCTCACAGAGGATTCGGTCGCCCATCTGGGTATCATCGATCGCCCGCTGCGTGCGGTCGACCAGTGGATGTTCCATACGCGTCTCTATGCATCGGCTAAGTTCGTAAGTACCCGTAAGGATTTGGATCTCATTCAGCTCAACAGCTTCGGATGCGGTCTCGACGCCATCACGACCGACCAAGTGCAGGAGATTCTCGAAGCAGCGGGCAAGATCTATACGGTGCTCAAGATCGATGAGGTCTCGAATCTCGGTGCCGCACGCATTCGCGTGCGCAGCCTGCTTGCTGCGCTCAAGAACCAGCAGGACATCGAAAACGACCAAGCTGTCGAGGCGCGCCTGACTGCGCAAGGTTGCCCTGCGGCAGCGTGCGAATTCAATCTGGACGATGCGCCTGCCGAATATGCGCCGGATGAGTTCACAGGTAAGGCATCCGACGAATTACGAAGCTATCTGAAGCAACGCGATGATGCCTCGAGTGCGTTCTATCGAGCAACATACACCGAACAGATGAAGAAGGAAGGGTACACCATCCTCGCACCGCAGATGGCACCGTATCACTTTGAGTTGCTTGTTCCCGTGTTCCATCGTTTTGGCTACAACGTCGAGCTTTTGCCGAGTGTCGATCATGGCGCGGTAGATGCGGGCTTGAAGTACGTGAACAACGATATCTGCTACCCGAGTATTCTGACGACGGGCCAGATCATGGAAGCCGTCACGAGCGGTCGTTACGACACCGATAAACTCGCGGTGCTTATCACGCAGACCGGTGGCGGTTGCCGTGCGACGAACTATATCGCGCTAATCCGCAAGGGCCTCAAAGCGGCAGGACTCGGCCATATCCCCGTCATTTCCATCGCTCTGCAAGGCAAGAGCACGGTCGACGAGGACAATCCTGGCTTCTCTATCACGCCGAAGATGCTCTATCAGGCGGTATACGCATTCGGTTATGGCGACTTGCTCATGATGTGCCTGTATCGCACCCGCCCATACGAACTCGAGCCGGGCAGCGCGACACGCCTGTTCGATCATTACATGAGTGTGTGCGGGGAGCAGTTGAAGCGCGGTGTGAAATGGGGCGAGTACAAGCGCACCGTGAAGGATATCGTGAATGATTTCGATACGTTGCCGCTGCAGAACTTCGGTACCAAACCGCGCGTCGGCGTCGTCGGAGAGATTCTTGTGAAGTTCCATCCCACAGCAAACAATCAAGTTGTCGACCTCATCGAAAACGAGGGGTGCGAAGCGGTGGTTCCTGGGCTTGTCGAGTTCTTCCTGTTCGGCATCGCGGGACGCATCTTCCAGCGCGATCCATTGGGACGCAGCAAGAAGGGCGCGGTGGGCGCCAAGATCGCGCTTGACGTCATCGACCGGTTGCGCAAGCCGATCCTCGATCAGCTCAAAGCATCAACGCGTTTCAATCCGCCAGCAAGCATTTTCGAACTTGCCGAATACGCAGAGGAGATCCTGAGCTTATGCAATTCGATGGGCGAGGGCTGGCTGTTGACTGCCGAGATGATCGAGCTCATCAAGACGGGTGCGCCCAATATCGTATGCACGCAGCCGTTCGCGTGCCTGCCGAATCACGTAGTGGGGAAGTCGGTCATCAAGGAATTGCGTCGGCGCTTCCCTGAGAGCAATATCGTCGCAGTCGATTACGATCCAGGTGCTTCCGAGGTGAACCAGCTCAATCGCATCAAGCTGATGATCAGCGTCGCGAAGGCGAATCTTGCAGACAAAGTTGCGCGCGAAGCAGGCAAGTAGCGAAGCCAACGCATGGGAAATAAGCATGTTTGTCCGAGAGAGAGGGGTTTAGCATGAGTAGATTGCAGTCTCCGAAGTTGAAGGTCCTCGTGCATGCATGCGTGCGCATGTACAGCGACGAGCCCAAAAGGGTGGTCTATGTCGATCCTTTCAAGGTGGCGATAGCCGCGCATGACGCGGATGTGATTTTCGTTACTCATCCTCATGGCGATCATTTCAGCGAGAAGGATATAAAGAAGCTCTCGAAACCAGATACCGTTCTCGTCAGCGTGGAGGATTGCCGTGCCCAGGCTGAGGCAGCGGGTTTCTCAGGCGAGCGTTTCGTGAGCGTCGCGCCGGGCCAAAAGATTGAGGTGCGCGGCCTTACCGCAGAAGCAGTGCCAGCGTACAATGTGGGAAAGGCCTTCCATACGCAGTCGAAGGGCTGGGTTGGTTACGTTATCAATATCGATGGCAAACGTGTCTACGTCATGGGCGATACGGACGATAACGAGGATGTACGCGCCGTGCAAACCGATGTGCTGTTCGTTCCCATCGGCGGGATCTACACGATGGATATGCACGAGGCAGCAGCATATACGAATGCGGTCAAGCCGGCCAAAGTGGTTCCATTGCATTATGGTGCGCTTGACGACACGCGTCGTTCAGCGGAAGGCTTTGCCGAGCTGATCGATTCTGACATCGAGGTGCGCATCGACATATAAACGATTACGGTGGGTATCCGCATCGAGGCATCGATGCGCGATATCGCTGACCCATCATGTCACATTGCAGGAGGTCTTCGGTGAAGATTGCAGTGAGTGCGTGCCTTCTTGGGCATAACTGCAAGTACAACGGTACCAACAATCACAATCAGGCGGTAATCGAATACGTGGCATCGCACGAGGTTGTCCCCGTATGCCCTGAGCAGCTCGGCGGGCTTCCGACTCCACGAATTCCCGCCGAAATCGTCAATGGTGTGGTGATGGACGCAAAAGGAGAGTGCGTCGACGAGGAATTCCGTCGCGGAGCGCACCGTGCACTCGATATCGTGCAGCGAGCAGGCGTTGATTGCGCGATTCTCCAGCCGCGAAGCCCAAGTTGCGGTGCACATCAAGTATATGATGGAAGCTTTTCGGGAACGCTTATCGATGGCGAAGGGATCTTTGCAGCGCTTCTGCGCGAGCACGGCATTCGGGCACTTGAACCTGACGAACTCGCGTAGTCTATCAAAGCGCGCTCAACGCGTATCCTCTGCGGCTTTTTCGGCCTTTCGTTATAGGAACACCGCGGCTACGATGCACAGTATTATGAGGAAACCGAATCCGACGGCCAAAAACAGCCTCATGAAAAGCCCAGCGTCGTCTCGCCGATAATTCATGAACGATTTGATGGTGATGAGCGACGCCAACGAGGCGATGGGCGTGCCCATGCCAGCGATATCGGTTGCGACGAGCAGTGTTGCCCAGTCGGTGGTGAAGGGCGCGTACAAAAGCGTCGTTGGCAGATTGCTGATGATTTGACAGGTGCCTACGATGGTGATGAGCGCGTTGCTTTCAAGGAGGCTCATCAGGAATTCCTTGACTTGCGGAATGCTGCTCAGATTTCCTGCGAACACGAAGAACGCTGCGAATGTGATGAGCAGACCGTAGTCGACGCGTATGAGGATGCGAGGATTCACGATGAGCAAGCATACGACCACGATGACGAGTACGGCAAGATACGGGATGGCGCGCAGAATAGCACATAGCGTCAGCGCGAACAGTATGCAATAGAGTCCAACTTGGATTTTCCGCGGAATACGATCTTCGTTTGTATGCTCGACATCTTCGCTCGTGGTATCGGCTGGAGCAAGTGGAATCGGCTTGACGAGCAGGCAGCATGCGCCGATGAGGATGACCGCAGTGATGAACGTCGGCAGCATCGTGAGGATGAAGGTTCCTGTGGGAATATCGAATAAGCTGTACAGATAGAGGTTATGCGGATTGCCGAACGGCAGAATCATGCCTCCAAGGACTGCGGCGGCATTCTGCAGGATGAAACACCATGCCAATAGCTTGCGATCATCGACGATGCCACGGAGCACGAGATAGCTCAGCGGCAAGAACGTCAGCAATGCCATGTCGTTCGTGATGAACATAGCACCGATAAGCGTGATGAGAACCATCGTGATCACGCAAGTACGCTGGGTCTTCAATGTGCGGACGATTTTTTGTGCCAGTTGCGAGAACAGTCCGGTACTCACAAGGGCGTTGACTGTCGCTGAAATGCAGAACAAGCATCCGAGGGTCTTGAAATCGAAGTAATCCAGGTACGCGGTTGACGGCGGGATGAATAACGCCGAAATCGCCGCCGCAATGCAGGCGATGAGGGGGAGCGTGTGCTGTTTGATGAAAGAAGTCACGGCGCGCATCATAGCACCATGAAGGCAGACGCGGTAAAATAACCGATTGAACGGATGCCAAGGTGCTGCGTTGTGCGGCGCCATCAGGCTATCCGAGGTTTTGCATGCGCATCCACAGTACCATTCCCTTAGCGAAGGAGCAGCTATGGCACAAGGACCTCCGGGTTTCGGACCAGGCGCGGGCTATATGACGGACGAGGAAAAGGCTGCAAGTCCTAAAGTAACCAAGGATTTGCTCAAGCGCATCGCCTCATATTTAAAGCCCTACTGGGCGAAGTTCTTGCTGGTGTTTCTCGCCATTCTGATTGCAGCGGTTGTCGGGTTGTTCCCTTCCATCATCACGGGCAAGATCGTCGACCAGGCGCTTGTGGGCGAGGATCTCATGTATTTGGTGCAACTACTGCTCATCGCGTTGGCGGCGTTGCTCACCAGCCAGCTCATCGGCGTACTTGAGAACTACATCAACGCATGGATTTCACAGCACATCATCTACGACATGCGCAATGAGATGTACCGTCATCTGCAGTACATGCCTCATTCCTTTTTCACGACCGAGAAACAGGGCGATGTCATTACGCGTATGGATACTGACATCAGCGGCGTGAGCTCGGTGATCAGTGGGACGCTTTCTCAGATCGTCAGCAACGTCGCCACCATCATTACCACGCTCGTGGCTATCTTCACGATGAGTTGGAAGCTCGCCATCGTCGGTCTCATCGTGCTGCCGTTGCTTATTTTCCCAACACGCAGTGCGGGCAAGTCACGGCTCAAATACGCCTCGCTCACGCAGGCCCAAACCGACAAGATGAACCAAATCATCAACGAGACGCTTTCGGCAAGCGGGTCGCTTCTGGTGAAAATGTTCACGCGTGAAGAGCAGGAATGCGAGCGCTTCCGCCAGACGAACGAAGAGGTCACGAATCTCTCGATGAAGGAGACGCGGAGCGTATCGATTTTCCGAATCGCGATGGGTATGTTCATCCAGCTCGGACCGTTGCTGATTTACTTTGCAGGCGGCCTGCTCATCATCGAGCATTATGATCCTACGTTGACAGTCGGTACGGTTACTGCCATGGTCGCACTCATCAACCGATTGTATCGGCCAGTTGAATCTCTGCTCAATCTTCAAGTGAATTTCACGCGCTCGCTCGCGCTGTTCACGCGCATCTTCGATTATCTCGACCGGCCGAACACCATTGTCTCACCCGAGAACGGGCAGAAGCCCGATGTGGCATGCAAGCCGATCGAATACGATCACGTGGCATTCGGTTACGGCGAAGGCAATCTGGTGCTCACGGACGTGAGCTTTACCGTGCCGGGTGGGCGTATGTATGCCATCGTCGGGCGCAGCGGTTCAGGTAAGTCGACCGTCGTGAACCTCATGCCGCGTCTATATGACGTCAACGGAGGTGCGGTGCGCATCGCAGGTGTCGATGTGCGTGATTTCGATCTGCCGTACCTTAGGCAATGCATCGGCGTAGTGACGCAGGAGGCGTATCTGTTCAACGGTACGATCCTTGAGAATCTACGCTACGCCAAGGAAGATGCCACGATGGAAGAGATCGAAGAGGCATGCCGCGTGGCAAACATCCATGACTTCATCATCCATCAACCAGATGGCTACGACACTGAGGTCGGAAACCGCGGATTGAAGCTTTCCGGTGGCGAGAAGCAACGTCTTTCCTTGGCACGCGTTATCCTCAAAGACCCGAAGATCCTCATCCTAGACGAGGCGACCAGTGCACTCGATTCCATTTCGGAAAACGCGATTCAGCAGGCTCTCGAACAGCTTATGGTCAATCGAACCAGTGTGGTCATCGCGCATCGCCTTTCTACCATCTTAAAAGCCGATGGCATCCTCGTAGTGCAGGACGGTTGCATCGTCGAACAGGGAACGCATGAGGAGCTTCTGGCGCTTGGCGGTGTGTACAGCGAATTGTTCTACACCCAGTTCTCAAGCGTGCTTTCGCCCGAAGAGGCTGCGCAGGTTCCCGTACTCGACGTGCAGTCATTCGGTACTCAATTCGATGTGCGCCGCTTGACGGAAGCGGATATCACTGACGTGTACATGCTCGCACGCTCGAACCGCAGGTACTACTTCTCGCTGGGTATTCGTCCATCGCGCGAACGCCTGACAGAACTCATCAGCAACGTGTCGAATGAATACGCTGATGATGTAGGAACCGAGAAGTACTTCGTGGGATTCTTCGACGATGATGGCGATTTGGTCGCCGTGCTCGATGTCATTACGGGTTATCCGCGCCCTGATGCTGCATTCATCGGCTGGTTCATGGTGGAGGCATCACTGCAGGGCCAGGGCATCGGCTCGAGCATCTTCGCCGACGTGCGTGCTGCGCTTGCTGCTCAAGGTATCGCACACCTCGAGCTTAAATGTCCGGAGCGAAGCGAATCCGCCCGTGAGTTCTGGCGGGCGCAAGGCTTCACGGAATACGGCGAGCCCATCATAGGGGATGATTATCCGATTATCTGCATGCAACGGGATCTGTAGGGACGTCAAGGGCTCGCATCACTGTCACGCCTTCGCGTGGCAGTTATCGCGAAACGCATGAAAGGAATGCTGTGAGAAACGCGACATCGCAAGGAAAACTGATAATCTGCCCGACACCGATTGGCAATCTTGGTGATATCACCATACGCGCACTTGAGGCTTTGCGCAGCGCCGATACCGTGTGCGCAGAGGATACGCGTGTAACGGGCAAGCTCTTGGCAGCGTACGACATCAGCAAGCGTTTGGAGCGCTTGGACGAAGCTTCGATTGCCGCGAAAGCACCTGCAATCGTTGAGCGGGTTTTGGCCGGGGAGATCATCGCGTTCTGCTCTGATGCGGGGATGCCAGGGGTATCCGATCCTGGGGCTCGGTTGGTTGAGGCGGCGCGACAGAACCACGCATGCGTCGAGATCCTGCCTGGCGCAAGCGCTGCGGTAACGGCATATGTGGCAAGCGGATGCACGAATCCGCGTTATTACTTCGGAGGTTTCTTCCCCCGCAAGGTAAACGAGCAGCGCGCGTTGGCGGAAAGCCTCGCAAACCTGGATGCGGCGCTTGTGTTCTATGAAAGCCCCAATCGTCTGCTGAAAACGCTCGCGTTCCTAGCAGAGGCATTTCCATATCGAGAGTTGGCGGTATGTCGCGAGCTCACTAAGATGCACGAGGAAATCGTGCGAGGGGCGACTCGTGAAGTTGCCGAGGAGTACTCGAAACGTGCTTGTGCAGGGCCCGTCAAGGGCGAGATCGTCGTTGTGCTCGATGGACCTAGCGAGCAGGAGGAACTCGAAAAAACGCGTGCTGCATGCCACGATGCATCTGCTCGCGCAAAAGAGCTCCTTGCCTCTGGACGGTCGAAGAAAGATGTCGCGAAAGCGATTGCAAACGATTTCGGTATTGGCCGCAACGAGGCGTACGATATCGTCCTGAAAGCCTGAAAGCGCGCATGGCACGTACGATTAACACCGATGTCATCATTGATGGCCAAAAAGTGCGTATCAGTCGCAAGAACGTTAGCGGCATCACGCTTCGCATCAAGTCGCCCGATGGCCCTCTTCTCGTTTCGGCACCGTATTATGCACCTGACTTCATGATCGCTGCTCTGATTCGAGAGAAACGTTTGTGGATAGCCCAGCAACGGGCCGAATTGGCGAAACGTCCCATGGCCCGCGCGTCTGACGCATCGAAGAAAGAAGCTGCTGAGTGGATGAAGGTCGTAAAAGAGGCGACGCCTCCGCTTATCGCCAAATGGGAGCGCATCATTGGCGTGAAGGCAGGAAAGCTGGCATATCGAAACATGACGAGCCGTTGGGGTAGTTGTCAGCCGAAAACGGGTCGCATTTGCATCAATACCCGCCTGGCTCTATATCCGCCCGAATGCCTGGAATACATCGTGGTGCACGAACTGTGTCACCTTATCGTATCGGGTCATGGACCAAGGTTCAAAGCCTTACTCGATGCCTATCTTCCCGACTGGAGGGAGCGCAGCGCAAAACTCAAATGACGCTTTCAGCGTTTCGAGGTTCGCCTATTTGCGATGAGATTCGCAAGATAAAGCCATCCTGCAGATGACAGGACGACGAATGATGGCGCGAATAGGTAGAGATAACGCGCGCGGCATTCGAAAACCATAAGGAATACACTAAGGAAGAGGAGAGCGATGGCGATAGCAGCCGCCTTATGATTCGCGGTTTTTCTCGGAATGCTTCCCCAGATGGCTCCGAATAAAACCATAAGCCATAGGATCTGAGCGATGACAGCGTACGGAGGGTCGGAACTGTCGATTCCGAAGAACCATTTCAAGGTTTCATTGCCGCCTTGGACCGACTGGAAGAATGCGCCCTCGATGCCAAAGGCAAACGTGCCGTCAGTGTAATTCGTCAATGTCTTTCGTGCTGCAAGGATCCCGCAGCCAAAAAACCCCTTCTCCGCAATGCGCTTCTTCCATTCGGCAATGTTCATTTTCGAGCGCTCTTCAGCGGTGCTCGCAGAGAGGGAGATGCCAACGTCATCGGAACTGAATATGCCGTTCGTTTCCCCGTTGGCTCCCATCATGAGATAGTGAGGAATGCCGAAAGAACGGTTTTGATCGACCTCGATGCCGAAATCCTTTACGTAGACAGTAAAGGCGAAGGCAATGGCACATGCAAGGCATGTTGCGATAATCGCCCCGATCGTTTCTTTTGGCGAATGGGCCGGCTCTGTTTTTTCGAGTTGTTTTCTTCGGAGGAATCGACAGAATGCGACGATGCAGATCGCGGCAAGAGCGAAGATGGCAGTCGGCTTGATGCAGTAGCCGATATAGGCGCAGATTGCGATGATCGGCCAGCGCACCTGCTTTTTCTTTACGCAGAAATATGCCCAGAACTGAAGCGTCGTTGCAGGCATCGCGAATGTATCCGAATAGGGAACCAAAATCCATGGATTGATTCCGATCAGCAATGCCGCTATCGCGAAGGTGAAATAACCGGCAGTCTTTCCAGCGAGTTTCTCGGCGGTGAAGGCGGCAAATGCGATTGAGACGTTAACGCAAACCAAACTGCAGATGGTAAGCGCTGCGTACACATCGGAAACGCCAAAGAACGAGACGATGGTGCCAATGCGTCGGAATAAGCCGCCAAGGAATAGTTGGTTTGGGTAAATGGAATAATACTCGGGCAGTGTTTCGGCATACATGGTCTGCGCATCGTTGCTCATTTGAACGAGGCGCATAACATCCCATCCTGTTTCGAAGCGGCATCCGAGAAAGATGATGATTTGGATGGCCAGCAAGCAGATGCTTCCGATTACGATTATCAATCCAAAACGATTTTGTGCCGAAGATCGGCGTGTTCTCTGTCTGACAATCGTTCGCGAGGCAATCGCGCAAATCGCAAGGCCGATTGCTATTCCGGCGATAGCGAAAAGCGCATTGTAATCCGTCAGAGAAGGCTTGCATGCATATTCGACGAACGGGGCGATGCAGAGTGCAGCGATGAATGCTAGGGCAAGGTATATGGCATATACCGATTGGAGAAAAGCCGGAACAGCTCTTGCAAAGCTGGCGACTCCGCCTTCGGGCCTGCGAGCCGCGCTTTCTTTTGCCATGTCTTGTTCGAGCTGTGGTTGCATGTACGTATGGCTTACCGTGTCAAGTTGGTTGTCGTTGTGGTTGGGAACGGGACGATGGCCTAGAGATCTTCCCAGGTTCTCTTCTCGATAATATAGCGAGGACGACGCTTCGTTTCCAAATAGGTCTTTCCTACGTATTCTCCGATGATGCCCAATGCAAGAAGCTGCAAGCCGCCGATGACGCTGATGAGGCAAATCGTCGATGTCCAGCCAGCAACTGCATTGCCCATTGCCGCGGTGATGATCGCCCAGATTGCAAGCGCTATGCCAATGACAAAGAAGATTGCCCCGAATCCCATGATGATACGCATGGGTTTCACCGATAAACTGGTAATGCCGTCTAGTGCCAATCCGAGCATTTTCCCGAGGGGATAATGGCTTTCACCCGCTACGCGTTCGGTACGTGTGTAGTAGACTTCGGCGGTTTTGAATCCGACCATGGGAACGAGTCCGCGCAAGAAAAGGTTGACTTCACCGAAATTCGCCAATTCATTGAGCGCTTTCGAGCTGATGAGCCGATAGTCAGCATGATTGAAGACGACTTCGGCGCCCATGAGCTTCATCAGACGATAGAAGTTCTCGGCCGAACCACGTTTGAATGCGGTATCGCTATCCCGATTCGAGCGAACACCGTAAACGATTTCCGCACCATCGAGGTATGCATCGACCATTTTCGTGGCAGCGGTGATGTCATCTTGGCCATCGCAATCGATGGAGATGGTGATGTCGCACTGGCTGCGAGCCTCCATGAGCCCGGCGAGCAGGGCGTTCTGGTGCCCCCGATTGCGTGACAGAGACAGGCCGACGAAGCTATCGTTCGTCCGCGCGAGCTCTTCGATTATCTGCCATGTTGAATCAGTTGATCCATCGTTGACGAAGGCGATTTTGCTATCAGCGGAAACCCTTCCTGAATCGATCAGGTGCTCCAGTTCCTTCAAGAACATCGGTGCGGTGATGGGGATGACGGGCTCTTCGTTGTAGCAGGGGATGACGAACCACAAGCTGGGAACGTGCTTCCGTTTTTCTTGATATGATAGTGCGCTCATCGTTATCCCCGAATCGTGTTTTCGAAAACGCTTTTGCCTAACTGTCCTGCCCAAACAGGAGCGAAAACACACGTGGACACTTATACACTATTATCCGACAACACGCAAACCGCAAACAGCGCGGATGATCGTGGCGGGAATCAGGATTCGGGCGTTTCCCGATCTGCGTCGAGGAATATCTTGCGTGTCACGAAATTCCAGATGGCGACAACGAATGTAGCGAACAGCTTCGTGATCAGATAGTGCACTCCGAGGAGTTCGACGCCCAGCCACATGCAGCCGTCGTTTATTCCCAGGCCGATGAGCGATCCGATGAAGAAAAGCACGAACTCCCGCGTTCTGCTCATATTCTCGCGGTGGCGGAACACGAAGCGCATGGACGCAAGATAATTGAACACAGTGGAGATGATGTAGCTTAAAGTCGCGCTTAAGAGGTAGTCGATTCCGAGTATCTCGGTGAAGAAGGCGAGAAGGCCATAATCCAACGCGAACGCGAGGACGCCGACAACTCCGAATTTCATAAACTGTGCGAAGAGCTTCTTCATGCGGTAAAGTATATAACGATAGCGTTTTCTGGTAGTGCCATTGATAGAATCTGCATATGCCAACCAGTGAATTAAGGTACCATGTAAGTGCGTTGATACATCAAGAAGGGGATACGAGTATGGCAAAACTAACCCAAGCTAACGAGGACTATCTTGAGGCTATCGTGATACTTGCTGGTACAGATCGCTTGCCAGTTCGCTCAGTTGATCTTGCAAACCGTCTTGGGGTTTCGAAGCCAAGCGTCAATAAGGCCGTCGCCGTGCTCAGAGAAGAAGGTTTTATCGAGCAGCAGCCCTACGGCGATATCTATCTTACGGACGCCGGTGCAACGTATGGCGCAGCGGTGCTCGAGCGTCACAATACGCTTACACGCTTCTTCACGGAAGTATTGGGAGTCAAGGCAGATGTTGCCGAAAACGAGGCGTGCTGCATCGAGCATGTTATCAGCGAAGATACATTCCAACGTTGGACTGAGCACATTCGCCAATCCCTTGGATGTTGCCCTGCAAAGTAACGCAGACTCCTATAAGAATTTCTCAAGTTTATCGAATGTAGAGGATATGCGGTCCTCTAACTCGGCATGCTTAGCGGCTTTGCGGGCATTCTGATAATCAGCTTCCTCCCGGGCGGCCTGCGCTTCGGCAAGCTTCTGCTCATAGCTCTTCGTGCTATAGCCGTATCCTTCGTCAACCATTTGGGCTTGCTTGGCCATGTCAGGCGTTGCCATGTCGTGTTCGATCAGGTATTTCTCGATGGCGCGCTTTGCGTCAAGATAGCCCAGCTCTTTTGCGAATGCCTTGCTGGTCACTGAGAAATTCAGCGTTCCGTCTATAATGCCGCCCAAGTCCTTACTTGGCGTGATCTCGATGAGGTTGTCGAAGAAGTACTTGTCTTTATCGATTTTGAGCGTTTGCGATGCACTGATGCTGATGACATCACGGTACCCATCGAGGTAAATCGGCAGGACGGGCAGATTGTCCACGACGCCACCATCCATATATGCTTCGCCCTCGAAGGTGACTGGCGAGAAGACTATCGGCATCGCGCATGTTGCCAGCAATAGATCGATGACCTCACGTCTCGGACGACCAGCCAAGTCTATGTATTCTGGCGTACCTTGGGAATTGGCTATAGTCACGTAGACGGGCTTCGAAACAGGGAAGATGTCTTCTGTGACCAGCTCTTCGATTACGGCACGCACGCCGGTTTGCGATGATAGGCTGCTATCGGGTGAATCTGCTGCAGTGTAGAAGTTGTCGAATCGGAATGCATCCCACATTTCCTCGATGCGAGCAGGATCCAGGAAGGTCAAGCCTACTGCGTTGAGTCCGCCAACGGAGCTGCCCGACATAGCGATGATGTTCAAGCCGTACTCCCGTATCGCCTTTAGAGCTCCGATGTGGTAGATGCCTTTCGCTGCGCCTCCAGAAAGCACGAGCGCGAAATCGCGCGTTCCCTTGCTTGCCATGCTTGACTCCTTTGCTACTCCATCTTGATATGGCGTTTTGAATCCATCGTATGCATCATAGCACGAACGTATTCGGGCAACGGCGCGCAAACACGGTTCCCGAATGGCGAGAGAAAGGGGATTTCATATGTGTTGTCTCTTTTCCGAGGATGAAAAGCGTATACTGACAAGCGGTTTTAAATCTGAAAGGAGATGCTATGAGCCTCGTATCCGAATTCAAGGAATTTATCAACAAGGGTAATGTCATGGACATGGCCGTTGGCGTGACTATCGGCGCTGCGTTCACCGCTATCGTGACGGCACTCACAACCAATATCGTGACGCCGTTGATCAGTGCTGCCACGGGTGGCACCGTTGGTCCTGATGGCGTGGCAGTCGGAGGCATGGTTGTCCCGGGTACCGCTATCGATTTCGGGGCATTCATCGGTGCTGTCATCAACTTCCTTCTGGTCGCGATCGTCGTCTTTCTTGTGGTAAAGGGCTTTAACAAGATGAGGACAACGGCGGAGAAAGCAATCAAAAAGGACGAGGAGGAAGAGGCTGCAGCCGAGCCGATCCTGTGCCCGTTCTGCCTCGAGGAAGTCAAGGAAGGCGCAACGCGTTGCCCGCACTGCGCTGGTGCGTTCGATAAACCTGCTGGCGCTTCGGCGGATGAAGAAGCCATCGAAGAGAAAGTCGAATAATCGATGAATTCTCTCAATAATCAAACCGGTGTGTTGTGCATCGGCTCGATCATGGTGGATATACTGTGTCCGGTTGATGCTATTCCATCTCCAGGCCAGGGCGTGATTGCGGATGGTTATCGTCAAGCATTGGGAGGCTGTGCCTACAATACCGCGAATGCGATTCGCCTTGCAGGAGGAAAAACACGCCTGATCGCCCCCATCGGCGTGGGGCCGTACGCCGCATTCGCGCAATACGAGCTCGCAAAGCGCGGCATGGATGTGCTCCGTATCGAGGGTGCTCCCGACAACGGTGCCGCTATATGCCTTGTGCAACCTGATGGCGAACGCACAATGATAACGCTGCCAGGAATCGAACGTTTAAGCGAACCGTATTGGCTGCAATCGATTGATACGACAGGTTTCGGTTTCGTAGAGGTATGCGGTTATGAAATCGGTGGCGCTGGGGGCGATTTGATCATCGATTTCCTCGAGCAACATCCTGAACTAGAGATATGGTTCTCGCCTGGACCATCTGTTGCGCAAATCGATACCGAACGCATCGGCCGTTTGATTTCGCTGCAGGCGAATTGGCATCTCAATGCTGCCGAAGTTTGCGCATTCACCGATTCGGATTCATTAGAAGCTGCGGGTGCGGAGATGGCCAAGCAATGTGGCGTTGCCGTTGTCGTTACTGACGGCGCGCACGGCAGCCATGCGTTCGAGCATGGCAAGCATTATTATGCTACGGCCCATGCCATTCACGCGATCGACACGACGGGGGCTGGGGATTCGCATCTTGGCGCCGTGTTGGCGCAGCGTGCGAAAGGTTCAGACTGGCTCTCGACATTGCAGTTTGCCAATCGGATGGGCGAGGCAGTCTGTCAAGTAGTGGGGGCTTCGCTTACCGATGAGCAGTATGCTTCACTGATGGATGCCAAGTAATACGTCGAGATGATATCCAATATGAAGGGCCTGACCATCATGGTCAGGCCCTTTTTCTCAGGGAGCTTTTCGGGGCGCATTCTTTCAATCAAATATGATAGAAAGAGCGGCTCTTATAGCCATGTGACGGTTTGGTCGAGCGGCAGACGCTCAGTATGCCTCGGGCTCGGCTCGCCGTCTTCGGCAGGGGTTCCGAGGAACACGAGTGCGCGCAGCTCGACATTCTCGGGAATTGGGAAATTGGCGCGTATAGCCATATCGTCGTACAGACCTATCCAGCATGTTGCCAATCCGAGGTCGGTTGCCTTGAGGAGCATCTGGACCAGTGCGCTTGCCGAGTCGACGTTGCCGAAGCTCCATGGTTCGCGAGCTTGCATATGCATCATGGCAACATCAGTGTCGTAGCCGATGATGAACACGACTGGCGCGCCGTATTGGCAAGGCGTGCACGAATAGATCTTTTCGAGATCCTCTTTCTTCGTGATGACCCAGATGCGTTGCGGCTGAAGATTGCGGGCAGTCGGCGCGATACGGCCAGCTTCCAGAATCGCATTGACTTGCTCTTGCGTTGGAGCATCGGGTAGAAAACTACGGCAGGAGTAACGCTGTTCTAATGCGGCTTGCAGTTCCATAAGCATCCTTTCTTTTGCGAGCGGAAAATTTTGTTCATCGTCAAAATGCATCATTCCTACTAGTGCTGATTATGGTACCTTAAATCAGTTAGTATCAAGAGGAGGTCAAAATATACTATGGCGCAGAAACCCGTGAAGACTTCAGGTGGTCGTGAGCATTTCGCATCGCGAATGGGCTTTATTCTAGCAAGCGTTGGCTGCGCGGTCGGTTTGGGAAACGTTTGGAAGTTTCCTTACATCACGGGCCAATACGGCGGCGCGGCATTCGTCGTCATCTATCTGATCTGCCTAGTGCTTTTGGGCTTGCCGATCATGGTCATGGAGTTCTCCCTTGGCCGTGGTAGCCAAAAGAGCATCGCGGGACTGTTCAACGCGTTGGAGCCTAAGGGCACCCGCTGGCACTGGTTCAAATGGGTTGCCATCGCAGGCAATTACCTACTCATGATGTTTTACGCGATGGTCGCCGGCTGGCTGGTTAACTACTTCTTTAAGACAGCGACCGGTCAACTCGAAGGCATTACGGCCGAGCAGTCGATCGCTATCACCGGAGAGATGATGTCGAGTCCTTTCCAGATGGTGTTCTGGCTTGTGGTAGTGTGGGCAATCGGCCTGATCGTCTGCAGCTTCGGCGTCCGCAAAGGCGTTGAACGTGCATCGAAGTTCCTGATGATCGGCCTGATCGTTCTCATCGTGGTGCTTGGAATCCGCTGTTGCACGCTTCCCGGCGCGGAAGCGGGTCTAGAGTTCTACCTGATGCCCGATTTCGGGGCGCTCTTCTCAAGCTTGAGCAGTTTCGGAGAAGCTGCGAACGCGGCGCTTGGCCATTCGTTCTTCACGTTGTCCGTCGGCATAGGATCCATGGCGATCTTCGGTAGCTACCTATCCCGCGATCGCAAGTTGATGGGCGAGGGCATCTCGGTTGCTGCACTCGACACGCTCATCGCGCTGTCCGCCGGCCTCATCATCTTCTCCTCGTGCTTTGCGTACGGCGTCAATCCTGACGCAGGTCCGACGTTGGTATTGCAAACGCTCCCATGCGTCTTCGCGCAGATGGAGCTCGGGCGCCTTTGGGGCTCGCTGTTCTTCTTGCTGATGAGCTTCGCGGCGCTTTCGACTGTCGTCGCCGTATACGAGAACATCATCTGCTTCGGCATGGACGAGTGGGGCTGGAGCCGCCGCAAGTCCATTTGCATCAACGGCCCGCTTGTCCTCGTGCTCTCCATTCCTGCGGCTCTTGGTTTCAATGTGTGGTCTGACGTACAGTTCGGCATGTTCGGCGGCATCATGGACCTGGAGGACTTCCTCGTTTCGAACAACATCCTACCTATCGGTAGCTTGATTTTCGTGCTCTTCTGCACGTGGAAGAATGGTTGGGGTTGGGATAACTTCCTCGCTGAGGCCGACCAAGGCAAGGGACCTCGTTTCCCGCGGTTCATGTACGGCTGGCTCAAGTTCGGTGCACCCGTGCTCATCATCCTGATCTTGGTGTTGGGGTGGTTGCCGAAGTTCATATCATGACGCTGTCCATGCCATTGTGTTAAGTCGATATCGGGCGCTTTTCGAAGCGCCCGATATACTATAATGATATGCGAGAAAACGGCAGCGTGAACCTGCCGAAACCCGAAGCCGCCTTGTCTTACAAGGCTTCCGAGAGGAGGAGGAAACCACATGAAATGGGTATGCAAAGTATGCGGTTACATCTATGAGGGTGAGCAACCGCCGGAAGAGTGCCCTGTCTGCCATGCGCCAGCCAGCATGTTTGAGAAGGTCGAGGGCGAATTGAAGCTCGCGGCTGAGCATGAGTACGGCATCTACGCGAAGACTGTCAAGGACAATCCGGACATCGACGACGAGACCAAGGCCTACATCTTCGAGCAGCTGAAGGCAAACTTTAACGGCGAGTGCTCCGAGGTAGGCATGTATCTGTGCATGGCTCGCATCGCGCATCGCGAGGGCTATCCGGAAATCGGCCTGTATTGGGAGAAGGCCGCGTTCGAAGAGGCTGAGCATGCCGCGAAGTTTGCGGAGCTTTTAGGCGAGGATCTCGAGCCGAACATGAAGGCGGACACGAAGGCGAATCTCGCTTGGCGTGTTGATTGCGAATACGGCGCAACGCAGGGCAAGTTCGATCTTGCTGCATGCGCGAAGAAGAACGGCCTCGACGCCATTCACGACACCGTGCACGAGATGGCGCGCGATGAGGCTCGCCACGGCAAGGCGCTCGAAGGCTTGCTGAAGCGTTACTTCTAATACGCACTACATATCAATCGCAAGAAGGGGCGAGGGCGCAAGCCGCTCGCCCCTTTCGCTTTCTGATGTTATGGGCGAATGATGATTGCGGTTCGCTCAGATGCCATCCTCGGTTTCCTCGTGCACGCCAAGCAAATCGGATAGGTGGAACAGCGTTGTCAGATTGATGCGAACTTTCGGGTCATCGAAGTCGACTCGCTCTCTTTCGGCGATTGACGAGATTCTGTTGAGTACCGTGTTCCGATGAACGCCGAGCGCTTCCGCCGTTGCTGACACGTTGCATTCATGCTTCAGATAACTACGCAGCATTTCAGTGTCGCTCGGGTGCTTTTGGCGGTCTTTGTCGATGCGTGCCAAGACGCTTGCATCCAGACAGAATTGCAAGAAACGTATATCGCGCTCATTGCTGAAAAGAAGATAGTCGAACAGGCTGTTCTCGAACCTGAAGAACGGATCGTCTCGATCAAGCCGGTCATGCGCAAGATACGGACGTCCCTTGCCGAATTTGAATGCGATTTCTGTTTGTTGGACGCCCCAATGAATATCTTGAAGATTGGTGAACGTGCCTGAGATGGCGATGTTCACGAACGAGAAATCGAGCGAATTAATGAGTGTTTGCTCGATTGCATGCCATGTGCCATCTTGATTGTCTCGCGCGCATGCGAGCAGATAAACGTAATTTTCTTGTGGAATCGCAAAGCAGCCGGGCATCTTCGCCGAGATTTGGTGTGCAACGTATTCCAGGTTTTCCGTATTGTCGCCTGCATTCTGGATGGCGTAAATGCGCGTGATCTCCTTGCCGGACATGCCGAGATTGCGCATCTGCTGCGAGATGACACGTGCAGGTACGCGCTTGCCTCCGATAAGGTCGGCAAGGAATTGCGCACCTTTCGAGTAGCGAGCGTTTTCGAATGTCTGGCTGCGGCGGATATGCGCTTTGATGTGTGCAACCAAGATGTTGAACGTATCAAGCAATCCTTGCGAATAGGGTACCGTGTCGCAGGTCATGACCATCTGAATGAAATAGGCGCCATTGACCGTGAAGACATAGTTCATGATGGGATGTTTCGTGAACCCCTTTGCCGTGTAACGCGTTCTCGTCTGCGCCGACCATTTCGAGAACATGTTGTTCTTTCGGAAGATCGCAACAGCGTGCTCTCCGTGGAAACCGTTTCGAATGAGCTCAAGTGTGGCTGGATCATCGGTCGTCAGGCTGGTCGTGTAGCCGATAAGGCGATACGCGGAATCCGTCATCGTGATGAGATTGCCGAAGATGCCTGCCGAAAGATCGAGCATCAGCTGATAGCTACCCCTGTCCGCAGAAACCCGATCAAGGTTGTGCTCCCACGATTCGATGGTTCGGATGCGCTTTTGCATCACTGCTGCGAACGCCTCTTTCGAAAGCTCCGTCTGCACGATAAGCGTGTTCTCGCGAGTAAAACGGGAGGGAAGGGCTGCCGCATCTTTGCAGACGAGCATTGCTGCAATCGTTGGATTGAGAGATTGCAGCAGTTCGGGATCATCGCTTGCAAAAACGGTGTTCGATTCGAGAATCGCCTCCCATTCGCTTGTACGGGGAGGGAGCAGTACGATCCATTTTATGGGTTTCCGCTCGAAGTGCCGATTGATGATGTCGGTGGAAAGAGGTTGTATCCAATCGAGTAGCATTCCTGACGTTACCATCGTCGCTCTCCTAAATCCAGAAAAGGGGTTTAACCTATCAAACTAGTAGTTGAACAGGTAAAACGTCTTCCGCTGCTTTTGCCGGCAATATGCCAATTCAATATGCAATAAGCACATTTTATCAAATAAAGTTAAGCATAATGCCTATTAATCACCCATCTCTTCCTTCTCTACAATTCTCCATGAAGCGGTGAAGGGACACAGGAGAAGAGGGGAATGAAACGGGAGATTTCCGCAGTTGAGGAGCAAGCTGGCATCGTGATGGATCAGCTTAAATGCGCTTCAACGCGCGGAGACGTCAAGCGTCTGGTGCGCGAGTACGTAAAGATCCGTTTCTCCCTCGAAGACGAAGACCTTGATCTCAACTACTTCAACGCGCTTGGCCAGATGAGCATCGCGCGGACGACGGGGATGGATCCCGCCGATGTGCTGGTTGCCGATCTGAGCGTGCGCTGCGATGGGGCGTCTTCATCGATGACCAAGAAAATCCTTCTTCTGATTGCAATGAACCGCGAACTCCATCTGGGTATTTCTCCTGAGGAGTCGGTCGAGATCACGACGCTCGATGCGCTTATCGATCGGGTGTGCGGCGTGCTGCTCGACTAAAAAGCACGTGGGTATTAAGCGCGCTGCATGACGTGGTGCGTTGTGTAGATGGGAATCTACGGGCAAGGAGAGGAGCAACAATGGATTTCAACATCAAGAAAGGCAAGGACATCAAGCTGAACGTCCGTCCGGTGACGGTTTGCGTATATCACGAGTACGTTTTCGAGGGTCCATGTCGTTTCGGTACAGGCGACCAGCTGACAAAGGAATACGACCTGATGCATGCCAACGAGCTGCATCATGCATTCGTCGAAGGCGTCAAGGAGAATCTGGGCACCGTCGATTACGTGAATGTGCTCGATCCTGTTTTCATCATGCGCGATGAATCCTTCCCGGTTAAGGACGAGATGCTCGCGGAGATGGCGAAGGACGTCGATGACGTCGATTTGTATTTGGTGAACATCTTCCCCTTCGGCGTCGACTTCCTCCTGGAGTTCCAGAAGCGCTACAACAAGCCGATGGCGCTTTTGCACTTCGGCAGCAACGATGCCATCTTCATGTCAGCACTGCGTGCCCGCGGTTACGAGGCATACTGCTGGTACACCTATGCGGATGCTCCGCGTACGCTCAAGGTGCTTCGTGCCCGCAAGGTCATGAAGAATACGCGCATCTTGGCACTTCCGCGTGCGAATTCGACGATCTCTGTCAGCGCATGCGATTCCTTCCTCGATCATAACGAGGTGACGAAGCGTCTCGGAATCGAATTCCGTTACTACAACATGCATGAGTTCCTCGACCAGACGCAGATGGTCGACCCGAGCAGCAATCCGACGCTTCCTGGTCGCAAGATGGACAACATCAACGAAGAGGATGCGAAGGAGATCACTGCGATTGCCAAGAAGCTCATGGATGATGCCGAAATCGTCGACATCGACGAGCAGGCCGTCTTCAATTCGGTGAAGGCAAATTATCTCGCTCAGAAGCTCATGGCCAAGCTCGATTGCAACGCTTTCACGGCACCGTGTCCGGATATGTGCGCGACCCGTCGTCTGAACCAAGAGCAATTCACGCTGTGCCTCAACCATTCGCTCAACAACGAATGCGGCATCTGTTCCGCTTGCGAGTACGACATCTCGGCTCTGGCTGCCATGATTCTGCTGTCGAATCTGTCGTTCAGCGCTCCGTACATGGGCAACACCTCGCTTGCCAAGATGAATGCCGAGGACAAGGTTGTCACGTCGCCTCTGCTCAAGAAGGACAAGGACGGCTTCGAGCGCATCACGGAGAATTTGGGTGAAGTCGGTGGCATCGGCTACACCTTCCATGCTACGCCGAATCGCAAGCTCAAGGGCTTCGATGCCGAAGAGTCCGTCTATGCACTGCGTCCGTTCGCTATGGGCGGTCGTTGGGGCGCTACCATCCGCTATGACTTCAACCAGGACATCGGTCAGACGGTTACCATGTGCCGTTTCGATCCGACGTGCTCCAAGCTCTTTGTCGCACGCGGCGAGATTGTTGCCGGCGCTGGCTACACTACCGAGAACTGCACCGAAGGCGTGTTCTACAAGGTTTCCGATGGCAAGAAGTTCTTTGAAGGCGCGCTCCAGGTCGGCAATCACATCCCACTGGTTTATGGCGATGTGTACGACATGGTCGTCGACTTCGGCAAGCTGATGGGTCTCGAGGTTATCGAGTGCGCATAATGCGCCTCGCCGCGCTGGGGGTTGGCATGGTGCGGGTGGGGTAGGGATCCCGCACGGCAAAAAGCCCTTGAGCGCTTGTCGTATCGGTTCTAAGCGCATCTTCACATGCGCTGGACATTTGGAAAAGCCCTTGCCGCACTCCAACCACCCCCCTGCGGCAAGGGCGCATGAAGAAAGGTGAATTACCATGATCGAGCAAGCAAAAGATATCAAGCTTAACGTTCTTCCACTTGAGCTGTTCTGCGAGCATCTGTACTACTATGAGGGTCCCTGCCGTTTCGGTAGTGGCGAGGCTTTGGAGCCCGGTTACGACAAGGTTGCTTTTGCCAAGCGTGCGAAGAACTTCGTCGAGGACATCAAGGCTCACGTTCCCGAAGGCGTCAATGTAATGGAGCCCGTATTGTTCCACCGCACTGATGACTGGGATGAGCCCGAAGAGCAATGGCGTGCGATGGAAGATGCCGTCAACAAGGCAGATGTCGTTGTCCCGATGGCTGGCGCCGGCGTGCAGGACCTTGGTCTGAAGTTTGCAATGCGCTTCAAGAAGACCATGTGCTATTGCCCCGCATCCGGCCAGTTCAACGTTCCTGACGTTCCTGCTGGCATTGCCGCACGCCATATGGACGTTAAATGCTATTCCGAGTATCGCTGGGAGGATTTCACGCTGCGCATGACCGCGCTGCGTGCCAAGAAGATCCTTGCACGTACGAAGTATCTGTGCGTCACGCGCTTTGACGGCCGCACGGGTGTGAGCCGTCCCGACTCCTTCTCGAGCCTTGACCAGATTACCGAACGCTTTGGTACGACTTTCCATTTCGTCAACTTGCATGAGTTCATCGACTGCATGAAGGAAGCAACGCCGGAGGGCAATTACACCACGCCTGGCCGTAAGACCCCGAACGTCGATGCCGAAGACCTCAAGAAGGCTGAGGAGCTGTGCGATGAGCTGATCGGCGGTGCCGAGGAAGTGCGCATCGAGCGCGAGCTCATGATGCCGTCCGTCATCGCATATGTTCTGACCCGCAAGTTCATGGACCGCTTCGACTGCAATGCGTTCTCCATGCCGTGTCCCGATGCCTGCTCCACCAGGCGCATCAATCAGAATAAGTTCACGATGTGCCTCACCCATGCGCTCAATGCCGAGTGCGGTACTCCGTCTGCATGCGAGTACGATCTGCCGGCAGCCCTATCAGAGCAGGCGCTCATTGCCGTGTCCGGCATGAGCCCCTACATGGGCAACACCTGCCCCATTCCCATGGTCGATGGCGCATTCAAGCAGGTCTTCGGCGCAACGAAGGAATCCCTTGCCGAGCTGGCGAAGGACCCCGATCTGCGCGAGCATCTGTGGATGACGCAGCACTCCGTTGCCCATCGCTGCTTGCCTGATCCGAACGAGCATGCTCCATACAGCCTGGCTCCGTTTGCGTATGACCAGAAGTTTGGCGCA
This sequence comes from Eggerthellaceae bacterium, assembly GCA_015062605.1. GTDB lineage: Bacteria > Actinomycetota > Coriobacteriia > Coriobacteriales > Eggerthellaceae > SIG42. Next base: position 29,897 of record SUUI01000001.1, on the reverse strand, counting down.
ACCTTCCGCTATGACTTCGCGCGTGACAAAGGTGAGACCATCACGATGTGCAAGTTCTCGCCCGATGGCGCCAAGATGTTCATCGGCAAGGGCACGATTGTCGGTTCGAGCGGTCAGGATCGCGACAACTGCACGCAGCTGGTGTTCTATCGTCTGAATGACTCGCTTGCGGCCCATCGCGCACAATGCGAGGTCGGCATTCACATCACGTTGGTCTATGGCGATTACACGAAGGAGCTTGTCGCTCTATGCGAGACGCTCGGTGTAGAGCCGATGCTCGTTGACTAATCTCGACCGAGCATCGTTAATGCGGCTGGCTGCGTTGCCCGCAAGCGGCGCAGCCAGCCGAAAGAAAAGCAGGTCAATAGTTTTATGTGCTGAGGAGGCGCATCGTGTCGAAGGAAAGCATACTTGCCAAGCAAAGGGCATCACAGGCTCAGATAGATGCCATTCTCAACGATGCCTCGCTCACGTACGAATCGTTCCGCGAGCATGTGCGTACGTTCGTCATGTTGAAGTTCGCGCTCGGGCAGTCCGATTTCGAGCAGACCGACAACCTGAGCGAACTCGCGCAAATCAGCATCTCCAAAGCGCTTAAGATCTCGAAGGATTTGGTTGCCGACTACGAGGCAGGGGAAAACTGCGAGGGAGCGACATCGAGCGATGTGAAGCGCACGTTGCTTTTGGTGAAACTTCAAAAGTCGCTTTCGGTTTCGCTCTCGCTGCAAGAGCTCATGCAGATTGAAACGCTGGAAGATGTTATCAGGCTTATGTGGCCGCATCTTCCGGTAGCGAATCGCCCGAACGAGCATCGGCCGGCGGCATAGCAGGAGTGTGACGCTAAGGCCAGCACATCGGCTCGCATTCGGATAGTGCGGTGCAGCGTACACGCAGAAGACCAACGAACACGGAGTTTCATCGGGGGGATGAGAATCGTGGAGAATGGAACATCAGGTGCGTCTGAAAAGCGCACGATCAATCAACAGCAAGACGATATCGTCGAGGATTTCCTTTCCATAGGCGATCCGCTATCTCAGTACGAGTATCTTATCGAGTTCGCGACCGCATTACCGGCTTTGGATGAGGCATCCAAGGTTGATGAGAATCTTGTGAAAGACTGCCAATCGCGCGCCTGGCTTGTGATGGAAAACCGCGCAGGCGCCCTTTCGGTCAAAGCCGATTCCGATACGCTTATCGTGCGGGGCGTGCTCGAACTCCTCATCGAAGTGCTTGATGGTAGGCCTTTGCGCGAGGTTGCCGAAGCGGACATCTATTTTCCCGAAAAAGCCGAACTCATGACCACGTTCAGCGCATCGCGCAGGCAAGGAATCGGTTCGATCATCGCTACGATCAAGCGATTTGCCCAACACGTGTGCGATGCAACTCCTGAGGAGTGATTACGCATGCTTACTCCAGAATTGATCGCGTCTGATAACGATTGGGCCCCTGTTCGTATGCAGTTTCCCATTCTCGACCAGGAAGTTTTCAAAAAGCCGCTTGCATATCTGGACAATGCAGCGACGACGCAGATGCCGCTACGCGTTCTTGATACAATCAGGCACCACTATCTTGAGCAGAATGCGAATGTGCATCGCGCCACGCATGAGTTGAGCGGGCGCTCGACGAATGCGTTCGAAGCCGCACGGGATACCGTTGCGCGTTACATAGGTTCGAAATCGAGCAATACGATCATATTCACGCGAGGGACCACCGATTCCCTCAACATGCTGGCACAGATGCTCGAGCGGAAATGGGGTGCATCGTTTTCCGCGTTGGTCAGCACGCTCGAGCATCATTCTAACTTCGTGCCGTGGCAGCAAGCGGCGCGCAGGACGGGTGGCTCGTTCGCGACGATTCCCCTTGATGCTCAAGGCGATATCGACCTTGATGCTTACGCGAAGCTGCTTGACGAATTACCTGTCGGCATCGTTTCGGTCGCGCATGTTTCGAATGTGCTGGGGACGGTCAATCCGCTCGCGCAGATCATCGAGATGGCACATCAGCGTGGATGGCTGGTTTCAGTCGATGCGGCGCAAAGCATTCGCCATGAGCGCGTTGACGTTGCAGCTCTTGATTGCGATTTCCTGAGCTTTTCAGGGCACAAGACGCTTGGTCCAACGGGCATCGGGGTGCTGCATGGCAAGGAAGAACTGCTCAACGAGCTGCCGCCTGTCGCATTCGGCGGCGAGATGGTCGATACCGTTCGTACGTCTGGCACGACGTTCGAATCCGCCCCGTTGCGTTTTGAGGCGGGAACGCCGAACTACGTCGGTGCGATTGGTCTAGCTGCTGCACTCGATTACCTGGAGCTGCTTGGCAGGGATGTGGTTGCCGAGCGCGAGCATGCGCTTCTCGATTATGCCGAGCAACGTCTTGGGGAGATTCCCGGCTTGCAGATTCTCGGAACGCCGCAAAAACGCGCAGGAGTGCTTTCATTCTCTGTTGAAGGAGTCCACCCGTTCGATATCGCGACGCTTATGGATAAGATGGGGATTGCAATCAGGGCGGGGAACCAGTGTGCCCAGCCTTTGCTTAACGAAGTGTATTCGCTTAGCAGCGTTGCGAGGATTTCTCCCGCGTTCTATAACACGTTCGAGGAAATCGATAGGGCCATCGATGCTTTGGAACGCGCGCTGTCCATCTGTCGTCCGGCTTTATAGCATGCGTCAGGACGGATCATCGTATTTCATGGATTCTTGCGGATTGCCATCTAAGTGCCTTCCCTCCTGTCTGTGTTCGACGATGGCTATCCGAGCCATCGGGCAGACTTCTCCCTTGATTTGCATAGTGCCATGCGTGAGAATTCTGGGATAGTTAAAGAGCAGAAAGCTTCTTATGAACGGAAGGGGCTGTTTCGCGGCAGTTCTCGCGATTATCGCGGCAAAGAAGATGAGGGAAATACTCGGTGGCAGACGCGTATGTCGCATCTTCCGAGAAAGGACATCATAGATGGCAGATTTCAACGAAACGAAGTTCGATTTATCCGATAGCGAATGCCCTTATGACGAGGAATACATGACGGCCGAGGCAGCAGATGGCTTCGATGAGCGTCAAATCCGTGCAGCATGCGAGGATGACGATGGTTACGACCCGTATTCGGATCGCATTGAGACCGAGCCCTTATTTGAGCGTGACCCATGGAACTAACTGATTTATGCGCGGAAACGTCGTTTCATATATGGAATAATTAATGATTCTCGTTTGCAAATAATTTGATTCAAAAGCGCATTTTCCCATGTCAGAAACAAGAAGTTTCGTTCGTAAAGCAAGCAGATAACTTTCGATAATTACTTGCGCAAAAACGCCAAAAGCGCGACAATGGAATGCGCAAGAAAAACGCAATGCCGTATACGTTTTCTAGAGGCGTAAACGGGGTTGCGCATTTCCCGGGAGCATGGTTCAAAAGGGGGAGGATCGTGCTCTAGCCGGAGAACAACGGAGCGCAGCCAAGATTATCCACAAGGGATAGTCTGGCTGTTTTTGCGTTTGTAAGACGGTCGTTTGCGTAAGCGAATCGACCAAGGGCTTGGTTGAAATGCTTTCGGGCATTCACGATAGTAAGCGAACTTTTATGAGAGGAGAGTTTATGTCGGAGAGAATTATCGACTGTGGTGACGGCACATTTAAGATGCGCACCTGTGTGTGGTCGCCTCCAGGAGACCATCCGGTAGGATGCGGTATGTATCTCACAGTCAAGGACGGTAAGGTCGTTGACGTTGAGGGTGATCCCGAGCATCCTATCACCAATGGTCGTCTGTGCGTTCGTTGCCTGACGCTTCCCGAGTATATCTACAACGATCGCCGCGTTATCTATCCTTTGAAGCGCGATCCTAAGGATCGTGGTAAGGATAAGTGGGAGCGCATCACTTGGGACGAGGCTCTCGATATCATCGAAGAGCGCGTCAACTACATCAAGGAGAACTATGGCGCTGAGGCCATCGTTGCCTTCCAGGGTACCGGCCGTGAGGCTACGCTGTACAAGACCCCGCTCGCCTATGCAGCGCTGGGCACTCCGAACAGCTGCTTCCCGATGTCCGGTGACTCCTGCTACGGTCCCCGCTGCTCCGTCGCCGACTTCATTTTGGGCGCTGGCTATCCTGAGCTCGACTATGCGGCGTACTTCCCGGATCGCTTCGACAACCCCGAGTGGGAGCTTCCGAAGTACATCGTCCTCTGGGGCAAGGATCCTCTGTTCAGCAATCCTGACGGCTTCTTCGGTCATGCGATCATCGACCTGTACAAGCTCGGCTCCAAGTTCATCGTCATCGACCCACGCGTCACTTGGTGCGCCGCTCATGCAGAGATTCATCTGCAGCTGCGTCCCGGCACCGACGCCGCTCTCGGCCTCGGCATGATCAACGTCATCATCAATGAGGACCTCTACGATCATGACTTCGTCGAGAATTGGTGCTATGGTCTTGAAGAGCTCAAGGAGCGCGCTGACCAGTATCCGCTCGACAAGGTCGAGGAGATCACCTGGGTTCCCGCAGAGCTCATTCAGAAGGCAGCCCGCACGCTGGCAGCCAATCATCCGTCCTCGTTCATGTGGGGTCTTGCCATCGACACCAACGCCAATGGCACGCAGGCTGGCCACTGCTTCCTGAACATCGCCGCTCTGCTGGGCGACCTCGATGTTCCGGGTGGCGTGACTCTGGCTGTTCCGGCTTCCTTCATGGGCAAGTGGCGCTATGAGTGCTCCAAGGAGCTTCCTGAGGGCATGCTCGACAAGCAGATCACCGATAACGAGCAGTACAAGGGCTTCAAGGCCGCTCACCTGATCGCTCATCCCGACTGCATCCTCGACACCCTCGAGACTGGCGAGCCTTATCCGCTGAAGATGGCTTGGTTCTATGCCACCAACGGTATCGCCAACACCACCAATGCTCAGCCGAAGCGTTGGTACAACGCCTTGATGAAGATGGAATTCAACGTTTGCCAGGATACCTTCATGACCCCGACGGCCATGGGTATGTGCGACCTGTTCCTCCCGGTTGCCTCTGCAGCCGAGCATGACGGCATGGTCCTTCCGCACTTTGGCCGCAACACCCATATGGTCATGGCCATGAACAAGTGCGTCGAAGTTGGCGAGACCAAGTCCGACCTCGAGATCGACTTCTTGGTTGGCAAGCGCCTGAATCCGAAGGCATGGCCGTGGGACAACGTTTCTGACTTCTTCACCGAGCAGCTGCACAATGGCGGCGTTGAGAAGACCTTCGAAGACCTCCGCGAAGAGGGCTGGTTCCATATGCCGTTCCAGTATCGTAAGTATGAGAAGGGCCTGCTCCGTCCTGATGGCGACGTTGGCTTCAACACCCCGACTGGTCTCGTCGAGCTCTGCTCGAGCCTGTACGAGGACTGGGGCGAGGATCCGCTGCCGTACTATGAGGAGAACAAGCTCACGCCGTATGCACGTCCCGATCTGATGGAGAACTATCCGCTGATCATGACGACTGGCGGCCGCGAGACCACGTCCTTCCACAGCGAGCATCGTCAGATCCCGAGCCTCCGCGCTATCATGCCGTGGCCGCTCGTCCAGATCAATCCCGAGACCGCGAAGAAGTATGGCATCGAAGATGGCGATTGGGTCTGCATCGAGAACCCGCTGAGCAAGGCCATCGAGAAGGCTCAGGTTACCGAGATCGTTCCGCCGCAAGTTATCCACTGCCAGCATGGTTGGTGGTTCCCCGAGCAGGACGGCGAAGCTCCGAACCTGTACGGCGTTTGGAAGTCCAACATCAACAGCCTTATCCCGCACCGCGCAATCGGTCGCATCGGCTTCGGTGCTCCGTTCAAGAACGTCGCCTGCAGAATCTTCAAGGTTGACGGCCTGAATGCACTCGGAACCCTGAGCCCCGACACCGAAGAAGGCGCAATCGGCACCGATCCCGCGAGCTTCGTTTCCACTCCGGAGCAAGCACGCGCTGCTCTCTATCCGAATGAGAAGAAGCAGGAATCCGTTGTCGTCGGTGGCGTTGAGTGCTTCCCGGGTCTTGCCGAGGCTCCGTATGAGCTTCCTGGTCTGGTGCAGTGGGATGCCGAGAAGGGCGCTGGCTTCGTAAACGGTCATATCTATGATCCGAATACGCAGTGGGCACTTGATCCCGAGACCGGCACCTACTTCGACGCTTACACGGGTTATGCTTACGATGCGGAAGCGAACAACCTGGTCGATCTTGAGACCGGCAAGCGTTATGACCTGGCAACCCGCGAAGAGATTGCGTAAGGAGGCAGAAGATGAGCCAATATGCACTGCTTATTGATTACAAGTACTGCACCGGCTGCCACGTCTGCGAAGTGAGCTGCCGTAAAGAGCACGACATCCCGCTGGACGAGTGGGGCATCAAGATCAACGAGATGGGTCCGAAGAAGCTCAGCAATGGCGAGTGGATCTGGGACTATGTTCCGGTTCCGTCCCAGCTGTGCGACTTGTGCGCCGATCGCGTTGCCGAGGGCAAGAAGCCGCGTTGCGTGCATCATTGCCTTGCTGCCTGCATGGAACTCATCCCCGTGGAAGAGGCTGGCGCGAAGCTCGCCGAGCATGGCGCGAAGACCGTCGTCTACATGCAGTAATTTGCTGATTCAGCCGTTTGCCTCATAAAGGCAAGTTTGCTGAAGGAAAAAGGATCGGCCCCCGCAAGGGGGCCGATTTTTTCATCGATTCTTCGAAGTGCTAAGGCTACTCTTTTAAGGATTTCTTAGCCTTCTTCTCTTTTTTCTTTTTGCACTTTTCAACATTCTCGGCGATGGCCGCCTTCGCTTTTTCGATGGCTTGTGCATCTTCGGGATCATCACCTACGAGACGCGCGCGATAGGCCGGGAACTTCTCGAGATCGTCTGCAGCAAGCTTCGGGTACTCAGGGTCGATGTCTTCGAGTGCTTGGATGATGGCCTCGCTGACCAACCAACGGGCAACCCATTTTTGATCTGCGGGAATCACATACCATGGTGCGCATGCGCTGCCAGTACCCGCGATCATCGATTCATAAGCCTGCATGTATTTCGGCCACAAATCGCTTTCGTCTACATCGCCGATGGAGAACTTCCAGTTCTTGTCCTTCTCATCGATGCGCGCGATGAAGCGATTCGCTTGCTCTTCCTTGCTGATGTTCAAGAAGATTTTCACGAGGCGATATCCGTTTTCGTACAAATACTCCTCGAAGTTGTTGATTTGCTTGAAGCGCTTTGCGAAGAACTCATCTTCGCTCATATCGAAGCAACGTTTGGGCCATTTGTAACCCTTCCACATCTCGTGGACGCGCACGACGAGCACATCCTCGTAGTGGCTGCGATTGAAGATGCCGATTTTGCCGCGTTCGGGCAACCCGAGGATGCAACGCCAGAGATAGTCATGCGAAAGTTCGGTCTTGTTCGGCGTTTTGAAATTGACGACGTTCACGCCTTGTGGGTTAACGCCGCTCATAACATGCTTGATAGTTCCATCTTTGCCTGCGGCATCCATGGCCTGTATGACGACGAGGACGCCCTCGGTACCTTGCGCATAAAGCTTGTCCTGCAACTCTGCGATGCGTTTGGTGTTCTCAGCGAGCATCTTCTCGTACTGCGCCTTCTGATCTTTGCTGATTTCCTTTGACGTGGGGAATTCGTTCAGCGAGAACGCGCCGTCGCCATCGTAGCGGAATGCATTCACGTCCATGGTTATGCTCCTTTCAAAATGGGTTGAGGGTCTTTATGCCTCAGAGTACATCGCGCAATTCAGCGGCGTTTCGTACACTTCGATCTTGCTGACCGGGAATCCTGCTTCGGCGAGCTTGCCGTAGAAGTAGCGTGCGAGATTCTCTGTTGTGGTACGGAACGGCAGGAAGGTGAGACGGAACGTTTCCGCTTCAAGCGCATCGATGGTAGCTTGCGCAAGAGAGCCCTCCTCAACGAGGAAGGTGTGGTCGAAGCGCTCAGTCAGTTCGCGGACTGCGGCCTTGAAATCCTTGAAGTCGATGACCATGTCCTTGTTCGTACCCTCGGCCTGGAGCTTCTCGGTGGCGATATAGGCTACCACGCGCCATCTATGCCCGTGGAGGTTTTCGCATTTGCCATCGTAGTCAGTCAAGAAATGAGCCGAATCGAAGCTGCTTTCAGTTTTGAGTTCGTACACGTCTTTTCTCCGTTCTTTGCGTCGTGCGATTACCCTAGTATCTTAGTTCATAGACGGCTTTTTTCAATGGTCAGCATGCGAAAGCTAGTTATAATAACTTAATTGTTGAAAGTTAGCGTTAGGAGACATTCATGGCTTTCTATTATGACGAACCGTCTCGGACATTCAACGAATACCTGCTCGTTCCCGGGCATACTCCCTCAACGTGCGTTCCCTCCGCGGTGAGCCTTAAAACTCCGCTTGTCAAGTACCGCAAGGGCGAGGAGGAATGTCCTATCACACTCAACATCCCCATGGTGTCTGCCATCATGGCGTCGGTGTCGGGCGACAGGATGGCGGTTGCACTTGCAACAGAAGGCGGCCTTTCGTTTATCTACGGAAACCAGACGATCGAGAGTGAAGCGGCCATGGTAGCTCGAGTGAAGAACTATAAGGCCGGTTTTGTCGAAAGCGACGCGAATCTGTCTCCCGATATGACATTGAACGATGTCGTTGAGCTTAAAGAGCGCTTCGGGCATTCCACGATGCCGGTTACGGATGACGGTGGCCCTCATGGCAAACTGCTCGGCGTGGTCACGGGTCGTGATTACCGTCTGAGTCGTATGGATGGCACCGAGAAGGTTTCCGATTTCATGACACCGCGTGAGAAGCTCATCGTGGGTTATGCCGATACATCGCTCAAGGAAGCCAACGATATCATCTGGGACCACAAACTTAATTCGCTTCCGCTTGTCGATGAGGACGACCATCTGATGTACATGGTTTTCCGCAAGGACTATGACTCCCATAAATCCAATCCCAACGAAATGCTTGACGAGTATAAGCGCTATATGGTCGGCGCAGGCATCAACTCGCGCGATTACGCCGAGCGCATCCCCGCATTGGTCGAAGCGGGTGCCGACGTTCTGTGCATCGATAGCTCTGAGGGCTTTTCCGACTGGCAGAAGATCACCATCGATTGGGTGCGCGAGCACTATGGCGATACGGTTAAGATCGGTGCCGGCAATGTCGTTGATGCCGAGGGATTCCGCTTCCTTGCTGAAAGCGGCGCGGATTTCGTTAAGATCGGCATCGGCGGCGGCAGCATCTGCATCACCCGTGAAACGAAGGGCATCGGCCGTGGCCAGGCAACGGCGGTTATCGAGGTCGCCAAGGCACGCAACGAGTACTTCAAAGAGACAGGCATCTATGTCCCCATCTGCTCAGATGGCGGTATCGTTTACGACCATCACATCTCGCTTGCGCTGGCTATGGGAGCCGACTTCTGCATGCTCGGCCGCTATTTCGCACGCTTCGACGAGAGCCCGTCTGCCAAAGTCATGGTAAACGGCACGTACATGAAAGAATACTGGGGTGAGGGCAGTGCCCGTGCGCAGAACTGGGCACGCTACGATCTTGGCGGCAAGAAGAACCTGCATTTCGAGGAAGGCGTCGATAGCTACGTCCCGTATGCAGGCGCCTTGAAGGACAACGTCGAGCTTACTCTAGCGAAGCTTAAGGCTACGATGTGCAACTGCGGTGCCCTTTCCATTCCCGAGTTGCAAGAGAAGGCGAAGCTTACGGTCGTGAGCCCCACGAGCATCGTTGAGGGCGGCGCGCACGACGTTCTGCAGAAAGACAAGAACCCGTACGCATCGAACGTCGCGGGCTAGTGCGAGAAGAAAACAGTTAGGAGAAAAAGCTGTGGGAGGATTTTTCGGGGTCGCTTCAAAGCAAGATTGCATGCTGGATACATTCTTCGGAACCGATTACCATTCTCATCTTGGAACGTATGCGGGTGGCATGGCAGCATGGGATAAGGAAATCGGTCTGCAGCGGCGCATCCACGGCATAAAGAACGCTCCGTTCCGTACGAAATTCGAAACGATTTTCGATGAGATGAAGGGCACATCCGCCATCGGTTGCATCAGTGATACGTTTCCCGAACCGCTCTTGATTCGCTCGAAGCTCGGCGCCTTTGCCATCTGCACGGTCGGCGTCATCAACAACGCGTCCGATTTGACCAAGATCTGCCTTAATGACAGCAACACTACGTTTGATGCCATGACGGGGGGAAAAGTCAACGATAACGAATTGGTTGCTGCACTCATCAACCTGGAAGGCGACTTCACCTCGGGTGTCAAGAGGGCGCAAGAGCTCGTCGATGGCACATTGAACCTGCTCATTCTCACCAACACTGGTTCGTTGATCGTCGCACGCGATAAAGCTGGCAGACTTCCGGTGCATGTAGGAAAAAATGAGGACGGTTTTGCGGTTTCGTCCGAGCCTTTCGCGTTCCAAAAACTCGGATTCGAAGATTTTTACGAGCTGGGTCCTGGCGAAATCGTCGAAGTGACGGCAGATGGTCTCGAGCAGCTTGCTGCCCCAGGAAACAAGAAGCACATCTGCGCATTTTTGTGGAGCTATTACGGCTATCCAACATCATCGTATGAGGGAGTCAATGTCGAAGTGATGCGGTATCGCAATGGGCGCATCATGGCGCAAACCGATGCCGAGCGTCATCCTGACATGCATATCGATTATGTTGGCGGGGTGCCCGATTCAGGTACTCCTCATGCTATCGGGTATGCCAACGAAAGCGGCACGCCGTTCGCTCGGGCATTCATCAAGTATTCTCCGACGTGGCAGCGTAGCTTCATGCCGCAAACGCAGGCCGATCGCGACAAGGTCGCCAAGATGAAGCAAATCGCCGTTCCTGATCTGATCAAAGACAAGGACCTGCTGTTCGTCGACGACTCGATAGTTCGCGGCACCCAATTGCAAGGTACAGTCCAGTTCCTTTTCGACAACGGCGCGAAGTCTGTTCACATGCGAAGCGCTTGCCCGCCTATCATGTTCAGCTGTAAATACCTTAATTTCTCGCGAGAGACCACCGACATGGAGCTCATTGCCCGTCGCGTCATCAACGAGCTCGAAGGCGAAGAAGGAGAGAAGTATCTCGAGGAATACAGCGATGGCTCAACCGAGCGCGGTCGTGCATTGCGTAAGGCGATTTGTGAGAAGCTCCATTTCGACTCACTCGAGTTTCAGTCTCTGGAAGGCGTAATCGAGGCTATCGGCCTTCCTGAATGTGATTTGTGCACCTATTGCTGGACGGGAAGGGAATGAACGAAGAAAACGCTCTAGACAGCGCGCTGTCGAGTTTCGTTGCGAGCATTACGGAGATATTTCCCAATTTGAGCTGGGGCCGATTCCTTGCGGCCGTCGGCATCATTGCCGTTGTCATCGTCCTACTGGTTATCCTTCGCCAACTGATGCGCCTTTTCTCTGCTGCACTTAACAAGTGGGGGAAATCCTCAAAGAGTTTCGAAAATCAGTTCCGCGTCGCATACAACATCATTCGAGTCATTCTGATAGTCGTTGCCGTGCTCACCATCATGCAAGTGTTCGGCATCAACGTGAGCGCCATCGTTGCGGGTCTCGGCATCGCCAGCGTCATCGTCGGCTTGGTATTGCAGGAGACGTTACGCGATATCGTAATGAGCATTCGCATCGTGATGGATGGTTATTTCAGAGTCGGGGACGTGATCCGATTCAACGACATCGAGGGCGAGGTCATCTCGATGTCCTCCCAAACAACGATGGTCCGCGATTTGGCCAATGGCGATATCCATGCCATCGGCAACCATAACTTCACTCACGTCACGAAGGTGTCAGACGTCCGCTTCATCGACATCGGGCTTTCGTACGAAGACGATCCCGAGCGCATCGCCGAAGTGCTCACAAAAACGTGCAAGAGCATCGCTGCGCTCGATAAGGTACGGAAATGCGAGTTCAAAGGGCTTCAGGAATTCGGCAGCAATGCGGTGGTATACAGAATCCTCTTGAGAGTGAATCCGCTCGATTATCTCGAATATGTTCGCAAAGCAAAAGGAATCATCCGCAAGTCGTTGCTCGAGGCGGGGCTTGAGATTCCATACAGCCAATTGGACATCCATGTTTCACAGGACGACCAAATCGCTGTTTTGCAAAGTGAATAAGCCCTATGTTTCCTAGGATGCTTGGACAGCTGGAAAACTCTTGCAAGAATGTTCTTTTTGTTGGTTACAAACCGCTCGCGCGGTGTAATAATACATAGTGAAGGATGGTCCATTCTTGTGGGCCGATAGAAACATGAGAGGAGCATATCTATGAGTGACGTGAACCTTACTGATGTGTTTGTCGACTATGTGTGCGACACCAAATGGGAGGACCTCGATGACGTAACGATCGACCGTGTTAAGTGCCGTCTGATCGACTCGTTCGGTGTTCTCGCAATCGGTCATACGTCTCCCGACACCGACGCAACGGTTGCCTTGCTGCAGAAGGCTGGCGGTGCTGAGGAGTCCACGATTGCAACGTATGGCAGCAAGATTCCGATGGCCCAGGCTGCTTTCGCGAACAGCATCCTCATGCGTTCGTATGACTTCGAGTGCATCGATGCCGAGGCCTTGAATGATGACGAGGGCAACACTGCTGCCCATATTTCCGGCACGACGGTTCCAGCTGCTCTTGCTGTCGCCGAGGCGCTTCATGCTTCCGGTAAAGATCTTATGCTCGCTCTTATCTTGGGCGACGACGTGACTACGCGTGCGTTGTGCTCCACGGGCTTTTCGGTCCATGACTGCTTCGACGGTAACGGCACCGCGAACATCCTTGGATCCACGGTTGCCGCTGGCAAGCTGCTCGGTCTTGACAAGGAAGAGATGAAGGGTGCATTCTCGCTCGGCATCAACCAGATGTCCGGTACCATGCAGAACGTTTTCGAGAAGAAGATCACCTTCAAGGTCCCGATCGCTCTGTCTGCTCGCGCTGGCGTTTTCGCGGCTCAGCTCGCTACGTGCGGTTTCGGTCCCTGCCTGAATGACTCGATGAACGGCCCGCGCGGCATGTTCCAGATGTTCTATTCCAACCCGACTCCCGAGAAGATGCTCACCAACCTCGGCACGCGCTTCTATGCAGACGCCGTCATCAAGCCGTGGCCGGCATGCCGTGCAACTCATGCCTCCATCGATGCAACGCTGCAGGCATGCGCAGGCAAGACCTTCACGGCCGACGAGATCGAGGCTGTCGAGCTCCATGTTGCTCCTGGCATCAAGAGCTTCGTTGGTCAGGGCTTCGTGTTCGGTATGGACAAGAGCTATCAGGGCGCCTTCAGCATCGACTTCCTGTGCGCAACTGCAATCCTGCGTGGCAATGTGACCCCGCTGTACGAGCAGCCTGAGTACATGACCGATCCTGCTATCGGCGCAATCCTCGAGAAGCTCACGATCTTCGATGACCTGCCCAAGGCCGGCGACGTTTCTCCTGCCGAGTGCGTCATCAAGCTCGCCGACGGCACCGAGCTCAAAGCTCGCGTCGACATGGCTCTTGGCGATTACAAGCAGACGCGTCTGTCCCGCGACGAAGTGCTCGCCAAGTACTATGCGAACATCGAGTTCAGTGGCAAGGTTTCCAAGGAGAATGCAGACAAGATCGTCGAGGTTATCGACCATCTTGAGGACCTTGAGGACATCGCCGACCTCATGGCGCTCATCGCCTAAATTCGGCATCGCTGCGTGATGCAGCATAGCGTTCGTGTGAGCGCGAGGTTTGAACCTCAATAACGACAAGGCCCGCCATACATTGCGATGGCGGGCCTTTCTGTACGCTTAAATCGTTTTATCGAAGCCTTATTCGGGAATCTCGAACAGTGAGTCGCCTTCGCGGGCACGGAGATCCTGCTCGATGCGCATCTGCGGCATCTGCATGCTAACCTTCGAATATGGCGGGATGCTCTTGATGATGAACGTACCGCCGCCGATAGTGGAGTATTTTCCGATTACGGTATCGCCGCCGAGGATGACAGCGCCTGCGTAGATGGTGACGTTGTTCTCAATGGTGGGATGACGACGTATGCCAACGAGCTGCCGACCCTTGCGCGTGGAAAGCGCGCCTAAGGTCACACCCTGATAAATCTTGACATTATCGCCGATGACGCAGGTCTCGCCGATGACAATGCCGGTGCCGTGATCGATGAAGAACGACTTGCCGATGGTGGCGCCAGGGTTGATGTCGATACCGGTGAGGCTGTGCGCATGCTCGGACATGATACGAGGAATCATCGGGATGCCCATCAGGACGAGCTCGTGCGCAAGGCGATATGTCTGGATTGCCAGGTAACCCGGATATGCCAGAACCGTGATGGACTTGTTCTCTGCGGCAGGATCGCCATCGAGCATTGCTTGGATATCGAGGTCGAGCGATTCTAAGACTGATGGTAACCGGCCGATGAACTCGTCGGCTTTGCCGTATGCCTCGTCGAGTGCGATGCCCATAACCTGCGAGATTGCATTTGCGAGGCCTGTGCGGATACGTAAAAGCAGCATGTTCGCATTGTCCGTGCGTTTGACGGAGCCTTCCGTGCCCACGTAGCAGTGCGCGATAAGCTTGCGTAAATCGCTCCAAATTTCAATGATGTCCTGCTGCTTGAACGTTCCTGCGATCTCGCCGAGCGCGCGATTGTTGAGCAGTTGCGCTGTTAAGTCTTGTAATGTCGCCATGCTCGTACTCCTTTCTGGGTGGAGTCATTCGTATGCTTGCGCGCTATTATACCGCATACGGTATTTCAAGCTGAATGCAGCCAGGTGCAACGGGAGCGCATCATCGGGACATGTATAATATGCGTTGCCGCAAAAACTGCCCATTTCTTATACGGGCGGCTCTTCGGCAGGAAAGACTTTGAACGAAAACGATTGGACTATACCATGACGGACATTCTATACATGAGCAAACTCTACATGCCGACGCTGAAGGAAGATCCGGCCGATGCCGAAATCGCAAGCCATCGACTGCTTCTGCGTGCGGCCATGATCCGCAAGACCGCTTCGGGCGTGTACACGTTCCTTCCTCTCGGTAAGAAGGTGCTCGCGAAAGTAGAGCGAATCGTGCGCGAGGAGATGGACGCCACAGGCGCGCAAGAAATAATGATGCCTGCGCTTCAACCCGCTGAGCTGTGGCATGAGAGCGGCCGTTGGGACGATTACGGACCTGAGCTCATGCGTCTTTCCGATCGTCATGACCACGGCTTCTGCCTTGGTCCGACGCACGAGGAGCTTATCACCTCGCTTATCCGCAACGAGTTGCGTTCGTATAAGGAATTGCCATGCTCGCTGTATCAGATCCAGGTGAAATTCCGTGACGAGATCCGTCCTCGCTTCGGTCTGCTCCGCAGCCGCGAGTTCATCATGAAGGATGCATACAGCTTCCATGAGAACCAAGAGTCGCTGCAAGAGACCTACGATCGTATGAGCGTCGCATATGGGCGCATCTGTGAGAGGTGCGGTTTGGAGTATCGCCCGGTCGAAGCCGATTCGGGTCAAATCGGTGGCAAGGTATCAACCGAGTTCATGGCACTTGCCGAAGCGGGCGAGGCCGAGCTTGTTTACTGCTCGTGCGGATATGCTGCAGATGTCGAGGCGGGCGAGTGCAAATGCACGCCAACGATGTATGACGTGCCATTCGAGAAGATCGCAACGCCTGGCATCCACACGATTAGCGAGTTGGCAGAGTTCCTGGATATCCCCGAGAGCTCCACGGTCAAGGCGTTGGCTGGCAAGGACGAGGAAGGCAACATCATCGCGCTTTTCATCCCCGGCGATCACGAGCTCAACGACATCAAGGCTGATCATGGCATCGGTTGGTTCATGCTGCTTTCCGATGAGGAGATGCTCGAAGCGGGCTTGGTCAAAGGATCCATGGGCCCGGTCGGGCTACCTGAGGGCATCCGCGTAATCGGCGATGTGAACCTTAAAGACCTGCCCAAATGGACCGTGGGTGCCAATGAGGATGGTTTTCATTTCGTTGGCGCTGAACTGGGCAAGGATTTCCAAATCGACGAGTGGATGGACCTCTCGACGGTCAAAGCGGGAGATGCATGCCCCGAGTGCGGTTTGCCGCTCGATGGCGCACGCGGCATAGAGGTTTCTCAGGTATTCCAGCTTGGCGATAAGTATTCCCGCACGATGGAAGCTACTTACCTTGACGTGAATGGAAAAGAGAACTACTTCATCATGGGTTGCTACGGTGTCGGCGTCACGCGCACGCTTGCAGCGGTGGTTGAGCAACATAACGATGAGTATGGCATCATCTGGCCATTCGCGGTTGCACCTGCTCATGTGTGCGTCATTCCGCTCACTGTTGGCGATCAAGATGTATTTCCCGTGGCAGAGCAGATCGCAGCCGACCTCGCCAAGCTTGGGCTTGAAGTAGTCATCGATGATCGCAAGGAGCGTCCAGGCGTCAAATTCGCGGATGCCGACCTGATCGGTTGGCCATTGCAGATCACGGTGGGTAAGCGTGGGTTGGCCGATGGAACGGTTGAGATGAAGCTGCGTCGTACAGGCGAGAAGCGCGATGTGACGCTCGCATCGCTGCATGATGCATTCGAGGCTGTGTGCGCGAACATCCCAGAGGATCCCGCGTTCGATGCTTTTGACGGCTTGTTTTTGTAAGGATTGCTCGCAATGCGTGCAGAGTTAGCGCATATCAAAGCAGTTCTCTTCGATTTGGACGGCACGCTGCTCGATACCTATCAGCTCATCTTGGATTCGATGCGATATACGATTGAAACGGAGCTCGGACTCTACTGCTCCGATGAGCAACTTATGGCGAAAGTCGGGCAACCTCTTGCAATCCAATTCACAGACTTCACGAGCGACCCTGCGTTGATAGACGAGTTGCTCAAGGTGTATCGGGCGTACAACGAAGCACGCCACGATGATGTCGTTCGGGCGTTCGATGGTGTTTCGGAGGTGCTTGCAGCGCTCAAGGATGCCGGTTTGTCACTCGGTGTAGTGACCTCGAAGCGCCATGAGCTAGCCCAGCGTGGCCTGGATATTGCAGGGCTCGCGCCATATATGAGTTTCCTTGTCGGACCCGATGATTGGCCGGAGTTCAAGCCGAATCCCGGTAGCGTGCTATATGGCTGCCGTCTTGCAGGATGCGATCCGAGCGAATGCGTTTACGTGGGCGATAGTCCTTTCGACATCCAAGCAGGCAACAGTGCAGGTTGCGTCACTATTGCCGCACTCTGGGGGATGTTCAGCAAGGCGATGCTTTGCGAGCAAACCCCATCGTATACGTGCTCACGGCCAACAGATATCCTTTCGCTTCTCGCCTGACGCATCAGCGCTGCTTATAC
The DNA here is from genome assembly GCA_015062605.1 of Eggerthellaceae bacterium. Taxonomy (GTDB): domain Bacteria; phylum Actinomycetota; class Coriobacteriia; order Coriobacteriales; family Eggerthellaceae; genus SIG42. Next base: position 12,627 of record SUUI01000001.1, on the reverse strand, counting down.
GCAAAGTGTGATACTCTTAAACGTAGCAACACGCTATCAAGGAGGCATGTGATGATCAACCAAGCTATGTTCGGTCTCGGCGATGAGCCGAGTGCAATCCGTGAGTTATTCCTGTACGGTCTGAATCGTAAGGTGCAGATCGGCAACGATAAGGTGTTTGATTTCAGCATCGGGAATCCGAGCGTGCCGGCACCGTCCGAAATCAAAGAAAGCCTGCTCCGTGCATTGGAAGACGACCCGGTTGCACTTCATGCCTATACACCTGCTGGTGGCTCCATACAGGCGCTCACTGCAGCTGCCAATCACATTAAACGAGTTCACAACTTCGATGCGAAACCCGAGCAAGTGTTCATGACGGCGGGTGCCGCAGAAGCGATTGCCATCTGCATCTTCGCACTGACGGTACCAGGGGACGAGGTTATCGTCATCACTCCGTTTTTCCCCGAGTATCGCGTATGGGTCGAGCAGGCAGGTTGCACGCTCGTCACCGTTCCAGCCACACAGCCGGACTTCCAGCTCGATGTCGAGGCGCTCGCATCCGCTATCAACGGGAAGACCAGTGCGATCATAATCAACTCGCCAAACAATCCGGTCGGCTCAATCTACAGCGAGGACAACCTCAAAGATTTCGCGGAAATGCTTGCCGCGAAGGAGCAGGAGCTCGGCCGATCGCTTTACGTTATCAGCGATGAACCCTATCGCGAGATCACATACGGTGAGGATGTGCCTTGGGTGCCCGCCATCTGGCCGCGCACGCTCGTATGCGCATCGCTTTCGAAGTCGCATTCGCTCCCAGGCGAACGTATCGGCTACGTGTACGTGTCCGATGCAATGGAAGAGGCAAGGGAAGTGTCGCTTGCGGTTGCAGGCGCAGCCCGTGCACTGGGTTATATCTGTGCATCAACCTTATGGCAGCGTGTGTTCGCCGAGTGCGTCGACGTGCCTTCCAATGTGGAACCCTACCGTATTAATCGAGAGATCCTGACGACGAATCTTCGAGAGCTAGGGTATGAGTTCGTGGAGCCGCAAGGCGCATTCTATTTGTGGGTACGCGCGCTCGAGGACGATGCGCAGGCATTCAGCGATCGTGCGAAAGCGCATGAACTGCTCTTGGTTCCCTCTGATAGCTTTGGCGTTCCCGGCTGGGTACGCGTAAGCTACTGCGTGTCTAAGAAGACCATTGAGGATAGCAAGCCTGCGTTCGCTGCGTTGATGGCCGAGTATCAAGAGCGTTCCTAATACGATAGATTCACCTAGGTGATAGTGATGAGCATTAAGCCGATAGGCCTTACATCTGCTTTTACCTTCGCTGTCATAGCGCTCTTTTGTCGTGCCGACAACGCGTTCATCGGCTTTTTCGCGATTGCCGGCTGCGCTGAAATCCTTCTTGCGAGCTTTGCTGTCGGCGCACTTATCAGCTGCGTTTTGCTTGCGTTCACGCGCCAAGCGGCCTCGGGGCGAATCGCGCGGGTCATACTGTGGACCCTCGTGAGCCTCGTTGGCATTTTCGTAGCATGGATGGGCACGAATGCTGAAGTTTCCTTTTGCGCCACGATCGGCGGGGTGTTCATAGGGCTTGGTACGGTCGGCATGCTTGGGCAATGGGCGTGGTGCTTTAGCCGCTTTCCACGGGAAGATGTGCTTCCTACCATAGCGTGCTCGATGCTGCTCATGGCCGTTTTCTGGTTCGTACTCCGTCTGCTGAACGGATTCGTTCCCATATGCATGGGTTTGGCGTTGTGCACAGCGTGCGCAGGTGTCGCCGCGGTTATAGAAGGTATTTCAACACGCGACAAGGATCGCGATAGGGAAGCTCTCAAGCGTTCATCGGCCAATCATAATCGCTTGGAGGTTCGAGCAGCACTTACGTCTTTCGAGTCGTTCGTTTATTCCGCTTCAAGCCATATGGGGCGATGGCATGCCATGGAATCAGGCTGCGCTCTTGTCCTAGGGTTCTTCATGATGGGGGCGGCGTATTGGTCGAACACGTTAGAGATGGAATTGCCTGTTGCGTTTGCGAAGCCGATGAGTTACCTGATTGCCGTTGTGGTGGTGTTCATTGTCGGCCGCTTTGCCACTTCGATTTCTTATCAAGGGCGTGACGAGCGTCAGCCAATGCGCGTTGTTTTGGTCGTGGCGGCATGCACTGTGTTCGCCGGTGCGTTCATGTCTGCCCTTTGGGGAAACGATGCGCGCCTAATCGTGCGTATGTGCAATTTCTTTTCGCTTGCGTTGCTCAATGTGTATGGTATTTCGACTATATTCATCGACTTGATGGCCAGTGGGATTTCACCTGCGCGCTCGTGCGTTGTCGCGGCGTGCTTGTGCTATGCGGGCATGGCGCTTGGCATTCTCGCATATCTGGTTTTGGGGTCTTTTGTATGTTTTGCGGTGGCTTTGATGGCGGTTGCCTATGCGGCTTTAGTCATCGTCATCGCCGTTCAGGCTGTTCATGGTGGCCGTACGAACAAGGATTATCGTCGTCAGCTTTAGGACGATTCGTGCGGTTTCCGAACTCGACTGTGATTCGCGATATAATATTCGTGTGAAAAATGCTGGGTAAAAAGGAAGGAAGGCGTCAAAATGTCTGAAACCGGAAGAACCATCCGCGGATTGAGCATCGCAGTCACCATCCTTGCGGCTCTATCGCTTGTTGGTACATTGGTCCTCGGTGGGCTGATGGGCATGATGGCTATCAGCATCGCTTCGGATGACTATGTCTCTTCTTCTGATTCTATTTATTCAGGACGAATAGATGTTGACGACCTCGGATTATCACCTTCTGAGCTTAGGGAGCTTAAAGCGCTAGGAATCGATATCGATGACTTCGGTGGTATCGAGATCAGCAGGGGTGCAGCCTACGATTTTGCGGGAGTCATGCTCGTGCTTGCAGGCCTAATTTCGTTCTTATGCATGATCGCAGGTGCGTTCTCTCTTGTCGCGGGTATCTTGGGTATCACGAGATGGAACAGGCCAGAGAAAATGCAAGCCGTGCTCATATGGGCGATCGTCGCTGCGGTCTTTTCGCTGTTTGTAGGTCGCTTGATCTCGCTTGTCTTGTTGATCATCATAGCCGTTGAGGCATATAGATATCGCCGTGATTATATGTTTGCGGCTATGAACGATCCAATGCAAGGATGGACCGCGTAACCGCTTTCCGCTGTATTCAACGCGTAGGGACGGAGTGTGCAGACCAATGTGCTGTGGCCCAATGAGACTATCCGACGCTATCAGGAGTGTTTTTACCGAAGAGCTGATGGATGCGGTAAACGAGTTCGTGCGCACATCGCCTCTCAACGCCGTACCAGTTGACTCCGTATTGCGAACCGGACTCGATGGGGCTCGGCTCATCGACGATTGCGTCTTCGCGTTCGGCGATGCATCCGATCCGCTTTTCGAAGTGCAGAAGCAACCTCAAGCAGTAGGACCTCAATTCATGGTGCCGACGGAATGGCTTCCCGAAGCGCTGAGCGTCATCTCGTTTTTTGCGCCGTTCTCCGAGACCGTAAAGGCATCGAATCGCAAAATCGATGGATTCCCGTCAGGCGCTTGGCTGCATGGTCGCATCGATGGGCAGCGCGTGGTGTTCGAGACATGCACGTTTATCGTGGATTGGCTTGAGCAACGTGGTTTCAAGGCGGTCGTGCCGTCACTCGATCCGAGGTTCAAAGCTATCGATGACATTCGCGATGAAGAAGGTCAGATCATCCTCGAAAAGTCGTTCCGCAGCAATTGGTCCGAACGCCATGTGGCCTACGTGTGCGGGCTCGGAACTTTCGCACTCTCACGCGGAATCATCACTGAGAAAGGCATTTCGGGGCGTGTCGGCACGGTTGTGACCAACGCGCCGCTTGCCTTTACGAAGCGTCCGTACGAAGGTCTGTACGATTATTGCAATCGCTGCGGCGCATGCGCAGCGCATTGCCCAGTGAACGCGATCAGCCTCGAAACCGGAAAACAGCAGATTCCATGTTGGATGTTTCTCGAGCAAACGAAGCTCACGTGCGCTGCACCGTATTTCGGGTGTGGGAAGTGCCAGGCAGGCGTTCCGTGCGAGAGCCGCATTCCCGCGCGCGATTAGGTGATTCGATAGCGTATGAGCAATGAAGGATTCATACGGGTTTGCCCAGTTGCAGAGCGTTGCGGGGCGTGCCAGAACATCAACGTGCCCTATGCGGAACAGTTGGCGGCGAAAGATGCCTACGTGAAGGAATTGTTCTCCGGCATCGTCGATGCCAGCGCTATCCAACCGATCTTGGGAATGGACGACCCGTACCACTATCGCAATAAAGTTGCTTCGCCGTTCGCACCAAAGAAGGGCCGCCGCAACGCGAAAGGGAAAAAGTGCGACATCCTCACGGGCATGTATGCACCGCATTCTCACCAGCTCGTCGATACATGCGGCTGTTTGGTTGAGAACAAAGCCGCGAACCAGGTGGTGCAGGCGATCCGCTCCATCATGCTCAAGCACGGCATGCAGCCGTACGACGAGGATACCGGCCAAGGTTTCAGCCGCCATACCGTCATCCGTGTCGGCCATGCTTCAGAGGAAATGCTCGTGACTATCGTGACGAATGGTGAAGAGTTTCCTTCATCGAAGGCGTTCTGTCGCGAACTTGTCAAGCGATGCCCGGCTATCACAACTGTCGTGCAGAACGTCAACACGAGTTCAACGAATGTCATTCTTGGACAGCAGGAGCGCACGCTCTATGGGCCGGGGTTTATTCTCGATACGCTGTGCGGATTGAGCTTCCGCATTTCCTCTCAGTCGTTTTACCAGGTCAACGCTGTGCAGACCGAAGTGTTGTATGAAACCGCTATGACATTTGCGAAGCTTCAGGCTGCGCACACCGTTATCGATGCCTATTGCGGCACCGGAACGATCGGTCTCGTGGCTGCCAAACGCAGTGGGGCGCAGGTAGTAGGAGTCGATTCGGTGGAGTCGGCTATCGCGGACGCGCGTCAGAACGCGCGCCATAACGGCATCGAGAACGCGCAGTTCATCGTCGCGGACGCCACTCAGTTCATGCGTGAGCAAGCAGCGGTGGGCGGAAAAGCCGATCTTTTGTTCATGGACCCGCCGCGTGCGGGTTCCACACCCGAATTCCTTGACGCATTAGCAATGCTCGCTCCGTCGCGGGTGGTCTACATATCGTGTAATCCGCAGACGCAAGTGCGTGACCTCGCGTACCTGACACAGCGAGGATATGCGCTCGATGCTGTCCAGCCGGTTGACATGTTCCCGCATACGAAGCATGTCGAGACGGTTGCCATGTTGCGGCGGTAGTTCAGAAGGGTGCACGTAATGACGCCGGAAGACGCCAAGAGGTTCTATTTCCAGTACGACGGCTCCTCGTTTCACATGGATAGGGAAGAACCCGTCAAATTCAACAGCTTCAGGATGCTTGATCTTGAGGAGGAAACCTTAAAAGAATGGGACGAGGAGCTTCTTGACAGTGTTTTCAATAGTCTATGGTCCGATCCTGATCGCGTTTGGGTCGTGCATGAACGCATAGTGCAGATCATTCGCAGGTGCCATTGCGATGCTGAGACATATGTGAACAGGCTTCTCGGTGAAATGGAGAAGATGGATCACCTGGATTCGTTCAATATGACCCTGGTCATTGAGAACATGGCTGGAAGAACCGAGTCAATGAACGATGGCGGGGTGCATGCCGTATGCAAGCTTTCCAGCCTCGAAAAGCGAATGAACGACATCATAGGGTGCCTGATTGAGGCATGCACGGCTCGCCACGTTGTGGACGACAGGTTCGAAAAGGCCGTGCGCCGCTATAGGGGAGCGTACGCTAAGTGGAGCTCTTCGGCCGGTTCAGGCACGGGTGCATGTGGTTTGGCGAGCATTTAGCTAAACGAGCGCAGAATCTCTGTTCCACAAACATTTTTGAGCTTCCGGTCCGCTTGTTCGCGCCGCAGGTCTTCCTAGGCGCGAAGTACCCGCATCTCGCCGACCGCAACATTGACAGAGCGCCCCCGTTGGGGTTGTATATACAAGGTGAACAAAGGCGGTCGTTCGACGAGATGCGCGCTACCCTTTAGGTCCCGCTTCGAACGAGCGCTTTCTTCTTTTGCAGTCGGCCAGAAAGGATGCATCATGGCGGCCATCATCAGCGAAATGCCCATCAAGCCCGATTATCAGGGAAAGGTGCGTGACATCTACGATTTAGGCGATTCTTTGCTCATCGTGGCGAGCGATCGCATCTCCGCATTCGATTACATCCTTCCCGACATCATTCCCAACAAGGGTGTTGTGCTCACACAGCTTTCGTGCTTCTGGTTCAAGCTCATGGAGGATCTGGTACCCAATCACCTGATTTCCGCTAAGGTCGCCGACCTGCCTGAGCAGTTCCAGCCTTACGCCGAGTATCTGCGCGGCCGCTTTATGCTCGTGCATAAGGTCGCGATGTTTCCTGTGGAGTGCATCGTGCGCGGATATCTGGCTGGTAGCGGCTTCAAGGAATACAAGCGCAGCCAGACCATTTGCGGTATCGAGTTGCCTGACGGGCTCGTCAATTCCTCGCGTCTGCCCGAGCCCCTTTTCACGCCGACGAGCAAGGCGGAGATCGGCGAGCACGACATGCCATTGAACTTCCAAGAGTGCGTCGAGCTTTTGGGTGAGGCGGATGCTGCGCAGTTACGTAATCTGTCGTTGGCGATTTATAAGCGCGCACGCAATCATGCAGTCGACCGTGGTATCATCATCGCCGATACGAAGTTCGAGTTCGGCACGCTCGATGGCGCCATCATCTTGGCCGATGAGGCCCTGACTCCCGATTCGAGCCGTTTCTGGCCCATGGCAACCTACGAGGAAGGTAAGGAGCAGGAAAGCCTCGACAAGCAGTTCGTGCGCAATTGGCTGCTCGCCAACTGGGATTTCACGGGCGAGCCGCCGCGCCTGCCTCAGGAGGTTATCGACCAAACGAGTAAGATATATATCGAAGCTTACGAGCAGATCAGCGGCAAGACCTTCGGCGATTTCGAATAACCAGCATACGGCTTTAGTAGCCTGCAATAGAAGGAGTTGGCAACATGCAAAACTGTGCGATCGTTGGCATCAACTGGGGTGATGAGGGCAAAGGCCGCATGGTCGATTTGCTTACCGAGGATTTCGATGTCGTGGTTCGCTATCAAGGCGGCGGCAACGCGGGGCACACGGTCATCAACGAAAAGGGTGAGTTCGCGCTGCACCTTCTTCCGTCTGGCATCTTCCGCGACGGTGTCGTCAACATTCTTGGCAACGGCGTAGCGCTCGATCCTGAGAATCTTTGGACCGAAATCCAAGAGGTTGCGGCGAAAGGCGTCGATATCACGCCTGATAACCTGAAGATCTCCGATCGCGCATCGCTGCTCCTTCCATGGCATCGCGATCTCGACGGTTTGGAGGAAGCACGCTTGGCCGACAAGCAATACGGTTCCACCAAGCAGGGCATCGCGCCGTTTTATTCCGACAAGTACCAGAAGAAGACCATCCTTGCCGGCGAGCTCTTCTACGAGGAGGAGCTGCGTTCGCACCTCGCGGACCTAATGGAATGGAAGAACCTCACGCTAACGCAGGTGTACGGTGCGCCGGCTTGCACGACGGAGGACCTGGAGGCGTGGCTTACGAACTTCTGCGAGAAGATCAAGCCGTTCATCTGCGATACCGGTGCGTTCTTGCGCGATGCGCAAAAACAGGGCAAGCGCGTCCTCTTCGAGGCCCAGCTCGGTGCGCTGCGCGACCTAGATTACGGCATCATCCCGTATACGACTTCGTCGAACACCATCGCGGCGTATGCACCCATCGGTGCAGGCCTGCCTTCGCTTAAGCTCACTGATGTCATCGGTGTTGTGAAGGCGTATTCCACGTGCGTGGGCGAAGGTCCCTTCGTATGCGAGATGTTCGGTGACGAGGCCGAAGTGTTGCGCAAGGAAGGCCACGAATACGGTGCGAAGACCGGTCGTCCGCGTCGCGTTGGTCCGATCGACCTGGTAGCTACCCGCTACGGCGTGGAGGTGCAGTCAGCAACGGCCATCGCGCTTACGAAGCTCGATGTCTTGAGCTATATGGACAAGATTCCCGTGTGCACGCGCTACGAGGTGCACGGCGAACAGGTCGACTACTTCCCGTTCCCGATGGATCTCGCCGATGCGAAGCCAGTCATAGAATACGTTGATGGTTGGAAGTGTGACGTTTCTAGCGTGCGCCAGTGGGAGGATCTCCCGAAGGCTGCGCAGGATTACGTGCTCATGATTGAGAAGGCCATCGGCTGTCCGATAACGTATGTTTCCGTCGGTCCCGAGCGCGAGAGCATCATTTTCAGATAACCACGTGAAGCGATGCGGCGCAGCAATCCTGCGCCGTTTCCTTCTCATCCATTGAACGACCTTGTGAAAAGGAGCAACAAAATGTCGAATCGGTACGAATCTCCCTTGTCCTCGCGCTATGCGTCCGAGTACATGCTGAACCTGTTCTCGTCCGATATGCGCTATCAGACGTGGCGTAGGCTGTGGGTGGCGCTTGCGAAAGCCGAGATGAAGCTCGGCTTGCCGATTACGGAAGATCAGGTGCAGGAGCTTTCCGAGCACATCACCGACATTGATTACGACGTTGTTGCCAAGCGCGAGAAGGAAGTGCGCCACGATGTGATGGCGCATGTGTACGCGTATGGCAAGGTTGCTCCTTCGGCAGCCGGTATCATCCATCTGGGCGCGACGAGCTGTTACGTGACCGACAACGCGGATCTCGTGCTGTATCGCGACGCGCTTTTGTATGTGCGCGGACAGCTTCTGGCAGTGCTCAGCAATCTCTCGAAGTTCGCTGACGAGTACAAGGACATGCCCACGCTCGGCTACACGCACTATCAGCCCGCGCAGCTCGTCACGGTGGGTAAGCGTGCGAGCCTGTGGATTCAGGATTTTCTGACCGACCTGCATGAAGTCGATTTTGCAATCGAGAACATCAAGTTCCTCGGCTGCCGCGGCACGACGGGCACCGAGGCGAGTTTTATGGATCTCTTCGAGGGCGATAGCGCGAAGATCGACGAGATGAACCGCATGCTTGCCGCAGAGTTCGGCTTCACGGAGTGCTTTGACGTGTGCGGTCAGACATATCCGCGCAAGGTAGACAGCCGCATTCTCAACGCACTCTCGTCTGTTGCGCAGAGCTGCTATCGCATGGGTAACGACATTCGCCTTCTGCAGCATGACCGCCAGGTCGAGGAGCCGTTCGAGAAGAACCAAATCGGTTCGTCCGCCATGGCTTACAAGCGCAATCCGATGCGCTGCGAGCGCATGTGCTCGCTTTCTCGTTACCTGATGGCCGATGCGATGAACGCCCCGATGACCGCATCCACGCAGTGGCTCGAGCGCACGCTCGATGACTCCGCCAACAGGCGCATCTCGCTGCCCGAAGGCTTTTTGTGCGCTGATGCCATCTTACGCCTCGCACAGAATGTCACCGATGGGCTGCACGTCAACGAGAAGATCGTCGAGCGTACGGTTAAGGAGTACTTGCCGTTCATCGCGACCGAGAATCTGCTGATGGAAGCTGTCAAGCGCGGTGGTAATCGCCAGGATCTGCACGAGATCATCCGCACATGCTCCATGGAGGCGACTGCTAAGATGAAGAACGGCGAGGAGTGCGATCTGCTCGAGCGCCTGGCGCAAAACGAGGAGTTCGGCCTTTCAAAGGACGAGATGGATGCCATTCTCGACCCGAAGCTCTACATCGGCCGCTGCCCGGAACAGGTTACGCAGCTTCTCGACAAGGTACGTCCGCTGCTCGCGGATGTGAGCATCTCGGAAGTCGAGATCAACCTGTAAGTCCGATTCGCTCGTCCGAGGTTTCACATGGATATCAGTTATCTGCTTACGCTACAAGACCTGCGTATGTCCCTTCCCGGTTTCGTCGAAACCATCCTCGAGTACTATTCGAAGATCGGCGACGGGCCCATTCTAGCCGTGCTCGTGCTCGTCGTATACTGGTGCGTCAGCAAACGCGCGGGGCAGTTCGCCCTTATTGCGTTCGCATCGTGCAATTTTATAAGCCAGCTGCTCAAGAACATCCTATGCGTGTACCGCCCGTGGATCCGCGATACAGCGATCATTCCCGCGCAGGGTTCGATCGAGGGGGCGGCGGGCTATTCGTTCCCGAGCGGCCATACGACGGGCACTGGCTCCGCGCTCGGTAGCTTCGCATGGTATGCACGCAAGGAGCACAAGTGGGTGACCGTCGTGTGCGCGATCGCGATCCTACTCATGATGTTTTCGCGGAACTTTCTCGGTGTGCACACCCCGCAGGACGTGCTCGTCGGTCTCGTGCTTGCCATCGTCATGATTGCGGTCGCGAACGTGTTCCTCAAATGGATTGATCGTTGCGACAGAGAGAAGCCCGGCCACAACAAGGACATCATCGTGATGGTGATTGTCCTCGTGGTCTGCGCTGCCTCGGTTGCATTCGTCGATTTGAAGGCATACCCGATGGATTACGTCAATGGTGCACTACTGGTAGATCCTGAGGCGATGCAGAAAGGCAGTTTCGAAGCTGCAGGTCTCTTTGCCGGTGCGGTGATAGGATGGGTGCTTGAGCGGCGTCTGGTGGGCTTTACGACCGATAACCTCACCAAGCGCATGGTCGGAATCCGCTTTGTGGTGGGAATCATCATTTTCGGTGGCGCATATTTGGGATTCGATGTGCTCTTCAAGGCGATCATGCCGTACAACTGGGCGAAGCTCTGTGCCATGCTCATTGTGGCAATCGTTGCGGTGTTCGTCGTTCCGCTGGTGTTTAACAGAATCGAAAAGCGCAAGAAGTAAACTGTTGCACAACGCAAAAGCCAGCATCCCCGACGTGCTTCGGTGCACTCGGCGTATGCTGATGGTATCGATGTTTGAAACAACCTGCTCATAGGGGGGTTCACGCGTATGCAGAAAGTCATCGTCCTCGATTTCGGCGCGCAGTATGGCCAGCTTATCGCGCGACGCGTGCGCGATCTGGGAGTCTATTCCGAGATTCTGCCGTGCGATACGCCAGCGGCGGAGCTTGCTGCGACTGGTGTCGATGCCATCATTCTCTCGGGCGGTCCGGCAAGCGTATACGCGGAGAATGCGCCGAGCATCGATCCTGCCGTGTTTGAGTTGGGCGTTCCCGTGCTCGGCTTTTGCTACGGTCAGCAGATTATGGCGAAGGTCCTCGGCGGCGAAGTCGGCCATACCGACGTAGGGGAGTACGGTCCTGCGACCATCACCCGCATGGCGCCGTCCCGTCTGTTCGACGGCACACCCGAGGAGCAGACGGTATGGATGAGCCATCGCGACTCGGTCGTGAAGGTGCCTGAAGGGTTCACCGTCACAGCGCGTACCGCCGTGTGCCCGGTGGCTTCGATGGAGTGCGCCGAGCGCAACCTGTATGCGACGCAGTTCCATCCTGAGGTTCGCCATACCACATACGGCAACGACATGCTGTCGAATTTCCTGTTTGACATTTGCGGCCTTCTTCGCGATTGGAGTGCGGACGGCATCGCTGACATGCTGATCGCAGCGATTCGCAACCAGGTGGGAAACGACCGCATGATTCTAGGCCTTTCAGGTGGCGTGGATTCAAGCGTCGTCGGTGCGTTATGCGCCCGCGCAATCGGTAAGCAGCTGACCTGTGTTTTCGTGAACCACGGCCTGCTCCGCAAGAACGAACCCGAAGAAGTGGAGGAAGTCTTCACCAAGCAGTTCAACGTTGACTTCGTGCACGTACATGCCGAGGAGCGCTATGCCAAGCTACTCGCGGGCGTGACCGATCCAGAGGCCAAGCGCACGATTATCGGCACGCAGTTCTGGGAGGAGTTCTTCGCAGTCGCGCAGCAACTCGCTGAAGATGGGCGGCCGGTGAAGTACCTTGCGCAAGGCACGATCTATCCCGACATCATCGAGAGCGGCGCACGCAAGACGGGAGGAAAAGCATCGACGATCAAATCGCATCACAACCTGATTCCGTTCCCCGAAGGGGTGAGTTTCGAGCTCATCGAGCCGCTTGATCACTTCTTCAAGGATGAAGTGCGCGCGCTTGGAACGGCACTTGGCTTGCCTGATTCTATCGTGTGGCGCCAGCCTTTCCCAGGGCCAGGGCTTGCCATCCGTATCATCGGCGATGTGACGCTCGAGAAGCTACGCATTCTCAAGGATGCCGACGCCATTGTGCGCGAAGAGCTTGATACCTACAACGCTCTGCTATTCGAGAAGACGGGGGAGCGCAACAGCGAGCATGCTTGCTGGCAGTACTTCGCGGTGCTGCCCGACATCAGGTGCGTGGGCGTCATGGGTGATGAACGCACGTATGCGCGTCCTGTGATTGTGCGCGCGGTTGAGAGCACCGATGCCATGACCGCTGATTGGGCTAAGCTGCCTTACGAGGTGGTCGAGAAGATATCGAGTCGCATTGTAGCCGAGGTTCCCGGTGTGAACCGCGTCGTGTATGACGTGACGCCGAAGCCGCCTGGAACAGTTGAGTGGGAGTGACGTAAGGGCGTCCGAAGTGCACATTTCCCCAGCTAAACATGCTAAACCCCTCTGCCGGCAGCGCGCTCGGCAGAGGGGTTTCTTAAGCCCGTTCAAGCCGTTCTGGGCCATTTGACGCATAAG
>SUUI01000016.1 GCA_015062605.1 Eggerthellaceae bacterium | reverse complement strand
CTGACGGGAATCGACTTCAAAGACCAAGACGAGCTGTTCTACCTGAGGCTTTCCGTGGCACTCCTCCCAGATGATGCAACGCAAGCGGCGCGCGAGCCGCGATTACAAGCCGAGCGATGACGATCCGCCGAAACGAAACCCGACCCGGGAATCAATCGGTATTGACATACCTCAAACCTTCCTAATAAAACGCCTATTCCGTGCGAATATCCCCGAAAATATCCCCACTTTTCGATAATAGAAAAAGAGGTCAGGGCAAAAACATGCTCTGACCTGCGATTTTGTGGAGCCAATGAGCGGACTCGAACCGCTGACCTACGCATTACGAGGGCGGGAAAAACAGCCGTTTACATTGGAATCCAACAGAATATGATAGAATACAATATCAATTTGACCTGCGGAAACAAAAAACCACCTTTTTACTCTCTACCCAAATTTCTACCCAAAGAAAATTTGCAATGGGTAGAATTTTGTGCTAGGCTCGGCCTTGGCTTGGGCCATCCAAGAGCCCAGCAAGGCGAGCCTAGCACAAGGAGAACCCGTGGAAATAAAAGGCAAGGGCTCTGTCTATTATCGGGGCGGAGACACGTACTCAATAAGGTTCAACACTGGACCAGATCCCGATCGTCCTGGGAAATACACCTACACTCCAAGGAAGACGGTTCACGCAAAGAGCCAGTGGGAGCTCGATAAAGCGATTGAGGAATATCGCCGCGAGCTTGAAGAGAACGGAATTCCCAACAGAGACCTGGAATACCTGGAAGCATACATTGACAAATGGATGACCCTGCGCAAGGGTGCACATAGATCTCCACGAACGGCCGAGAGGGAATGCTTAGACGTTAAGAGCCTCAAGCGCTTGTTTCCCCATGTGAAGATTAGAGGCCTGACGCCAATCATGATAAAGGAAACGTATGAGGCGAACAGCGATTGGCTGACCCCAGGCAACACCTTCCAGCTTAATAAACGGCTGAGGCAGATTCTCAACGAGGCCGTAGAGGATGGAGTCATCAGAAAGAATCCTGCGCAGAAGGTTGTCATTCCTAAGCCGGTCCCGAAGGAGAAGGACTACCTGGATGTCGAGAGGCTAAGATCTTTTCAACAGCTTCTGTTCAAGCAAGAGGTTTCGGGCAATATCGTCATCGCTCAGATTCTTTTGCATACCGGAATGAGACCGGGTGAAGCTTACGGACTCAGCTGGGAGGACATTGATTTCAAGAAGGAATCGATATTCATTCGTCATCAATACTCAAACGATAAGGAGCTAAGGGCTCCAAAAAGCCGGGCGAGCAAAGCCAGCGTTCCGATGGATTACGTTTTGGCGGAGTATCTGAAGACATGGCGACCTATTCAAACTAGGTGGATGAACGCATTCGGAATCGATTGCACAGAAAAGACTCCTGTGGCTACAAACGAAGCAGGGAAGCGCATAGATGGAACGAATTACGGTCGCTGGTTCCGTAATTTCTGTGCCGATAACGGTTTCGGCGAGTATACGAACGTAACGCACACGTTCGAGCAAGATGGAATTATCTACGAGCGCGGAAATGGATATGTTGGGTTGTGCCCCAACATGTTCAGGGACATTCTCCCGACTGCCCTTATCGGGACGCTCGGAGTGGACCTTGAAACCGCCTCAAAGCTTCTGCGTCACGAGGACGCAACCGTCACTGCGCAGCATTACGTTCACCCGATTGAGGAAAATCAATATCGCGCCTCAGAGCTATATGCCCAGATGCTCACAGAGCAGGACCGTTCCTTGTAGAAAACAACAGAATCGAATTGCAAAAAACCAGGTGTTGACTTCTGGTTTCCTTTTAGTAAACTAACAGTAAACCAAGTGGAACGGAGTGAGCCATGCAATACAAATTAGCCTATTCCTTTGCAACCGAAGCCGACAGAGACTATACGAGCAACGTCGTAAAGAATTATGCATACATGAAAGAGTTAAATCTCGGTCAGGCGATGCGCCTCTACATCGAGGAGGGGCTTAATTTGCGCACTGAGTACGCACGAGGTTTTGCTGTGCGCATGTTCTCGCATAATAGCAGCATGATGGAAATCTTTGAGTCTGTTTTCGTGGATTACGCTGGAGGGCTGTACGGCAAGGGGGTCTGCGACAACGGTGAGCCATTGGTTCGTCTGTTTCACAAGGTGCTCCACTGGGAAAATCAGAAAATCGTCGATGGGGATGCTTCTAGAAGCCTTGGAAGCGATTGGAGAGCCATATGCTATCTCCTCGAGGAAAAAATCAAGGAATTAGAAGAGGAGGGAAAGGGCAATCCTGGTTGCCGAACAAAGTTGATTGATCTCAGGGTGAACCTTGAGCATAAAAGGGATTTTTTTGAAATCGTCTCACGTAACGAGGGCGATGCTGTTCCTGCGCTAAATTTCGTGACTCCTCTATTGAGTGATTGGGAATACCTTAAGACTTCTCCGTACACCTATGGGATTCTTGCCGAGATATGTCGAATCTCCAAGGGCAGGAGAGATGTTGTGGGTCTTGACGTCTACTTCTCCCAGCGGATTTCAGAGCTACGTTTTGAATTGCTGAGATGCATAGATGATTGCGCTTCAGCATGGGAAGAATAGGAGGGAGGTGAAGGTCGTGAGGGCTATTTGCAACGATAGGTTGCTGAGCGTCGAGGACGTTGTCGAATGCACGGGTCTTTGCTCGAAGACGGCATACGCCTTGATGGAGTCGACGAACGCAGTGGTGAGGATCGGAAGCCGTAAATACGTTTTCGAAACCGATTTGTTCAAACTCCTGAAGAGTCTTTCGACCGAAGCGGGTGTACGCGCTGCAAGTTAGGCCGGATGGTCATCCGGTAAAAAAGAAAGTCGCTGATTTGCGGCAACAAATCAGCGACAGGTAAGTCTTCGCAAGGGTGCGAAAACTCAGAGCAAACCATAGTTTAACGCACCCTTCGACAATTGGAAAGAAGAAAGGGTGTATTGCTATGGAGCAGTGCGTATACGACGACGCCCGTTCGTGGGCGTTGGACGACGACGGATTACACTCCTGCTTATCGATGATCAAGAATCTCGATCGCGTCATCGATGAGCGTCGTCCCAAATGCAGCACGGGCGTGCCGACGCTCGATGCAGCAACCCAAGGGGGCATCGCCTCCGAGCTCATGATCGTCGGTGCCAGATCCGGCGTCGGTAAAACCGATTTGGCATGCGACATCTCCGTCAACCTTGCAAAAACCAGGAAGGTAATCTACCTGACGGGGGAGCTGGCCCCCGACCAGATCTTTCTCAGAGCCTTCTTGAGCTTCGCGAATCAGGTTCAAAAGGATGTACGCCTTACAGAGGAGCGCCTGTGCGAGCGCAGGCATGACGACGAGGTGTTCATCTCCTGCACGAAATCTAGGTTCGCTGCAATAGCTTCGAACCTGTGCATCGCAGACGACACAACCCTCAATGGCACGAACGACTACTCGTTCACCATCGAAGGGCTCCGAGAGCTGATTTCCAGCTATCGCCGAAACGGGGTCGAATGCGCCTTGGTCGTCGACTACCTTCAGCAGCTCCGCAGCTCAAAGCTCGATGGCTCGTCGACTGTGGAATTGCTTGACCACGTGGCAAAGCAGCTTGCCTCACTGGCGCATACCGAGCATGTTCCCATCATTGCTCTAACGTCGCTTTCACAGCAAAACGAGCCTCGCGGGTCGGCGCATATCCTCCATGCTGCTGACATCTACCTGCATCTGGAGACCGAGTCGTCACTGCAGGGTCGTCGCGTCAGACCGGTAACGGGGCATCTCAAGAAGAATCGCAACGGCGCTTCAGGCATCGATTTGGAGATGACCTACACTCCCGAGCTCCATCTGTTCGAGTAGGGTGATCCAGATGTCGGAGGTCAAGGTCGTAAACATCATAGGGGGCTGCGGTTCATCTGCGGTCGCCCCGCCGACATCTCGCGAGATGCCGCCTCGCGGCCTCTCGCGCGCCTGTCGGCTCTCGCGCATCATGCGCACATCCGCGCTCTTTGAACGCTTCCATAGGGCGCGTTCATCGCGTTCGGCGCGCATGATGCGCTCACCCCGATTTCCCTATGTAGTCACGATGCCCAATCGGGGCAAGGAACGGAAACGTACGTCGCTTCGGCTCGTCCGTTTCCCCTTGGCAGGGGCCGCCGCCCCTGCACCCCGCACTCCCCGGCGGGACTACCGCATGCCTTCGGCATGTGGGTTCCCTCCGGGGCCCGGCGCGCTCCCCTTTTCGGGGAGGCGCGGATGAGCGCGCCGCACGACGTCCGCAAGAACTTCCGCCTGACCGCCGGGGAGGCGGCCAAGCTCTCCGCCTTCGCGGCGGAGGCGGAAGTCACGGAGAGCGAGTACGTGCGCGCGCTCATATCCGACCCAGGGCACGTCTTCACGGCGGAGAGGGACGTGCTCGGGCGGATGCTGCGCGAGCTCAAGCGGCAGGGCGTGAACCTCAACCAGATCGCGCATGCGGCCAACGTCGGCAAGTTCACGCGCGCTGATGAGGGGGCGCTGGCCGATATCGCCGCGGCCAACGCCCGCATCGTCGATGCGGTGATTGGTGCGCTCGGAGGGGGCCGCCATGCCGATCGTTAAGGCGCAGACCTTCCACAAGGGAGGCCACCACGCATCCTGCCGCGAGAGGCGGGCTTACCTCGAGAGGGATTGCCGGCACATCTGTCGGGACACGATCAACGTGGTGAGACCCGACTCCTGGGATAAGGAGCTCGACGCGAGCCGCGCATCGTACGCGCTGCGCGGGGACGTGACGTACAGGGAGTACGTCATAAGCCCCTCGGAGGGCGACCGCGCAACGGCCGTCCAAATGAGGGAGCTCGCCTGGAAGTGGGCGGAGCGCAACTTCCCCGAGAACGAGGTCGTCATCGTGCTCCATGACGACAACAGGGGAAGGGCGCAGCACGGCGAGGATGGCATCGTCCACGCGCACGTGATCGTGAACTCGATAGATCTCGAGCGCGGCCGGAAGATGAACGTGTCCAACGAGCGCGTCCGCGAGCTGCACAACAGCGCCCAGGAGATCGCCGGCAGGATGGGTCTCTCCCGCATCGAGGACTACCGCGTCGGCGAGCGCCTGCGGAGCCATCAGGAGCGCCGCATGACGCACGCC
The DNA here is from genome assembly GCA_015062605.1 of Eggerthellaceae bacterium. Classification (GTDB taxonomy): domain Bacteria; phylum Actinomycetota; class Coriobacteriia; order Coriobacteriales; family Eggerthellaceae; genus SIG42. The sequence continues at coordinate 38,492 of SUUI01000016.1, read as the reverse complement.
GAGCGCCAGATGGAGATCCGCGGTGCGGACGGGTGGAAGGCCGTCATGAGGGACATGGCGCTACAGGCGAGGGAGCAATCCGGAACCTTGAGGGAGTTCCAAGGGTGCCTCCGCATGGCCGACATCGACATGGAGGTCAGGAAGAACCGCATCTATCTCGTGGATCGCGACAACCGCGACCATGCCGTGCGCGCCGATCGCCTCGACCGATCTCTCTCGGCGAAGGAGCTCTCGCGGGTCTTCGCCGATTCGCTCAAGGTCGACCAGAGGGGCAAGGAGCGCATCCGCGAGAAGAGGCTCGCCACCGAGCTCAGGCGCGAGATCGAGCGGGGGCGCCTGGAAGGCCAAGGTGATGCCAGGCGGAACGAGCTCGTCGCGGAGATGCGGAGGGACAAGGCGATCTCGCGCAAGCAGGAAAGGGGTAAGCCGCAACGAGCAAAGGAGAGGACGCCCAAGCGTGCGGAAGAGAAGCAAGCGCATGCGCTGAATCGCGGGAAGATTTTACCGGAGATTAGCAGGGGGCCCGAAGGTTTGCGACAAGAGCGCGAGCTGAAGCACGAGGGACCCCGTCACGAAAGATGATAGGAGGAAAGATGGCGAAGAGAGTCGGACCATCGGAAATGATAGAGCTCCACACCGAGGAGGCCGAGGAGCTGATAAACGAGACGCGGTATGGGCTGGGAACGCCCATCGAGGCGCGCATTGCGAACGCAATCCGCGAGAACGCGGCTAACATCGCAGCGCAGAACAAGGGGATGAGCAAGTACATCCAGAAGATGTCCGAGACGCAAAAGGACATCAAGGACGCAGCGCTTAGCGTTTCGTATGCCGAAGAGGTGATAGAGAACTACTGCAAAAAAGCTGAGGTAATCTCGAAGAACATCGGTGCAGAAGTGTATGGCGCAAAGGCAATGGCAGACGATATCTCAAAGCAGGTCGTCGATGCTATTGAAATCACTGTGAGGAAAGCAGTCGAGAGCAATGTCCAGAGATCCGTTGAGAAGGCGAATTGCGCATCAAGCGAACGATTAAACGACGCCTCGGAGAAGTTTGACAAGGCAATTGATCTCAACAAAGACCGGATGGAGAGGGTTTCCGCGAAGATTTCCGATACGCTTGAAGCAGCCAAGATGAACACCTTCGGGCCGGTTATGCGCATCGTGCTCATCGTTGTATTGGCGCTTTCGGTAGTGACGTCGGTGGCGTCCTGTTCAATCATAAAGCCCATCATCACAGGTGAGGCGAGAATCGTCCTCGTCGAATGATTTCGAGTCAGAATTCGAGAGGAACAAGGGGCGGGTCTGAAGACCCGCCCCTTGTTCTTGCCTTATTGTTCGAAAAACGTTTCAAAGAATGACTACCATGTCATCCGAAAGCGAAAAAGGGTCTTAAATCGCCTTAGAACAAGCCGCTGACCTGCGGTTTTACGGTTCTGACGACTTAGATACATGCTTCTTCTAGTGCCTAGGACCTAGAGGGCGTGGTATAACCGCATCTCTAGAAGGCCTGGGCGCTCTGGATAGGGAGTCTGGGCCTTCTGGTTTCCAAGGACCTTAATTCTCAACATGTCGATTGCTTCAAAAGAAAAGCCGCCCGGAGGCGGCTAGCTCTGCTCATTCGAAACTCACCGTACACCCGGTAAGATCATGGAGCCCATCGAGATAAAAAGCCGAACCATTATCTGGCATTGGGAAATGAGGAGCGTATTGCTTACCGTCTATAAGCACTTTCTCCCATATGCTTTTTTCTCGAGGCTTGTCCAAGAGTACACAAGTCATTGGTTTCCCGATCCAGGAAACATCCTCGCACTTGCGTATTCTAATTGGAGTACTCACTTAGTAGCCTTTCGAGATCGTCCTTGCTTTCCTTTAATTTTGGTTTCCAAGGACCTAAATTCTCAACATGTTGGTTGCTTTGATTATCAACGGCTTGATTGTCCCGTCCGTTTAGCCTTTTCTTTAAGACAATCGACAATGCTATTAAATCGTCTTGCGTTAATACATCTCCGGCTTCTTTTGCCTTGTCAACGAAATCAAGCATTGTAAGCCAATTATCTGGAGTTCGCGCTCGTTTTATCGTCCCATAAACGAAATCATCGTCATAGTAAAACTCACGGAGAACCCTTTCGAGTTCTTCTTTTAACTCATGTTCGTTCGCATATTCCATCGCAGATCCTATTCAAGCGGCTCAACGTCGATTACGACATAATTATTGAAGCCGTAATTGAGGTACCCATGGCCTAAGTTCCTACCCGCTTGGTTGCTCAACAATTTCAAATTCAGAGAAAGGGAAAACACCATCGTCCTCAACATTGGGGGAATAAACACGGTAGCCCTCACCCCATGGAGCAGGCTCGATACCTAAGAGATCATAGGTTTTACCCTTCTCGAAGGTCACCTTGTAATAATCGCCGATATAGCGAACCTTTTTCCCTTTTACGTCTCTCTCCATCGTTTCCACCTGAACTCATGCATTCCAGAATCAGATTGTTCCAGCCAATGGTACCCATGGTCTAGGTTCCTACCCGCTTGGTTGCCTAAATAGAACTACAATCCTCGAGCTCCGGCGAACACTTTACATTTTCTGCACTCGGCGATAGATGAATTGCCTACTTTTTCGTAGTGCAGCTCATCGGAGCATGTCGGGCAGATCACCCTGCGTTCTGGGTGATTAAGCTTTTCGGCAAGAGCCTTTCTCTGCCGATCGTTCTTCCAGGCCATTCTATTCTTCCGTTTCGTCTGTATAACCATGGCGACCACGACCTAGTTTTTCACCCGGTTGGTTACTTTGAAGAGGTCGAGCACCGATTGCCCACTTTAACTAACGATTACTCCTGAGAAATCCAATCCGATCAGTTCGTCTAGCCGTTTGTTCGCATACTTATACCAAGCAGTATCGCGATAGGGCGTCGAGGGGTCTTCTGTGACCTCAGGCGCGCCTTCGCTGACATACGCGAGTATCTCCTCGTTCGAGAGCCCGGTTGTTACCGACCGTTCCGATTTCAGATACGAGAGGTCCTCGTATTCCTCCGGCGGGCGCACGTTCGTCGCCGTGAGCCGGTCCCCGAACCACATGCCCAGGTAGCTGGTCTTGGGGTCCCAGTCGAAGGGGACGGACAGGACGGGGAACAGGTCGTCGCGCCACACCTCGCCTGGCACGACCAGGTGCACCGCCGTTCTCTCGCGGTCGATGAACTGCTTTTTGTCCAGGTTGACCACATACCGGAGCCATTGAACCTCCGTGTCGAACGGCCCCGTGTAGAGCACGTCTCTTCCTCCGTCGTCGCCCGACCAGTCGACGCCGAGCTTACCCGCGGCGTCTGGGAAGAGTCCCGTGATGTCGGCGTACGTGTAGTACTCTTCCTCGAAGTCGATCGAGAGCAGGAGGTCCTTGAAAGGGGTGTCGTTCTTGATGTAGCCGAGCCCCTCGCATCCAAACCATACGAGCCTGTCCCCGGACCAGCGGCCGGAGAGCAGGGTGAGTACCGCATTGTTCTGACCGCATCCGGTGAAGTCGCTCTCCCATAGCTTCAGCCCGCATTGCCATACGTTGTCCAGGCGCTCCCGCTTGTCGAAATTCGTCCACTCGTAGCACTGGCTCATCTCGTCCTCCCGTTTCCGTTATAGGAAGATTCTCGCACGGCTCGAACGGCAAGTATGTACACAAGATGGGACACCGCGTGTCAAATAGAGGTTGTTATTCAGTCTTGGACGAAACTGGGACCTGGCTTTCGCCAGGTCCCGAGCAATTAGGGACAACCACGACCCGGATTCCTACCCACTCGGTTGCTTAATCCGCTCGACAGTTGATCCAATAAAAAACGAGGAAGGCAATGATTTAATCTCACGATCAGCTATCGCGAATGAATCGTCTATGCTGCCACTAGGGGGAATAGCATGAAAAACGGACCCGTTAATCATTACTGGCTCATCAAAGGATACGCGAAATGAGCCATCGAGCACCATAACTGTTTTATCCCCAGCTCGAAGAATTCCTTGTATTCTCGGCATATGACTCTAATCCTAATTCTTTCAAGGTCTCGTAATACCAATCCCTATTGTGTATTGTAAGACGAATCTCTGCATCTGAGGCACCCATGGCCTAAGTTCCTACCCGCTTGGTTGCTTCATGTTTTGCTTTCTTCTCAATCCAAAGAGCATAGTCCTCATCATCGAGGACCGTGCGCATCTGCTCGTCCGTGACCATCTTATAGGTCATCCGCCCCTCTGTCCCGTCGACGGCAGCGGAGAAGGCCCGTAAGGCCCAGATTCGCGTGAGGTCGCCGTCGAGGCCATATCGGTATTTTTCATAAATGTCCATATGATCATTCAATCGCTCGGTAACAACAACCTAAATGATAACCAGCATCGTCACATTAGTACTTAGCGAAGCGGATGATTATGTCGCCGTTATCGTCCTGAGACCATTCCTCCCAGACGAAATACCCTGAAGCATCCGGCCACGTCCTGTCCTCTTGGAACATCTCCCATTTTCTCTCGAAGTCATCTGCCTCGCCAATCGGCACAAGCCACCCAGACCGATCGTCGGCGCAGTATTCTCCGATTTGCGCTCCATGGCCTTCGCAGTCTGCGACGAAGAAGGCCTTCCCCATCGACCGTGCTTTCTCGTCGACAAGTTTGCAGAAGTTGAATATCTTCTCGTTGTCGCCCGTATACAGTCCTCGAAGCTTGAACTTGCTCATGAGCCTCTTCGCCTCCCTTCATTAAGGCGTCCATGGCCTAAGTTCCTACCCGCTTGGTTGCTGCATTTCGATGCAGCGACTACACAGCGTCATCGGCATCAATCATCGCCATGTAAACGCTCGAACAAAGCAGACCATATTCGTTCTCGCCATCGAACCGCTCGTTAAGACCGCGCATCTGGACCTCGTCCAAAAGCCGCTCGGTGATACCGCACCATTGCTCATCGGGCATATCGGTTGATATCACAGTCGGAAGACCTAGACCTTTAAGAAGGCGAGTCTGCTCATCCGACAATTCCACGATTGCCATTGCTCTCATACCTCCTTCTGGGTGCCCATGGCCTAAGTTCCTACCCGCTTGGTTGCTTACATTTTCACAAAATCGATGTGAATCTTCCCCTCTGCTTCTCTCCATTTTGCCCAGACGAAGTCTTTAAAAAATCTGTCTTCTATGGAGTTCCAGCCTTTCTTCCATTCGGATTCAAAAACATCAGCTTCATTAGCGCTTATCAACCACCCAGAAAGATCCTCTCCAGCCATTTTCTCATCTTCAAATTCGCGCGATTGACCGCAATCGAGAAAGAACACCTTTCCTTGCTTCGAGGCCGTATTTTGGACTAAATCGAAGAAAGGAAGGAAGGCGGCATCGTCACTGCGCACCGGAAATCGCAGCCCTCGCCTTATTGAGCGTATTGCTTCCACCTTCGGCCTCCTTAAATGCTGTCACAAAAACGTCGTTGCTGTCTAATAAAACAACAAATCCATTTTTAATATACGCCTTGCATGTTCCTGGTGCCCATGGCCTAAGTTCCTACCCGCTTGGTTGCCGAAGAAGCCGCCCGAAGGCGGCTAATCTACTAAACCAGTATGCCTTGTCTCTCGAGATCTTCAATGCGGGCAATTTCTTTATTGGTCCACATCTTATACTCTTCGCTTGCATACTTATCAAAATATTCCATTGGATCCAAGCCTTCGGAATCTTTTAGGTATTTTTTATCGAGATTCTCTTGCTCGATCATGAACGTTTCGGGATATCCAATCATAGAGCATCACCCATTATCTCGGCTATCGCAGTTGTAAGCTCGTTTCCTTTACCGGTACCCATGGCCTAAGTTCCTACCCGCTTGGTTGCTTACTTTGCAATTACATTCGCGCCAATGAAAAAATCATCTTTGTAGCGATCCGGTTCAGCGACCTTGATTCCGATCGTATCGTCCAGTCCGCAACTTGCAGGAACTGCGTTGAATATGACGCCGTTGATCTCCACAGCTTGATTATATGCAACAGGGAAAGGGCCTTCGAATACGAGAACCTTCATGTTTCCTGCCTTTAAGACTTTTATAATTCTAGCTCCCAACAACCTAGACTCCTAACTCCTTGGATGCATCTAAAGCCAAGCGACAATACCAGATTCCTTAAACGAACCATCTTCGCAGAACTCTTGTAGCCTAGTAATCAAGTGAAAGGCATATCGATTGAAACGATCGCCCTGCGCCTGTGCAACCACACGCGGTTCGCCTGTTTCCCGCGAAAGAGAAACCAAACCACATCTAGTGCGGTCTCCCTCGATGAAATACAAGTAATCAGCTCTTGTGCCATCCAGATATTTCAATTCATATGTAAGCATTTGACTTGAGCTCCGGAGATCTTTTTCAAACGATTTAGTTTTCTAATCCTTTGTCATATGGTCGAGGAACGCGTCAGGCGCGTCATAATCTTCGTTCCAAATGCTCGGAAAGCCCCATGCCTCCAAACCTCTGTAAACGAAAGGAAGGGCCTCGGGATAGGCGTTGCTCCCTCCGCATAGGATTTCCCCCTCCTCTGAGGAAATAGTCAGCGACCACGTGAATCCTGGTGCGCCGTTCGAAGACTCTGCCAGATACCTCTCTTCCCATCGGTGGATTCCCGCATCCGACAGGGCGCCAATCAGGTCGCGGTCATCGCGATAGTTGCCCTTGCATTCCTCATATGAGGCTTCTTCTGGCCAATACCCGTAGTAGTCGAGCTGCCCGATCTCGCGCAAGTCCTCATTGCCGAGCTTGCAGGACCCGTACCAGGCGCCTCCATAGCAGCCGTCGCGGCGATCCCTGCGCTCGATCACGAGCTTCGCCGCGCCCCCGTCGATGCCCTCGATGCGCGAGGAGAGCGCTATCTTCGACGATTTCCAGAGAATCGCCTTCTTCTTTGCCTCCTCCTCCGTCGTGTTCAGCCATTCGGCCATGCGCAGCACGTCCTCGTGCTCGTCTTCGGAGTTTCCCCAAGGCCTGAAGCGGCTTCTATACATTTTCCTTATGACATAGGGGGAGTAGACCTTCTGGCACCTGAAGTTCTCGATGAGATGCCTGTTCATGACAATCGCTATCAGCCCCCGTTGGCCCTTGTGCTTTCCGAGGACCGCGATCTGCTCGTAGCCGTCGCCCCATTGCACCGGAAGGCAGTAGACCTTGGTGCCCGGCCTGAAATGCTTCGTCCCGTGCGCGATTTCGTGGCTTTCGCCCCGTGGGTGCTCGTCGACCACGTTTCCGACGAGGCACCATACCCATTCGGGGAGGTGGTCCTCGTCGTATTCGTACCATGACCCCTCAGTGCTAGGAGAGGAAGAGTCTCTTTTGCTCCTGTAGTAATCGTAATAGGCATGGCCCATGCGGTCGATGTCGGCGAGCTTTTTAAGGCACCTATCGAGGAGGGAACTCGCGGCGGCCTTCACGAGCAGGCCTTCGCAACGCAGGTCTTCATGGACGCATTTGCTGATGATGGCAAGAACGCATTCGGCGTCGAGGAATGTGACGTCAAGTTTGCCAAGCGCCTCCATATCGTCGGGTACCTCGATTCCACGTTCGTCAAGCACTTCGCGATAATCGCGTGCTCTGTAATAGAGACTATCGAAAAGGAATTGGTCGGCAAAGCCTGCCAAAGCGCCTGGCATCATGTAATGAGGCACGTCTTCGCCGATGCGCCAGTCGGAGACGTAGTGCTCCCCGTAGAAGTGATGATGCCAAGTGCTTGGAGAAGCGAGGAACCATCCTGCATATTGGGTAATGTGTTCGTAAGACATCTTTGACTCCAAAAGGCAAATCATCTACTGCTGGGCATATGAAACCACATCAAGGCGAGGCGCCGTGTACCGCAGATTGGACAGGGGCGGAAAAGGTAAAAGTGCGAAAAACAAGTGCAATGCTCGTGTACCATTGTAAGCCAGGCGCCATGGTTGACATGGGAGAATCTAGGTACAGTCGGAGACAGCGGAGGCCTTATAATCGCAACCATGAACGCTTAAAGGCTTCAGCAGAGGATTATTCGCAGATGTTCAGAGCACATGACGAGAACAATGTATCCGTACTCGCCGAATATGCTCCTAAGGGAGCCACCTATTACTGCCCTGGTTGCGAGGCAAAAGTCATGCTTAAGAAGGGCAGTATAAAAGTAGCGCACTTCGCCCACTACCCTGACCATCCGTGCACATACACAGAAGACAAGGATTGCAAGTCAGAATGGCACCGACGAATGCAGAGTTACTTTCCCATTGAAAGCACAGAATATTACTTCACCGATGCGGAGACAGGCGAACGACGACGGGCTGATGTGTTCCTTGAAGAGAGTGGCATTGTCATCGAATTCCAGAAAAGCCCTATTTCAATAGATGAATTCATGAGCAGGACATCCTTTCATCTAAGGAATAAGCGAAAAATCGCTTGGGTGTTCGCCCAAGATGTAAACAATCCTTACCCTGCTTATCACTTGACTAGAAATGGCTGGGCTTCGGTGCGGCTCTATCCTCCGTATAACGAACTGTGTTATGTATGGTATAGCCCACGAAGATGCCTAACCGGCTGGGGAGACGAGCTTGACATCAAGATGCATAATCATCTGCAGAACTATGCTGTATTTCTTTATACCGGTACTGAGAACGGCGATTCCATCCGCAAGATCGTTGACGAAGAGGGCGGCTTCAGGGACATCGTCCTTTCAGTGCGTGCATTCTTTATGAATCAGAATCTTGATGTGAACGACTTTTTCAAAAGCGAGGAACACTGGCTCACGCAGCTGGGTATGGACGTTTCTGCCTGCCAGCACAGAGCCGTGAAGCCTCAACGTCAAAAGGCCGTGAAGCCTTACCAGCACAGTGCCGCAGAATCTCATGATTATCGTTACCCAATGCAAATAAGCGAGGTGCCCGTCACTATAGATAAGCCGCTCCTTCCCAAGGAGCACGAAGAAAACTTCGGGAAACCAATCACATGCGAAACCTGCGGGAAGACCGCCGACGAGACTGAATTCTGGATGTATAAGCTGGACAGCCGAACCGGACAATGCTACGAATGCTTGCATCGCCAGTCCAATCGAGAGGTGAGACCGACGAAGCCAAAGACCGAGAAGGCGGTTGAGAGCAGTCGGGAGGCATGTCCGCTGTGCGATGGCGGAACTCTCGTTAAGAGATCGGGGCCATACGGCGAATTCCTCGGATGCAGCAATTACCCAGAATGTCGGTACACCAAAAGCCTATAGACCAAGGAATCACCGCACATGCAAAGCAAGTACTCACCGGGTCAGACGGTCTACCTCTCGGGCGCCAACAAGGGCCTTATCGAGGAGGCCATGGTGCTCAAGTACGCCAGTGGCTTCTACACCATCAGATACACCAAGCGCAAAGGCGGCACCAGGGTTCGCATCCGGCTTTATCCTACGATGGCAGATGCCGAGCCGCGATTCCAAGATACGGAAAGTCCGAGTAGTCAAACAAACCAAGCCTTAACCATTGAAAGCCTTCCATCATGGTTGGCATGTGGAATTTACGTACAGTTGGGGCGGCGTACGTTCTTTAAAAACGCTCTAACCTATTTGTCGCGAAAACATGAAAAATTTTCGCGACAAATATACGTTCTACCCAAAATTCTACCCAAATCGATTTATAAAGGGTAAATGAAAGAAAGCAGGTCAGACAAATTTGCTGTCTGACCTGCGATTTTGTGGAGCCAATGAGCGGACTCGAACCGCTGACCTACGCATTACGAGTGCGTTGCTCTACCAACTGAGCCACATTGGCAAAAGCGCTTTCGCGCAGGCAGTAAGTATAGCGAACTGCATGAACGCTCGCAAGGGGAATTCTTTTGTTTGATGGCGCCAGAGCTCTCTCTGCGCGTCCCCCGGTTCTTTTGTGGCATCAATGGATATAAGGGTGAACCGCAAAAAGGCGACAAAGCGCCATGCGTCCGTTCGTTCTGGATAGGTAAGCATATTGCGTGTAAACTGACGGCCAAAGACAAGGGCGTCTTTTCGATAAGCCGACTTGTCACACGAAAAGGGGAGCTGGGAATAGGCCCGGCTGAGAGGCGACGCCGCAAGGTCGCGACCCTAAGAACCTGATCCGGGTAATGCCGGCGGAGGGAGATCTACATGAATACCATCACAGCACATGCTGCAGCGCGTAAAGATGCATCTCGTGGCGAGTTCGCCCCTGCAGGTGAACACATCGGAAAACGCGTGCTTGCCACTCCCGCATTGGGGCTCGTGTGGTTCGGAGCATCGGTTTCCTTAGCAGAAATCCTTACAGGAACCTTCTTTGCACCCCTGGGCTTCATGGTCGGCCTTCAGGCAATTCTGATTGGGCATGCCATCGGCTTTTGCTTGTTCGCCCTTATGGCGTATGTAAGCGCGAAAACAGGCTTAGGTGCGATGGATGCGGTAAAACTATCGTTTGGGCGTTACGGTTCGCTCGTGTTTTCGATTGCGAACGTCGTGCAGCTGGTGGGTTGGACCGCCATCATGGTGGCATCGGGTGCTGCCGCAGCAGCGTTCTTGGTTCCTGTTGTGGGTCTGGTTGGCTGGTGCGCCATCATCGGGGCGCTCATCGTTGTGTGGATAGCTATCGGCGTGCGCAACATGAGCCGCATCCAAGCGGTCGCATCCATATGCCTTTTCATTCTGACGATCGTCATCAGCACTACGGTGTTTTACGCAGATGGCACGTCGCTTGGGACTGATGCTCCGCTTTCCTTCGGGGCGGCCGTGGAATTGGCGGTCGCGATGCCCCTATCGTGGCTTCCAGTTGTCGGCGACTACACACGCGAAGCAAAGAAGCCACTGGCTGGTTCGCTTACTGCTGCCACCACCTACTCTCTGGGTAGCATTTGGATGTTTTCCATTGGTTTAGGCATGGCCCTTTTTGCGGGCTCCGGCGATATAGCGGAGATTCTTTCTGGCGCAGGGTTGGGTGTTGTCGGTATTTTGGTTGTCGTGCTCTCGACGGTTACCACCACCTTCCTTGACGCGCAATCCGCGGGTGTCTCAGCTGCAGCCATTCACTCCAGCTTGCCTGCGAAATGGCTAGGAGTGGGCGTTGCGGTCATCGGCGCTATCGCTGCCGCCTTAGCCCCCGTAGGCGATTTCGAGAACTTCCTCTATCTCATCGGCTCGGTGTTCGCGCCTATGGTCGCAATACTGCTTACCGACCATCTGCTTTTTGGCAACGATTCAAGCAAAAACCCCGCCAATGCGCCCAATCTCGTGTTGTGGTTGGCGGGTTTCGTGCTGTACCGCTTCTCGATGAGCTGGGATTTCGTACTTGGGAACACACTGCCTGTGATGATCATTGTGGCGCTGGCAACGCTGCTGGTCGGCTTGGTTCGCAGGCGCAATCGTCACACAAACGGCTGAAAGAAAACGAAAGGAGCCTGCATGGACACTACTAGCATCAAGACATCTCTGGAAAGGGTGCGCACCACGCATCCTCTCGTTCATAACATCACGAACTACGTGACCGTAAACGATTGCGCGAACGCTCTGCTTGCAATCGATGCGAGTCCGATTATGAGCGACGAGCCGCTGGATGTGGGAGACATCCAGACCATCTGCGGAGGCCTGGTCATCAATATCGGCACGCTGAATCAAAGCACGATTGCAGGCATGCACGAAGCAGCAAAGGTGGCTACGGAGTTGGGACACCCCATTGTGCTCGATCCTGTAGGAGCCGGAGCCTCGGCCTTACGCACGCAGACGGCAGCCGACCTCCTCGATGCCTATCCGATTGCCATCGTTCGAGGCAATATCAGCGAAATCAAGGCGCTGGCAAACGGTGCGGCGTCTACGCGAGGAGTCGACGTGTGCCCGGATGACATCGTTACTGACGAGAACTTGGAAGCCAGCGCTGCGTTCGCGCGCGATTTCGCAGCGCGGACGGGTTCAGTCGTAGCCATCACTGGGCCTATCGATATCGTGGCAGATTCCACGCGATCCTTCGCCGTGCGCAACGGCAGTAAGCTTCAAGGACGTATCACGGGCGCGGGCTGCATGCTCTCGTGCATCACGGGGGCCTTTGCTGTTGCAAATGATGATGCATTGCTCGCTGCGCTGGGCGCCGTGTGCACAACGGGGGTCGCGGGAAATCTTGCAGAAGAGCGCATGGGCGAGCTCGATGGCAACTTAAGCTTCCGCACCTACCTGATCGATGCCCTGTATAAACTGGATGGTGAGACGCTTGCCAACCGTGCCTTGGTAGAGGATGTGCAATAGAATGACAAGCTTTTCTGTGCAGGGTTTACGCGAGCATCTGCTCTTATACGCGATCACCGATCGTTCTTGGCTTTGCGGGCGCAATCTTTCGAGTTGCGTTCAGGAGGCTATCGATGGAGGTGCGACTTTCGTTCAGCTGCGTGAAAAGAACGTCTCGCCTGATGAGTTTTTAGCTCTTGCTCGTGAGCTCAAGCCTATCTGCGAGCAGGCGGGCGTGCCCTTCGTAATCAACGACAACGTCGACGTTGCCCTAGCCATCGATGCAGATGGCGTCCATGTGGGCCAATCCGATATGGCTTGTGAAAAGGCGCGAGCGCTGCTGGGTCCGGACAAGATCGTCGGCGTTTCCGCACAGACGGTCGCCCAGGCACTCGCGGCGCAGCAGGCAGGAGCAGACTACTTGGGCGTCGGTGCGCTCCTCCCTACGGCAACCAAGCCCGAAGCGGTAGATGTGACCAAAGAGGAGCTGTGCGAGATTTGCAGGGTGGTAGACATCCCCGTAGTCGGCATCGGCGGCCTCAATGCGTCCACGATCGCACAGTTTAAGGGGACGGGTATGGTTGGTGCCGCAGTTGTTTCGGCCATTTTCGCAGCCCCTGATTGTAAAAAAGCAGCAGCAACATTAAGAAAGCAGTGTGAAAGGACCTTTGTATGAGCACCCTGAAAAGCGTATTGAGCATCGCTGGTTCTGATTCAAGCGGTGGTGCAGGAATCCAAGCCGATATCAAAGCCATTCAGGCTATGGGGTTGTTCGCCCAAACGGCCGTCACTGCCATCACCGCGCAAAACACCATGGGCGTGACTGCCGTTCACGATATTCCGCCTGACATTGTGAAAGCCCAAATCGATGCTGTCTTTGCCGATATCCGTCCCGACGCGATCAAAGTCGGCATGGTTTCATCGGCCGAGATCGCTCGGGTCATCGGTGAGTCGCTCAAAGAGCATGCAGCCGAAAACATCGTGGTTGACCCTGTAATGGTGGCGACGAGTGGATCGGCGCTTGCCGCGGATGGCGCCGTTGAGGCAATGCGCACATATCTTTTCCCCCATGCCGATATCATCACGCCCAACCTTGCGGAAGCGCAGGTGCTGGCCGGTTTCGAAATCCGTACAGCCGACGATGCGGTCCGCGCGGGTCGGCTCGTGTCGGATGCGTGCGGCGCAGCCGTGCTCGTCAAAGGCGGACACGGGCTGAGAGGGCCTGAACGTCCCGAAAACGAAGCGGGAGTGTGCGCGGATGACGTGCTCTGCCTGCCAGACGGCTCTGCTGTGTGGTACTACGGCGTGCGGGTGGACAACCCTAATACGCACGGCACGGGTTGCACTCTGTCGAGCGCGATTGCCGCCGGCCTTGCTTCGGGCTACGACGTGCTCAAGGCCGTTGGTAAGGCTAAAGAATACCTGACAAATGCGCTGGAAGCATGGCTTGACCTCGGCAAAGGAAGCGGCCCTCTCGACCATTTCTGGTTTATGCGGTAACCGCGTAAACCGCCTGCTGTCCGATGCTTGATTCTTGCGTTGGAACAGGGTTTGTCGTTGTTCAAATCATGGACTTCGCACGTCTTGTGAAGTACACTTGACACGTGAGAAAAACAAGCACTTGAGGGGTGGTTATGGAGCTGCTTGAAGAGCGAATTCGCCGTGACGGTATCGTCCGAGAAGGCAATATCCTCAAGGTCGATAACTTCCTCAACCACCAGCTCGATATCGACCTATTCGAGGAGCTTGGCGCGGAGTTCGCGCGGCGTTTCGCGGACGCTCCTGTCACTAAGATCCTCACCATCGAAGCGAGCGGCATCGCCATCGCGTCCATTACAGCGCGTTATTTCCATGTTCCCGTGCTTTTCGCCAAGAAAGCCCAAAGCGTCAACCTTGACGGCACGTTATACGCCACAAAAGTCGAGTCGTTCACACACAAGCGTGTGTACGATGTCATCGTGTCAGCTCGCTTTCTCACAGCAGACGACCACGTGCTGATCATCGACGATTTCCTGGCGAACGGCTGTGCGGCGCTCGGCCTTGTCGATTTGGTCGAACAGGCAGGAGCAACGATCGAGGGTATCGGTATCGCAGTCGAGAAGGGCTTCCAAAAGGGGGGCCAGGAGTTGCGGGACCGTGGATACCGCGTGGAATCGCTCGCTATCGTCGAGTCGATGGATGCGGCTACGGGCGAAATCGTGTTCAGGCATTAGCGTCAGATGCCGTCTGCTGTGTGCAGGCGGCATTTTCATAGGTAATGGAAAAACGGGAGTAGGAGCAAGGAGGATTCGAATGAACATGAAGTTGCTGGCAGTTGCTGGCGGAAAGGGCCCGGCTGACGTTGTCATCGAAAATGGCAAAATCGTCAACGTCTACACGGGCGAGATTTACGATGGTGGCGTCGCGATTGTTGACGATAGGATCGCCGCGGTCGGTGACGTGGAGTATTGCAAGGGTGCGTCCACGCAGGTTGTCGATGCAGGTGGCATGTTCATCACGCCGGGCTTCATCGACGCGCACGTCCACCCCGAAAGCTCCGATTTGTCCATCCGTTCGTTTGCCGAGGCTGTGCTCAAGCATGGCACCACTACGATCATGACCGACCTGCACGAGATCGGCGTTGTGTCCGGTCTTGAGGGTATCGAGGCAATCATCGAGGAGAACGAGATCACCGATCTGAACATGTTCTTCGTCGTTCCTTCGCACGTTCCGTTCTCGCCGTTGCTCGAGACTTCCGGTGGCGTGTTCAATGCCGAAATCATCAAGAAGGCGCTCGAGCGTGAGGACGCAGTCGGCATTTCCGAGGTCGTCGGCCATTACATTCTCGCTGGCTTCCCCGACCTTCTGGATTCTATCGATGCTGTGAAGAAGCCTGGACTGGTCGCAGCGGGTCACCTGCCCGACATGAAGGGTCCGGCGCTGAATGCTTGCCTTGCTGCCGGCGTGAATAACGACCACGAAGCCCTCGACGGTCCGGAAATCGTCGAGCGCCTGCGTGGCGGCTGCTACGCGATGCTACGCGAATCCTCTGCGGCTCGTACGCTTGCCGACCAAGTGAAATACGTGGTTGAGAGCGGCGTCGACACCACGTTCGCCTCCATCGTCTCCGATGACCTGCATTGCATCGACCTCGCTCATACTGGTCATATGGATCACCACATCAAGGTTGCCCTCGAGGCAGGCTTGCCATTCATCAAGGCAATTCAAATGGTCACTGTCAATGCGGCTCGCAGTTTCCACATGGGCCGCACCATCGGTGGCCTTGCTCCGGGAAAGCGTGCCGACATCAACCTCGTTGCAGGCGATACGGCTGAGACCTTCGAGGTCAAGGCTACGTGGTCAGCGGGTAAGAAGGTCGCCGAGAACGGCGAGTCGCTCGTTCATTATCCCGTTGCCGAGCACAAGCCGTGCGTCCTGAACACGTGCACGCTCCTGAACCCCATCACGCCCGATAGCTTCAAGATGGCCGCTCCCGAAGGCGCCAAGAAGGTCAAGGTCAAGTGCATGGATACGCTGCCGTGGATTCCGATCACGCAACCGCGCGAGGTCGAGCTGGATGTCGTGGACGGTTACGTGCAATGTGACGTTTCGCAAGACGTCTTGTACATCGCCCAAGTCGAGCGCTACGGCAAGAACGGCAACATCGGCAAGGCGTTCATGGGCGGCTTCCATCTGCAGAGCGGCGCCATCGCTTCGACAGTCGGCCATGACAATCACAACATCATCGTCATGGGCACGAATTTCGAGGACATGGCAGTCGCCGTCAACCACTTGGTCGACATCCAAGGCGGTCAGTGCTTCGTTGAGAACGGCGAAGTCGTGAAGGATATTCCGTATCCCGTGTGCGGTCTTCTGTCCGACCTGTCCTGCGAAGAACTTGCAGCCGAGAAGGAAGAGCTGAACGCCGCGCTTGCCGAGCGCGGTTGCATCATCCCGATCACCTGCATGTTCCTGTCGTTCATCTGCTTGGCCGCACTGCCGACTTTGGCCATCACCGACCATGGTTTCATCAACGTGCTGACCATGCAAATCGAGGATCCGATTCTCGGCGTTGCCGAATAATGCGCTTTATCAGACGGGGCGCCTGCACAAAAACATGCAGGCGCCCCGCCTTCCAATTAGTTGTGAACGGAGAGGGATATGAATCGCGAAGTAGTGAAAGCGTTCTACGGATCGTTTTTCCATGCTCCTGTATACGGCGAATTCGAGTTCTTGGAATTTGCGCTCATCGAAGTAAACGACAAGGGCTATATCGAGCGCGTCGTCAAACGCAACGATCCGGAGCAGCCGAGTCTTTTACGCGAATATCGTGACCAAAACATTCTGGTAGAGTTGGGTTTCGACCGCTATGGCCTCCCGGGTTTTGTTGACATCCACGTGCATGCTCCGCAATGGCCGCAGGCTTCTCTCGCTCTCGATGAACCGCTGTATTTATGGCTCGAGCAGCGTACGTTCCCTCTTGAATCTAAATTCAAGGATCTGGAATTCAGCCGCAAGGTCTATGAACATCTGGTCGAGCAGCTGATCGCACGTGGTTCGACGACGACGGTGTATTTGGGCAGTGCGCATCTGGAATCCAGCATCCAGCTTGCGCAGATCTGCTCCGACAAGGGCCAGCGCGCGTTGGTTGGTAAAACCGTCATGGACGACCCGAATGCCAATCCAGATTATTATCGCGATGCTTCTGCCGCCCAAGCTGTCGTTGACACCGAGACGCTTATCCATGAGGTCGAAGATATCGGGCGTTCGAGCTGGGCTGGCGTATGGCCAGTCATCACACCGCGCTTCGTTCCAAGCTGCACTGACGAGGTGCTCAAGGGCTTGGGAGATCTTGCTGCCGAGACAGGGGCATATATCCAGACGCACTGCAATGAAGGCCAATGGGAGCACGATGTCGTATACGAGCGTTTCGGTAAAACCGACCCGTACGTGCTCTATGATTTCGGACTTGTCAATGAGCGGTCCATCATGGCTCATTGCCCATACCTCACCGAAGAAGAAGGAGAGCTGTTCGCTAAGGTCGGAGCGGTTATCGCCCATTGCCCGATGGCGAACTCGTATTTCTCGAGCGCTGTCGCGCCGATTGCGCGTTTCCGCAGACAGGGTATCCGTGTCGGCATAGGTACTGACATTTCGGGAGGATACAGCCCGAGCATGTACGAGAATATCCGTCAAGCTGTGCTCGTCTCTCGCCTGCTCGAAACGGGCGTCGATGCCATGCTGCCGGAAGACAGACGCGGCGGTCTCGGCAACAATACGCGTGTTTCGCTTGTCGATGCATTCTGGATGGCGACCGCCGGCGGCGGAGAAGCGCTCGGTCTGCCCGTGGGAACATTCGAGCCTGGTCGTGCGTTCGATTTGCAAGTCATCGACACCAAGCTGCCTGATTCCAACCTGACGGGCTTCGGCGTATTCAATTCGCCTGCAGATCGTTTGGCTCGCATCCTTTACCTCTCAACGCCCGAGAACATCCGCCAGATCTATTGCCAAGGCAAGCTGGTTCGCGACAAGGATGCCACGTAAAAGAGAGCGTTTCGTGGTTTTGACCAGGTATGCGGCTGCAAACTTGTATACTGAGGGCGAAAGGGCTCAACCCTTTCGCTCGATGTGCGTAAAAGACAGATAATCACAGCGCGCGTGCATCAGGAAGGAAAACGGTGGCTGCAAAGCTCATCTTGGGAAAATACGAGCCACGCGGTGAAGTAGGTTCTGGAGGATCAGCTTCGGTTATCGAAGCGTGGGATACGGTCATCCTGCGCAAAGTGGCCATCAAATGCATTTCCCTCGGCGCACCCCAAGAAGCTGTTCCATCACGCCGCGACGAGCTCGCTTCGCGCGAGAAAGACATCGTTGCGCAACAGCGACTTCCTCGTCATGCGGCTCCAACGCCCTCCCAGCAAGCGAAGTTGTCTCAAAGCACAGATGGCTCACCTATCTTCCTTCTTCCCTGGGAGGATGCGCAGGATGCGATCGAGCGCTTTGCGCGCACGAACCCCACAAAGGTCATCGAGCAAGAACCCATAATCGAGCGCAGGGAGCCGATGCGCGTTGAATCGGTTTATTCCCGTCCGGAGGCGAGGTTTGCTCAACCGGACCCAGTGCGACAGGAGCCTCCAAGCGAATCCTCTTTAAAACCCTCGTATGCCATTTCCGATCAAACGCCCGGACTCGATGAAGCGCGCGCTGTCGCCAAGCTCGTCGACGAGAACATCGTGACGCTCTATGACTTCGGAGTAGAGGGCAACACGGCGTATCTGGTTATGGAGTACGTTGAAGGCATTACGCTAAAAAAATTCCTTTCGGTTCATGACGCCGAGCTTACGCTCGACACTATCGCAGCCGTGTTCGATAGCGTCGCGCACGCGCTCGAAGTCGCACACGCGAACAAGGTGCTTCATCTGGACATCAAGCCCGACAATATCCTGATCAACCTCCAAGGCCAGGTGAAGGTGACCGATTTCGGATTGGCGAGCCTGACGGATTTCCAGGGATACGGCCATGCTGGTGGCGGTACGATTGGCTACATGCCGCCCGAGCAGATGCACAGAGAGGCGCTTGACGCACGTTGCGACGAGTGGGCGTTCGCAAGCATTCTGTACCAGATGCTCGTAGGGGAGAATCCGTTCATCGTTGATGCGCATAACCCTTTGACGTTCGAGGATCTGGAGCGCGCGGAAAGGGCAATTCGCGAAACCGACTTAGTTCTTCCGTCATATCTATGGGATGAGCTCAACCCTGCTGCCGATGATGTGTTGTTCTACGCACTCGATCCCGATCGGGAGAAAAGATTCCGTTCGATTGCAGAATTCGCGGATGCGATGGCACCCCTTCTCGGGGATCCAGATGCGGGATACGAGGACATCCGGCAGATGATGGCAGCCGATGCAGCTGCTGAAGAGCGCCTCATGGCCAAACAGCTTCC
This sequence comes from Eggerthellaceae bacterium, assembly GCA_015062605.1. Classification (GTDB taxonomy): domain Bacteria; phylum Actinomycetota; class Coriobacteriia; order Coriobacteriales; family Eggerthellaceae; genus SIG42. Next base: position 19,380 of record SUUI01000016.1, on the reverse strand, counting down.
GATAATAGCCGAAGCAGGCAATCTAGGCTTGGCAGCCCAAGGAGAGCTGGCGGGCAATGATACAGCTGATGAAGGCCAATCCGGCCTGAAAGGGTTTTTAGGGAAGATAAAGCGTGCCCATGCTGAGCACCGTCAAAACGCTCAGCTTAAAAAGGAGATACGTCAACAGGAAGCTAATGAGGCCAATCCCGCTCCTTATCATGAAGACCCTTACCCTGAACGTTATGTGCCTGCAGTCGAAGAGCAGCAAGAGCTTCCCTATGACGACTATGAGGAATACGAGCCTAAACCCCCGAAAAGCAGCCTGTTCAGTCGTTTAAGAAGCGACAAGGTCTTTTCGGTGCTGGGTCGCATTTTCGCCGCCCTGGGAAGCGCGTTCGTAGCGACTATCGCGTATGCGAACATCCCGCAATTCGGCGGCTTTGACAACCCGATATTCCTCATCGTGCTTGCAGGTTTCGCGCTCGTAGGCCTATTCGTTCCCTTCGTGAGTGCGGGTCTCGCTTTCTTGCTGCTTGCAGTTGCCTTATGCATGAACGGATCGTATGTGCTGGGGGCGCTATTCGTGATAGCTACGGTTGCATGGTGGTTTGCCTGCGCGCGGCATGGCAAGGCGGCAACGAACGCAGCACTCGCGTTCCCTTTCATGGGTGCGTTCGGGTTCGCTCAGATCGCGCCATTGGTTTCGGGGTATTGCCTGCGCACGATTGATGCGCTCATCACCACGGTCTATGGGATCATCGTCGCGCTTACGCTTGCCGGATTCGGGACTGCGGATCTCTTGAATTGGGATGCTGTGACTTACTTCCACATCCACAACGCCTCGGTGCAGAATGCCGTGCTCGGCATGCTGATGATGCCTAAGACATGGTGCATCATCGTAAGCTGGCTCTTGTCAGCAGCCGTCGTTGCGCTCGGCTGTTCTCCGAAAAAGCGCGTCCTTGCGGGATTTGCATGCATCGTAGGCTTGTTGGTGGTTCTATTAGGAATCAGTGCAGCCCAATGGTTTGCCTCAGGCCAAACCCAGGTTTTCCCGTCAACAAATGTGTTGATACCCACAATGGTCTTTGGTGTGGTCGTCATTGCCGCAGCCTTCACGAAGGTTCCTGAACGTTCACGCAATAGCCGATAACTCTTCACGTTAAAAGGGTATACTTTGCCGCAAGGTTTTGCGGCTTAAGCGCGTTGCCGCGAGCCTTAAGCATGCTGCGAGCGGGAGCATGCGATAGCTCGATGTATTATGGAGGAGCCCGAGCGCATGGATATCGGTCAATTCTATACGTTCTTGTTCGAGACGTACGAGGGTGTTGCCTGCTTGGTTGGCGCCTGCCTCGTTGTCACGCTGCTTCTTGCTTTCCTGCTTGAGCGCAGGACGAGGCGCATCTACAAGGACCGGCCTGCCCCCGAAGACGATTTCGATGAGCTTGAGGCAGAAGAAGAAAGAGATGACAAACATGACTGACGCGCCTTTTGATCCAAAAACCATGGCATTCAAGCGAAACGGCGAGTACATTCCTCGTGTTGCCGCCGTGCACGACCTGTGCGGTTACGGCAAGTGTTCGCTTGGTGTAGCAATCCCCGTGCTTTCCGCGGCGGGTTGCGATGTGTGTCCCGTGCCGACCGGCGTTTTTTCATCGCATACGGCATTTCCCGGTTGGTATATGCACGACATCACCGAGGTGCTTCCCGAATATCTCGATGCATGGAAGAAAATCGATGTGCAAATCGATGCTGTGTATTCGGGTTTTCTCGGTGCTCCTGAGCATGTTGACCGTATCAGGGAGCTCTACGAGCTCTATCCGCAAGCGCTACGCGTGGTTGACCCGGTAATGGCAGACCATGGCAAGGTGTATCCCACATACACGCCTGAGCTTTGCCAGGCCATGGCCGACCTCGCGCGCGATGCAGATATCCTGACGCCGAACCTGACCGAGGCGTCCATCATTCTCGGTTGCGAGTGGCCTGGCACCGATATCTCAGACGAGAAAGCGATTGAGATGGTGGATGGGCTGCTCGAGCTTGGTGCCAAGAGCGTCGTGCTCAAGGGCATCCAGCGTGAGGGCGAGGATATCGTTCGCAATTTCGTAGGCGTGCAGGGCGAGCCCATCCGGGAAGCCTCGAACGCCTATCTGCCGTATATGTTGCATGGTACGGGCGATTTGTACTGCTCGGCTTTGATGGCTGCAGTTATGACGGGTCGCGGTTTGTATGATGCTGCGGTGTTCGCAGGCGATCTGGTGCATGACGCGATGTTGGTTTCCGCCCAGCAGCCAAACTTCCGCGAGCGTGGTGTGAGCTTCGAGCTTCTACTCGGTCGTGTGTGCGATTTGTTGAAGTAACGAAGGGTTTTTGAAGGATTCGCAGGCCGTGCGGTGAGTACGCTATACTAGCCGCACGGCCTTTTCTCATTCATAATTTCATCGGACTATACGCAAGGCCGAAAAGGAGCGCTTTCATGTTGGATGCAAAATTCGTTCGCGAAAACCTCGATGCTGTCGCTGAAGCGATGGCGAACCGCAATTTCTCTTGGGATGGCGAGCGCTTCGCCCAACTCGACGAAGAGCGTCGCACGGCGATTGCCGCTGCCGAGGAGTTGCAGGCAAAGCGTAATGCGACCTCGAAATCCATCGGCAAGATGATGGGTCAGGGCTTAAAGGAAGAAGCCGAGGCAGCCAAGGAGCAAGTGCGTCAAATCAACGCGCAGCTGGAAGAGGCATCCAAGGTGCGCGAAGAGGCCGAAGCCGCCTTAAGCGAGATGTTGATGGCGACTCCGAATATGCCACACGAAACCACGCCTGTTGGACGCGACGAGAACGACAATCCTGAAGTCAGGCGTTGGGGTACCCCTCGTACGTTCGACTTCGAGGCGAAGGCGCATTGGGATCTGGGTCCCGAATTGGGAATCATCGATTTCGAACGCGGTGTGAAGCTGGCTGAAAGCCGCTTCTATCTGCTAGGCGGTCTGGGTGCGCGCCTAGAGCGCTCCCTTATCAATTTCATGGCTGATACGCACACTTCCCGTGGGTATAAGGAATGGTGGTGTCCGGCTCTCGCGAACGCGACGACGCTTACGGGTACAGGGCAATTGCCCAAGTTCGAAGAAGATCTATTTAAGACCACTGGAGGCCTGTATCTGATTCCGACCGCCGAGGTTCAGCTTACCAACATCCATGCAGGTGAGGTTCTCGATGCGGAGCAGCTGCCTCTCAAATATTGCGGTTTCACGCCCTGCTTCCGTGAAGAAGCGGGTAGTGCCGGTCGCGATACGCGTGGCATCATTCGTGTGCATCAGTTCAGCAAAGTCGAGATGGTCAAATTCGCGAAGCCCGAAGAGAGCCTCGATGACCTCGAGGCGATGGTCGAGGATGCCGAGAACATCTTGCAGAAGCTAGAGTTGCCATATCGTGTCATCAGTCTGTGCACGGGTGATATCGGATTCTCCGCATGCAAGACCTACGACCTTGAAGTGTGGCTGCCATGCTACAACGGTTACAAGGAAATCTCTTCTTGCAGCGATTGCTGGGACTTCCAAGCTCGTCGTGCGAACATCAAATACCGCGATCCTGCTAACTTCAAGGGCACGCGTTATGTTCACACGCTAAACGGAAGCGGTCTTGCGGTTGGACGCACCATGGCCGCAATCATAGAGAATTACCAGAATGCCGACGGCACGATTACCGTGCCCGACGTACTCGTTCCCTACATGGGTGGCGTAACGGTTATCGGCCCTCAGAAATAACGTATGGACGATCGGCAGCAGGCGGGAGCATCGCAGCTTTCCGTGCCGCAGGATGCGCCCAGCCAAACAGGCAAACTGAATCCTATGCTTACGACGCCGGCCGAAAGGGCGGGCGAGCGTGAGCCTGCACAAGATCCCGTTATGGCAAACGCAGCGCGTGCGAACCTTAAGCGGCTGCCGATGATTTCTGGTGACGCAGGCAAAACAGCGTCAGTCGAATCGGATTTGTCGCTCGATCAGATTTTCGCATCCGAAAAGGAAGCACTCAAACAGGAGTCTAAGTTCGAGAAGAGGGAGAAGCGCCAGGCGGGCGGAGAGCCTTCGTGGGTAGCAGACGCGCAAGATCGGCAAGCAGAGGAAACGAAAGCTACCGAGAAAGAGCTATCGCAGCCCCCCGTAAAGACCGACATCCAAACAGAAGCCCAGCCCCTTTCCCGGGAATCGCAGGAGCAAAAAGCCAGCCAAGCGGATGGATCTTCCAAGGCGGAAGAAGAATCAACGCCCGACTTGTCTAAGACGCCGACCGTTCCACTTGGACCCAAAACAAACAGGGATGCAAAAAAGCAGCGTTCTTCGAGCGCGAGCGAAAGCGCGGCGAAGACAAAAAAGAAACCACGCAGAAGCGTCAGGCGAACCGTTCTTATCGTGGTCCTTGCCTTGGTATGCGTGTATCTGTTGGGCTTCAGTTGGAACCAATGGATGCGCGGTGATGACGAAATCGACATCCAAGGTGTTTGGCAGATAGCGGGCACGGAGAATACGATAACCATCACGAAGGACCATATCCAGCTGACTCCCGATGTGAAATATCCTTACACCATCGATACGGCGGGGAAGACCATAACGTTCTCTTTCGCAGAACTATCAGGAGTTGGGCGTTATCGTTTCTCGATCGACCGCAATCAGCTTGCCATCATCGAAGGCCCCAGTTTTTCCACGATTGGCAATACGTTTAGTGACGCTTTCTGGTTTGGCCGCTCGTTCTTCTGGTGGGTATTCACACAGGAAATCGTGAGTCCTGGCGTTGAAACGACGGCGCAGCGCAACCAGAAAGAGGCAGCCAAGCAAGCCGAAATCGACCAAGAAAAGGAAAAGGAAGCCCAAGAGGCTGCCGGCGAGGAGATAAAGGCCGCCGCTTCATCTGATTACGTGCTCGGATCGCAGCTCATCAAGAAAGCCCAGGCAATCAAGGGCATTCGCTCGAGCGCTAAGAAGGAAGAGGGGGCAACGGTTGATCTTCCGACGGAATGCACGCTATTAATCCGCACCGACCAACCTGTTGAAATACCAAACGACGAGAAGCCGGTCATGGTCATCGAGCTCAATGGCTCGCAATCGGAAGAGCAGGCTGACGAGCAATCCGACGCAAGCCAGAAGAAGAAACCGTTGATCGTAGAAGTGCCTTCAACATCCTCTTCGGGGCAATCGGCAGAATCAGCCCCCTCGAACGAAGCATCTTCGGAACAGCCGTCCGAATCGGATGGGTCATCTTAGCGCGATGCGGGCCGTCAGCGTACAACGCATTATCGTGCGTAAGGATAGGGTGGTGTGCTACATCGCACTCGATCCGCTTGCTCCGCGTTTCACGACGCCCGAAATCGCCCAACGTCTCATTCGCCGTATGCCGTCGCTTCCCGATCATGATTGCATCAATGAAAAGGGTCCGACCTTTGGGGATGTTATGGACCATACATCGATTCCGCATGTTCTTGAGCATCTAGTCATCGATCTTCAGGTGCAACAAGCAGCGCAAAGCCCTAATGCCCGCATGCGTACGCGCAGCTTCCGTGGAACCACCGAGTGGATTAACGCAAGCGAAGGACGTGCGAAAATCGAGCTCGATTATGCAGATGATTTGGTGGTATTGAAGGCACTGACGGATTCCGTGGATATTCTGAACGATGTTCTGCTACCCTAACTGATTATGACTACAGCACATATTGTTTTCGACAAAACAAGCGACAAGGTTGCCGAGCGCGTGAAGAAGATGCGTTCGAGTGCCGTACGTGATTTGTTCTCGGCGGCAACGAGCGGTGACGTCATTTCGCTTTCTGGCGGCATGCCGGACGTGTCTTTGCTGCCCTACAACGCGATTCGCAAGGCTGTGAAGGCGGCAACCGATGACCAGCGTGCAATCGCCCTGCAATACGGCGGTACAGACGGTCGCGTGCAAACCCGTCAGGTGTTCTGCGACCTGATGCGCGATATCGGCATAAGATGCAAGCCCGACCAGGTGCTCATCACGACGGGAGCGCAAGAGGCTCTCGCACTAATCGCAGAAACCTTTATCAATCCAGGCGACATCATCTTAGCGGAAGGCCCCACGTATCTGGGTGCTCTGCAAGCGTTCTCTGCGTTCGAGCCCGATGTGCACTGCATTCCCTTCGACGATGACGGCATTCGTGTGGACTTGCTCGAAGAAGAGCTTAAGCTTATCGGCAAAGACAATCCACGCTTGAAATTCCTCTATACGATTCCGAATTTCCAGAATCCTGGCGGCGTTACGATGGTGCCCGAGCGCCGCAAACGTCTCATAGAGCTTTCCCATGAATACGGTTTCATGGTGATCGAGGACGATCCGTATGGGCGCTTGCGTTATGACGGTGGGCATATGCTGCCGCTTAAGGCACTAGATCCCGATGTCGTTTACCTGGGCACGGTCAGCAAGGTCTTCGCACCCGGTCTTCGCACAGGGTGGATCGCTGCACCGCGCGGTGTGCTGTCCAAGATCAATCTAGTGAAGCAGGGCGCCGACCTGTGCGGCAGCTCGTTCGACCAAGTCGTCGTCGAGCATTACTTCACTGATACGCCATGGCAGCGCACCCTGCAGAAATTCGTTAAGACCTATCGCATGCGCCGTGATGCGATGCTCAAAGCTCTCGATGAGTATTTTCCACCCGAGGCGAGCTATACGCGTCCGCAAGGCGGTTTCTTCGTCTGGGTGACGCTTCCTTCGTATGTCGACACCGATTCGATGCTTTCGGAAGCACTCGAGGCTGGCGTGACCTATGTGCCTGGCACAGGTTTCTTCCCCGATGGTGTCACGGGGCGCAATTGCATGCGAATCAATTTCAGCTACGAAAGCCCCGAGCGCATCGAAGAGGCGGTCAAACGCCTCGCCGGCGTTATCGAGGCACGACTTGAACTCTATCGCGCCTTCATCGAAGCAGGTGCATTGAAGGTCTGAAAGGAACGGTTATGAAAGTTGCGGTTCTCATGGGAGGCTCGTCTTTCGAACGCGAGTTCTCGTTGGCAAGCGGCAAGCGTGTATGCGAAGCGCTGGAAGAAGCCGGCCACAAGGTCGTGCCGTTGGACACAACATCTTCCCTCGTGCCGACATTGCGCAGCGAACGCCCCGATGTAGCCTTCATCGCCCTACATGGCAAACATGGTGAAGACGGAACCATCCAAAGCTTGTTGGAGTTCGTTGGCGTTCCTTTCATCGGCTCGCCCGCTTCCGTATGCCGTTCAACATGGAATAAGGATTCCCTTCATTCCACGATGGCATCGTATCGTGCCATTACCGGTGAACCTCCGATCGCCTCGTGGCCGCAGGGCGTATGCATCGCACGCGATGCGTTTAAAGACATGGGTGCGGCGACTGCGCTCGATTTGGTTGAAGAGCGTGTCCATGGAGGTTATCCCGTAGCGGTGAAGCCGGCACATGGAGGAAGTGCTCTTGGCGTGCATCGCGTCGATTGTGTTGAAGACTTAGGCGAAGCCATTCTCGACGCATTATCGTTTGACGATCATGTTGTCATCGAACAGTGGGTCGAAGGCGTCGAGTTGGCAGTTTCCATTTTGGGAACAGGATGGGATGCATATGCTCTTCCTCCTGTCGAAATCGTTCCGCGCAATGGGCGCTACGACACGCAGGCGCGTCTTGAGGCTGACGCGGTCGATTACTATGCGCCGTTGCGTCTGGAGTCCCTTTCGAATAACGAAGCCGAAGCTCAGGCCATCAGAGCGGAAATCGAACGTGCTGCGCTTGAGGTATATCGTGCTTATGAGATGTGCGACCTCGGTCGTATCGACATGATCTGGGATGGTGCGCAGGCACGCGTACTCGAAACCGCTGTTTCTCCGGGTATGACGCCCCTATCACTCTTCCCGATGGCATGCGAGGCGGCAGGGCTCTCCCTTTCCGCCGTGCTCAATGAGCTTGTAAGCGCATAAGAAGACGCATCGAACCAACACATCCCTCAACGAATGCAGCTCGGCTTGCATTTGTTGTTTTACAAAGGAAATGCAATCGATTCACAATCGAGTGTCATATAATGGCGATGCATGAAAATTTAAGAGAGGAAGGACTGTTATGGGTCGTTTTACCGCATTGATTTTTGGCGCACTCATTGGCGCAGGTGCTGCGCTTCTCTATTCTCCGAATTCGGGAGAGCGCAATCGTGAGCTCGTTGCAGAGAAACTCGGTGGTACGTTCGATCAGGTACAGCAGCTGATCAAGGATCCAGATGCTGCCGCAAAGGGAGCTTCCGAGTTCATGCAAGAAGCCGCAGAAAAGGGCCAGGAGTTCGTGCAGGAAGCTGCCGAGACCATGAAGCCGATCGTTTCGGGAAAGAACGACGAGCTTCGCGAGAAGATCGAGGCTGCACGCAAGCGCATCGCTGAGCAAATCGCAAAGAACGCCGAAAGCCTTGAAGAGAAGAAGGACGAGATCGAAGAAGCAGTGGAAGACGCTCTTGACGCTGCCGAAGACGCAATCGAAGAGGTTGCGGACAAAGTCGAGGACCTTCTCGAGGAAGCACCGGCTGCTGAAGAAAAGCAGGATTAGTCGGTCGCATGTCGCTTGGACTGGTTTCAACACGCAAACTTGTTGACAAGAAGGTCTTTGGCGGCAAAGATCATGCCAAGCATTTAGGCAAAGTCAAAGCTTTCATATTTCATCCGAAGGAAAAGCGCTGCGTTGGGTTCGTGGTAAAACGACCCGACGTGGCGCTGATGTTTCACAGGGACGATCTGTTCGTCGCGTTCGACAGCTTCAAACTCGAAGACGATGGCGACATCTACGTTTCGCAGAAAGCGGACGCAACGGGCAATAAGGCATGTGAGCGTCTCGGCATCGATTGGAACACCTGCTTGGTCTGGCGCGGCTTGCCCGTTGTAACCGAAGCAGGGGAGACGATCGGTATCGTCGGTGACGTTGTGTACGATGGCAGGACGGGCGCTGTTGAGTCCTTGAAGGTCGACGCGAACGCCTCTGCGAACGCATTGCTCGGAAGGCGCAACATCGATACCGAGCTCATAAAGGGTTTCCGGACAGGCATCGGTGCGCCGCTGCTTTCGACCGACATGGCTGAGTACAACGATGATGCGGCGGCCGTATGCGGGGGAATTCTCGTGGCAAACGAAGTTAAGGACATCGTGACAGAGGGTCTTGCGGACATGGCTGGTCGCAAAGCAGGCGAGCTTTCTGTGAAAGCCCGCGTGAAGGCTGCGCAGGCAAAGCCTAAGGCGGAGGCGCTTGCGAATACGGCGAAAGACGCCGCGAGCCGCGGAGCGCAAACTGCAGGCAAAGCCATCAATAAAGGTGCGAAGCTCGCAGGAGAGAGGCTTGCCCAAACGAGATCAGCGATCGCAGCTTTCAAAGAAGAATACGACAAGGCGATGAGGGATGAAACGCCCGAAGAGCCGCAAGCCGTTGCCGTGCAAGAAGAGGTCTCGCGAGCACAGCAATCCGAGGTGCAATCTGTAACGAAAAAGCCAAAAGTGCGCAAGGTCAAGAAGGTCAGGGTAGAGAAGCGATGATTCCGCGAGAAGATCCTTTTGACGAGGCGAATGAGCAACTTCCCGAGATATGCGAATCTGCTGACCAGGTCGCCATGTCCGATGAGAAGGTTTCCGAGGCAACAGGCGTTGGTGTTGTCGTATCTAGCGAGACGCAATACTCCCCCAAAGCGCTTCCCGAGGTAGCGGAATCACCGAATCAAGTCCAGCAGGATGCTTCCGGAAAGCAAAGCGCGGGTCTTCAAACAAGAAGAACAGGCGAAGATGCACCGAAAAAGAGACTCGGCGAGCACGCTTCTTCTTCGACAACAGATAAATCCAGCGAAAAAGCCTCAGCGAGGAAAGCCGAGGAAGAAGTCAAGCTGGGAGCCCATACGCTCAACTACGGCATGCTCTTCAAGTTTGCCGGATTACTTGTATTCTTCGGCCTCATGGCTTTGATCATGTATCTGATTTGGCCGACGATTTCCAGCATCTTCGAAGAAGGCGGGGCAGAGCGGCTTGTCGAGGACGTCAGGAATGCTGGCCCGTTAGGCGTCTTGATGTTGCTCGGACTGCAGTTCTTGCAAATCGTTGTGGCATTCATTCCGGGCGAGGTCGTACAGGTAGCTGCCGGCATGATGTACGGTCCATGGTTGGGCGCGCTCGTCATCATTGTCGGCTGCGTGGGGTCCAGTGCGTTCATCTATTGGCTGGTCCACAAGCTCGGCGCGCCGTTTGTTCAGGCGATGGTGCCGGAGCGATTCCTTAACAGGATCAATGACTTCGAAACGAGCGGAAAGCTCAATGTGGTAGTTTTCATCCTGTTTCTAATTCCCGGTCTTCCGAAGGACACGTTCACCTATCTTGTTCCTTTGACGCGCATGAGGATGGGAACGTTTTTGATTCTTTCGAACATCGCGCGCATTCCCGGCGTTTTGCTTTCCACCTATGCCGCCAATGGCATCATTGAAGGCGATATCTTTACCAGCGTGATACTTTTCCTGACAGCTGCAGTCCTTGCCTGTCTCGGTCTTTTTGCGGGCAGGAAGTATATGGACTACAAGATGGAGAAGGAAGACCCTGAAGCTTGGCAAGAGGTAAAGGCGAAGCGGGAGGCAAAGAAAGCCAGCCGTCAAGCAAAAAGAGCGAAGAATAAAGCGAAAAGGGCAAAAAGGAAAGCCACGAAGCAGGCTCGTGCATACGAGGAATACAAGCAGGCGCAAGCACGCATAAAGCAATACGAAGCTGCCCGAGCGAGAGCCTACACGCAAGAGCAGACGTCCAATAACGCTAAAGAACGGCCGCAAGGGTCTGCGCAATCACAGTCTCACAAACGATAATGCCTTTCCTTCATTCGACTTAAATCAAAATTCTGTTGTGCGTTCTCGCACATGAGCCATGCTGTTTTTGCTACTATGGAACCATCAAACGATCCAAGTTGTTCCGCTAAGGAGGACAGTATGCCAACGATTACCCGCGAACAAGTCAAAGTACCTGTCGATGTCATGCCCGACGTACGCGAGACGTACATCGACAACTATATGAAAGCCACGCAAGGCACTGGTCGACTGATGCTCTTCGCTTGCGACCAGAAGATCGAGCATTTGAACAAGGACTTCTATGGTGCAGGCATCGACATCGCCGATCTTGAGCCCGAGCACCTGTTCCAAATCGGCAGCAAGGGCGTTATTGGTGTTCTTGCCGGTCAGCGCGGTTTGATCGCCCAATATGCGGCCGATTACCCCGACATCAACTATCTAGTGAAGATGAATTCGAAGACGAACCTTGTCAAAGGTTCTCAAGACGACCCGTATTCTCCGCAGCTCTATGACATCGAGGCCGTACTTGCCATGCGTGAGGCAGGCGTGAACATCGTCGGTTTAGGCTACACCATCTATCTGGGTAGCGAATACGAGGCGACCATGATGGCCGAGGCTGGAGAGTTAATCGCCGACGCGCATGCCAACGGCCTGCTCGTCGTCCTGTGGATTTATCCGCGTGGCAAGGCTGTTCCGATGGAGAAGGATCCTGACTTGATCGCGGGTGCTGCGGGTGTCGCGCTGTGCTTGGGCGCCGATTTCGTGAAGGTCAATCCTCCGAAGCCAGATGTAAGCGATAAGCGTACGCCGGCAGAGGCTCTCAAGGTTTGTTCGACGGCTGCTGGGCGCACTGGCTTGGTGTGCGCAGGCGGATCTACGGTTGACGCGAAGACATTCCTTTCGCAGCTGTACGACCAAATCCACATCGGCGGTGCATGCGGCAACGCAACAGGTCGAAACATCCACCAGCGCTCGCTCGACGAGGCGGTTCGTCTGACGAAGGCCATCAGCTCGATTACCCTGGCCGACTATTCGGTCGAGGATGCTCTCGCGGTCTTCAATGGTGAGAAGGATTTCACTCTGTAATATCTTGCCGTATGCGGCAAGTTGAGCGTAAGAAAACGGTACAAGGGGTCCCACAACGAGAAGGAGGACATTATGGATGAAGTATTGGCTTTCCTGAAAGCGAACCCGGTGTATTTCGTCGCAACGATTAACGGCGATCATCCCGAGATCCGCCCGTTTGCAACCATCTGCAAGTACAACGACAAGCTTTATATCCAAACAGGCATGGTTAAGAACGTGTTCAAGCAGATTGAAGCCAACCCGAAGATCGCGATTTGCGGCTGGGACAACAATGGCACATGGCTGCGCATCAATGCGACGGCCGTTCCCGAGCTCAGCATCGAAGCATCCAAGGCCTTGCTTGACGAATATCCTGCGCTTCAGAAAGGCTATGCCCCAGGCGATGGCAATTGCGTAGTCCTTGAGCTCAAGGATGCGACCGCTCGTTTCATCAAGTTCGGCGAAGACGACCGCGTGGTGACCTTCTAGGGTTTATCGCCGTTTCATCTAATGGTTCTTGCAGGCGCCTCGGGATTCTCGAGGCGCTTTTTTCTCAGCAATATTTGGCGACGTTACTTTGGTGAAAGGAAACCCATGATTGCCGGTGAATACAGATTCGCGACTCCTGACGATGCTGCCCTTATCTTGCGATTCATCAAGGATCTGGCCGAATATGAGCGCATGAGTGACGAGGTTGTTGCAACCGAGGATCTGCTGCGCGAATGGGTCTTCGAGCGGGGGAAGGCCGAGGTGCTCTTCGTCATGGAAGAGGGTGTTGAGGTCGGTTTCGCGTTGTTCTTCCATAGCTTCTCGACGTTTCTGGGACGAGCGGGAATCTTCCTGGAGGATTTGTTCGTCATGCCCGGGTATCGCGGCAAAGGATACGGGAAGGGACTGCTCGTGCAGCTAGCTCGCATTGCGCGCGAACGCGGGTGCGGGCGTCTAGAGTGGAATTGCCTCGACTGGAATCAGCCGAGCATCGACTTCTATCTGTCGCTCGGCGCACAGCAGATGGATCTCTGGACGACGTATCGGATTACGGGCGATACCCTCGAGGGCCTTGCTGCGGAAGGGGACAAAGGGAGCTTGCCGAGCTAAGTGTTTTCAGATTAAAGCCTGTCAGACAACATTGTATCCAGCGGCTGTAAGGGCCTCCATCGCACGTTCGAAATCCGCATCTTTCGTCAAAATGTAATCCGTGTTGTAGGTCGACACGGCGAAGATGCCGATGCCCGCATCTGCCAAAACGCCAGAAATCTTCGACAGAACGCCGATGAGCGAGAAATCGAGTGTCCCTACGATGCGGAATGCTCTCCAGCCGTCCTCGCGGTCAACCGTGGTTGCAGGCGTGCGGTCTGTCATGCAGACGAGCGAGATCTCCTCGTCCGTCTTTCCGACGAAGAAGAAGCTGCTATCGAAATCGATGTCTGTTACCGATGCGACCTTGCAAACGGTCAGCGCGTGCGGAAGTCGTTCGAGTTTCACGGTATCCTCCTCACCAAGGCGGTTGCTTTCAGGCTACAGCTTGAATCACCGCAGCGAATGCCGATGCCACATGGTATGTGGCCACGTATAACAAAACCCGCTCATGGCGGGTCGTTTGTGAAATGGTGCCCGGAGTGGGATTCGAACCCACACACCTTTCGATATCGGTTTTTGAGACCGACGCGTCTGCCATTCCGCCACCCGGGCACATCGTAAGGCAACAAAGGATTATAACCGATACCTGCGTGATGGTCGAGTGAAAAAACCGCATTTCGCTTGACATGCAAATCGGGCGAACTACAATGCTTTTTAGCACTCTGAGGGTAAGACTGCTAAACGACTGGAGATGAAACGATATGAGAAAATTCAAAACCGAGAGCAAGAAGCTCCTCGACCTGATGATCAACTCCATCTACACCAACAAGGAGATCTTCCTGCGTGAGTTGATTTCGAACGCATCTGATGCTATCGACAAGCTTTATTTCAAAAGCCTGACCGATCGTTCTGTGGAAATCGTCAAAGATGACCTGGACATCCGCATTTCCTTTGACAAGAACGCCCGCGTCATAACCGTGTCAGATAACGGCATCGGCATGACCAAAGACGAGCTCGACAAGAATCTCGGCACCATCGCCCATTCCGACAGTCAGGCATTCAAAGATGAGAATGCGGAGAACCAGGGCGATGACATCGATATCATCGGCCAGTTCGGTGTAGGCTTCTATTCCGCTTTCATGGTAGCGAGCCACGTGAGCGTTATTTCGCGGGCATATGGTAGCGAGGAGGCTTGGGAATGGGAGAGTGACGGTATCGAGGGCTACACGCTCGAGCCAGCCATGCGCATAAGCCACGGCACTGATGTGACGCTTGTTCTCAAGCCAAACGACGATGATGAGGATTACGATCGCTTTGCGGATGAATATGAGCTCGAGGGCCTGATCAGACGTTATAGCAACTATGTGCGCTATCCGATCAAGATGAACATCACGCATTCGCGTGAGCTGCCGAAGCCCGCCAACGCCGGTGATGATTACAAGCCGCAGTACGAGCAATACACCGAACTTGAGACGATCAATTCGATGGTTCCGATTTGGAAGCGCAACAAAAATGATGTGACTGAAGAGGAATATAACGAATTCTACAAGAGCGATTTCCGTGACTTCTTCGATCCGCAACGTGTCATCACGCTGCACGCCGAAGGACAGCTGACCTATGATGCGCTGCTGTTCATCCCGAGCCATCGTCCGTACGATTTGTACAGCAAGCAGTATCAGAAGGGTCTTGCACTCTACAGTTCCAATGTTCTCATTATGGAGAAGTGCGAAGAGCTTCTTCCCGACTATTACAACTTCGTGCATGGCGTTGTCGACAGTCAAGATTTATCGCTCAACATCTCACGCGAGACGCTGCAGCATAATGGGCAGCTGCATGCCATCGCCCGCCGTGTCGAGAAGAAGATCCGCGCCGAACTTGTCGACATGCGCGACAATGCGCGCGAAGAATACGAGAAATTCTTCGAGAACTTCGGACGCGGCTTGAAATACGGCGTGTATTCCTCATATGGCCAGGATAAAGAAAAGCTCGCCGACCTGCTTTTGTTCTACTCCGCACGCGAGAAGAAGATGGTTACGCTTGACGAATACCTCTCAGGCGCACCCGAGGAACAAACCGCCATTTATTATGCGGCTGGAGAGCAGGCTGACCGCCTTGCCAAACTCCCCGTGGTAAACGGTGTGCTAGCACGCGGTTTCGATGTGCTGTTGTGCACCGAGGACGTGGATAATTTCGCGCTCGACATGCTGATGGATTATCAAGGCAAACCGCTCAAGAACGTGTCAAGCAGCGATTTGGGACTCGACACCGAGGACGAGAAGGAAGCGGCAAAGGTCATTGCCGACGAGAACAAAGCGCTTATCGAGGCCATGAAGGAAGCTCTCGGGGACAAGGTTACGCAAGTCGTCGTATCCACGAGAATTGCGGACGCGGCTGCATGCATTACGACTGAGGGTCCGCTCTCTCTCGAGATGGAGCGCATTCTTTCGAGCGCTCCGTCGAAGAACGAGGAATACAAAACCCAGCGCGTTCTGGAGCTCAATCCTGCACACCCGGTTTTCGAGGTTCTCAAGGACGCGCAGGCTGCAGGCGATTCTGAGAAGATCTCATCATATGCCGATTTGCTGTATAACCAGGCTTTGCTGATGGAAGGCATACCGGTTGAAGACCCTATCGCTTTCGCGCAAGAGATCGCGAAGCTCATGGTGTAGTATTCGCATCGCATAGCGCCGCAAACCGCAACGATAACGGCCTGCCTCGGCAGGCCGTTATGTTTTGCTAGGCACCTCGGGTATACTCCGTACATGAAAGTAATGCACGCCTAAAAGGAGAAGCTGATGCGCGTACGCAAGAACGCACTGCTCTTGTTTAGCAAGGTCCCTGAGCCGGGTCTTGTGAAAACGCGCCTGACCCGCTTGAAGGATGGCGTTTTCAAGCCCGAGGTTGCCTCGGCACTTTATCACTGCATGTTCTTCGACGTTGTCGAAATCTGTTGCGCAGCCCTGTCAAAGCTCGAGGCGCAATCCAAAGAATATATAGCCAATGGCGGGGAGGTGCTCGATACCTACGAACTCATCATCTCCACGACACCCCCCGAAAACATCAAAGTCATGCATGAGTTGTTTGAGGAATCGGGAACATGGCCCCGCGAGCTCGTGATCATTGCCGATACAGGTGCTAGCTTCGATGAACACTACAACGATTCCTTCAATCAAACGTGGGAGCGCGGCGCAGAATGCATCCTTTCGATGGGCGCGGACATGCCGGCGCTCACCGAAAGGGATGTGATCAACGGTTTCAACGTGGTGCACGAGCTTGATGAGCTTCCGCAAGGCGGCATCGTTCTCTCGCCTGATCAAGCTATGGGAGTGTCCATTGTAGGGTGGCCACGCAAGACGAATTTCGACCATACAGGAGTGTATTACAATCCAACGGGCTTGACGGTGCTGCCAGCATATATTCAGAAAGCCCGTGAACGCGAACTGCCTGTACGGTATATTCCCGCCGTGCCCGATATTGACACGATGGGCGACCTCATGCACAACGTGACGCTTGTCGAGGCTTTAAACTATTGCGCACCGTACGACAACAATACACCGCCATGGCGTACCGCCGATGCGCTTAAACAAATTGGTTGGGATCGCATCGTCGTTCCTCCAAACGATTTGCATGATCCACGCGAGCATATCGATACGGAAGATTCCGCTTCTGGTGAGGAGAGCTAAGTGGGCGCGCGTTCCGCACAGAACTCGCGCGGCAAGATCTTCTACGGCTACTGGATCGTCGTAGCGCTCGTCGTTCTCAATTTCATCCCGGTTACGCTGTTCATGAGCTGCAATGCAACGTTCATGCCGGCCGTTGCGGACGCGCTGAATGTTTCCCCCGGCGTCATCGGATACATCCTCTCGGTGTTCTCATTAGGGAACACCGCGCTATTTCCCGTGTTCGGACGGCTATTCGCGAAATACGATTCGCGCATCCTGTGCACATTCGGCGTCTGCGCCTTGGCTTTATCGTTCACATGCCAATCATTGGTGACCGAGCCGTGGCAATTCATCGTTTGCGGTGTTCCATTGGCGTTCGGGGTTGTTCCGCTTTTGTTCATGGCGCCAGCAAACCTCATTAATCGCTGGTTCACGAAGCGTGCAGGCTTTTTCATCGGCATCGTGTTGGCATCAACAGGGGTTGGCGGTGTGCTTTGGAACATGGTCAGCGGCGAACTCATCCTAGATTATGGGTTCCGAGCGACCTATCGCATTTTCGCGATCATAACCCTTGTAAGCGGATTGCCATTCACGTTGTTCGTACTACGTGATTACCCTTCCGACAAAGGCCTGGTACCGTATGGAAGCGAAGAAGCGTGTTCTTCAGAGAAAGAGGCGCGTGACGATAGTCTTGATTCCAATCAGGATCAAGCATCTCTCTATCAAGACGGCCTGTCGGCCCACGATGCTTATCGCACCCCAACGTTCAAGCTATTGCTCGTGTATGCCCTCTTCATGAATCTTGGAATGTACATATGCGCAATGACGCCGTCATATGTGCGTACGCTCGATTTCGCAGCGGCAATGCCCCTGCTTGGTGCGACATGCGTGTCTTTCATCATGGGTGCGCAGACCGTTGCGAAGGTGCTATGGGGTGCCGTTGCCGACAAACGCCCGCTGGTAAGCGTTATCGGCGGCCTGTTGATGGGCATCGTGGGAGTATTGTGCCTTGCGTTCTTAAACGATGCGTCATGGATGCTTTACGGAGGAAGCACGATCTTCGGGTTCTTCTATGCACTGTCGACGGTAACGACACCGATTCTGACCAGGTACTATTTCGGCATGCGCGATTACAGTCTGATTTTTGCGAAAGTATCGATGGCATGCACAATGGGTACGTTCGGCGGTAGCGTCATTTGGGGAACGACCATCAATATGACGGGAAGCTTCTATCCTATGTTCTTCGGCGTGGTCTGCATGCTCTCCATCGCGCTCGTTTGCATCCTGCTTGTTAACCGTTCTGCTAAAGGCAGATCGTTTACGAAGAAAGACTAAACGAAGGATAGACCGGCACTTTTGCGGGAATGCGAGCAACAAGATCCGACCCTCGTATTTGTAAAACAAATGATACTCCACGTAAATCGACCGTTGACGCGGCAAGACGCGAAAACCGAGCCTCAATAGCCCTCAAAAAGAGCTTTTTTATGCAAAATTCACGTGAAAATATACTGATAATCAATCAATTAGTGACCTGTTTAACCGTTGATAAAAAGGCAAAAACGCAGGTCGTCTCGGAAAAAGTACATCAATCGGAAGAATATGCAAAACTTGTATGCTTTTATACATTGAGAAATGCTAGAATATTGTATGTTGTATAAGCGCAGATTCTGTGTTGGCTTTGTGTACACGGCTTTTCAACGCAGAAGGCACGTCGGTTCTTTTGCGTGAAAAACCTCGAGAGAGGCGCCATGGAATCGCGTAACCGAAGCAGAGGGGGTGGTTGCAGACACAGCGCTTTATCTCATTTCTCAAGAGCGTACCTTTAGGAAGACATGCTCTGTTTGGTTTGATGTCCTCCGTTAGGGGCGCTCGGCACACGAATCAGTGTGTAGTCTCTGTAAGCATTAAAGGAAGGAAAGAATATGTCTTTTTGGACTTTCGGACTCGGTGAGAAAGGCCGCAAGCTGCTGCCCTGGTCTGGTGCAATCGTATCCTTGCTGTCCGTCGTCTCCACCGCTTACTCCGTCTTCTACCCGCTGCTGCAACAGCAGTTCGGTATGGACACCGTAGCGCCGTTCGCTATCGGCTCCTCCATCGTTGGTGGTCTTGGCATGACCCTCGGTCCGCTGATTGGCGGCCCGCTGCTGGACAAGTTCGGCCCCAAGATCAACTTCCTCATGAACACCTGCTGGTACTTCCTCGCCATGCTGTGCATGTTCCAGATCGAGAACAACACCGTGTGGGAGGGTGGCGGCCAGATCTGGTGGATCCTCGGCTCCTGCTGCATCGGCATGGGCGCTGGCACCTCCTCGGGTACCATCTCCGCATCCGTTGCCAAGTGGAACCCGGATAACCTGGGCTTCTACGTCGCAATCGACAACCTGGGCCCGGCCCTGGCTCCCGTCTGGGTTGCCCCGTTCGCTGCCGCTGTCATCCCGCAAGTGGGCATCGGCAAGGGCTTCATGATCCTCATGATCCTCGGCATGATCGGTTACTTCGTATTTGGCTTCCTGCCCTTCTCCACCCCGCCGCAAGGCTGGACTCCTCCGGGATGGAAGGAGCGCCTCGCTGAGCAGAAGGAAGCTCAGAAGACCGGCGACGCCAAGATCCGCCTCGCCGAGCTCGGCAACCTGTTCCCGCTGACCTTCGGCGAGATTCTCAAGACCTACAAGTTCTGGATCATGTTCCTCTGCGTGTTCCTGGCATGCTTCGTCTACATGGGCACCACGATGAACCTCTCCACGATCATGAAGGAAGCTGCCGCTCAAGACGCGTCCTTCGCTGATATCAT
>SUUI01000015.1 GCA_015062605.1 Eggerthellaceae bacterium | reverse complement strand
GCCCGCCATCGCCGAAAGTACTGCGGTGCAGTCCGTGGGAGGATAGGACGTCGTGCTCGCAGGGCATGTTTTTCTATGGAGCGCCGAGGACCCGCATTCGCGGGTCCTCGGCCTTTTTATTGGTTCTCATGTAGCTATCAGATACGCAAGGCCAGCCGATAAAGGCTGGCCTTGCGTATCAATAATCGATTATAAGAAGACGAGAACTCTGTTAACGTTGCTTGCCTTCGAAGAAGAGCGCTAAAGTTCCTGGTCCGGAGTGGGCCCCGATGACAGGACCGACATAGCTGACGAGGTCGACGCCTACACCATATTTTTCATTGAGCATTGCGGCAAGCATGTTGACATCGTCGATGCAATCACCATGCGAGATGAACACAGGGCCGGTAGAAGGATGCTTTGCGAGATTCCCGTACCGTGTTGCGATTGCCATGAGCGCTTTCTTTCGACCATGAGCTTTGGAAATGCCAACGAGCTTGCCTTCGTCATCAACATGCAAAACCGGTTTGATGTTAAGCGCGGTCGCGATGGTCGCGGATGCACCGCTAACCCTGCCGCCGCGCCTGAGATAGACAAGATCATCGACCGTGAACAGGTGGGTTATGTTGAGCTTGATGTCCTCGGCGTAATCGCGTACTTCATCGATCGTCGCGCCGGCATCGCGCTTCTGGCATGCGAGATACAAAATCAAACCGTATCCTGCAGAGGCGCAAAGCGTATCGACGATGAGTATGCGTCGATCGGGATATTGTTCCTTTAACAGGTCCGCTGCCTGCGTTGCGCTTTCGACGGTTGCGCTTAAACCTGAAGAGAAGCCCAAATAGAGGATGTCCTTCCCTTCGGCTAGCACTTCGGAGAATCCTTCGGAGAATTCACCGATGGTCACAGCGGAGGTTTTGAACACTTCACCGTCGCGCATACGCTGGAAAAAGGACTTTATGCCCGCTTCGCCATCGAAGCCGGTCTGCAATATTCCATTGCTCGAGCAGCTGAGGCCACACCATGGGATTTCCCATGACGTGAGAACTGCGGGTTCTAAGTCGCAAGCCGAGTCTGCGAAAATTACATAGGTCTGATCTTGTGCCGTCATTGCATTCTCCTTACTGAGCGGGTAGAGAAACGTCATTGGCATATCTCGAAACGCATACCGCATAGTTATATAAATTATACCAAAACAATTACTTGCATATCAATATCATGGCGTAACCACGACACGTAATATCCGTAATGATTTTTTATATCATTTTGACAATAATCGTTCATAATAGTCGTATACTTTGTTCCCAAAGAAGAATCGGGCTCTCATCCAGCCGACCAGGCATCGGCATGCATTCGCGTTGGGACGAGTCCGTTAGGGAGGATTCGTATGGAACGGTTACCGAACGAGTCGACGTATATCGATGAGAAAATGAAGGTTTGGGAACGATACCTTCTCGAATATGACCTTCCCGCTTGGGAAGACATTCCCGATATCGGGCTGTACATGGACCAGGTGATTTCGCTTCTCGATGGCTATTTCGATTACCTTGCGCCTGACATCAAAGGAACTCCCCTTGCCACGAAGGCTATGATCAACAATTACGTTCAGGCGGGTGTTGTGCCCCCATCTGTTAAAAAGCGCTACTACCGCGTGCATCTTGCTCATCTCATTATCATCTGCTTGCTGAAACAGTCCCTTAGCATCGCTGAAATCGCCCAAGCGCTTCCGGCGGATCTTCCCGAGGACAGGTTGCGCAGCATTTATGGGCGCTTTTCCTCGCTACGGCGCAGCTCTGCGAAGTATTTCTGCGCGGAGGTTAAGAAATCCGTCGCTGCTTTACGAGGGGAAGAGCGCTTGGATGGATATCCTGAGATCGATGACATGGATGACTTGATTCTCGCAACATCGATTATTGGCGGCTATGGTGTTCTTCTTGCCCAGAAGCTAACTGCCGAGGCTTGCGAATTGTATTCTGGGAGCACCTCGAACGAATGACCCGAGGTGCTACTAAACTCGTTTGAAAAGCCTTCATTGTCTTCACGCTTGCATTTGATAGATGGTAGAATACCAACTGGATTAGTCTGTTTATGATTTGATGAGAATGTAGGTTCAAATGAGCAATTCCGAATTGTCCGCTCAAGGCGAAGTGCTGGCCAAGGATTTTGCAGCTCTCGCGGAGGACCTCGAAGGCGCGTCTCGCCGTGCGCGTCAAAGCGCAGCTTCCGTCTTCGCACGCCAGGCGAAAGAAGATCCTGAATCGGTGCTTCCCTATGGCGCATCGTTCGTTGATGCGTTGCATCGGCCTGAGGCCCAGACACGCTGGGAGTGCCTCGATGCGCTCACCCAGCTTGTCCCGCTTGATTCGCGCTTGTGCGACAAGGCGATTGTAGGTGCCGAATCGGCTCTGTTCGACGAAGATAGCGGCACGGTCCGTCTGGCTGCTATGCGCTTTTTATGCGCACTCGGAGCAACGACGCAAAAGCGTTCGGAGAAGGTGTGGCCATACATCGATGAGGCGATCCAGTGCTACCATGGCGATTTGGAATTCCAGGATATGCTTAATGCGGTTATGAATTTCTCAGCGGGGAAGATTAGCGCTCCTGTCAAGGAGCAGTTGCTTGCCCGTATGGCATTCGATGCTGAAAACGGGAAGGGCGCTTTAGGTCGCAAGGCGCAAGCGATCATCGCTAACCTCCAGTAAGCGAGGTTGTATTCTTTTCGAAACATCAGGCTTCGATAATGGTCACGATCAACGGGTGCACCATGTGAATCATCATGTGCGCACGCGTTTATGCAGAGGTGAAGGGTGCCTCTGATAATCGAATCACAAGTAACTGAAAGGTCGTATCTATGCAACACACAATCACGTTGATCCCCGGTGATGGCATCGGACTCGAAACCTCTGCAGCAACCAAGCGCGTCGTTGAAGCGAGCGGCGCTGATATCGTTTGGGAAGAAGTACCGGCAGGTGAGGCTTGCTTGGAGACATACGGGACCCCGCTTCCCGAGCAAACGCTCGAGGCTGTCCGCCGCAATAAGGTTGCCATCAAGGGCCCCATCACAACGCCAGTCGGTACGGGATTCCGTAGCGTGAATGTTGCCCTGCGCAAGGAACTCGATTTATATGTTTGCCTCAGGCCGGTCGTCTCCCTGCCCGGTGCAGGCGGGCGATACGAGAACGTCGATCTTGTTATCGTGCGTGAGAATTCCGAGGACCTCTATGCGGGTATCGAGTTCGAGAAGGGAAGCGCAGAAGCTGCGCGGCTCATCGAGTTGTGCAAGGAAACCGGCGCGGGCATCATCCGTCCCGATTCGGGCATTTCCATCAAGCCGATCAGCGTGACGGCGAGTGAGCGCATACTTCGCTTCGGCTTCGAATATGCACTGGCAAACGGCCGTGCGAAGGTGACGGCAGCCCACAAGGCGAACATCATGAAGTATTCCGATGGACTGTTCTTGCAGGTTGCACGCGAGGTTGCCCAGCGCTATGAAGGCCGTGTTGAGTTCGAGGACCGCATCATCGATGCGTTCTGCATGAACCTTGTTAAGGATCCAAGCCAATTCGATGTAGTCGTTTTCCCGAATCTGTATGGCGACATCGCAAGCGACTTGGCTGCCGGCCTCATTGGCGGATTGGGTATCGCCCCCGGTGCGAACATCGGCGATGAATGCGCCATTTTCGAGCCCGTTCACGGTTCTGCTCCGAAGCATGCGGGCAAGAACACGGCGAATCCGACTGCTCAGATCATCTCTGCTGCTATGATGCTCGAGCATATCGGCGAGCGCGAATGCGCAAAACGCATCCGTGATGCGGTTGCTGAGGTGTACGCACGCGGTGAGCATGTGACGCAGGATATCCGCCGTGCAACGGCCTCCGACAAGCCGGCTGCTTCTTGTACCGAGTTCACCCAGGCGCTAATCGACTGCATGACGAAGTAAACGCAAGTCGCCACTTTCAATCGAGTGAATGGACGCGTTAAGCGAAGAGGAGCTTGACGTGCGCGAGCATGAGTTTGATTGTGCGTATGGAGAACTCCACGCATCCGAAGGAAAGGACGCCATCTTGAGTGGAAACGCTTCATTCCAAAAGACGCTTACCGTGAGGGGGCGGAACTATCGTTATTGCGCAATCGATCAAATCGATGGCGTAAAGCATTTGCCTCGCGCGCTCAAGGTTTTGCTTGAGAACGTGTTACGCACAGCCGCTGATGAAAATGCGGCCCGAATGCTTGCAGACCGTATCGTCGAAGCAGGTCTTGCTGGCCAAACGGGGCAGGAAGTCGAATTCGCACCTGCGCGCGTTCTGTTCCAAGACTTCACCGGCGTTCCGGTGTTCGTGGATTTTGCGGCTATGCGCAAAGCGTGCGTCGAAATGGGTGGCGACCCCGCAACCATTAATCCGCTCGTTCCCTGCGATCTTGTTATCGATCATTCCGTCATTGCCGACGTGGCAGGTTGCGCCGAAGCGCTTAAGGCCAACATGGTTTTAGAGTCGGAACGCAACGCAGAGCGCTACGGCTTCCTGAAATGGTCGCAGGAATCGTTCGATAACGTGCGCATCGTTCCTCCAGGATCGGGCATCTGCCATCAGCTCAATATCGAGCAGTTCGCGCATGTTGTCATGACGAACGAATCCGAGGCTTGTGATGAGGCGCTTGCGTATTTCGACACATTGGTAGGAACCGATAGCCATACGCCCACTGCGAATGGCATCGGCGTACTCGGCTGGGGCGTTGGCGGTATCGAAGCGGAGGCTGCAGCCCTTGGACAGCCGATTACCACGCTTGTTCCGCAAGTGGTGGGTGTACGCCTTGTCGGAGAGCTCAAACCCGGAGTAATGGGCATGGATGTCGCTTTGACGTTTGCGGAAACATTGCGTGCCGAGGGCGTTGTCGGATGCTTCGTCGAGTGCTTTGGGGAGGGAATCGCTTCGCTTTCCGCCACGCAGCGCGCTTGCATCGCCAATATGACGCCTGAATATGGATGCACGTGCACGTTGTTCCCCGTGGACGATCGCACAATCGATTATCTGCGGCTGACCGGTCGCGAAAGCGAGCAACTTGCCTTAATCGAGGCATATGCGAAGGTGCAGGGTTGCTGGGGCGAGCACGGTGGCGTTTTGGCGGGAGATCAAATAGCTGCCGAAGATGATTGCGTCTACGCGCGCATCGTCGAGATCGACCTGGGTGCAATCGAGCCATCCATCGCAGGACCTTCGCGCCCGCATGACCGCATCGCGCTTTCCTGCGCGCAAAAAAGCTTCAAGAGCCTGTGCGAAAAGCGCGAACTCGATGCTTCGGAGTGCGTGACGGTTGCGCTTGAGCAGGGTGATTTCGAGATTTCTCACGGCGCTATTGCCATCGCAGCGATTACGAGCTGCACGACGGCAACCGATCCCGCCATGATGTTAGCTGCAGGACTTCTAGCCAAGAACGCTGCGGAAGCCGGTCTTACTCCCAAACCATGGGTGAAGACGATTTTCGCACCAGGCAGCAAGGCGACGGAATTGCTGCTCGCCCATGCCGGCTTGTTGGAAAGCTTGCAAAAGGAAGGCTTCTATAACTGCGGTTTTGGATGCATGAGCTGTATTGGAAACTCCGGTCCTTTGTGCGAGCCTATGCATGCCATCGCCGACTCGATTGAGCTTACGAGCGTTCTTTCGGGCAATCGCAACTTCGATGGGCGCATCTCGCCCGATGTCGCGCAGAATTATCTGATGGCTCCCGCGCTCGTGGTCGCTTATGCGTTGGCGGGCACGATGGATATCGATTTGACGAAGGACGCCTTGGGCGTATCAAACGACGGTGAGCCGGTGTATCTGCGCGATCTTGCGCCGAGCGCTGCAAAAATCGATGAATTGATGAATGAATTCGCAACGAACGTCCTTTACGAGGAAGGAGCGTGCGGCACCTACGAAGGAAGCGAATCTTGGCGTGCCATCGATGTTATAGGCGGCGATTTGTATTCATGGGACGACGCTTCGACCTACGTGCGTTGCGCACCATATTTCGATGAGCTCGTCGCTCGTTCAAACGCGGATAGCGAAGATGAACGTGCAGATGCGAGCGAGGCTTCCTGGAGCCTTGAAGACGCATGCGTACTCGGCAAGTTCGGTGATTTCATCACGACCGACCATATCTCTCCAGCAGGTTCCATTGCGCTTGATTCTCCTGCAGCGCGTTATTTGGAGTCGCACGGTGTGGCACCTGCAGATTTCAATAGCTATGGCTCACGTAGAGGCAATCACGAGGTTATGATGCGCGGCACGTTCGCGAACGTTAAACTGCGCAATGAGCTGGCCGAAGGTCGCGTAGGTGGCTTCACGCGCAATCATCTGACCGGCCAGATTGAGACGATCTTCGATGCGGCGATGGCTTATAAGGATGCGGGAATCGATAGCATTATCGTGGCAGGCAAACTCTATGGCAGCGGCTCATCGCGCGACTGGGCGGGGAAGGGGCCGATGCTCCTTGGCGTCCGCGCGGTCATAGCTGAGAGTTTCGAGCGTATTCATCGCTCCAACCTCATTGGGATGGGCATCTTGCCCCTCCAATTTCTCGATGGACAGAATGCGGAAACGCTCGGGCTTACCGGACACGAACGTTTCTCGATCGATCCAATCGATTGCGCGGATGGTTTGCCTAAGCCGTCGACCGTATGCGTACATGCCAAAGACTCTGATGGGGTAACTCGCAGCTTCGAGGCGATCGTTCGTATCGACACACCTACGGAGGGTCACTACTTCACGAGTGGCGGCATTCTTCAGTACGTTCTGGAGAACCGCTAGGGCTCCGCGTTCTCGCGAACGATCGATGACGATGCCTTCGGTTGAGGAAATACGTACCAAGCGTCTTGTGCTCCGCGCGTTCGAACGCACGGATGCCCCCGACGTTTTCCAAGCATGTAGCAATCCCGTTTTAGGCACCAATGCGGGTTGGCCGCCCCATACATGCATTGAGGATTCGCTCGCATATATCGAGGAAATCGTTCCGCTGGGATGCGTATGGGCAGTTTGCGAAAAACTCGATGGCCCAGATGCCTCTCAAGGTCCTGTTATCGGGTCTATCGGCTTAATTCCCGATCCATCGCGCCAAAACGAGCCCGATGCGCTCCTGCTCGGTTATTGGCTTGCAGAGCCATATTGGAATCGTGGTTACACGACCGAAGCTGCGCAAGCGGTCATCGATTGGGCATGGAAGAGGACGGACGTGCGGCTCATTACGACGAGCCATTACCTTTTCAATGATGCATCGCGACGCGTAATCGAGAAGTGCGGTTTCGTGTACACGCATACAGCCGCATGGCCCTCCGATTGCCCAGACGAACCCGATCAGGATGCCATGTGGTACGAACTCGTGCGCCCCTAGTGCCCGTATCTACGAAGCGTAGGTTGCGTGTCGGGGGATTCCTCTTCAAAATACGTTTTGGCATGTAACCGAACCCCTGCGATTCGTGTAAGTCGCACATCTATGAGGAGGAGACGATGAGCGGGTATATTTCCCCCGAAACAATAAAGGACTTGCGTACTGCCCACGCGATGACCCAGGAGCAGCTTGCCGCGCAAATCGGTGTGACTGCGAAGGCTGTCTCGAAGTGGGAGACGGGTCGTGGTCTGCCTGATATCAGCCTTATAGAACCGCTTGCTCAAGCATTTTGCGTGTCGGTTGCCGAGCTGATCACAGGTGAGGTCGCGCGTAACGAGAACCGTTCCGGCAATGTGCGCAAGAGCATTTTCCATGTTTGCCCCATCTGCGGAAACGTTGTTTGGTCGCTCGGTGCGAATGCTGCGAGCTGCTGTGGTATTCAGATGATTCCGCTTGAGGCGGAATCCTTCGATGACCAGCATGTGATCCATACGGATCGCATCGATGACGAATACTACGTCAGCATCGATCATCCGATGACGAAAGAGCACTACATCAGCTTCATCGCATGCGTGTGCGATGACGAGGTGCAGATAAAAAAGCTGTACCCCGAAGGCTCGGCAGAAGCCCGATTCGGCATTCATGGCCCATGCGACTTCTACGCATATTGCAATCGCCATGGTTTGCTGAGAACGCGCGCAGGTAAAGCTGTGCAGGAGAACGAGAAGCTCTATGGCGAAGAAGCGCGCGCCAAGTACGGTGATGAAGCTATCGATGCTGCGAACAGGAAGGTTCTCGCTATGGATGATACGCAATGGCAGAACAAGGAAGAACTTGAAGAAGCCATCATCGACCAACTCGTCAAAGCGATGGCGACGGGCGATGCTTCGGGCGAGGAAGCGCAAAAGCTCGCACATATGCATGAAAGATGGATTCGCATGCAATGGGCAGATGGGGCGTATTCGCGCCAGGCGCACCTAGGGTTGGCAAAGATGTATCTGAACGATGAACGCTTTTCTGATTACTATGAGTCGCGAGCGGGCAAAGGCGCATGTGCGTTCTTGGCCGATGCGCTCGATGCTTGCCTGGCTTAGCCGTTCAGTTCGCACAAAACGCACCATGCGAAGGCTCACCGCTATCGTTCGCATGGTGCGTCCTGTTCTAATGCCGCCGCTCTTTCTTGCATCGAGCGCCTACGTTCCCTCTTCGGAAGGTATACTGGTTCCCTGAAAGAAAACCATGTGGGCAATTGCGTTACGAAGGGGAGGGACTGCATGGAAGGCAAGTTGCCTCAAGTCAGGCTGGCGGACACGCCGTTTCGCGTGGTGTCTCCTTACGAGCCCGCGGGCGATCAACCGCAGGCAATCGATGCCTTGGCCCATGGCGTACGCGAAGGCTTGCGCTACCAGACCCTGCTCGGCGTGACTGGATCGGGCAAAACGTTCACGATGGCTAAGACCATCGAAGCGGTCCAGAAACCGACGCTGATCATGGCTCCCAACAAAACGCTTGCAGCCCAGCTTGCAAGCGAGCTTCGCGAATTCTTTCCCGACAACGCGGTCGTTTATTTCGTCAGCTACTACGATTATTACCAGCCTGAGGCCTACGTGCCGTCATCCGATACGTTCATAGAGAAGGATGCTTCCATCAACGAAGAAGTCGAGAAGCTCAGGCATGCTGCGACATCTGCGCTGCTTTCACGGCGTGACTGCATCGTCGTTGCGAGCGTCTCATGCATCTACGGCATCGGCTCGCCTGCGGAATATGCAGGCATGGCGGTGTTTCTCGACATCGAGAAGGAAACATCTCGGGATGATCTCATCCACGAATTGATCGACATCCAGTACGACCGTAACGATTACGAACTCAAGCGGGGGACGTTCCGCGTGCGCGGTGATTCGCTCGATGTATTCCCACCATATGCGGATAATCCAGTCAGGGTGGAGATGTGGGGCGACGAGATCGAGCGTATCATCGAGTTCGACCTCGTGACGGGCGAAGAGCTGACTTCGTATCAGGTTATGCCGATCTGGCCGGCATCTCATTATGTGACCGAACGAGCAAAGCTCAATCACGCTGTGCTGACCATCCGTGACGAGCTGAATGATCGTTTGCAGCAATTCAAAGCAGAAGGGAAGCTGCTCGAAGCGCAGCGTCTTGAGATGCGCACGAACTACGATTTGGAGATGCTCGAGACGCTTGGCTTCTGCTCCGGCATCGAGAATTATTCGCGGCATCTAGACGGACGTGCGCCGGGAGAGCCGCCTTATACGCTCATCGATTATTTCCCAGATGACTTTTTGTGCATCATCGATGAGAGCCATGTGACGGTTCCTCAGATTCGCGGCATGCACGAAGGTGACCGCTCTCGTAAAGTCACGTTGGCGGAGCATGGTTTCAGGCTGCCTAGCTGTCTCGATAACCGTCCTTTGCGTTTCGATGAATTCGAAGCGCGCGTTCCGCAATTCATCTACGTTTCGGCAACGCCAGGCGATTACGAGGAACGTGCCAGCCAGGCCCTCGTCGAGCAGATCATCCGTCCCACGGGCTTACTTGACCCCGAGATCATCGTACGCTCGAGCCGTTCGCAAATCGATGACATCATCGACGAGGCAAAGGAACGCGCGGCACGAGACGAACGCGTCTTGATTACGACGCTGACGAAGAAGATGGCCGAGAATCTGACCGATCATCTGTTGGACCGCGGTGTGAGGGCCCGCTATATGCATTCGGATATCGCAACGCTCGAACGCGTTGAGATACTGAGCGATTTGCGTCGGGGGAGCTTCGATGTGCTTGTCGGCATCAATTTGCTGCGCGAGGGACTCGATTTGCCCGAAGTTTCGCTTGTGGCGATTCTTGACGCCGACAAGGAGGGCTTCCTGCGCAATCGTCGTTCACTCATTCAAACCATCGGCCGCGCCGCCCGCAACGTGTCGGGTCAGGTCATCATGTACTGCGATAAGATCACGGATTCTATGGCCGAGGCAATCGAGGAAACCCGTCGCCGCCGTGAGATCCAGAAGCGTTTCAATGAAGAGCACGGCATCGAACCGCAAACCATCCGGAAGGCTATCAACGACATCATCGGCTACGTGACAGACGAAGTCGGCAATTCCACGGCCGAGCAGGTGAGTGCCGAACTGGCGAGCTTAAGCCGTGCCGAGATCATGCGCCTCATCGGTTCTTTGGAGGATGAGATGGCGCAGGCTTCTGCGGGCATGGATTTCGAGCAGGCAGCACGTTTACGCGATCAGCTCGTCAAGCTCCGCGCGCAGTTCGAAGGAACGTCCGAGGCCGATGTTTTAGCTGAGCTCAAGCGCACTGCGCGCAAGGGAAGTGCATACGGGAACCGCAAACACGCCGCCTACGGCTCCAGCAGACGTTCATAAAGGCAGTTCAGCACCCTTAAAACCGCTCTAAAAACATACAAATAAACCACATCTCGTAGAAATTTTTCTTGACTTCGCGCCTGTGCGCGAGTATCTTGGAAAATTGCGACTTTTTGATAAAAGCGAGTTCAAACAACCGTTTTACAAAAGGAGGGAAAGCCTCGTGGCCAAAGGTAAAAAATCCACTCCCACCAGCCTTTATAGGAATCGCAGAAGCTTTGCAAAGATTCCTGACGTCATGGATGCTCCCAATCTGATCGAGATTCAGACCAAGAGCTTCAAGTGGTTCCAGACGGAAGGCATTACCCAAGCATTCAACGACATCTGTCCTATCGAGAACAGCACGAAGGACATGTACGTTGAATTCGGCAAGCACGAATTCGGCGAGCCGAAGTACTCTGTGGACGAATGCAAGGAGAAGGACGTCTCCTATCAGGCGCCGCTTTTCGTTGAGATCCGCTTCGTCAACCGTGAGACCGGCGAGATGAAAGAGCAAGACGTGTTCATGGGTGATTTCCCGCTCATGACCCCGCGTGGCACCTTCATCATCAATGGCACCGAGCGCGTTGTGGTTTCTCAGCTCGTTCGCAGCCCTGGCGTGTATTTCTCGTCAGAGCGTGATAAGACCTCCGACAAGATCATCTACAACGCGAAGGTCATCCCGAGCCGTGGTGCTTGGCTCGAGTTCGAGACCGACAAGCGCGACATCCTCTCGGTGCGTATCGACCGCAAGCGCAAGCAGCCCGCGACGCTTCTGGTTCGCGCGCTCGGCCTTGCCGAAACGCATGAGGACATCGTCAAGCTGCTCGGCAACGACGAGATGGTGCTGCGCACGCTCGATCGCGATCCCGCCACCACGCGCGAGGAATCGCTCATCGAGCTGTACAAGCGCTTCCGTCCAGGCGAGCCTCCGACAATCGATAGCGCCCGCACGCTGCTCGAGGGCTTGTTCTTCAATCCGCAGCGCTACGATTTGGCCAAGGTGGGCCGCTATAAGATCAACAAGAAGCTCGGTTTTGACCCGGACGAGGACTTCTCCACGCTGACCGAGAAGGACATCACCGAGACCATGCGCTACATCATCGCGCTGCATGCCGGCGAAGAGGGCGTCACTACGGACGACATCGACCACTTCGGCAACCGCCGCATCCGTACGGTGGGCGAGCTGATTCAAAACCAGTTCCGCATCGGCCTTTCGCGCATGGAGCGCGTCGTTCGCGAGCGCATGAGCATGCAAGAGCCCGACGACATCACGCCGCAGAGCCTCGTCAACATTCGTCCTATCGTGGCAGCGATCAAGGAGTTCTTCGGTTCTTCCCAGCTGTCTCAGTTCATGGATCAGACCAATCCGGCTGCCGGCATCACGCATAAGCGCCGCCTGAGCGCGCTTGGCCCTGGTGGCCTTTCGCGTGAGCGTGCAGGCTTCGAGGTTCGCGACGTCCATACCAGCCACTATGGCCGCATGTGCCCGATCGAGACCCCTGAAGGTCCCAACATCGGCCTAATCGGTTCGTTGGCAACGTATGCGCAGGTCAATCCCTACGGCTTCATCGAGACGCCGTATCGTCGCGTCATCGATGGCAAGGTAACCGACGAGGTCGATTACCTGACGGCTGACGAGGAGGAGAAGTACGTCATCGCACAGGCGAACGATTCGTTCGATCCTAAGACCCGTCAGTTCGGCACGTTCGACGAGAACGGCAAATTCGTGAAGGCCACGAAGGTTCTCTGCCGCGTGAAGGATGCATCCGGTCAGTTCGGTGAGCCGGAAGAGGTTTCTCCCGAGCTGGTCAACTACATGGACGTTTCTCCGCGCCAGATGGTATCGGTTGCAACGTCCCTCATCCCGTTCTTGGAGCACGACGACGCAAACCGCGCGCTCATGGGTTCGAACATGCAGCGCCAGGCCGTGCCGCTTCTGCGTCCGGAGGCTCCGTTGGTCGGTACCGGCATCGAGCACCGTATCGCGGTCGACTCCGGCGAGATCCTCGTAGCGCAGAACCCCGGTGTGGTCGACTACGTCGATGGCCAGACCATCATCATCCTGAATAACGATGGCGAGTACGACGAGTATCTCGTTCCAAAGTTCCAGCGTTCCAACCAGAGCGGCTGCATCAATCATCGTCCCATCGTTCGCAAGGGCGACGAGGTTCAGGCGGGCGACGTGCTCGCTGATGGTCCGAGCTGCGATTTGGGCGAGTTGGCTCTTGGTCACAACCTCATGATCGCGTACATGCCGTGGGAAGGTTACAACTACGAGGATGCTATCATCGTGTCCGAGCGCGTGGTTGCAGAAGACCTTCTGACCTCCATCCATATCTCCGAATACGAGATCGATGCGCGTGATACCAAGCTCGGCCCAGAAGAGATCACACGTGAGATCCCGAACATCTCCGACGATATGATCAGCGATCTGGATGCCGATGGCATTATCCGTATCGGCGCCGAAGTGTTCCCGGGCGACGTGCTGGTCGGCAAGGTCACCCCCAAGGGCGAAACCGAGCTGACGGCTGAGGAGCGCCTGCTGCGCGCCATCTTCGGTGAGAAGGCACGCGAGGTCCGCGACACAAGCCTGAAGGTACCCCATGGTGCTGGTGGCCGTGTCATCGGCGTTTATCGTTTCAGCCGCGAGAACGGCGATGAGCTGACGCCTGGCGTCAACGAGCTCATCCGCATCTACGTAGCCCAGAAGCGTAAGGTTCAGCAGGGCGATAAGCTGTCTGGCCGCCATGGCAACAAGGGCGTTATCTCTCGCGTCCTGCCTGTTGAGGATATGCCGTATCTGGCAGATGGCACGCCTATCGATGTCATCCTGAATCCCCTTGGCGTTCCTTCCCGTATGAACGTCGGTCAGCTGCTTGAGAACCATCTTGGTTGGGCGGCGAAGTGGGGCTGGTCGGACGATCCGAACAGCACCGAGCCGGTCGAAGGACCGATCTTCGTCTCCACACCGGTATTCGATGGTGCGCATGAAGACGAGATTTCCGATGCTATCGAGGCTGCGAACCGCAATCTGATCAACATCAATCACGCTAAGTATGGCGATAAGGCGCGTGACGAGTTCGTCCCGCAACTGACGCGTGAGGGCAAGACCTGGCTATTCGATGGCCGCACGGGCGAGAAGTTCCGTGAGCCGATCACCGTTGGTCAAACCTACATCCTAAAGCTCGGCCACATGGTCGACGATAAGATCCATGCACGTTCGACTGGCCCGTACAGCCTGATCACCCAGCAGCCTTTGGGCGGCAAGGCGCAATTCGGCGGCCAGCGCTTCGGCGAAATGGAAGTCTGGGCGTTGTATGCGTACGGCGCAAGCAATGTGCTGCAAGAGATCCTCACGGTGAAGTCCGACGATACGGCAGGCCGCGTGAAGTCCTATGAGGCGATCGTCAAGGGCGAAAACATCCCGGCTGCAGAGATTCCCGAGAGCTTCAAGGTCCTCATCAAGGAAATGAAGTCTCTGTGCTTGAACGTTCAGCTCGACAGCCATGCCGAAGTGACGACCGAGGACGAGGACATGGACGACCAGGAAGCAGCCGATCGTGCGATGTATCAAGCCATGGCTGAGGATGCCCAGAAGACCGAAGAGGACGATGCGGCGAGCGTACTCGATAACATCGCCGCTGAACTGGGAGAATTAATGAACGAGAGTGTTACCACCGACGTGAGTGAACTTATCGGTGAGGGAGAGGAGCGATAATGACTACGGAATTCGATGTCAATAATTTCGACGATATCCGCATCTCCCTTGCGAGTGCCGAAGACGTGCGCAGCTGGTCGCGCGGCGAGGTCAAGAAACCCGAGACGATCAATTACCGTACGCTCAAGCCTGAGAAGGACGGCTTGTTCTGCGAGAAGATCTTCGGTCCTACCAAGGACTGGGAATGCGGTTGCGGTAAGTATAAGCGTGTCCGTTTCAAGGGCATCGTCTGCGAGCGTTGCGGCGTCGAAGTGACGCGCAGCAAGGTCCGTCGCGATCGCATGGGCCACATCGAGCTTGCCGCTCCTGTGAGCCATATCTGGTATTTCAAGGGCAGTCCAAGCCGTTTGGGCTACCTGCTTGACATCCCGCCCAAAGAGCTTGAGAAGGTTCTGTACTTCGCGAGCTCCATTATCACGAGCGTTGACACGGAGGCACGCGATGCCGACGTGGACGAGCTGCGCGATGAGTTGGCAGCCGATCTCGAAGAGCTCGATGCCGAGCGCGATCGCCTGATCGCGGCGACGCGTCGTCTTTCCACTGACTACGTGCCAGAGGATGACGAGTTCGTCGACGACTTGGAAGATGACGAGCGCATGACTCCCGAAGAGGTCGAAGCAGAAATCGCCGACATCTACGAGGAGTATGCCGAGCGCAAGGTGCTGCGTGCTGACGCGCTTGATGCGCTTCTGAAGATCGAGCCGAAGCAGCTCGTGCCCGATGAAACCTTGTATCGCGAAATGCGCATGAACTACAAGGATTACTTCACGGGTGGCATGGGTGCCGAAGCTGTCCGCGATCTGCTTGCCGACATCGACCTCGAAGCTACCGCCGAGGAGCTGCGCGAGATCATCGATACGGGCAAAGGCCAACGTCGCGCGAAGGCTATAAAGCGCCTTAAGGTCGTCGACGCGTTCCTGAAGTCCTCCAACAAGCCGACCGACATGATCCTTGATGTCATCCCTGTCATTCCGCCGGATTTGCGTCCGATGGTTCAGCTTGATGGCGGCCGATTCGCTACGAGCGACTTGAACGATCTGTATCGTCGTGTCATCAACCGTAACAACCGCCTGAAGCGTCTGCTCGATCTCGGTGCACCCGAGATCATCGTGAACAACGAGAAGCGTATGCTGCAGGAAGCTGTGGATAGTCTGTTCGATAATGGCCGCCGTGGCCGTCCGGTCACTGGACCCGGCAATCGTCCCTTAAAGAGCCTGTCCGACATGCTCAAGGGTAAGCAGGGCCGTTTCCGTCAGAACCTGCTCGGCAAGCGCGTCGACTACTCCGGTCGTTCGGTTATCGTCGTTGGTCCTCAGCTCAAGCTGCATCAATGCGGTCTTCCGAGCGCGATGGCTTTGGAGCTGTTCAAGCCATTCGTTATGAAGCGTCTGGTCGAGCTCGAGTACGTAGCGAATATCAAAGCCGCGAAGCGCGCAGTCGATCGTGGCGCCTCCTACGTATGGGATGTCCTCGAAGAAGTCATCACCGAGCATCCGGTGCTCTTGAACCGCGCACCCACCCTGCACCGTCTGGGCATCCAGGCCTTTGAGCCGGTGTTGGTTGAGGGCAAGGCCATCAAGCTGCATCCGCTCGTCTGCACCGCATTCAATGCCGACTTCGATGGCGATCAGATGGCTGTCCACGTACCGCTCGGCGCTGAAGCGCAGGCAGAAGCTCGCGTGCTGATGCTGTCCACCAACAACATCAAGTCGCCTGCCCATGGTCGTCCTCTGACCGTTCCGACACAAGACATGATCATCGGCCTGTATTACCTGACCGCAGTGCGTGAAGGCTTCCCGGGCGAGGGTCGTGCATTCATCGATTTCGCTGATGCGCTCAACGCATATGAAGCTCGTGCTGATTTGGACTTGCAGGCGAGGATCAAGGTACGTCTGAGTCGCGATGGCAAGATCGCATCCTCATACAATGTCTTCGAGGATCACAAGGCTGGCGATCGTATCGAGACCTCTGTTGGCCGCATTATCTTCAACAGCGTTCTTCCTCGTGAGTATCCGTATTTGAACTACGAGATGAACAAGAAGGAAATCAGCCGTCTCGTCGAGGACGTATGCAATCGCTATCTGCCTTCTGAAGTCCCACCGATTCTCGATGGTCTGAAGGATGCTGGTTTCCACTATGCAACGCTCGCCGGCGTTACCGTTTCCGTTTACGACGCAACGGTGCCGCCGAACAAAGCTGAGATTCTTGCTGCCGCCGATGCCAAGGTTGCCGCAATCGATGAGGACTACGAAATCGGTTTGATGAACCGCGAAGAGCGCCATCGTCAGGTCGTCAGCATCTGGCAGGAGGCTAACGAGGAAGTTGGCGAGGCAATGGCCAACAACTTCGACAAGTTCAATCCGATTTACATGATGGCCTTCTCCGGTGCCCGCGGTAACATCAAGCAGATTCGTCAGCTCGCTGGCATGCGTGGCGTTATGCAGGACCCGAAGGGCGAAAACATCGACGTGCCCATCAAGGCGAACTTCCGTGAAGGCTTGAGCGTATTGGAATACTTTATTTCCACGCATGGCGCACGTAAGGGTCTCGCTGACACCGCATTGCGTACCGCCGACTCTGGTTATCTGACCCGTCGTCTGGTCGATGTCGCGCAAGATGTCATCATCCGCGAGCTCGATTGCGGTACCACCGATGGCGTTGCGTATCCGATCCTCAACGAGAAGGACGAGATTGACGACAACCTGGTTGGTCGTTGTCTGCTCGAGGATGTCGTCGACGCCAATGGCGAGGTTGTCATTCCTGCTGATGAGCACATCAGCTCCGTGGCCCAGCTTAAAGAGCTGCTTGCCAAGGGTGTTGAGGAAGTCGTCATCCGCACGGTCATGACGTGCCATGCAGACCAAGGCATTTGCCAGAAGTGCTACGGTTGGGATCTTGCAACGAGCCGACCGGTGAACATCGGCACGGCAGTCGGCATCATCGCGGCTCAGTCCATTGGCGAGCCGGGCACGCAGCTGACGATGCGTACGTTCCACACCGGCGGCGTTGCCGGTGAGGACATTACCCAGGGTCTTCCTCGTGTCCAAGAGCTGTTTGAAGCCCGTAAGCCGAAGGGCCAAGCAGTGCTTGCAGAAATCGCAGGTACGCTGCAGATTACGGGCGATAAGCAGACCATGACCCTGACCATCCACGATCAAGAGGGTAACTATCGCGAATACGTCGTGTCTGCACGTGCTCAGATGATGCCTGGTGTCGTGGACGGCTGCGAAGTCAAGATCGGTCAGCAGTTGACTAAGGGCTCCATCAACCCGCATGACCTTCTGCGTCTGACCGATGCGAACGCAACGCTTCGCTACATCGTCGGTCAGGTTCAGGGCGTATATGTTTCCCAGGGCGTTGACATCAACGACAAGCACATCGAGGTTATTGCACGTCAGATGCTGCGCAAGGTCGTCGTGCTCGATGCGGGCGATTCCGATTTACTGCCTGGACGTCAGGTCAATCGTTTCGAATTCGAGAAGGTTGCGAACAAGCTTATCGCCGAGGGCAAGGTGCCCCCTGTCGGTCAGCCGCTTCTGCTCGGTATTACGAAGGCATCGCTGGCAACCGACTCCTTCCTGTCTGCCGCATCGTTCCAGGAGACCACGAAGGTCCTCACCGATGCAGCTATCGAAGGCAAGGTTGATCGTCTTGCCGGTTTGAAGGAGAACGTCATCATCGGCAAGCCGATTCCTGCAGGTACGGGTCTCAAGCGCTATCACGATGTACGTCTTACGTACAAGGGCCACCCGATTTCACGCAGCTCAAACGATACATTGCCGGATTACGCTCCTGCGGCACTGCGCGAGATCGAGGAGCTGCTCCCGCAGCCTCAGGATTGGTCGCTCGACACCGATGGATATCTGAACATGAATTCGGGTTATGGCAGCTACTATGGTGGCGGCATGTTCGGTTCGCGTAAGAACCTCTCCGATGAGGATGCGCGTCTGTACATCTATGATGACCTGCATGTCTCCCAGCGCTGGGCTAACAAGTTCAGCGAGGCTGGCATCGAGACTGTCAGCGATCTGCTCGGGCATACCGAGGAGGACTTGCTGCGCATCGAGGGCATCGGCGTGAAGGCAATTGCAGAGCTGCGCGAAGGTTTGGCAGCGCACAACCTTTCGCATGTCATCGAAGATGACCTGAATGCAACGAGCGATGACATCAGCCAACTGCTCGATATGGTGTTCTCGCCAGACGATACGATTCTGATTGGCGGCGACGAGCCTCCGACATTCAATCTGGAAGGTGAGGATATGCTTGGCGAGGCGCTTCCTCCGCGCTCGTATCAGCGTCACCTCGAGGAGCTTGATGCCCTGCTTGGGTCTGTCGGTTCGCTTGGCTTCAGCTTCACCAGCAAAGATGATGAGCAGGCTGACGACGACGATGATGAGGAGTAAGGGCTCATCATCATAGCCTCAGATCTGGCATGAACAGAGGGCTGGAAGGAACATCCTTCCAGCCCTCTTGCATATGCGCGACATGGATGGTCTTCCGATGCCAGATTTATTTCTTTGAGAAGCGCTTCCTGATGCTGCCGAGAAGCCTCTTCGCCTTCTCTTTCGAAGAAGCGGGTTTCGTCGTTTTGGAGGTTGACTTCGATGGTATCTTCGGCAAAGCTTGCTTCATCTTTTCCAAAGATGGTTTTCTAAGCAGCAAGAGTTTTTTCTTGGGGGCTTCCTTGTCGATTGTATTCTGCGCTGCTTGTTGGCTTTGCTGCAAAGCGCGTTCGATGAGATATTCCTGCGAATCGAACAGAGCACCTTTCTTTGCCTCGCCGCAAGCAGCTTGCGCGCCAAGAGCTGTGTAGCTTCCATCAGGTTTAAGCTCGCGGAGCTTAGCAGTGTCTGAAAGCGAAACCGAGATATAGTCGATGATGCGCTTGCGAAGCTCATCGTTGGTGACGGGCCATGCGACCTCGATGCGCTTGTCCAGGTTCCGCGTCATCAAATCTGCGCTTGATAGGTAAATTGCCATATTCTCTTGTGGGCCGAATCCGTATATTCTGCTGTGTTCAAGCAATCTGCCCACGATGGAAACCACGCGCACGTTTTCTGTAAAACCTGAAATGCCTGGAACGATACAGCTGATTCCACGTGCCATGATGGTTATGGGGACACCCGCCTGCGATGCTTGCGAGATCTTTTCGATGACATCGTAATCGGTGATGGCGTTTGTTTTGAAGAAGATGCCGCTCGGCTTGCCTATGCTGGCCAGTTCCATTTGCTCGTCGATGCGTTGCATGATGGTCTGCTTGATCTGCAATGGTGCTACGCAAAGAATCGGGTAAGCATCCGAAAGGCTTTCGAGTCCCATGTTGCGGAACAGTTCGAGTGCATCATCGGCGTATGCGGGATCAGATGTGATGAATGCCAAATCTGTATAGAGGCGCGCGGTCTTCTCATTGTAATTGCCCGTACCGAGTTGGGTAATGTGTCTAATGCCTTGATCGGTTTGCAGCGTGATGCAGCAGACTTTGCAGTGGACCTTGTAATCGCGAAAACCATAGATGACTTTCGCTCCAGCTTCCTCGAAACGCTGTGACCACATGATGTTGTTGCTTTCGTCGAAACGCGCTCTCAGTTCGAAGAGCGCCGTAACCTCCTTACCGGCTTCTGCTGCGTCAATGAGCGCTTCGGCGATATGCGACCGGCTGGCAAGGCGATAGAGCGTGATCTTTATGGAGACGACTTTAGGGTCTCGGCTTGCTTCGCGCAAAAGCTGCACGAAAGGATCGATGCTCTGATAGGGATATTCGAGCAAGATATCATGTTCCATGACCTGTTCGATGATGGGGCGGTTCTTCTCTACATCGCAAGGCCATTGAGGCGCAAACGGCGCATAGGAAAGATCCTTTTTGAGCTTTTCGGGAATGAGGTCAGGGAGTTGATGCGTATAACTCAAATCCAGAGGCACGCTCGTAATGTAGGTTTGGTACGGCTTGAGCCCAAGCCGCTTCGCGAGGAATTTCAAGGTTCCGCCCGAAAGGGGCTTAAAGCTTTCCAGGCGCACGGGCGCAAGGCGTCCGCGCTTCTTCAAAATCCTCTTCATGTGTTCGCGATAGCTCTCGCCGCTCTCATCAACTCCCTCGTCGGCATCGAGGTCGGCATTTCTGGTGACGCAGATGATGTTGGTGCCTATGACGCGGTACATGCTGAAGATGTCGTGCGCGATCAATTCGAGTGCATGCTCGAGGAGCAGAAAAGAGAAGTCGTTGCCTGGAAGCGGGATGATGCGCTTCGCCAGATGCGGAAGCGGAATGATGCCGAGCGTT
The DNA here is from genome assembly GCA_015062605.1 of Eggerthellaceae bacterium. GTDB lineage: Bacteria > Actinomycetota > Coriobacteriia > Coriobacteriales > Eggerthellaceae > SIG42. The sequence goes on along the minus strand of SUUI01000015.1, from coordinate 23,180 downwards.
ACGTCCTTAGCGCGAGCGCCCTTTTTCTTTTTGCCTATTTTGGTGGACGCATCTAGATCCGCTGCGCCATCTGTCTTGATGGCGGATTCTGTCTCAGCGTTCTTATCCTTAAGTTGGACGATGATGTAAAGCGCTCCGTTCTCCAAATGCGGGAACGGGTGCATTGCGTTGACGATTTGCGGAGAAAGCAACGGGGATATGGCTTTACGCGTGTAGTCGATAACGAAAGCTCGCTGCTCCTCCGTTAACTCATCGGGATACACGTGATTGATTCCTTCCGAGGCGAGCTCGGAGCGCAGCTTTTGGAATGCCGATTCCTGAAGGGGATAGAGGGCATGGCAGCGTGTATGGATTGCCGCAATCTGCTCGGGCGGTGTCATGCCCGTACGTACGTCTATCACAGGTTTTTTCAAGAGAGAGAGGTCCGTGAGGCTGCCGACACGCACCATGAAGAACTCTTGCAGGTTGCTCCAGAAGATTGAGATGAAATTCAGCCGCTCAAGCAGAGGGACCGTCGGATCCGCACCTTGATCGAGGACGCGTTCATTAAAATCGAGCCATGATAGCTCGCGGTTTTGCATGTAGCATGGCGATGCTGGCCCGGTATCTTCGGGTTCAGGCGCAACGTTTGGTTTTTCTTGCTGCGACATGGGTTTTCCTCGTGCGCATTATGCGGACGGCTAGTGCTTTCGCTTACGCATCGCATCATAGCGCATTGGGCTGCTTTTACCCAATCTGCCTCGTTCCTTCACATCTGCGACGCAAGGAAACGGTATACTGTTTCACAGTATGGCAGAGCTGCCTTATGTGTTTGTGTGCATGAAGGCAGGAATAATGATCAGCGTACGGAAAGAGTCCTTTCGTGCGCGATGGTGAAAAGGATATTGCATGGTTCAACGCGATACCAACAATCCATCTAGTCGGCAAAATCAAGCGAAGCCATCGTCCGATGCCGCCCAATCGAAGCGTCAAGCTGCATCGGGTCGAAGCCGTCTTGCATCGCTGCCGACCATATCAGAAGCCGTGGACGAGCATCCAGGGCCGGAAAATGCATCTCGCCAAACGGCTTCGAAGTCGAATGCGAATGCTAATTGGAAAAGCGCGATGCCGGTTATAGCGGGCGCAGGTGACGCAACTGCTGCGCATTCGGTCGGAACCGATGGCGCCAAGGCGAAGAAAAAACGCAGCATCTGGAACGTGGTATTTTATGTTGCACTTGTGGTGTTCGTTGCCTCATTGCTTTCGCTTGGTTACATCTACTACTCGTATTGGAAAGAGCGCAGTGCGTACTCTGACATTGCCGGAGAGGTGTTTGACGTTTCTGCGAATACGCTTGCCGACCTTAAAGTCGATTGGGATGCGCTTAGGGGAAAGAATCCCGAAACCGTAGCGTGGATTTACGTTCCCGATACTCAGATCAATTATCCGGTTGTCCACACATCGAACAACGATAAGTACCTGAAGACCAACTTCCAAGGCGAGACGAATTGGGTAACGTCGGTTGGAGCCATCTTCCTCGAAACGAAGAACAGCATTTCGTTTACTGACGACAACAGTATCATCTACGGCCACAACATGAACGATGGTTCGATGTTCTCGGTCATCGCGGATTTCTCTGACCCCAGTGTGTTCAACGCGCATCGTGAGGTCTACGTACTCACCCCGTCTGGCAATTACCGCATCAAGACGTTTTCGCTCATCCATACGAGCGGCAATGACGAGGCGGTTGTCCAGACAATGTTCGGCAGCGCATCCGATCTTGCGTACTACATAAACGACAAGATCGAGCGCAGCGTTGTTTCGCCTGCTGAAGCGCTTCCAGCGGTCGACGGCATGAACCAGATATTCACGTTCTCCACCTGCGACAACAATCAGAATAATGCACGGTATATCTTGTTCGGCTATGTCGCCGAAAGCACCGTGCCGGGTGTTGAGGGTCTTGAAGAGCAAGGCATGATCTCACGGAATGCTACGTCAATCGTGGGTGCTGGAGCGAACAGCTTCGCCGAAGGTAATGACGTTGAATAGAAGAGGTAGCAAGCTTCATAACTTGTGACGAGTCAAAGGACCGAACATGACGCAAACAAATAACGATTCCAAAGCCACTATGCCGGAAAACGCCGATCAGGTGACGTATGCGCAAGCAGGTGTCGATACGGCAGAGGGCGCTCGGGCCGTTAAAGCGATCAAGGATACCGTGCACGATACGTATCGTCCCGAGGTCATCGGCGATATCGGCGGGTTCGGTGGCTTGTTCTCCGTAGCCGCGGCGAAAGGCATGGAAGACCCCATTCTCGTGTCGGGCACTGATGGTGTTGGTACGAAACTCCAGCTCGCCCGTCTTGCCGACAAGCATGATACGGTCGGTATCGATCTGGTAGCCATGTGCGCGAACGATATCCTCGCAACAGGCGCCGAGCCGCTCTTCTTCCTCGATTACATCGCGGTCGGCAAGCTTCGCGCTGAGGCAGTTGCCGAGGTGGTTGCAGGTATCGGTGAAGGCTGCAAGCAGGCTAGCTGTGCGCTCATCGGCGGCGAGATGGCCGAGCATCCCGGCGTGATGGATCCTGACGATTATGATCTTTCGGGCTTTTGCGTCGGCATTGTCGACCGCCCGAAGATGCTCGATCCTGAAGCGGTGCAGCCGGGCGATGTGCTCATCGGCCTGGCGAGCAGCGGCTTGCATTCCAACGGTTATTCGCTGGCACGCAAGGTGTGCACCGAGGGCGTTGCGCTTGACGAGCTGCAGACCCCGCGGGAGGAGCTCGAGGGAAGAAGCGTTCTCGATGCGCTGCTCACGCCAACGAGAATCTACGTAAAACCCGTCCGTGCGGTAATCGATCGCATTCCCGGTGCTGTGCGCGCGCTTGCCCATATCACGGGTGGCGGCATCACCGAGAATCTCGACCGTGCGCTTCCGAAGGCGTGCGATGCGGAAGTCGAGCTCGGCGCTTGGCCGGTTCCTCCTGTTGCTTCTTTTGTATGTGCTCAAGCGAATCTTGATGAGACAGAGGCGCTGAAGACCTTCAACATGGGCATCGGTCTGGTTCTCATTGTCGATCCTGCTCGTGCCGATGAGGTCGAGGCATGCCTTGCCGAGCTAGGTGAGAAGACCTACCGTATCGGCCAAGTTGTGGAAGGCGAAGGCGTTGTTCGATATCGCAATGAAGGCGGTCTGTTCGCATACGCACAGGCGTAGGCGGCGATGTTTCGTACGAAAGGATCTGTGATGAAGAAGCTTCCAATCGGCGTGTTGCTTTCTGGCAGCGGAACGAATCTGCAAGCGCTTATCGACCGCATTGCGGACGGCTCCCTTGCAGCTGATATCGTCCTGGTCATCTCATCGCGTCCCGATGCGTACGGAATAGAGCGCGCCAAGGCAGCTGGGCTTGACGTGCTAGTGCTCAATCGCGAGGCATATGTTGACGTTGAGGCCGCTGATCGGCGCATTGTCGATGCGCTCAAGCAAGCGGGTGCCGAATATGTCGTGATGGCAGGGTATATGCGTATGGTCACCTCCGTTTTGCTTAATGCTTATGAGAACCGCGTAGTGAATTTACACCCAGCATTGCTGCCATCATTCCGTGGCGCGCACGGCATTCAGGATGCATGGGATGCCGGAGTGAAGGTCACAGGTGTTACGGTTCATTTCGCGAATGCCGAGTACGACAAGGGTCCGATTATCGCGCAGCGTCCGGTCGTAGTGCGCGAGGACGATACGGTCGATACGCTCGAAGCTCGCATCCACAATGTCGAGCATGAGCTGTATCCGCAAGTCATCCAGCTGATTGCGGAAGGCCGCGTCAGTGTCGGCGATGATGGCAAGGTGCATATCGCATAGTTGTACGCTCGTCGCCGCCCACATTGCGGGAAGGCAGCTTTTGGCGTATTCTGACAGAAAGCGTTCGCGTCTAGAAAACACTTTCTTTTCGACGCATCCATAGGTGTGTGCGCTTCGCATCGAAGGATGGGCACTTGTAGCGTAATCCCACCCAGCCTCCCTCGAAGAAACGTTTCCCAAGGAGGTTCTCTCTATGAAGGCGACCAAGTTCCTCGGCATGATTGCGGCCATTACGATGGCTATCGTGCTACTCCCGTGTTTTGGCTCATCGGCGTATGCGGACGATCCGGTAATCGTCGAATCGCTCGACGGCACAGCAACGCCCACCGTCAGGTCGATCGCGGTGCCCTACGAGCTACCCAAAGCGCCGGACATCAAGCTCCTATCCACAGATCCAGTGTTCGAAGCGGGCGGCCTCTCGTACCACACCGACGCAGCGTGGCACTACAAGAAAAGCGACGACGCATGGGCGATAATGCCAGGCGACCAGCAGTTCCTAGAAGGAGCGTACCGCTACCACGTCTGCGTCATGTGCCCGGATGAGAACTACACGTTCTCCGACACCGCGACCCTCATCATCGACGACGAAACCTGGACCATGATCAAGAAGGAGAAGCTGTCCACCGGCATCGAGTACGCCCTGTTCGCCTCCCCCGAGATCAACTTGCCCGACGAGCAGCTCGACTCGCCGGGGCCGATCAAGAAAACCGGCGACACCTTGCACGACTACGGCATCAGCTGGACTCCGGTCGACAAAGCCAAGGGCTACGAGATAACCGTCAAGAACACGACCCAGGGCTTCGCCCCGAAAGAGACGACTTTCGAGGTCGGCGCCAGCACCAACTCGTACGACCTGAAAGACGTGTTCAAGTCACTCTCGATCCGCACCGGCCACAACACGTTCATCATCACCGTCAAGGCGCTCGCACCCGCGGGCTACAAAGACAGCGAGCCCGCGTCCAGCTCGACGGCCGAAGGCTCGCAATGGGCCTTCATGGTCGAGAAGCACCTGAACCTGAAGGTGGATGCCACCGCTGGAACGGCGTCATGGGACCCATACCCATTCGAAGAGGCCAAGTACTTCTACTACCGGCTCGTGTACGGCACGCCCGATGGCAAGCAAATCGTCGACGGCTACTACGACAGCAGCATAACCACCTGCTACATCGAATCGAACATCGAGTACTTCCACGGTGAGGCCGGAAAGTACTACCTGTACGTTATCGCGATGGACAGGATGAAGTCGAACGACGGCTGGGAGCTCACCGAGCCCGACTACGTCGAGTACAACTACACGCCGAAGGTGAAGACCATCAGCGTGAACGGCGTCAAGCAGCCGATGGAGGGCGACCTCGCGCAAGCCTACATCGGCGACTACAGCGTCGAGGAAGCGAATCTCTCCCTGCCCGACCCGGGCTCCGGCAGCGCGTACTGGCGGCGCCATGTAAGCGGCTCGTGGGTTGCCATGGGCCCCACTGATAAGTTCGAGGCGTCGGGCGAGTACCGCATCAGCATCCCCGTCCGCTGCGAGGCGGGCTACACGTTCGCGACCGACGCCACGGTGAGCGTCAACGGCAAGACGGTCGCGGCGGAAATCGACGTCATCAACGACACCACCGTGCGCATCGAGTGCCCGATGGACGTGATCGCGTTGAGCGACAGCACGTACGTGGTGACGGCGGGCGCGCTGAACGTGCGCTCCGACGCCAGCACCGCCGGCGCGCACGTGGGCGGCCTTTCGTACGGCGACGTCGTCCAGGCCGTCGGCCAGAGCGGCGGTTGGACCATGATCGACTTCGAGGGCCAGACCGCCTGGGTGAACGCGAGCTACCTGGCGCTCTGCCCTTCCGCCGAACAACTGGGTGCGCCTTTCGAAGACGGACCAGTCAAGTACACGGTCACGGCGGGGGCCATGAACGTCCGCAGCACGCCGGAGACGCCAACGGACGATGGCAACCGCATCGGTGGACTGTCGGCCGGCAGGGAAATCCTCGCAACTGGCAGCTTTACCGACGATCTCGGGCGTGAGTGGGTCACGATGGATTACTACGATTCGAGCTATCCGGAAAACGGCCACCGTCTTGGTTACGTCATGTTCAGCAGGCCGAATTCGGCAAGCTCGAGCGGCACGACGTATTATTTTAACAATTCCGACCTTCCTCCAACGAAATCGTCCGGCAAGGAGGACGCCGCTTCCGACGAGCTGGTGATCGACACGGGCAAGTTCCCGAAGGTTTCATTCGAGCCGTTGAAAGCCGCCATCTCGACTGGAAACACGGCGTCGCTGACCGACGAGAACTTCGAGAACAAGGACGACGGCTACCTGCTGACGACGGTCTTTCCAGATGATGCCAAGAATTTCGCCAGTCTAACGAAAGACAAGGTGATACTTCCGGCGGCATTGGCGGGCATGGAAGTCGCTGAACTCACGTTGAACACCGACGGCAGCATCACGTTAAGGCTGGGTCCGATGAATCCTGTCACGGTGGCCTTCGAGACCAACGGCGGGCCCGAGGTAGCATCGCAGACGGTTTCGAGCGGTGGTACGGTCTCCAAGCCTGAAGATCCGGTACGCACGGGATACGTCTTCGGCGGCTGGTTTGACGATGCGGCGTGTAATACTTCCCATAACTTCGGCGTGCCCGTTACGGAAAGCATAACGGTCTATGCCAAGTGGACCGAGATTGTCTACACGTTCTCCAAGGGTGCGGATGGCACGTGGACGAAGGGTTCTTCTTCAGGGTTCGACCTTACGGTGAATCGCAGCATCGAGGATGATAAGACCTTCTCGTTGTTTGAGAGCATCGAGGTCGATGGCGTGGTCATCGCGGCGTCGAACTATACGGCCGCTTCCGGCAGCTTGGAGGCCTCGCTCAACGCTGCTTTCCTCGAAACGCTTTCGGCTGGCGAGCATGCCGTCAAGGTGAACTTCAGTGACAGCAGCGCCGAAACGACCTTGACGATTGCAGAAGCGGCGTCGAAGGACGATTCCGGAGCTGGCTCTGGCGATACATCGTCTTCCACGAGTGGAACCGGTGCGAAAACCGGCGATGAAAGTCCCGCTGGTCTGCTCGTCGGTTTGGCGCTTGCGGCCTTCATCGTGTTCGCGTGCGCAGCCTATCGTCGCAGGATTGTCGGGTAAGTGCGGTAGCCTCACGCATTAACCGCAAACGAAAAGGAGGCCCGCTGGCGCGGGCCTCCTTCGCTTTCGGTGTGAAAAAGCTTACAGGGCGATTGCCTCTTGCGGGCAAGCGTCAACGCAAATGCCGCACTCGATGCATGCGTCCGCGTCCACGACGGCAACATCATCAACGGTCAGAGCCTCTTGCGGGCACTCTCCAACGCAGATACCACAAGCGATGCAAGCATCATTATCGATAGTGACAGCCATTCTGAACCTCCTCAAGTTCAAAGTTCTCTTGCAGACCTATCTATACCCGAAAACTCGTGCATGTTACTCCGATTTCGGATTTCTGTGCGTGAACGGGCGCCAGACGGTCGTTTCCTAGTGATGGAACAGGCGCATGCCGGTGAAGCACATGGCGATACCGTATTTATCAGCCGTTTCGATCACGTTGTCATCACGGATCGAGCCGCCTGGCTCGGCGATATAGGCCACACCCGACTTGCGGGCACGTTCGACATTGTCACCGAAGGGGAAGAACGCATCGCTTCCAACGCTCACGCCGGTTTGCGTGGCAATCCATGCCTTCTTCTCTTCCGCGGTGAGCACATCGGGTTTTACGGCGAATACTTTTTGCCATTCGCCTTCGGCTAGAACATCGTCATGCTCATCGGAGATGTAGACATCGATGGCGTTGTCGCGGCTTGGCCTTCCAATGCTTTCGATGAACTGAAGACCCAAAACTTTGGGATGCTGACGCAGATACCATGTATCGGCCTTGCTGCCCGCGAGGCGCGTGCAGTGAATACGGCTTTGCTGACCTGCGCCAACGCCGATCGCCTGACCATCCTTGACGTAGCACACCGAGTTGCTCTGCGTGTATTTCAAGGTGATGAGCGCAACGATCAGGTCGATCTTCGCTTGGTCGGGAAGCTCCTTGTTCTCGGTTACGACGTTTGCAAGCAGTTCCTCATCGATGCGGAAGAAATTATGACCCTGCTCGAAAGTGATGCCGAATACATCTTTGTATTCCTGCTCGGCACACACGTAATCAGGGTCGATCTGCACGACGTTGTAGTTTCCTTTCTTCTTGCTCGAGAGGATTTCGAGTGCCTCCTCGGTGTAACCAGGCGCGATGATGCCATCAGAGACCTCAAGCTTAAGGTACCGTGCAGTATCGGCATCGCATTCATCGGAAAGCGCCGCCCAATCACCGTAGGAGCAGAGGCGGTCGGCTCCGCGGGCGCGAATGTACGCGCACGCAATGGGGGAGAGCTCACCTGGATCATCGACGAAATAGATTTGCCGATCAACATCCGAAAGCGGCAGACCTACAGCTGCACCAGCTGGGGAGACATGCTTGAAGCTTGCTGCAGCGGGAAGCCCGGTAGCCTCTTTCAACTCGCGTACGAGTTGCCAGGAATTGAGCGCGTCGAGGAAGTTGATGTAACCCGGCTTGCCGTTGAGCACCTTAACCGGTAAATCGGAACCATCGCGCATGAAGATTTTCGAGGGTTTCTGATTCGGATTGCATCCATATTTGAGTTCGAGTTCGTTCATGGTCATTCCTTTCGTTAGCGGCTTTTGTTTAGTCGCCAAGATTCTTGTTGAATAGCCGTACCTCGCCGCCGACATTAGTGTACAGGGAAACCTTGTTATCAGCATTGAGCGCGTCCCATACAGCATCGGGATCGGGCATGCTCACGCGAATTGGCTCACCCGCAAAGGACGGCAGGGGATTGCCATCGCCTTGATATGTGCTGATGAAATAACCGACTCCCTGATCGCATCCTTCGTATGCGAAGAATTCACGCAGGCAGCGATCGGCGCCATCGGCAACGTCTTCCGCGTGCTTCAAGATGCTGATCTCAAAGCTTTTATCCGCATGGATGATGGCGCTGATACGCGGCGTGTAATTTGGCGCATCCGGCTCATATTCGCGTGCCATGCACGCCTTCCGGAAGTCGCCCATGTTGGCGATGGTGTCGGTTTGGTCACCGTTGGTGACGATGAGGTCGTCACCAACTTTGCGAACCGGATGGTAGATGATAAGGCTCGGATCGACCATCTGCGAGGGGTCGTGCGCTTCAGTGCGGATGCCATCTTCCGTTTCGACGAAGATGCGGTTTCTGCTATTGATGCTGCGTCCCATGATGAAGTAATACACACAATCCGCTCCGACTACGATGCCGCGTCCTGGATACGGGTTTCCTTTCAAGAGTTCGATGAGGTCTAGCATACGTGCTCCTTTCGCTCGAAGAAGGTTGGAATGCGCGCCAAAAACAAAGCAGGGCAAATCGCATTCAAACGATTTGCCCAGACGGTCGGCGTTCTCTTCCCGCGGCTCCCTTGTGGTGCTCCACAAATCCGTCAGTTGCCGCGGGTTTTTCCTTTTAATCCAGTATAGCGTACCTGCGATGTGGCATGTATTCCAGATGCTGGTTTTTCGATAACTGAAAATGAAGGAAAGCAGAAGAAAATGAGGGAAAACCCATGCGCATTTCTACTGTCAATGGACTCAAATGGGGGTATAATCAAAACAAGGTTAAAGTCGTAGTCGACAGATTGTACTCGCAAAGTCATACCAGCTGACGGCGCGCGTACTCGGGAAAATGAAAGGGGCACGTAATGGGCAAGTTCGAGGTTAAGCAGACGAAGAGCGGCTTCCGGTTCAACCTGAAGGCTGGAAACGGCGAGATCATCGCCACGAGCGAGACCTACACGACCAAGAGGAGCTGCCTTAAGGGCATCGAGAGCGTTCGCAAGAACTGCGCCGTCGCGATCGAGGATCAGACCCAGGAAGGCTTCGAGAAGGTCAAGCATCCGAAGTACGAAGTGTATGTCGACAAGGCTGGCGAGTTCCGTTTCCGCCTGAAGGCAAGCAACGGCGAAATCATCGCGACGGGTGAGGGCTATAAGGCCAAGAAGAGCTGCCTGAACGGCATCGCGAGCATTGGCAAGAATGCTCCCGAGGCGCCGATCGTCGAAGTCGAGGCTTAATCGCCGTTCAATCGATGCGCCGATGACTAACTCGGTATTGGCGCATTTGAACATCCATGCATGCTAGAATCGAGGGGCGTCCTTCGTGATGTCCCTCGATGCATTTCAGGAGCTTATATGACGCAATCTGATATCACCATACGGCCGATGACCATCGATGATTACGACCAAGTGTATGCGCTTTGGGAACGCATCAGCGGATTTGCGTTGAGAAGCGTCGATGACTCGCGTGAGGGCATCGCTCGGTTTTTGGCGCGCAATCCGAATTCAAGCGTCGTTGCCGTAATCGATAGCGAGATCATCGGTTCTATCCTGTGTGGTCACGATGGCCGTCAGGGGAGTTTCTATCATGTATGCGTGAGTCCTGAATACCGCAAGCATGGCATCGGCAGAGACATGGTACGTGCATCGCTTCGAGCGTTAGCCGAAGAGCACGTGAGCAAGGTGACATTAGTCGCGTTCAGCTCGAACGAGGGCGGCAACGCTTTCTGGGAGCACATTGGTTGGACGCGGCGCCCAGATTACAATTCCTATGAGTTCCGCCTCAACGAGGAAAACGTCATCCGCTACGTTGAGGACGCATGACGGGCATATTTGCTTAATGGATTATCTTAAAGATAAGGGGAGCTGACCAATCAGGTCAGCTCCCCTTATCGCTGTATTAAGTGAACGGACGTCAATATACTACATGACGCGTTTGACGGCAGCCTGCCATCCGGCAAGCACCGCTTCGCGCGTTTCATCATCCATTTGAGGCTGGAACACCTCGTCGTTCCCGCGCAATCCGAGGAGGTAATCCGTACTCGCATAGTAGTTGGTCTTTAGGCCTGCGAGGAATGCCGCGCCGAGAGCCGTGGTTTCGACGCTTGCTGGACGAAGCAGCGTCGTTTCGAGGATATCGGCTTGGAACTGCATGCAGAAACCGTTGTTGCTAACACCACCGTCAACGTTGATGAGGCGAATAGCCTGGCAGGAATCGGCTTCCATTGCCTTGACGAGGTCATAATTCTGGTAAGCGATCGCCTCGAGCGCCGCACGGCAGATATGTGCCCTGTTCACGCCGCGGGTGATGCCGAGGATGGCGCCGCGCGCATCGGGGTTCCAATACGGTGCACCGAGTCCCGTGAAAGCGGGAACGATATATACGCCTGCGGCATCATCCACGCTCTTCGCCATCGCTTCGGTTTCAGCAGCATCGGTTATGATGCCGAGGTTATCGCGAAGCCATTTGATGAGCGTGCCGCAATTCAGTACGCTGCCTTCAAGCGCATAGGTGACTTTATCACCAGGGGCGCTTGCGGCGACGGTGGTAAGCAAACCGTGCGTGCTCTCGCATGCGGACTCGCCTGTATTCACGAGCAAGAAGCAACCAGTTCCATATGTTGCCTTTGCTTGACCTGCTTCGAAACAGCATTGGCCGAAGAGCGCTGCCTGCTGATCGCCGACAAGGCTTGCGATAGGCGTTCCCTCAAGCGGGCCGCAAGCGACGTATCCGTAATCAAATGCACTTGGATGCACGGAGGGTAGCATTGAGGAGGGAATGCCGAACAGGTCAAGCAGCCACTCATCCCACTCAAGTGTGTGGATGTTGAAAAGCATCGTGCGCGATGCGTTGGTGTAGTCCGTCGCATGGACGGCGCCTCCGGTGAGGTTCCATAGAATCCATGTATCGACCGTGCCGAATGCAAGCTCGCCAGCGCGCGCTTTCTCCCATGCGCCCGGTGTATTATCAAGTATCCATTTGATTTTGCTGGCAGAGAAGTAAGCATCGGGAAGAAGGCCCGTCTTCTTCTTGATGCGCGAGGCAATCTCTTTCTCCCCGCAGATCTCATTTACCATTTCCGCGGTACGCCGGCATTGCCATACGATGGCGTTGGCGATCGGCTCGCCGGTTTCACGGTCCCAGATCATGGTCGTTTCGCGCTGGTTAGTGATGCCGATGGCTGCGACGTTTTCAGCGGAAAGCTCGCGTGCGCATGCCAGTTGTTCGAGCGTATGCTTCACAGATTGCCAAATCTGCATTGGGTCATGTTCGACCCAGCCTGGCTTAGGATAAATCTGGGGGAATTCCTCTTGGAACGATCTGACCGTGTTTCCCTTCTCATCGACAAGCAGAGCGCGTGATGATGTGGTGCCCTGGTCGATAGCGATGAGATACGTTTCCTTAAGACCAGCTTCTGTCGGATTCACTCTGTTCTCGCTTTCTACTTCAATACTCTATATGCTTCCCGAATTCGCGTGGAATCACTCAGCAGGGCTCGCCATGCGGTCTTCGATCCATCGCAGGACGTCGTTGTAGACCTTCTCATGGTCGATTTCGTTATGCACTTCATGGCGCATGCCATCGTAGAGCGTGAGCGTGACATCGTTGATATTCGCCTTACGGAACATGTCGTAGACGGCCGTGACGCCCTTGCCGTTGTTGCCGACGGGGTCTTCGTTGCCTGCAATGAATAAGACGGGGAGGTCGCGTGGGACTTTGTCAGCGCAGCTCTGATGCGCGATTTTTTCGCAAAGCTCCATCAAGGTTGCATACCCGCCTGCCTTAAAGGGAAAGCCGCTTGCCTCATCAGCAATATAGGTGTCGACGACCGCATCGTCATGGCTGAGCCAATCGAACTTGGTGCGTGCGTCCTTGATAGCGCCAGAGTAGGCGCCATCAGCCAAGTTGTGCAAGGTCTTGCTCTGGTAGCGAATGCCCTTGCTCTTCGCGATGCGACGGGCGAGGATGAGACCAGCCTTGCAGACGGCGACGGGATTATGCCCCGTGCCCGAAAGAATCGCTCCGCTTAAACCCGCGCCATGTTGGCTGATGTACAGGCGCGTAACGAAGCTTCCCATGCTATGTCCATACATGAAATATGGGACATCCTCGCCATAGCTTTGCTGAATGGCGAGACGCAGTTCATGGGCATCATCGACAAGCACCTGCGAACCGCCCTCGATTGGCATGACGCCCCAGTCAGCCTTCGTCGCAGCTGTGTCGCCATGGCCGATATGATCGATGCCGCATGCGATGAATCCGTGGTCGACGAAGAAACGTGCGAGGTCGTCATAGCGTGTGATGTGCTCTGCCATGCCATGCACGAATTGGATGATACCGCGTGGTTTTCCGTCCAAGTCCGCGGCTTGCCAAATCTGTCCCTTGCACGTGCTTTTGGCATCATGGGAAGGGAAGTTGATGGGGATGATTGCGACATCGGTCATCGTATGCTCCTTTGCTCAAACTGATACGGCTTCGGTTCCATGCTCACGATTCAGTATAAACGAAATGCTTTTGCAAATCGTTTGAGTGCTAACCGCCAATTCTCGTGCCCGCTTCGGCCCATCGCGCTTGGGCGGCAGCCAATTCTTCGCGACCCTCTTCTGTATCCTGGCGGAAGTAGAGCGGCGTCCAATTCATATTCTCCAGCGAGTAGATGGTTTCGGGGAGCTTCGCAAACGGGATGGCGATAAGATGCATGCCTGCCGGGTACAGATTACGGCGTTTCAGCCCATGATGCATGCCGGTGATGCAGTAATTCACCTTGCCAGTGACGTAGGGATGCGCGTACATCCAGCCGCAGCTCATGACAGGCGTCGACTTCGACTCCCATGGGTCTCCCGACACCCAGCTTGTTGCACGCAGGATTATCTCGGCTTTCTCGGTGGGGGCGACGACTACGAGGATATCCGGGTCGAAGTCGCATGCTTTGATAGGCGCCATGACGACGACGTTGTGCGCACCGAGCGTTAACGTGGGCAAAAGGTCATGCAAACGGGCATTCGGCGCCTGTGTAGCGTACATGTCGATATCGGGGCCGATCAGCCCGCTCGCAGCGAGGCCGTTATCAGGCACCATTCCAAGTGCTACCTTGCCGAAGCACGTCTCGTTATCTTTGTCGATGTAGAATGCGCCATCTCCGCTTGAGGCAGCATGCACCAGCTCGCAGAACGCTCCCGTGCCCTCGAATCTCTCGACTCCTTTCGGAGGGGCGTAATAGTACTTCAATGCGACAGGTGAGAATTCCAATTCCAGTTTCGCGAAGGTTTCGCGGGCTTTCTCGTCGATGAGCATGCTCGACTCCTTTGAGGCGATGCGCAAATACGCGCGGATTCTTTCATGTGCATACCGACAGTATAGAGCAAGTGTCGCACTCACGTGGTACGATTGCGTGCGACGAAAAGGTTCTGACGCGCGGTTTCGTTGATAGCGCGAGAGGAGATCGATACCTATGAAGTACCTTGTAGCCTCCGACATCCATGGCTCTGCGTTTTGGTGTGCGCGACTGGTGGAGCAGATTGAGAGCGAGGCTCCCGACAAGGTCATCCTGCTCGGCGATCTTCTGTACCATGGCCCCCGAAATCCGCTTCCTGAAGGACATGACCCTCGTGAGGTCGCGCGCATGCTCAACAAGTATGCCGACCGTATCATCGCGGTGCGTGGCAACTGCGAGGCCGAAGTCGACCAAGTGATGCTTGACTTTCCGTGCATGGCCGATTACGCAGTGGTTTTCGATGGAGACCAGGAGCTGTTTTGCACGCACGGTCACCTTTTCGATTCCGACCATCTTCCGCCGATGTCGAAGGACGCCTGCTTCGTTTCGGGGCACACGCATGTGCAAGTAAACGAGGTGAAAGACGGGCACCGCTTCGTGAATCCAGGGAGTGTGAGCCTGCCGAAGGATGGCATCCATGGCTATGCGGTTTATCAGGACGGCGCATTCGAACTGAAAAGCCTCTAGCATAGGAGGGGCGTTTCGGTAGGTCTGGTGAACTTCTCCGCATCGCGCTTGTGCCGTGCTATATTTACCCCTTGGAAACTGACGCCTCCATGCAAAATGCATGTAACACGAAGGGTGCGCGAATGGTAGAGCTGAGAGCCTACGAAGGGCTGATCCATAATCATGAGGAACTCGCCGAAGAGCTGGGCGTATCGATTGATGGCTTATCGCGTCGTGAGCGTGAGGAGCGATTGGTTGTTGCTGCATGGGATGAATGGGGCACTTCGTTGGGCAACCACCTCAATGGGCAGTTCGCCATCGTGCTATACAACCCTGAAACTTACGAGACGTTCTGCACACGCGATCCTTTGGGTGCGGAGCTCTTGTTCTACTACAAGACCATCGACGGTCGTCTGCTCGTAGCCACGCAGATAAAGGACCTGTTCGATCAGCCTGGATTCCGACGCGAGCTCAATCGCGAGCTCATTCAGTTCTATTTGGGCTTCAACTACGTTCCCGGCGAGGAGACCCTGTTCAAGGGCGTATACAAACTCGAGCCGGGCGGTTATTTGACATTCGGTTCAGGCGGGCTTGTGCTCGGTCGGTATTGGGAGCTTTCCTTCGAGCCTGACGAGTCAAAGACCTTGGAAGAGTGGGCGGACGAACTCGATGCGGCGTTCGATGCGAGCATAGATACGATCATCGATGAGGGGGAAGAGGTTGATAGCTTCCTTTCAGGCGGTGTTGATTCGTCGTACATCTTAGCGAAGAGCGGTGCGAAGAAGGCCTACTGCGTCTCTTACGACGACCCTTCGGCAAGCGAAGAGGAAGATGCGCGCAAGACCGCGGAGGCGCTCGGGCGCGAATTCGAAGGTGTCAAGGTCACACCTGAGGAGTTCTTCGCCGCGATCGATGACTTCCTCTTCGCCTACGAGCAGCCCTCCGCCGATGTGGCTGGCCTTGCGCTGTTCTGCGCATGCAAGAAAATCGCACAGGAGTCGAAGCTGTGCCTGTCCGGCGAAGGTGCCGACGAGTTCTTCGGCGGCTACAGCATCTATCGCAATGCCAAGCGCTACAACAAGAACTCCTCGGTGTATTTCGGGGCGACCTACATCATGGCGGACTTCGAGCAGAAGCGCTTCCTGAAGAAATGGTACGCGAATCGCAAAGCCGGCGATTTCATGCGCGAGCGTGGTGCGGGTGGGCGCAAATACGATACGGTTGCGTGGATGCTCTACACTGATTTGCGCAGCTATTTCGAGGCGAGCATTCTGTTCAACTCGACCAAGATCGTGCGCGGTACGGGGCTCGATATCCGCATGCCGTACTGCGACCTTCGTATCTTCGATATCGCACGCCGTATGCCAAGCAAGTTCAAGGTGGGGGAGAATGGCGGGAACAAGCTCGCCTTACGTGCTGCAGCATCGCGCGTGCTTCCGCATGAAGTTGCGTATCGCAAGAAACTCGGGTTCCCGGTGCCTGCGCGCAAATGGCTTGCCGACCCGAAGGTGGCGGCCGAGATTCGTCGCGCATTCGAGAGCGATGTCGCCCGCGAGTTCTTCAATGTCGATGAGATCGGCGCCTTGCTCGATGCGTTCTTAGGTGAGAAACCGCGCGTGAGTCATCCGATTTGGTTCGGTCGCCGCAAGACGCGCATCTGGCGTCACGTGTGGGTGATCTACCTGTTCATCCGTTGGTATGAGCTGTTCTTCGGCAATAGCGAACAGTAAGCTTGCCAAATTGAACCTCAAAGCGCGGGCTATGCCCGCATAATGCGTATTTTTCGCGGATTCTGCCTATGCAACCACAAGATATGGTGCATGCGAAAAGATAGATATGGTAATTCGCTTTTAGATGTGGTAATAACGGCTTGCGCGATTGCTCGCACATGCGATCGCATGCGACCTTTCAGATAGGATGGAAGAGAAAGGGGGCCTTCTTATGAAGACGTTCCTGAAGATCCTCGTCCCATTTCTTTTGGGCGCGGTCGTTGCGCTATTCGGTATCTACTCGATCAATAATCTCCAGATCTTCGAAAGTGGTGATACGAAGATCAATGTGACTGTCATCAAGAATTCGTTCGGTGATATCGCCGAGCTGACGACACAGCAATACGAGTTCTCCGACATGGGTAAATACGAGCAGGAGAACAAGAAGCTCATCGGCGATATCCGCATTCCTTTCACGGGCAAGTATTTCGTGATTTCATATGACGGCGTTGTGAAAGCAGGTATCCGCGATATCACTCAAGCGAAGGTGGAGCTTAATGATGTCACGCGTATCTTGACGGTAACCTTGCCTGACGTTGAGATCCTCGATGCGTATACCGATCCGAATTCGTACGAAACGCTCGATGAGACCTTCAATCCGTTTAATCAAATCACACCTGCTGATGTGGCAGAGCTCTTAAAGGCAGAGGTCGATTCGCATGTGGAGCAGGCGAAGGCTGATGGTTTGCTTAACAGTGCGCGCGAGCATGCAGCTCGTGTAGTCGAAGCGCATGTGAAGGCGCTCTTGACCGGCACCGAATTGGAGAACTGCACGGTGAATGTGCGCTGGGAGTAGCAAAGATACCCGAGCAACGTTTTGATGGGCGCCCCGCTGGGGCGTCCATTGCATTACGGGAATAACGATTTCGAGGCGTTAGTTCTGCGGTTTGTATGCATAGATGATGACGCTGCCGCTTGCGCCTTCTATGGCGGGGTCGTTCTCGATGCTTTCGAAGAATCGCATCCGATCCTTCGCCCGTGCCTTCTGCTCGAGGATGTCGAGCGTGTAGGTTGTTTTCGGCTCGAGCATGATATCGACGAATCCGGCGTCTTCAAGTGCCATGCGATAGCTTTCGGCGGATTGCATGCCCTTTGTGCATCCGACGATGCGGCATAGAGGCTCGAATGCGTCCTTGGCGATGGGCGCGTAGCTGACGATATCGCTTACAACGAAACGTCCGCCAGGTTTTAGGATACGGCATGCTTCGCGCATGACGCGTGGCTTGTCATCTGAGAAATTGATAACGCAATTGGAAAGAACGACGTCGACGCTTGCATCAGGAAGGGGAATCTCTTCGATCGTTCCTTGCACGAACTCAACATTGGCGACCTTCGCATCCGCTGCATTGCGCTCGGCAAGCTCGATCATCTCGTACGTCATATCGATGCCGTACACATAGCCTGTCTCCCCGACGAAACGGGCAGCGATGAGCGCGTCGATTCCGCCGCCGCTGCCGAGGTCGACAACCACCTCTCCAAGTGCAAGCTGAGCTTTCGCAACCGGGTCGCCGCACCCTCGGCTTGCCGCAAGTGCACCTTCGGGAAGATTGTCCATGATCTCACGAGCGTACAATTCCTTAGCTTCGCTTGTGCGCGAAGGCGTGTCATCGCATGATTCGCAACCGCATATCGCTTGATCATCAAGCTGTTCTAACACATCGAGCGCCACGCGGGCATAATGGTTTTGAACCTCGGTCGTCGTGCAGGCCGAGGAACCTACGGCGGAAGGCGTCTGCGCGTTTTCGGGCGGGTGCTCAAGTGCCATCATGCATGTCCTGATTCGTGAAAACAATACGTATGGTGCAGTATACGCCTAGTCGTTCCGTGCAAGCTCCGGCAATTCCTATACGAGCCCCAGCTGCGCTGCCGTGAACGCATTGCCGAAGAAATCGATGAACAGATCATCTGGACATCCGCGTTGCTTGAACCAACGCTTGTTGCCGGTCGCATCGTTATAGTTGTTCGTTACGAACAACAGGGGCTTCTCGCATGTCTTGATCGAAGGCGGTACGTTGCGGTACAGGTCCACGTGCGATGAATCCCGCTCCTCGATTTCGAAAACGCCATCAATGTGGATGCCGAGGTCTGCGGCCATGTCCTTCCATGTCATGCAAAATGTGCAATCGATGGCATAATAGGCCGGCGCGAGGTTTATTGCCTCGATTTGCGGTCTGAGATAATCCACAACATCGGAGCGGATTCTCGTTCCGTTATGGGCATAGTAGTACTTGCTCTGGTATTCATTGTTGTGTCGGATGTAATCGCGGCTTCCGCCAGTAGAATGCCAGGCTAAAACATCCGGATAGTACATGAGATCGTAGCCCGCCCAGCCTGTACGCATGGTGAGGTCCATGCCGTCGTAAGCGTTGAAGAAGAACTCGTCCATGCCGCCCATCTCCTCGTATACCGAGCGTGGCATCATGAGGAAGGCGGAATTCAGCGCTTGACGCGGACCGGCAATCTGAACCACTGCATCGCTTACGGGGCGACCTTGGTAGATGTGATGGTTCATGTAATCGTTGAAGGTGTGGCCGCAGCACATGACTTTGCCGTTCTGCGGATATGCGAGACAGCCTTGAGCGGCGCCGAGTTTGGGGTTGTCATCGAACTTGGCACGCAGCAAATCCACTGCATCCGGTTCGGGGAATATGTCTGTGTTCGCGAACAAGAGATAGTCGCCCGATGATGCAGCAACACCTGCATTGTTCGCCTTGGAGTAACCGCCCTTTTTGTGCATCTCGACGAGCATTACGTTGTCCCATTTATCAGCGCATGCACGTGAGAACCCTATCGTCTCTAAGTTGCGGCAGCCATCGCTTACTAATACGAGCTCACGGTCATCGCGACCTTCTAAGAAGGGCATGATCTGGTCAATGAAGTTTTCCATGAGCGGTGCGCTATTATCGAATGCGACGATGATGCTGATATCCATGAGTCCTCCTTGCGGTTTTTGCTTGATGCCATTATACGCGCTCGCCCTTGTGATTCGAGGGAGGACATAAGGGTGCCCAGGCTCAAACCCTCAACATCTTTCAAAAAAAAGAAACCGCCATTCGGCGGTTTCGGAAGTTCATGGTCGGGTTGACAAGATTTGAACTTGCGACCTCTGCGTCCCGAACGCAGCGCTCTACCAAACTGAGCCACAACCCGACTGCAAAAATGCTGCTTTTCCAAACAGCGGCAGATATGATAGCACATATTTTGCCATCGGCAAAAGGAATCATGTCGATTATTTATCTTCGCCGTGAAAGGCGTTCCGATATGGTAACCTTACGTGGTTACACCGCTAGGTGTATGTTTTGATGGAACGCCACGTATGATGTGGAGGTGTTTATGAAGATCTTTGGCATGGGCTGGGTTGAGCTGATCATCATCCTTGTGGTCGTCTTGCTCATTTTCGGCCCGAAGAATCTTCCCAAGCTTGGCGCTGCCATCGGCAAAACGATGAAGAACCTGCGTGCGGGTCTTGGTTCATCCAAGAAGAAGGCCGCGGCCGAAAATCCTGTTGAGGCTGCGCCCGAAGTGCTTGAGGCGCCAGTCGACGAGCCGGAAGCCGAGGCTGTTCCTGAAACGGTTGTTGCAAGTGTGGCAGATGAGGCCTCCGATACTGTGACTACGGTTGAGGAGAAAGCAAGCGAGGTCGAGGATTCCGCTATCGCGCGGGCCCAGGCGACCGTAGCAAAGGCTGAGAAAGCCTTTGCAGACGCAGAGGCAGATTCGCAAGAGGTTACGCGCACGGTGAAGCGCGTGGTCAAGCGCATCAATTAGTACGTAGCCTCCTGCAGCGATGTAGGAGCACGCGAGGATGATCCTCGCAAGAAGCATAAGCTCGAAAAAACGTATCGTCGGATACGTTTTTTCACGGACGAACGGACGAACATGGCTGACAGCAATTACGTGTTGACCCCCGAAGGCAAGAAGAAGCTCGAGGAGGAGTTGCATTACCTCGAAACCGAGAAGCGCGCCGAAGTCGGCGAGCGCATCCGCATCGCGCGTGAGTTCGGTGATATCACTGAGAACTCCGAGTATGACGATGCAAAGAACGAGCAGGGTATGATGGAGGCGCGCATTGCTGAAATCATGCATATTCTCTCTGAGGCGACCATCGTGAGCACGCCGAAGCGCTCCACCAAGGTCACTGTCGGCAGCACCGTCACACTGAACATGAACGGCGTCGAGCGCGTTTTCACCATCGTGGGCGGCGCCGAGAGCGACGTTCAAGTCGGTAAGATTTCCAACGAGTCGCCGGTTGGCGCAGCGCTTCTGGGTCACAAGAAAGGTGAAACGGTTGAAGCCGTCGGTCCGACGGGCAAGAAGAGCGTCATCGAGATCCTTAAGATCGAACGCTAAGGCACACCCGAAAAGCACCTGGGACGAGAAAGCATGAGAAGGGGTCGCTAGTCGGGCCCCTTTTTCACAAGGAAAGGCTACAACATGGCAGCATCATCTGAGCAAGAGCAACTGGCTGTGCAGGCAATCGAAGACGATCCGATCGAAGTTCGCCGTAACAAGCGCCAAGCGCTCATCGATGCAGGCAAGAACCCGTATGGGCATGCGTTTGCGTATTCGCATCATATCGATGAGCTCATCAGCTTGTATGCCGAGCTCGAAGATGGTGCGACCACTGAAGATGCGGTGCGCATCGCAGGTCGCGTGATGGCGAAGCGCGTGCAGGGCAAAGTGTCGTTTTTGGAGTTGCGCGACGCTACGGCGACCATCCAACTGTTCTGCCGCATCAACACGCTCGGTGAAGAAGCCTATGCCGAGCTCAAGGACCTCGATGTGGGGGACTGGATAAGCGCCTGCGGCGTCATGATGCGCACCAAGCGCGGGCAACTTTCCGTAGCGGTTGAGGCTTTCGAGCTTCTTTCAAAATCCCTGCGCCCTCTACCCGAGAAGTTCCATGGTCTTGCCGACAAAGAGATCCGCTATCGCCAGCGTTACGTTGACCTGATTGCGAATCCCGAGGTCAAGAGCACATTCGAAAAACGTTTCAAAATCGTCTCGGCAATCCGCCGTTACATGGAGGATGAGCTGGGCTATTTCGAAGTCGAAACGCCGTTTTTGCAATCCATCATGGGTGGTGCCAATGCGCGTCCCTTCGTCACGCATCTTAATGCGCTCGACCGCGATTACTATCTGCGCATCGCTACCGAGCTGCCGCTGAAGCGCCTGCTTGTGGGAGGTTTCGAGCGCGTGTTTGAGCTTGGTCGCATTTTCCGTAATGAGGGCATGGATCAGACGCACAATCCCGAGTTCACCACGATGGAGGCATACTGCGCCTATTCCGACCTCGAAGGCATGATGGAACTTGCCGAGGGCGTCATCCAAGCCGCTGCCATGGCCGCGTGTGGGACGCTGCAGGTGCCATATCAGGGCACCATGATCAACCTCGAAGGCCCTTGGCCTCGCAAGACCATGATCGAAATGGCAACTGAGGGTGCGGGCGAGGATGTTTCGTTTGACCGTAGCCTCGATGACTTGCGCGCCATCGCCAAGCGCGTTGGCGTGGAAGTCGAGGAGCCGTGGGGCAAGGGCAAGCTTATCTCCGAGATCTTCGAGGAGACCTGCGAAAGCAAGCTCATCCAGCCCATCTTCATCACCGACCATCCGCTCGAGATCTCACCGCTTGCCAAGAAGAAGCCCGAGGATCCGAACCTGACCGATCGCTTCGAGCTTTATATTTGCGGTCACGAATACGCCAACGCATTCAACGAACTCAACGACCCGGTCGACCAGGCCGAGCGCTTCCATGCGCAGGTTGCCGCAAAAGATTATGACGATGAAGCCATGGGCTACGATGCCGACTACATCCGTGCGCTGGAGTACGGCATGCCTCCCGCTGGTGGCATCGGCATCGGCATCGACCGTCTGGTCATGCTGCTTACCGATAGCGATTCCATCCGCGATGTGCTGCTGTTCCCGCTTATGAAGGATGAGGCACCTACAGCGAAACCGGCTGGCACGCCTGCATCCGCGGATGCCGTTGCTGGGCCTGATCAGGCTGTTTTCGTACCGATTGAGGGTGCGCCCCTCATCTCGGATGAGCCGATCGATTTTTCCAAGGTGGTCATCGAGCCGCTGTTCGAGGACTCGGTCGATTTCGAGACCTTCTCCAAGAGCGACTTCCGCGTCGTGAAGGTGCTTGCGTGCGAAGCTGTGCCCAAATCGAAGAAGCTTCTGCAGTTCACGCTCGATGATGGTACGGATGCACCGCGTACCATCCTAAGCGGCATTCGCGCCTACTATGAGCCGGAGGATCTCGTGGGCAAGACGTGCATCGCGATCACGAATCTACCTCCGCGCAAGATGATGGGCATCGATTCCTGTGGCATGCTCATCAGCGCCGTGCATGAGGAAGAGGGAGAGGAGAGGCTCCATCTGCTGATGGTCGACCCGCATATCCCCGCCGGAGCGAAGTTGTATTAGGCGAATGGCCGATCTCGCATCGCCCCTGAAATAGAACGAAGTGACAGAGTGAAACAGACGAAGCAGCTATCCAAACCCGCACTCATCGCGCTTATAGTGCTGCTTTCCATGGCGCCGCCTTTGGCAACGGATCTGTTTCTGCCCGCGGTACCCTCAATGCCGGAATTCTTCGGCACCACGGCATCGGTCGTCAACTTCGCACTCGTCGGTTTCTTCTTCTTCATGGCGGTCGGCATGCTCGTTATCGGCCCGATGTCCGACAAGTTCGGCCGCAAGCCTCTGATCATGATTTCGCTCGTTGCGTTCATCGTGTT
>SUUI01000022.1 GCA_015062605.1 Eggerthellaceae bacterium | reverse complement strand
TGGTTCATGTACTGCGAGGATAACGTCATTCGCTATTACCGGAGCTGGACGGGATTTCTCATCTACAAGGCATGGATCGAACCAGAAGGCGATCATTTCATAGTGGGGAAGGCACGGGTGAACCGCTCGAAGAAGCAATACACGTGCGAGGATATCGAATACGACCGCGCGCTTTTGGCGCAGCTTATCGCTTGGGAAGTCGGCCGATAAGGACAGCAAAGGACGAAATAATGTCTATTTCATTTGAGGAAGCGACGAACAGTTCTACGAGCTCTATGCCGAGCTGAAACAAAATCCATTTACAGCGCTAAAGGGGGAGCTCGTGACCACATACGGTGCAGAATTCGCAAGAGAGATGGCAGAAGATCCGAACATGGGGATGAACCCGAGATGGATTGAGAAGAATCAGGCCTTCGTTGCCGAAAAGATCGCCAGGGCAGCTCATGCAGGGCAGGTCGATAAGGCCGGGGTCGACTACACCGAGCACTTAAAAGCCGTAGCTGATGGAGTGGATGGCGATACCTTAAAGGCTGTCGCATGGCTGCACGATACGATAGAGGACACGGACATCACAGCCGAGCTTCTTGCAAGGCGAGGGATTTCGGGAGAGGTTATCGATGCCGTCGTCGTCATGACGCATCTGGAAGGGGAGCCGTACTTCGATTACATCGCCCGCGTGAAGCAAAACCCGCTCTCACGTTTGGTGAAGCTGTCGGATTTGGCAAACAACTCGGATTTATCGAGGATTCCCGAGGTGACCGAGAAGGACCTTCAAAGGTTGGAGAAGTATAAAAAGGCCAGAGAGATTCTGCTTGAGCAGGAATCGTAGGATCTAATCCGTTTACGTCAGTTGTCGATGACGCCCTCGCAGGCTCCGCAGTTGAAGCAGCCGTTGCAGATATCCTGACGCGCTTTTCCCAAAGAATGCATCCGTCCGCTTTAGCACCTCCTGGCGATGCCAAGCCATCGCCTAAGAAGGGGCTGGCGCATATGAAGGCCAAGTTAGATGTCCGCATTAGAGTCTTTGGAATATCGCATCGTACAGCGCCTGCATCAGCTTCGGATCGTCGTTGAGGCAAGGAATGTACGTAAACGAGCAACCATCAGGAGCATGTTGTTCGTAGAGCGAGCGTAGATTCTTATCTACCTCCATGATGGTTTCGATGTTATCGGCAACGAAACCTGGGCAGAGCACGGCGATATTGATTCCTTCGCTCGCGAGCGTTTTGACGGTTTCCTCCGTCGAAGGGCGAAGCCATCTTCGGTCATCGAAACGGCTCTGGTAGCTTACGACAACCATCTCCTTGTCGATACCCAGATCATCTGCGAGATTGGCGGCCGTCTCTTCGATTTGATCGCGATAGGGATCGCCTCGTTCGATATCTTTGAGAAGCGTGGAATGGCAGCTGATCACCAGCTTCGAATCCGAAGTCGGCTTCCAGTTTCTCCGAACGGAGTCTGCGAGTGCTTCGCGGTATCGGGGCTGTTGGTAGAAATCCCTGATTTCGACGATGAGAGGATGCCATTTCATTTTGGCGAGGGTTTTGCACACCGCCTTTAAGCATGTCCCTGCGCAGACGTTCACGTATTGGGGGTAGCACGGCACCGCCACAAGCCGCGTGCAGCCGCCTTCTCTCAAAGACGATAACGCGGCCTTAATCGAAGGATTGCCGTAACGCATGGCTGCAAGCACCTGTATGCCCGCATGCTCGAGCTGTTTTTGCAGCAACTCGGCCTGTGCAAGGCAGGTATTCAGATACGGAGATCCTTCGTCTGTCCAGAAGGCACGGTATACCTTCGCCGTTTCCTTCGGCCTTGTTGCGACGATCTTGTTCACAATCATGCGCCGTATCGGCCAGGGGGCCCCGATGAGGGCGGGGTCCATGAGGAATTCATCCAGATAACGCGCGATGTCGCTTTCCTTTGGCGAGTCCGGCGTCCCGGTATTGATCAAGAGCACGCCGGTTACATGCTCGCCTGCGACCTCATCATCGGTGACGTATGCATCCACAGTGGGGATGTGCACGAGCATCAACCACAAAAGGAAGAGGGTGACCGCTGCGAGAATGGCCCATACGATGGGCTTTTGGACGAGAAACGCGCTGATGCCCATGACCACGTAGGAAAGAGCGAGGATGTGGATCTTCTTATTTAACGGGATCCCACCGGTATCTTTGAAGGG
Source organism: Eggerthellaceae bacterium (assembly GCA_015062605.1). Lineage (GTDB taxonomy): Bacteria > Actinomycetota > Coriobacteriia > Coriobacteriales > Eggerthellaceae > SIG42. The sequence goes on along the minus strand of SUUI01000022.1, from coordinate 8,798 downwards.
TTTCACATACAGCTTATATGCACGGGTCTGCTCCAGCCACCGGGAAAGGCGCGTTGAGCTTTTCGCGAAGCAGAATGCGGCCAAAAGTAGCAGCGGCGTAGTCGGCAACACCGGCACGAAAATGCCTATGAAGCCCACCACCGTGCAAATCAGACCGCATGTTCCGAAAAAAGCTTTGCCCATGGCTTCCTCTCGGTATCTTTTGCTTGCAACCTACGGTATGACGTTGCGTCATGTGCAAGTCGTGAGTAGATGAACGGCATGCGTTTGACTATGACGTAACGTCGTTAGCTAAGATGTTCCAGGCAACGACGAAGGAGGCATGGAATATGGCAAAGCTGATGACGGTTGGAGAACTGGCGAAACGCGTCGGTGTGACCGTGCGCACCATTCAGTATTACGATCAGAAGGGATTGCTGCACCCTTCGAAAATCGGCGATGCCAATCAGCGGTTGTATTCTGACTCCGATGAGACGGAGATGCGGCGCATCCTCGTGCTGAAGTATCTCGGCCTGTCGTTATCCGATATCGCCGGCCGAGACATTTCCTCGAAAGACGAATTTGCGCATGCCGTACGGGAAAGCGAAGACAAATTGAGCCAGGAGATCGTGCGGTCATTCGAGCGCATGTCGGCGCTGAAAGCGCTCATCAATGCATTTGAGAATGAGGATGAGGTGGATTGGGCACGGGCGACTGCGGTAATCGACCTTGTGCAGTCGAACTCCGAGCTTTTCTGGGAGCAGGTGGCAGGATTCGAGGATGATGATTCCAGTCATACCGGGTTCTCTCGTCAGGAAATGCTAGCATGGCATTCGCTCATGGGGGAGACCATCGAAGCCATGCAAAAACACGCGGATCCCCTGTCAGAGCGGGGGATGGCGCTGGGAGCCCGCTACCGCAGCCTAGGCGGCATCGATAGGGCGATGCAGGGATTCGCGGTCATGGATGAGCCCGGCAAGATCATGAGCTCGATGGATGACCGAGGCCGTGCGTTCTACCAGAAGCTGCAGAAGCAGGCTTTAGATTATCTGGAGCGAGCGAGCGCACCAAGATAAGGCGGTGGCGAAGAAGCCTCGTCCACCTCGCGCCGTGTTGTCCAGTTAAGTGCAGTGCCGTCTCGCGTGCCTTATGGGCAGCTTTTCCTTATAATTGAAAAGAGAGCGATTCCTTATGTAATCCTTTCCTTAAAAAAGGATACGTTAATGGGTCGCGATCTCGTGCGTGGGTTTGCCGAGACGGCAGACTTTTGCGTATTCATATTCTTCGTCGTTTGCGCTAAGCGGACAGGAGGGAAAGGGCATGATTTACAGGGATTTCCAAGGCAAGAGCCTCTCCGTTCTTGGATTCGGCGCGATGAGATTGCCGGTGATCGATGGCGATGATGCCCTCATCGATGAGGAGGCTGCGCTCGAGATGGTCGATATCGCCATGGAGGGCGGCATCAACTACTACGATACGGCATGGGGATACCACGGGGAGAATTCCGAACTGGTCATAGGGAAGGGCCTCTCGAAATACCCACGGGAGAGCTTCTACGTCGCAACGAAATTCCCCGGCTATGACTCGGATAACTGGGACAAGGTGGAAGAGATCTTCGAGCGCCAGCTGGAGAAGCTAGGCGTGGAGTACTTCGACTTCTATCTGTTCCACAACGTCTGCGAGATGAATATCGATGCGTATCTGGATGATGAGAAATACGGCATCTACAGCTATCTGATGGAGCAGAAGAGAAACGGGCGCATCAAGCATCTGGGCTTCTCGTGCCATGGTTCGATGGATGTCTTCAAGCGCTTTCTCGATGCCTATGGCGATGACATGGAGTTCTGCCAACTCCAGCTCAATTACCTGGACTGGACCTTCCAAGAGGGGAAGGAGAAGGTGGAGATCCTCGATGCGCGCGGCATCCCGGTCTGGGTCATGGAACCTTTACGCGGCGGTTCTCTTTGCAAGCTTCCCGAGGAATACGAAAAAGAGCTTTCCGCACTCCGCCCGGATGAGACGTTGCCCGCGTGGGCGTTTAAATTCCTTGAGAGCATCCCTTCTGTAACGGTGATCCTTTCCGGCATGTCCAACCGAGAGCAGCTTGAGGACAACCTGCGCATCTTCGATAAGGAGGAAAGGCTTTCCGATGAAGAGATGGCCGCGCTTGATAGCATCGCGGAGAGGATGACATCTGTGGGTACGGTCCCGTGCACAGCCTGCCATTACTGCGTCAGTTATTGCCCGCAAGAGCTCGATATCCCTGCGCTTATCGCTTTGTATAACGAGCATGCATTCTCGGAAGGCGGCTTTATCGCTCCTATGGCGCTTTCCGCATTACCGGAGGACAAGCAGCCATCCGCCTGCCTGCATTGCGGAAGCTGCGAGGCGGTTTGCCCGCAGCAGATCGAGGTCTCCCAGGTGATGGAAGACTTCGTGGCGATTCTCTAAGGACCTAAGGATTAATCCAGGGAGAATTCTTCATATTCTTTAATCATGTGGCGCATGCTTTTAACATCATGCGCCACATCGTATTTCGTTGTGCTAGTCTTTCAATGGCTTAAATCATTGCAGGAAAAAGGAGCAAATCATGCCGCTGCTCGGTGTATCCGTCATCACGCTTGCCGTTCTCTACGGCCTGCTCGCAGTCATCTTGGTCGTCGTTGCCATCGCAGTCGAGGCGCCGCTTTGGATCGCCTTCGCCATCGTCATCGTCGTCATCGTGGTGCAGTTCCTCATCGCGCCATGGCTGACGGATTTGATGCAGAAGTGGTTCTATAAAACCAACTTCGATATGAAGTTCCCATCTTATTTAGAGAAATTCATACGTGAAACCTGCGATGAGCATGGCGTGAAGTATCCCAAGATGGGCTTCATCGACGATGGAGCTCCCAATGCGTTTACCTATGGCCGTACGAAAAGCGATGCGCGCATCGTGTTGACACGTGGCATCTTCGAGTTGCTTGACGAGGAGGAGGTCAAGGCCGTCGTCGCGCATGAGATCGGGCATATCGTGCACTACGACATGGCCATCATGACCATGGTGCAGATCGTCCCGATGGTCATGTACATGGTTTATTCTGCACTCTCGCGAACGTCATCGAGCTCATCCAGTAAAAACGATTACACGGGAATCGTCGCGTTAGTCGCATATGTCTTCTATATCGTTTGCCAGTACATCATCCTCTGGCTCTCGCGCGTGCGCGAGTACTATGCTGATGAGTTCTCGGCCGAGGTCACGCATGCACCGAATGCGCTCGCAAGCGCACTCGTTAACATCGGGTTCGGGCTTTCCACGCGAGAGAAGGACGACAAGGCCGTCGGTTCCGCATCTGGTGAATCGACGCTGGGCATCTTCGATGCGAAGAATTCCAAGAGCATGGTCGTCAGCTGCTACAACGATGGCAAGATCTATTCAAGCCGCATCAAGGGCGCCATGAAATGGGAGCTTTGGAACACCTGGGCGTTCTGGTACGAGCTTGCATCCACGCATCCTCTGATCTCCAAGCGCATCTTCCGCTTGGGCAAGATGGCGCTTGAGAACGGTCAGGAGCCGTTCGTGAACTTCGATCTGAAGAAGCCCGAGTCGTATGTGGATGATTTCCTGCGCGAGTTCGCGATCTCCATCCTGCCATGGGTAGGTGCCATCGCCGCAGGCATCGTTGCCTACCTCTATTTCGATCCGTATTCCGTGGAGATCGAGCTGTATTTCGCACGGCTCATAGGCATCGTCTTCGCTGTCGGGACCGCGCTTTCCATTCTCAAATACCTGTTCACGCATCCGAGGAGAAACTACTTCGAGGCGAATACGGCGGGGCTTCTCTCCGAGGTCAAGGTCTCCATGATAAGAAGCATCCCCGCCCAGCTCACCGGAACGATCATCGGCCGTGGCAATCCGGGCTGCATCTTCAACGAGGATTTCGTGCTCCGCGATGAGACGGGCATCATGTTCTTAGACTACAACCAGCCGCTTTGGATCATCAACAAGGTGTTCGCTCTGTTCAAGTCGCCGCAGTATTTCAATAAGAAAGTGACCGTTTACGGTTGGTATCGTCGCAACATCGTGCCGTTCTTCGAGCTTTACAGCATGGAGATCGATGGCCAGGTGAAGAAGTGCTACAGCTACGGCTTCGGATGGGCGTGGAGGATCATCCTTCTGGCCATCGCCGCTTTAGCGGTCGTAGGTTCGTTCGTCCTTTAAGTCTCGCAACGAAAAGCAAACGCTAGCCTGATATGCATGGCGCGCCTTGTTCGGCGCGCCATGTTCAGCGTATAAGGCTCTTCGAAGAGGGAGGGGAACCCGCCAAAGCTCTGCGTCCATCTCCCCGAAACCATAGCGGCCGCCCGATATGGGACGGCCGCCACGCACACAGGGAGAGGTCCTGCGTCTTACTTGTTCGCGCCTAAGAGAAGGCCTGCCTCCTCGTCTGCAGCGACGACGCTTTCGAGGTTCGGGTCGATCTCGAGGCGCTTGCGGTCAAGCTCCGCAAGCTGCTCATCGGTAAGGCCTGTCCACGTAGGCGTGATGCCCAGCGCTCTCTCGCGAGCCGCTGCGATGACGCCGGGGATGATATAGGCCGCCCAGCAGATGATCGCGCCCCAGAGGTTGACGCCAAGGAAGTTGGCGTACTTGCCCGGGCCGATGTTCATGAACCCGAGCGACGAGGCGTCGATGACGTCCCAGATTCCCAAGATCATGCCAATCCAGAAGGAGAGCATGAAGCCGATGACCGTAGGCTTGATGCCCTTTCTGCCATGCAATAGGAAGATGGGACCGAGGCCCATGATCATCGTGCCCGAGATGGTGGTCGCGGTGATGATCGATGCACCCATGATCATGGGCAGGTTGCCCACGATGCCGAAGAGGATCATGAAGATGATGCCGATGATGCGTGGGCTCATCTTCGGGGTCTTGCCCAGGATACCGGGAAGTTCGCGGGCGGTGAGCTTGGCAAGGGAGCTGAACGTGGAGTCCAGCGTGGAGCCCGCCGTAGAGATCATGATGACAGCCATGGCGAAGAAGGCAACGATGCCGAGGCTCTGAGCGACGACAACGGGGGCGTCAACGCCCTTGGTGACGAGGTCGTTGAGCATGGAGTGGACGCCGATGAGGGAGAACAGCACGATGGCCACGAAGCCTAGCAGGCCGGCGATCGTGAAGGCCTTGAGCATCTTCTTCTCCTCGCAGATGAAGCCGCGGTCGGTAAGTACGGCGTCATGGAAGCCGTATGAGAAGCATTGGAGGCCGGCACCTATGATGAAGTCCACGCCGCCTTCAAGCGTCCATGAACCGGTTGCGAACATGGTTCCCAGACCGTCTTGCGGGACGATCCACACCAAGACGATGATGAGAAGGAGCGCGAACAGGATCGCCTGGGCGATGTCGGTGATAAGCGAGCCGCGCAGACCGCCCCAGCAGCAGTACGCCACGGTGATGGCCGTGAACAGAAGGGCTGCAAGGATGAACGGCATGCTCCCGGATTCGCCGTAATACGCGCCGATGACGGACGTGTTCGACCAGACCTCGTTGAACAGGCGGATCAGAATTGCGGCGCTGAAGCAGAACGCCGCCGCGACACCGTAGTTCTCGGTGAGGAAACTGACCATGCTCTTAGCCATGAAACGCCTGCGAAGTCGGTACAGCGCATAGCCGGTGATAGGGATGCACAGCCAGTAGACCGCATAGCCGACACCGCCGACGATACCGAAGTTCTGCCCCATGTTTGCGGCATTCGTGACTGACTTTGCGAAGATCCAAGCGATGAAGATCGATGCGGTGATCATCCAGGGATTCGCATCGCGCCCCTTCTTGTCCTCGCCATTGAAGAAGCCTCCGATAGATACCGTCTTCGGGGCCAGGATGAACATGACCACGCCATAGACGATCATGAACCCCCAGAAGAAGATACCGGTTGTTGAATCCATTCGAACTCCTTTCACATCTGCGCGGCGCTCACGCTCATTTGATGATGGCGGCAGCAAGCGCCCTGCGGATACCTCGTTGTGCGAAAAGTGTAAGCGTAAGTATTAGACTATGTCAACTATTAGACATAGTGTAAGCAAAGGACTGAACCGAAATCAGCCGTAATCGGCGCTCCTAGGGCGCTGCTCGGTAAAACCCCATGCGAGATAGGCAATAGGTGACTAGCTGTCAGAATACGGCTTTGATTGTGGCCACGTGTGGCACCTCGCCTTGGACGAGCGTGCCCTCGCAACTCGAGCCCTGACCCGCTGTGCATGAGTAGCAGTGGTGCCAAAAGACGATCTCGCGTGCGGTCGAGAGGGCGGGGTCGGCTGCATAGTCGAAGATGGTCAGATCACGTCCGCCCTTTCGCTGGGGCAGGTCGACCGATTCCGCCTGGTTGAAGTCGCAGTCATAGATGCGCCCATCGTAGCCTACGGAGATCTGCTTGCGGCACATCATGTTCTCGGCAGCCTCGGGGTTGAACGCATCCATGAGAAGCTCCATGTAACCCTCCAGATCACCGGTTCTCGCAAGATGCACGCCGTAGCGGCCGATGGGGCAGTTCGCGATGGCGAACAGGTTGTCGAAATCGATGTCGTGGTCCTCCTTGAGGCGGCGCTTGTAGAGCTCCTCGAGCTTTACCTGCTCGGGGCACAGAAACGGCGTTTGGGGGTTATAGACCAGGTCGAGGATGTGTTCGCCGTCACGGCCGTAGCCTAAGGAGTTGAGCTGTTTTAGGACATCGATGCACGGGTCGAAGGTGTGCTTGCCGCGCTGGGATTCCATCTGGTTTTCGTTGAGGCTGGGAAGCGAAGCTATGACCTCTACCCCTAAGTCGGCGTACTTTTCAGGGAGATGAGTGTAGCCAGGCTCGGTCAAGATGACGAGGTTCGTCCTCACCATGACGCGGTAGCCGCGCGAGGAGGCCTGCCCGATCAGCCATTCGAAATCCGGGTTCATCTCGGGCGCGCCGCCCGTGATATCGAGCGTGGCCATGTTATGGGCTTCCATGACGTCGAGTACGGCCTGCATGGTTTCTCTCGTCATGAGCTCTTCTCTATGGGGGCCTGCTTCCACGTGGCAGTGCGCGCACGCCAGGTTGCATTTCTTGCCAATATTGACCTGCATGGAGGTGGGCTCGCCATCGGTCTTAAGCTGATCTGTCTCGAGCATGTCCTCGAAGTACATGAGGCGGGCGAAGGTCTCGTCGAGCGTTTCCTTCGAAGCATCTGGATTCCTTATGGCTGTTGCCTCGCGCGCGAACGCCTCGCTAACCCTAAAGCCGCCGAAGAGCGCTTCTTGGATGCGCTCCGCTGGGCCATCGATGATGCGCCCTCGATACGAGACGGCAGCGGGAGAGAGGCGTGACCACAAATCATCGAACCAGGCGAGATAGGCATCATGGTCGTAGCGGACGGGGACCGCTTCAATGAAAAGGCCGTCAAGCTGCGTTCCGAATATCCATTCGTCGGAGGAGGTGGTGGCGATGCGGGAGACGATGCCGAACTGCTGCCCCTCGAAATTGGGAAGCCCCGTCGCGCCGTTGTTGATGACGACGCCGTCCTCGAGCGCGATGCCGACGGGTGCGCAGGTGTGCGTGCATGCGAGCACGCGCACGCCCATGCGCTTCATCCAACGGGAGAGCTCGTCTTGGCGGACGGGATCCTGGAGCGAATCTCCCGAGCAATCCCATCCGCCCAGGAGCTTCTCATCGCCATGTGTGATGGCGACCTTGATGCCACAGACATCGACCGTCGTGGCGGGAGGGCGCCCGATGAGCGGCTCCTTACATTCAGGGCGCTCTTGGACTGCGGTCGAGAGCATTCTATGGATGCGGTTCGAGCGGCTGACGGAGGCATCATCGGTGCAGTCCGGATACGAGCATCCGCAACCCACGCCGACATCGACCTGGCGGCGCAGCTCCGCCTCCACGTTGCCGACGAGCGGCACCCAGCCGTTACGCTCGATGCGGCGCTCGATGCTCAGAAAATTATCCGCGGTCTTATCGAACCAATGGATATCGCCGTTGAGCACGACGAGCGGATCGCGTCCCAGCTTACGCTCCTTTTCAAGCATGCGCTCGAGCTCATCGAGCGCGAAGGGATTGCCGTACAGGCCGCCGACGACGTAGAGCGTGTCGGTATGCAAGGAGGGATCTGCACTGAATAAAGCCTCATCTAGGTGATAGTCGACGGGGCAGACGCGCCCCGCGTCCTTGAAGTTGCGGCGTTTCCCGCCGTGGCTTGCGCATGCAATGGCCATGAGGATGCTCCCTTCGAGATAGTAGACTATGTCATATAGTAGTCTAAGTCGGCAAGGTAGTCGAGAGGGGATGCATCTTGCTCGGCCAGCTCCATGGGCATTGTCCGGTAAGCTTCGATATGTTGTACTGCTTTTGAAAGGAAGCACCATATCGCCGCTTTAGAGGCTGTCGGTTCGTTCCTGCCCTAAATCGCGCATCGAAAAGCAAACTCTAGTCTGATACGCATGGCGCGCCTTACCGGCGCGCCATGCAATTTAATTCTTAAATCCTATCGGCTAGAGGTATCCGTCTTCCCACCCGAAACCGTCATCGAAGCTTCCGAAGGGCATCAGGTCATCGAAGCCGGCAAGCCCTGGCTCCTCGTAGTCCTCTTCCTCGTAATCATCTTCGTCGTAGAGGAGAGCGTCATCGTCGTCATCGTATACCTCATCATCCCATTCGAGCGGCTCTAAGCCGGTCGGCTCTTTCATCTCATTTGGCTCGTAGAGGAAATCCATGCGTGCCTCCTTTTCGAATCAGGTGATCTATATGACTACTATAATCCAGTTGCAAGTAGCGAGGGGGTATAATTATCGGATCATGATGCTCCAT
>SUUI01000021.1 GCA_015062605.1 Eggerthellaceae bacterium | reverse complement strand
TGACCACGGCAGAGCAGGCGTAAGGCCAAGCCCGACTTCACCTATGGGGAGGGTCCGCTTCGGCGGACCCTCTTTTTCGTTGGATTTCAGCTTCGTATGGAAAAGCTCGAGTGCATGCATGCATCTGGCATGAATTCGGGACTTCGCAATAAGTATGGAAAGCCAACAAAAAAATGACCCGCCAAGGCGGGTCATTTTTTCTACGCTGTTTTGCTTACGCGGTAGTACCCGGAGGGGCGGGACGACCGGGCATTCCGGGAACGCCAGGAGCCGAAGGGGCACCAGGAGCAGCCGGACGACCGGGCATTCCGGGAGCGCCAGGCATTCCGGGAGCGCCAGGCATGCCGGGCATACCGGGCATCGAAGGCTCAGGAAGGTCAGCGCCGCACTCGGGGCACTCGGCGGCAAACATGTCAACCTCTGCACCGCACTCGGGGCACGTGGTTGTCAGCGATACCGCTGCAGGTCTAAAACACATAACATTTCCTTTCTCTTTTGAACTGGTTTTTGCGCCTTTGCCAGCTCAATTACTCTAGAGCATTACGTACTTTATCATAAAGGCCTTGTTGTCTATAACTTTCCACTAAGTACGTATTTGCCATGCGGTAGTTTTCAAGCCGTGACAAGTTATTTGGCAGCCTTGAGGGCTTTCTTCGCCGCTGCTTCCGGACCAACCGTACCATCGGGATGCGGACCGCCCTCCCATGGTAAGCGATGACCGAACAGCGTTGCAATGAACGTGAGAGCCATGAGGAACACCGCGATGATCGCACCTACGATGAACGCCATCTCGTAACCACCCGTCATGTCATAGATGAAACCAACGATAGGCATGCCAACGGATCCGAGCAAACCTGCTGCCACGCGAATGTATGAATACACCTGCGCGTAGCTGCGCTCACCGAAGAAGTGGCGAACCAGCATGGGCTCAGAGACCGTAACGACCGAGTTCTGCACACCCAGCAAGAATGCACCGACATACAACGCCCACTCTACGCGAACCAACGCGAATATCAAGCAAGCGCATAAGCAGACAAGCATCTGGCAATAGACCGCCTTGATGATGCCTATCCTGTCGGCAAGATAACCAACGCTGATCTTGATGACGATATTGCCCACCGAAACGACCGACAACAATGCCGCGCCGAAGGTAGCGGACTCGCCGATGCTCAAAGCAAACGCAGGGATGTTGTTGCTGATGCCGCCATAGAATTCCTCGCATCCACTCAAGATGAATATGCATGCGAAAGGAATCGACAGAACAGCAGCCTTCGCAGCAACACCCGGAATCTTGCTCTTCGCTTGAGCCCTCTCCTCTTCAGACATCGCAGCAAGGGCTTCTTGCTCGGCCTTCTCGCGCGCGATTTCCTCTTCAGTCGCGCCATAGGGCAAAAGCCCCATATCGGCAGGACGGAAACGGAACACGAAAATCGTCCACGGAAGAATCAGAACGCCGATGATGCATGCCACGATGATGTATGTGGTACGCCATCCGAACGCCCCGATGCAGTATGTAAAGAGTGGTGACCAGATGGCAGCGCCAATACCAGAGAAAGACATGGCGATACCGAGAACCAACCCCGTATGCTTCTTAAACCAATTGCCGATCATCAGAGGCGTCGGCAAGATGAAGATGAACGTTCCGAACAGGCCGAAGATCGTGCCCGACAGGTACCATTGCCAAAGCATGGTGTACTGAGACATCGCTGCTTCGGCAAGGACTACGGCTATACAGCCTATCGTCATCACGAGACGAACATTCACCCTAGGAAGCAAGTTGCCGACAATCGGACTCGCGATAACCATAGAAACGAGGTAGAACGAGAGATACAGAGAAATCTCTCCGCGCGAGAATCCTAATTCATCGCATACTGGAACATAAAAAACACCGGCTGTTGTCAGCACGCAGGCCATACCTCCGGCCATCATGCAGCAGCAGCCCAAAAAAATCAGCCACGCGTAGTGGAATTTCTTTTCTTTTGCAGGCGTTCCTGCAGTCATCTTAGACACTGTTTTTCCCCTCTAGTAGTTTGAACGTGTCAGTTCGCTGTCATATGAAAAGATTATTCCGTGTTTATCGCATGTCATGTGCGGGGTGCCGCAATAAGCTGTTAATCCCTTTCCGCTCATCGCGGCACCCTTGATAGGCTTATCTTGCGTCGTGTGCTTACGGAATGAAGACTGCGACTTCCTCGCCCATATCGGCGAGCGTTGCCGGCAGGTCTTCAATCGCAACGATTTGCATGCACTGAGCGAGGCAGTGGAGCGTGCAAGGTGCGACCTTGCCCTCCGCGCGACGATCGACGCACAAATCGCAGATCTTCGATGGTACTGGGACATAATCCCAGAACCATTTGCCATTCAGCTTCTTGGGGCCGTGCTCGGTGAGCTTCATGCCCCATTCGCCATCTTTGAGACCCTTCTCGTTCTGGCAGGAAATCTCGCAAGCATGGCAGCCCGTGCAATACTTGTAATCGATAACCATTGCTTCATTGCTCATGATTAGGCCTCCTTTCCTGCAACGTGGCTCGAAGGATCGCTGCCGATAGCGCCAAGCTCGGTTTCGGGACCAAGCGTTCCGAGGGCATCCAGGCCGTCGACCTTGCTGATCTTGCAGATGAGGTTCTTATACGGAGCACCGAATCCCAACTTGCCGATGGCGAAGTGCGGGATCATGGAGTTGATGGAGGTCTTCCAAACGCCGAACAGGTTAGGCTCCTCGCCGTCCTGCTCCGGATACCACCAGCCATGCTGGGCGTGGATGACGCCTGGCTTGACGATTTCGATGATCTGAGCCTTCTCGATTGCCTTGCCCAGCGGATTCTCGATCAGGACCCAGTCGCCGTCGGCGATGCCGTACTTGGCAGCCGTTTCGGGATGAATCTGGACGAGCGGCCACGGCATGATCTTACGCAGGCTCGGAATCTGACGATGCTCAGAATGGAACGATGTGGTCTCGCGAGAACCGGTCGTCAGGATGACAGGATACTCCTCGGCAAGCTCGGGACGGCTGTAATGCGTCAGGGCGTTCTCCTTGAAGTACGGCAGCGGGTCCTCGCCCCAGTCCTCGTACAAGCTCGAGCAGAGCTCGATAAGGCCAGTCGGGGTGTTGAAGCCCACATCGCCATCGGGACGGAGCAGACCCTTCTCGTACTTGCGATACTCGAACGGATTGTAGTGCCAAGCTTCTTCCTGAAGATCCTCGAACGTGATCTTGAGGGCAGGATACATCTGCTCGGTGAAGAATTCCGCAACGGACTCCCATGGCCACAGTTTTGGATTGACGCGCTTGCCGAAGTAGAAGCAAATCTCGAGGTCGGACTTGCAGTCTCCGACTTCAACGCACTTGTTCATGGCGGAGACCATATGCGTGTTGCGGCCGAAGTGCGGAAGCACGACGCCATCATGCTCCGCAAAGGTTGCAACTGGCAGGAAGTAATCGAACAATGCCATGGCAGTCGGGGTCATGAAGATGTCCTGACCGACGATCAGGTCGAGTTTGCGAAGTGCTTCATACCAGCGCTTAGGCTGAGCAACGGAAGTGTTCGCGAGCATGTTCGAACCGAAGAACCACGCCATCTTGAGCGGGTAAGGCTCGCCGGTTTCCAACGTGTCGAGAATCATATCCGGGTGAGCGCATGCGTGAGCTGCCTGGAAACCAGGATACTTCTCGAGACCGATCATCTTCGCACGGATCTCGGGCTCGACCTCCTTGACGCATTCATAGCGCCACTTGCCCATGAAGGATGCGGGAACGGAAAGCGTGTTACCGCCGGGGATGTCGAAGTTGCCCGTGATTGCGATGAGCGACATGATGACATGGCCGACCTGCGTACCATTGGAGTTCGTGTCTACGGCTAGACCCCACAGGATCGACGACGGCTTGTTGGTTGCATAAGCACGGGCCGCAGCGATGATGTCTTCTTTCGGAACCGTGGTGATCTCAGAAACCTGGTCGAGCGTGTACTCGTTCACGCGACCCTTGAGCTCCTCGAAGCCGAAGCACCAGTTCTCGACGAAGTCGTGGTCATAGAGGTCCTCATTGATGATGACCTGCAGCATGCCGATGCCAAGAGCGGCGTCGGTGCCGGGGCGGAGCTGCAACGTGTACTCAGCACGGCAGGCCGTCCACGTTATACGCGGGTCAACGGTAATGAACTTGGCACCACGCTTGTGCAGGTCGATGATGGAGTGACCAAAGAAGCCGTCAGGATTGCTGAACAGCGGGTCCTTGCCCCAAAGAATGATGTAATTCGGAACAACGTACTCGGGATCATCGTAATGGCCCTTAAGGAACTGGCCATAGTCGATCTCAGGATAGCCTGCACCGAGAAGGAAATCTGCGACCGAGCAACGAGGACCGTAGCAGGAATCGCCAGACATCGGGAACACGGTGTTCGGCGAACCGAACACGGTGAAGGTCAAGGAGCTGTGATACAGCGTGGCCTCACGGCCGGTACCCTGGAAGGAGAGCAGTGACTCCTTACCGTAAGCGGCGGTAATTTCCTCCCATTTCGCGATGATTTCATCGGCAGCCTGATCCCACGTGATGACTTCCCATGCATCTTTGCCACGATCCTTCGGATCGCGCTTCATGGGATGCAGGATACGATTCTCGTTATACATGTACTCGGGAAGCGTTAGGCAGCGTACGCACAGACGGCCGTTCGTGATTGGATGCTCGGGATCACCCTCAACCTTGACGACCTTGCCGTCCTTGATGGTGAGGTACATGCCGCATCCGACCGGATGGTCTCCCGGAGGCGACCATGCGCATGTGCGCATCTTCACGGTACCGTCTTCGCATTGGATGATTCGCTCAGACATAGTACTCCTTTCTCTTATCATCCTTCTCTTCTCATAAATCACAACGGCAAGCATCTCATTCGATATGAGAGCTTGCCGTCAAGTACCACGTTGTAGTGATTTCCTATGCTTTGGGAGGTACCACCGGCGCAGGAGGAGCAACCGGCCTAGGAGGCATCGCGGGAGCCGCGGGGGCACTAGGGGCTGCAGGAGCCGCAGGAGCTCCGGGAGCTGCGGGAGACGCTATAGCGCCAGCATCATCTTCAGGATCGAAATCCTCGAAGTCGGCCTCGTACTTGCAGAACGGGCACTTAGACGGAAACACACCATTGGTTGGGCGGATTTTCTTGCCGCAATTAGGACAGTTGATCGGCTGCGCCGTGTCCATCTCGGCTGGTCTAAAACACATGTCATATCTCCTTTCGAAACACTCTCTCTATATCGCCAGGGCACAAACTAACCCATGATATAAGTATTGTTTATTATATTACAGGTACAGGTATTTCCACCCACTATATTACAGAGGGCAAAGGACTTTTTACCAAAGGCTACCTGCCAAGAGCTTGCTTCGCTGTAGTCAAATCGACAATTGTTCCCGGCTCGTAGCCCGCCCCATTGATGAAGTAGCGAACTGCCGTACGGACGTCCTTCAGGTTCTCGCTGAAATCGTTCGCGAGGTAGCGGACCGTCTCATCATCAAGCTTGGGAAGCGTATCATCTTTTTCTCTCAGCATATCTTGGATCTTCTTGACGTATTCAACGCGCGCAGGAGCGTCAAGCGGCTCGATCGCATAAATCTCGAAATCATCGAATGCGCCATCGAACGAGCTGATATCAAGCTCGTCGAGCGGCTTCTGCGACACGATGATGGTCGTCAGCTTCTGACGCTTGCGCTCTGCAATCATCAGCTTGGCCAAAAGCTCGGCTTGCTTGTCAGCACCGATGAGCTCCGAAAAACCATCGAGCAGCAGAATGTCGACCGTACCCAGATTCTCAAAGAAGGAATCAGGGATGTTTTCGTTGTTGACGGCGATGACGAATTCGCCCGTGTGATAGCAATCGACGTGCTTGCGTGAAAGCAGGTCCTTTTGGCTAGAACGCGCGGTCAAAAGCGCGGTCTTGCCCGATCCGCTCGGTCCCGAAATGAAAACCTGGATGGGTCCTTCTTCTTCAGCCTGAGTGATGCCGATCACGCGCTCGAAAGCTTCGCGGTTGCCATCGAATACGAGCAGTGCGTCTACGGGGTTCAGTTCAAGTGCGTCAGCAATAGCCATACGTGCCAGCCTTTCTGTTTCGTCATGCTATTTTTAGTTTGTTTTCTTCTTTATCGGGGAGATTTGACCAGGCTTAGGAGGAAAAGGCTTTCCGCATTTCTCGCACACGACCGCATCGGGACTGTTCTTGGCCCCGCAGTACATGCATGTTCCGATTGCAGGAAACTTGCCGCATTTGTTGCAATGTGTGCACGGATAGCACATAGCTCTCCCTTCTTGCTTACCTGCGTATTGTAGCGCAAGGAGCCGCTTTTGCTCCCAGCATCAGAAAAGCAGGACGACCGAAACGCGCGAAACCGGTCTCATACTTTTGATATGAGATGCGAAGAACAAAACGAAGCAACTGCCTCTTATGCGTTGATTAACCGTAAAACCCCAGTTAGGATTACCTTTTTAACGTCGGAACGTATTGGTTGTTTCGGCTGAAGCGTAATACCGTTCTCATACTCCTGCGCCTCATGCAATCGGAGTCGGTTACCGTAAGCCTTTTAATATGATATTATCACGTCCACGCTGGTATTACCGTTTAAGCCTTGCGAATCGATGCTTTTCGCGACATTGCATGGCTTTCCGAAAGCCGGCAACGATTCGCCTCGTGAGTCGTGAGGCGTTTCGGAACAACGAAAGGAAGCGACAGGCTGATGCTTGGCGATCGCTCGACATCTGAATCACTTGACTTCACCCATATCTGTGGTCTTGTCGGATACGTGATGATGTATTCCTGGACCGTCAGCTTCTTCTTCTATCTCAATCCTTTCCTCTTCCCTTCTGGGCCAAGCGATCTTAACGAAACGTTCAGCATGGGCGCAATCGTCACATGCGGCATTATCCTGGCACTCTTTTTGATCTCTTTCTTCTCGGACTGGTTCGCCATCCGTAATCGCAGCATCGTTTTAGTTATCGTGTTCTCCGTTTGCGTTGCCGTCGCATTCTTTGTCCCCATACAGGAGCTGCGTGCGCTGTTCCTTGGCTTGTCGTATAGCTGTCTCGTTAGCTTATGGGACAACATCCTATCGCGCGAACGGGACTTGCTTCTTTTCGGATGCGCCATGGCAACGGGCGGCATCATCGGTATCGCCATTTCGTTCTTCCCAGCAAGTATCGTGAAAATCATCTTGGCCTTTTTGCCAGTTGCGAGCATCATCCTCTACCTCATTACGCTTCCGAACATCAAGATGCCAAACGAATCGCTCGGGCGCAAAAGCTCCAAGCATATCGAAAACCGTCCGCTTTCCTCGTTTGCGCAAATCGTTCGCGTGGTATCTGTCGGATTCATGCTCGGCTTCACCGCATACTGCATCGCCGACGACACTCCATGGGGAATTCTCATCGCTGGCGGCTATACGTTTGCCCCGCTATGCATTGCGCTCGCAGGCGGGTTGATGATCCTTGACTGCCTCAAAAGCCACATCTACGGACAATCATATCTTTCGAAAGTTGCCCTTGTCGGCATGATGCCCTGCATCTTCGCAGTGCCGTTCTGCAATTGGCAAGGAAAGTTCATCTGCGGCGGACTGATCCTCTTCATCATGATGCGGCACGGCGGATTCGTGCTCGACAACACCATTCAAGGAATGAACAGGCAATCACTATCCAGCTTCTTCATCGTCGCCAAGTGCCGATGCATCCAGTTCGTCGGCTTCATCGCCGGCTGGCTGTCGTCGTTCTACATCATGGGCTTCGTCGACATCAAGAACCTATCGATACTGTTCTGCTTCATCATCATTTATCTGTGGGTTCTGCAAATCATCTTCATCTTCCAGCAAAAAGAGAAGAACGTTTTCGAGAACTATGCGCCTAAGGAAGAAACGAAGAGCAATTACTTCCAGCAGAAAATCGATCTGCTTGCCACCAAATACGACCTGACATCGCGCCAGAAAGAAATTCTCGCTATCCTCGCGAAGGGTCACGGCGTCGATTTCATCAGTCAGGAGTTGTATATTTCAAAAGCAACAGTTAAGTCGCACACGTACACCATCTATAAAAAGATGGGTGTGCACACCCGTGAAGAAGTCATGCGGCTCGTTGAGAATCTGTACATCGACGACAAAGAGCAATTGATTGGCGATATCCAGGTGTTCCCGCATAGCGGAAGCTAAGCAAGCTGCTCATTCGAATGCTTTTTAAATTAATCATTGCTCAGGCAGATAGTTATTTGCTTTCCGCATCTTCTTAATCGGCGAAAGCGATAACGCCGCATTGAAAACCACAAGAGCTATTACGGCCATAATTCCCAAATAGACGAATGCGCGCGACCCGCCAAGCGCCGTAAAGGTACTCAGCAGTACATACAGCCCTGCTTGTCCAGTCGCGATGTTCAATTCGGCGCAAATGCTGGGGATCGTGATGCCGACCAACGTTTGCCCGCCGCCGATACACGAAAGAACGATGCAGCAACCAACGACCGTCATGAGCCCTTGGCGGCTCGCTTTGGTCTGCTGCATTTCTGAAATGTCTGCTGGCTCTGACGGTTCTCTCAAGGCTGCCCTCCTTTCGAAACAACGGTTTTGCACACCTGGTTACCGCAACGAACTTGCTTGTTACGGCTACTCGCGCGCTTTCCGAAGCTTCTTCATCGGCGAGAGGGCAAGAGCGAACAGGAACGATACCGCCGCCACAACGGCAATAACACCTAGATAGATAAGCACCTGAACGCCGCCGAGCACCGTCATGATTATAGAAGTCGACTGTGAATTGACGCAGATACCCGCATAGTAGACACCTGTAGAAAGAGAATTGAATTCCAGATAATGCTTGCGACCGAACAAATCGGGCACCAGGAAGGCAGGCGTCGAATTAATCGGTTTTATGAATGCAACGAAGAACAATCCTGCAAAAACAAGGAATGCGGACTGACTGTTCGCCCACATCATCAGCAGTATGACACCGATAACGATTGCCACGTACTGAACAAGGACGAACACGCGTGACCCGAATTTGGTGTGGAAGAACCCGGTCCATAGAACATGGACACCACAGAGCAACGTGTAAAGGCTCATCATATCTGCAGCCTCGGCCTGCGTCATGCCAAACAGCACGAAGAAGCTGCTGCCAAAACTGCTCATGGCACCCGTGATCATTGCACCGGCGAACATACCAAGACAGAACAAATACAAGGCGGGCTTTCTCGTCGCCTCCTTGACGGTTAACCCACTGTTAATCTCATCGTCAAAGGTTTCTTGCGTTGTGCTTGCCGCGCTTTGATCTTCGGCTTGGGTCTTCTGCGCATCCACCTCTTTTACGTGAGCCAACCATTCCTTACGTCTCGGTTGACGAATGAGCAAGAAGGTGAACAAAGAGCCGATAACGATGATGATTACAGCAGCTGAAAGCATAACGAAACGATAATCACGCGTTTGCAGCACCGTGCCGATGATCTTGATCATCCCGGCAACGACGAATACTTGCGCACCAGTTGTCAGACCGAAAAGCTTGCCCGAGTTCTCCTTGAAATGAAGTTGCATCAACGAGGCAATTGGCGGAAACGTGCACGCGCATGCAAAGCCGCTGAACACGCCTGAGAAAACGAACATTGGCAGGCTTTGCGCTGTGCCGGCGATTATCATGCATAAAGCTACCGTAATGACACCGGCAAGCATCGTCCACCGAGGCGTTAGGAAATTGAAAAGCTTCACGCCCACCAAGCCCGAAATGAACGCCGCAGCAGTGCTAATCAGAACATACCAGCCAATTTCTACAACCGTGACATTCAACTCTGCACATACGCTCGGGAACACGATATTCGGTATCGTAGCCCCACCGCCGATGCACGACAAAACCACGATGCACCCGACAGCGGTCATAATAGCTTGGCGTTTCGCTTTCTTCGCGCTGGCTGGATCTGCCACCGAAGGGCCTCTCCTTCTTGTATGGGGATATCGGCTTGGGTACGCCGCTTTCGTGCTTCAGCACGAAAACACACCTGAATATGGTACGGCAAACGGTACTCATCGACAAGGATGAACATTCCTGAATTGTCTCTTCGTGAAGGATTCTGCTGCATGTTTTCTCTTGATAGCCCTTTTTGTTCCATCAAGTTTCGCTCCTCTGCAAGTTCTAAGCCCAGGGAGACCCAATAAGCGATATTGTGTTTATAGACATTTCAATCGAAGTCGATGAGCAATCATTGATCCATGCATCAGCCAAACAGCACTACCTGGCATCCTGTACACGACTGAACGAATCATCGATTGAAAAGGAGGCGACTGATATGAAAAAGCTATCGGGAAGCGGCTCCATCGTGCAACTCGAAAAGAACAAACCTCGTAGCAAATGTCGAAAATGGAAGCTTGTTATCAGTACGGGCCGCGACCCCGCTACTGGCAAATATCCTCAAAAGAGCAGAAATTTTTGGGGTACCTATACCGAGGCAAAACGCGAGCTTGAATCGTTCCGTGCAAGCATTGAAAACGATAGTATCGTCGAACCTTCGTCTTGGACATTCAACGCATATGCAGAACACTACGTTAACGCACGCGTTGCCGCTGGCGAAATCCAAGAGCGCACCACATCGACGCTTCGGACGACGTTCCGCCAACTCGGTTACCACATCGGCGGAATGAAGCTTCAGGAAATCACACCCGTGGCGCTAGAGCAGGCTTATATGAACCTGCGAAACGGAAAATCAATCAGCGGCAGACCCCTGAGCGGAACAACGCTCTTTAACATTAACGTGTCTGCATACCGCCTGTTCGAAGACGCACGAAAGAAGAATATTATCGAGGAGAACCCGCTCGAAAAGGTTCCTGCACCACGCAAGGACACGAAAAGAAAGCGTGCATTATCAACAGAATCCTTCTATGAACTGGTCGAATCCCTCGATCCAGCCAATAGCATGCAGTGTGCTGTACTGTTGTGTTTGACACTCGGCCTTCGCCGAAGCGAGGCATTAGGTTTATCGTGGGGCGACATCGATTTCACAGAGCAAACCGTGAACGTGCATGTCTCCAGCGATGAACACGGAAACCTTAAAGAGCCGAAAAGCGAGTCGGGATATCGCATCATCCCATTGACGAACGACCTTACGGCTAAGCTGTTGAAGCGCAAGGAAGCGCAGGTGATCGAGTATCTCGAAACATCTCCTCGCTTAGTCATCTCCTGCAGCCAAAGAAACGGGAGGGTGCCCAGTGGCGCCATAAGGCTTGACGGCAAGGCATACGACCTCGACTCTGATACGCCTCTCATTGCCGATGCCTATGGAAAACGCACAACGCCGCACGCTCTTAGCGAATGGTGGCCCCGTAACCGCAAAAAGTTCGG
>SUUI01000031.1 GCA_015062605.1 Eggerthellaceae bacterium | reverse complement strand
TCTTCTCGATGGCAGAGCGTACTCCGCCGAGCGTCTGCATGAGCTGCAGCTTCGTGAGGAGCACGACGCTATTCATGAGCTGTCATCTCCAAGAACACCTGCTCGAGCGTCTTACCTGGATTGGCCTGCCTCAGCTCTTCGAGCGTGCCGTCGAAAAGCTTGCGCCCGTGCGCGATTATGCATACGTCGTCGCAGAGAGCGTCAGCCGTCTCAAGCACGTGCGTGGAGAACAGCACCGAATTGCCCCGCGCGGTATGTTCCCGCATCATCTCCTTCAGCTCGTAAGCGCCCTTAGGGTCGAGGCCCGTCATGGGCTCGTCGAGGATCCAGACGCTCGGCTCGTGGATGAGTGCTGCCATGACGTGCACCTTCTGGCGCATACCGTGCGAGTAGTCCGAGATGCGCGAGCCAAGCGCATCGTATATCTCGAAGCGGCGGCCGCATTCCTCGATGAAGGGCTCGCGCTTCTCGACTGGCGTGCCGTACACGTCGGCCATGAAGTTCAGATACTCGATGCCCGTCAGGCGCAAAAACCGGTCGGGGTCGTCGGGCACGTAGCCGAACTGACGCTTCGCCTCCACAGCGTCGGTTGCGATGTCATGCCCATTGATTTTGATGTAACCCTCGTCAATGGAATGCACCCCGCAGATCATCTTCAGCGTGGTCGACTTGCCCGCGCCGTTCGGGCCGAAGAAACCGGTTATCCTGCCGTCTGAAACCGTCCAAGTCAGGTCATCGACGGCTTTTCTGTCCTTGCCCGGATAGGACTTGGAAACGTTGCGTAGTTCTATCATCAGAACTCCTTAGCAGCCTCCAGCATACTACCCTCTCAGCAAACATGGCCCCAAGTATACCGCAGGGCTTACGGGTTGCGTCTACGAATGAGAGCGCCCGCTGCGAGAAACCGCCGTACTCGCTGGTTGTTCAACTCCACCATATTGCCGCAACTCAACCCATTCTCGGAGTACAATGGTCCCAAATTAACCGGCGGGTTTATCGCGCGATGCGCAAGAGAGAGGAAGACGCCGTGATAGGCATTCTGCCGACATTGATAATTTGTGTGGCAAGTGTCTTGATGGCCTTCAATGTCTATAGCTACTTGCGTTTCTCAAAACATGTACGCGAACATGGCAACTGGTCACAAGAACAACGGGTCCTGAGAATCCCCATCGTCCTGCTCGTGTTATTCCTGATAGGGTATCTAACTGTCGCCTTTTTCGGGAATCCTGATTACGTGATGGCGGGCATTCTGTTCGGCGGAAGCGTCTTCGTGCTCGTGATGCTCGTGCTGATGCATCGCATGTTCGACAGGATACGCGAAAACGAACGCCTCGAAGCAAAGCTCGCTGCAGCCGAAGAAGCCAGCAAGGCCAAGACGTATTTCCTTTCGAACATGTCTCACGATATTCGTACTCCTCTGAATGCAATCATCGGCTATACGACGTTGGCGAACGGAGACGAGGTCACCCCAAAGGAAATGAAGGGGTATATCGGGAAGATCGACAAGGCGAGCCACCAGCTTCTGAACATCGTAGACGACGTCTTGGAAATGAGCCGAATCGAAAACGGCAAGATAGAGCTCGAACCCAGCAAAGTTAACCTTGAGGACTGCATAAAGGAAGCAGGCGATCTGGTTAGAACTCAGCTTGCAAGCAAGCACATCGAGCTCGATGTTTCCTGCAACGTGATTCACAAATGGGTTCTCTGCGACAAAAACAGGCTGAACCGCGCGTTGATGAACCTTCTCTGCAATGCGGGGAAGTTCACCGATGAGCATGGAAACGTCTCGTTGCGTCTTGTAGAACTTGCCGAGTTCGATGACGTTGGCGACTACGAGATCAGGGTCAAGGACACGGGAATCGGCATGAGCCCAGAGTTCGTGGAGCACTTGTTCACGCCTTTCGAGCGCGAGCGCACATCCACGGTAAGCCGGACCCAGGGAACGGGCCTCGGCATGGCGATCACCAAGAGCATCGTGGACATGATGGGTGGCACCATCGACGTCGAGACCGAAAAGGGCAAGGGTACCGAGTTCATCATCGGGGTCTCGTTGCCCATTACCGAAGCAGAGGAAGAAAACACCATCCAGGACCCGGAGTTCGTCAGCTTCAAAGGCACGAGAGCCCTGCTCGTTGAAGACAACGAGATAAACAGGGAAATCGCCCAGATGCTGCTCTCCCAGGCCGGATTCGAGCTTGATACAGCTGTGGACGGCAAGCAGGCGCTTGATCTGGTGAGCGCATCTGAACCAGGGTTCTACGACGTAGTCCTCATGGACATTCAGATGCCTGTAATGGATGGCTATACTGCCGCCAAGGCAATTCGCGCGCTTCCAGATCCGGCCTTATCTGAAATCCCGATCATCGCGATGACTGCCAATGCATTCCAAGAAGACATCCGCACAGCCGAAGAAGCAGGGATGAACGGGCACATCGCAAAGCCCCTGGATGTGACCACTATGATGAACACTCTGGAGAGAGTTCTCTGCGGAAAGCAATAGCTATATGTCAAGCGCTGCGTGGTAAGCCTGGTACACAGCGGCGGTGATGGTGCCAGGACGCACGGCATCGCCGACAATGCGCACGAACGGT
>SUUI01000014.1 GCA_015062605.1 Eggerthellaceae bacterium | reverse complement strand
GTCGCGGTCGTGGTCTCCGGCATCGGGGTCTCGTCGTCTTCGCCGGTCAGGGTGAGGGTCAGGGTCTTGCCGGTGGGCCATGCGGCGCCAGCGAGCTCCTTGGTCACGGTGATGGACTCCTCGCCCTCAGCAGAATAGGTGTTGATGAATTCTACTGCAGCAGCCTGCTCATCATCGATAGTGCCAGTGGCAGAAGTCTTATCGGGCGTATAACCATCAATTACAGTCTCGGTTACGGTATAGGTCACGCCATCGGGAAGCTCAGTGATAATGGCGGTTTCACCATTGGCAAGCTGGACGGTTCCGCCAGATGCGATGGTGCCAGTTGCGCTATCGCCGATGGTGTACGGGAAGCTGCCTTCAATAGCTGCACCCGTTGCATCGGCAAACGTAACGGTGAACGTGAACTTGGTGTTGTCCTCAGGATTGGCCGCGTTCACAACAGTCTTGGTGATTTCCAACCTACCGGTCTTGTACGCGTTGGTGAAGGCGAAAACGGCACTATCGGTAGCCGGATCCACGGACAAGGTGCCATCGCCGTTATCGGTAACGGTGAATGTGATGGTCTTGGTTGCTTCGGAGTCGTTAGTGACACCCAGAACGCTACCGGACTCAGTTACGGAATAGGTGTAGGTACCCGGAACGGTAAAGGTGATCTCACCGAACTCGTAGTAGCCTTCCTTGTCGTCGAGCTCATAGGTGGCGCTGTTGGTGATGGACGTGTTGGTAGGCATCGGGGCGGTCACACCCGTAGGAGCAGCCGTATTCGCGATGACGAACGTGAAGTCGCCCTTGTTATAAAGCTCTTCGGTACCGGTGATGTCCTTCTTCACCGGCGGATCAACCTTGCCAGAAGCGCTATAGGCATTGGTGAACGCAGCCGATGCGGTTTCGTTCTTTACGATAGTACCGGTATCGCCAGTCTTGGAAGAAATCGTGTAACCGGCCGGAGTGGTCTCGGTGACTTCATAGTAAGCAGCCTCGGGCAGCTTCTCGAACTTGATCGTGTCGCCATCCTTCAGCTTGAAAGTACCGCCCTCGGTAATGGTTCCTTCAGTTGCGGAGCCACTGGCCGGCGTAATAGTGTAGTTGTACTTCTGGCCCTCGAGCTCAGTGGTCTTGTTCTCGTCGGAGAACAGCTTGAACGTGAATTCGAATTCCTTAGAAGCATCCTTCGTGTATCCAGCGGGGACAGTAACGGTCTTGGAGACTTCAAGATCGCCGAAGGTGTATTTGTTGGTCACTTCCGCATAGCTTGCAGAGTTGCCCTGAACCTGATGATCGGGATCCGCTTTGCGATTCTCTGCTTTTCCACCGTAAGCGATTTCATAGGTGGTGCTTACGTACTCGTAACCCGTAGGTGCAGTCTCGGTCACGGTGTAAATCGTGTCGTCTTCAACGTTAACGATACGAATCACATCGCCAACATAGATAGTTTCGGTGAACTCGGTACCGGTCTTGTAGATGTGGTCGGAGCGGTTATCGCTGGAAGCCGCATCGTAGTTGGGATTGTTCGGACCATAGTAAATACGATAGTCGATGGTGTACTCGGTACCAGCCTGCGGATCTCCCTCTGCAACCGTCTTGGTCGGAAGAGCATTGCCATCAGGATCGGTCATAGTGATCTTAATCTCGAAGGGATTCAAGTCATCAATCGCTTCGCCTTCTTCGTCAACTACTACCTTGGTAATATTGATGCCGCCCTTCAGGGTGTTGGTTGCAGAAAGGCTATCTGAAAGCTCTTTGATGTCTTCAATACCGGTGATGGTCTTACCATCAGCAGCATAAGTAAAGATCACGTCCACAACATGAAGCGAACCGTCTGTGTTCTCACCCATAATCATGGGATGATGATGATACGCTGTCAGTTCGAAATGCTTGTCGCTTTCGCTCTCTTTGAAGACATAGTCATGGCCCTCTTCGATAAGCGCATATGTAACGCCGTCGTAAGTAACCTGCGTAGCATTAGGATCATACGCCGGGCTATCTTCGGTTACCATGATGCCAGGAGCGATGCTGATGTAATCGGACTTTTCCCAATCCTCGCTCTTCTGAAGCGTAACACCTATGGGCTTGCCATCTTCATCGACGTAATAGTAATCGCCATCAACCATGAGGTAGAGCGTTACGGAATCGCCGACGTCCTCACGCTGGCTCGGGTCAAGCGAGTCTTCCCAAATCTTGAGAGCATTCAGCTTTTCCTCTGCAAGGCCAACAGGATCGGGGTTGGCGATTTCAGAAGTCTTCAAATCTGATTCGACGCGCGTTCCAGGGATAGGCTGGCCGGAGTCGTCAACCTCTTCGGTATAGGTCTTGTAGGTAACTGATGGGAAATCGGTGTTGGTTTTGAGGTAGTACTTGCCTCCAGATACCGTGATCTGGGATTTTTCATCCGGAGTCAGGCTATCGTAGGACCTGATCCCATTGTTGAGATCGGCAACGAGGTCAAGGGACGCCTGCTTGGGCCAGACGACGAAAGTCATCGTATAGGTAACTTTATCCTCAAGGTCGAAGCCATCGCCGAGCTCCCAATTGATTACGCCATCTTCTCCGATGGAAGCCTCGGGGGCGTCTTCCCACTCGGTTCCGTAATTACCAGCGTCGGGATCTGCCTCTCCATAGCTTCCGCCGCTGCGATAATACTTCACACCCGTGACAGTGCCGGAAGCGTTTGCCTTCACGGAGGAAGAAGTCATGGAAGTAACGCCGTCATGGACTCCAGTATCGGTGTAGCCGACGTTATTCGTAATCACATCAGCAATCTGCTTCAACGCATCGATAAGCGCTTGGGTGCTTGTCGCATTGAAGACGTTGCTGCCTTTGCCCTGGTCACCGGTGTCGTAATTACCTGTTCCCGTATAGGCATAACCAACAAGGCTCTGGACGCACTGATAGTATCGCTGGTCGCCCCATGTGAAAACGCCGTAGAACTCTGCGCCATCATCTGCCACGAGAGAGCGAGCATTGTCTTTCGCTGCGTCGAATTCGGCAGAGACATCTTGGCTCACAGAGTGGTCGTTATAATGCGTCGTCGGTTGACCGTCGGTCAGGAAGACAACGTAAGTCGTCTCGTTTTCTTTCTCATCGGCTGAGAGGGTGTTATAGATATTATGGGCTTCGATCAGTCCCTCTTCCCAGTTGGTGCCTTGCGTAACGCTAAGTCCGCTGATGACATTCTTGATAGCGGCGGCATTCGTATTGCTAGATCCGCTGAAATCAAGATTTGTCTCACCTGCTCCACCAAACGAGGCAATGCCGATTTCGATGATGTCTGGGTTTATCGTCGTATTCTGAGCAAGAAGGCTATCGACGATACCGCCATCATCGGTCAGCGCATGGTATTCTGCCCAGAAGCGGGAGGTTGAATAGAACGGACCAGTAAACTGGGTTCCACCATTTTGCGAGGTGTACCAATTGCCGTTTCTATAGTAGACCTGAGAATAACCAGCGCCATTTTGACGATAATACGTCGCATTCACGCCTCCGGTGTTGGGATTGCCGGGAATGCCGGGTACCGTATAGTACGTACTACCCGCAGAGTTGTACATCGAGCTCGACGTGTCCAAAACAAGGATGACGTTCGCCTTGTTTACGGTTTCGACGGTTGACGATTCCTTAGCACCCGTCACATTGAGTGACAAGGTGTACGTACCGTCCCCATTGTCGACCAATTTCTTCGCAAACGCAGGAGCATCAGTTTCTGCGCCGTACGCCATCGACACGCCGCCTGCAACGAGAGCAACTGTTGCGAGCATCGTGATGAGAAGCGTTTTGATAAAAGGAGTCTTTCGTTTTGTCTGTGTTTTCCTTCTAATCTTCTCCATAATTACCCCGTTTCCTACAAACCAATACCGACGACCTTGTTGCCTACCGCAATGACCAAAAAAGAGCATAGTTTGGACATAGTTATAGACAGACTAATGCTACCTTAAAGTGCAATCCTTGAAAACACTTTCTTTCGTTTTTTGTTTGAAAAGTTTACCGAACGGACACACTTCGCACCGATATGGCACTTTTCTGTTTAATCAGGCACTTTGAAACGCCGCATCGGTGCTTTTTGCGGCATTTTCCACGTTTTTCCACGGTTGGGGATTAACCTGCAGAAGCAGATTTCGGATCAAGCGCTAAGCATGCAGTGAGGAAGTCGTAAGGAAACCGCCCTCTAGGGCAAATTACCGTTCTCTCATCCGCCTAGAACAGGACAAAAAATGGAGTTGTAAGCCTTAGATGCCAGCTTTCGCGGTTCTTCGCAAACAGGGGCTCCAAACGAAAAGAGCGCCTGCAAGCAGGCGCCCCATACGCTCGATTCTTGAACTCTTACAGCTCGGAGATGATGCGCTTGGTGCGCGCGCTCACCTCGGCCTTGACGCGCTCGATATCGAAGCGCGGCCACTCCCCATCGCGATACACGACACGACCATCGCACATAGTGAGCACAACGTCTGAACCATGCCCGGCGTATACGAGGTTGCACAACGGATCCGTCATCGGCCACCAACTCGGACCGCTCGTATCCAATACGGCAAGGTCGGCCTTGAAGCCTTCTTTAATCAGACCGCAATCCGTACGCCCCTGCGCCAGCGCACCCATACGCGTTGCGGCACGGATGGTCTCCTTCGGCGTGACCACCGTCGGATCGCCTATGCCCTTATGAATCATCGCGAACAGGTACATGTCCTGGAACATATCGTGATTGTTGTTCGAGGCCATGCCGTCGGTGCCGATGCATACGTTCAAGCCTCGTGCGAGCATCTTTGGAATCGGCGCGAAGCCGCTGCCGAGCTTTAGGTTGCTCGCAGGATTCGAAGCCACGAACACGCCGTGCTCCTTCATGATGGCCATATCGGCATCCTCGACCCACACGCAGTGCGCGGCGACGGTGCGCACGTCAAAGAGCCCGACGCTTTCGAAATACTGCACGGGGGTCATGCCGTTTTTGCGGCCCTTGCACTCCTCATGCTCGGATTGCGTTTCAGAAACGTGCAGCTGCACACCTAATCCGTGCTCCTTCGCGTATGCGATGATGTCGCGAACCACTGGATCGACCGTCGTGTACTCGGCATGTATGGTCTGGTCCATGAGGATGCGGCCATCGTCGGCGCCGTGCAGTTTGGGAAGTGCGGTCTCGTACACCTGGTACGCATCGTAGTCGCTATAGGGCTTATCCGGATCGAACGCGATAACACCATCCGCGAGATTCGCCTTCAGGCCGGCTTCGATGATAGCTTCCGCACGTTGCTCAGCACGGAAGTACATATCGCTGAAGCTAACAACGCCATAACGTGCCATCTCCGCGCAGGAAAGCAAGGTCGCCGAATGATAATCTTCCGCTGTGATCTTAGCCTCGAACGGCCAAACGAGCTTGTTCAGCCAATCGTGCAGCGTAGCATTCTCAGCATAGCCCCGAAGAAGCGTCATGGGAGAATGCGCATGGGCGTTATACATCGCAGGCATCATCAAACGATTGGCGCCGTCATACACTTCGCCATATTCGGCAGCATCAGCAGGTGGCACGTCGCCGATATAGGCTATCTTGCCGTCTTTCACGCCAACCCACTGGTGAGCTTTGTGATCGAAATTCTCGTCCAAGATGCTGATGTCTTTGAAGAGCATGATGGTGCCTTTCTCTTGATGCTCTTTTATACGCTCGCGACAATGCCCTCGATGAGGTTTCCCAAATCGGTAGCGCGTCTTTTCGCCGTCGCGACGATTTCCTCGCCCGAGATGGGTTCATCTAAAACACCCGCTGCCATATTGGTCACAAGCGAGAGCGCAAGTATCTCCATCTTGCAATCGCGTGCGGCAATCGCCTCTAGAACCGTTGACATACCAACCAAGTCAGCACCGAGCACGCGGAATGCACGGATTTCCGCAGGCGTCTCAAGCGATGGCCCGGCAACGCCGATATAGACGCCTTCGTGCAAATCGATGCCGCATGCTTTGGCCTGTGTGCACGCCAATTCTCGCAATTTCGGCGTATACGTGTCGGTCATATCGGGAAAGAGTGCCTTGCGTCCCATCTCTATGTCGCCGCGTAAAGGATTCACTCCCATGAAGTTGATGTGGTCCGATACCGCGACGATGTCGCCGACGGAATACGTGAGGTTGATACCCCCGGATGCGTTCGTCAAGATGAGCGTCTTCACCCCGAGCATATGCAGAATGAAAACGGGGAATACGACGATACGTGAGGAGTAGCCCTCGTATAAGTGCAAGCGTCCCTGCAGCACGATGACCTGCTTGCCGCCAAGCTTTCCGATGACAAAGTTGCCCGCATGCAGGCGCTGCGTCGTCATGCGCATATGCGGTACGTCGGAAAACGGGATGGTCAGCTTATCTTCTACCTTGTCGACAAGCGAGCCTAAGCCGCTGCCGAGCACGATGGCGATTTCGGGAATCTCAACGGGCGCATTCGATTCAACCGCCGCTTCGACGATCTTAGAGCGCAAATACATCGCCGCATCCGTAGCGAATCCGTGCACCGTCTTATCCGTAGGCTTCTCCATACCTTGTCTCCTATCCCGCCTATACCAGCGAACCACCGCAGCTCGAGCCCGATCCGGCAACGCAACTGTAGCAGATAGCGTTCGTGAGGATCTTGCGCGGCGGCAACTGCCCATTAACAAGATCCTTGATCGTCATGTCGCGACCATCGATTTGCCGAGGCATGGAAAGCGCGTGGTTCGGCTCGCAGTCGTAAATGCGGCCATCATAGTCGACGCTTGCCTGGCTTAAGCACATCGTGCGCGTCACGGCGAGTGCGTTGTAGTTATCAGCAAGCAAGCTCAGATATGCATCGAAGGTGCCCGACTCGATAAGGTCGTGGGCATAACGCCCTAAGCAGAAGTTATTGAGTGCAAGCAAGCTATCGAAATGAATGCCCTGCTCTTTTTCCAAGCGAGCGCGATACGCCTCTTCGATCTTTGATTGCGGCGGAGGCAAATACGGACCTCCCGCATTGAACATGAGGTCGAGCACAAGGCCACGCCCCATACCATATCCCCGTTTGTTCAGTTCGCGGATGCCACGCATCGCGCGCTCGAAGACGCCCTTGCCACGTTGATCGTCGGCGCCTTGCTCGGTATAGAACGGCAAGCTCGCTATGATGCGAACGCCCTTCTCGGCGAACAGGTCGACGAGATGAGAGTACTTGGGCAAATCGAGCATCGTGAGGTTCGTGCGGACGATGATCTCCTTCGCGATACCGGAGAATTCGCAGATGAGCCATTCGAGATCGGGATGCAATTCGGGCGATCCGCCTGTGATGTCGATGCTTTCGAATCCACCTGCCTTAAACGCGCGGATGCAATCCTCCATGGTCTCATGCGACATGATCTCGGGACGGGTTGGCCCGCTTTCCAAGAAGCAGTGCCTGCACGCGATGTTGCATCGATACGTGATGTTCATCTGCATCGTGGTGAGCTTCTCATGCGTATTAAGCAACTCAGGTTCGCCTACGCGTTCCTCGAAGCTTTTGTAGCCGAGACGCTTATATGCATCGTCGAGGAACTCCTTATCGATCACGATACTCGAGGAGTCCTCCATGAAAAACGGTTTATCGCGATGTTCTTTCGCGGGAACGACTACGGCATCAGGTTCTGCGGTCTCGTACGAGAAGAACGCTTTGTAGCGCGACTGGGCGATAAGCGACGCATCGGAAGGAGAAATGGTCTTCGGCTTGCCCTTTACGAAGCGAAGGCCATCAGACCAGTCGAAATATCTCGGTTGCTCGGGAATCGTGCCTAAATAGCGCATGCAAACGTTGCTTTCGCCCCCGATGGCATCGGGCAACGCCTTCCCGCCATCCTTGATGGCGCGCCATGTGCGTAGCTCAAACAGATGGAAACGCACCTTCGTCTGCATGTTGAGGTTCATGACCTTCACGCGTTCGGTTGAGACAGTAAGCGCTCCGATAAAACCCGCCTTGACGAGTCTCTGTTCGAAATCGTCAGCGCAAAACGCCCCCGCAAAACCCTCCTCGACAAGCTCGGGATCCTCAGCCCATTCTTTTGGAGGAGCAGGATGGCAGAATAAGTCGGATGAGAAAAGCTCTCCTCCAGAAACGAGCACGCGTGCTGCGCATTCGAGCGCAGCATCTCGATCGCGTTCGGTAGAGAATGCGCAGTTGGCAACCACAAGGTCGAACGAGCCATCGGCAAGCGCACGCGCCTCGCCCGTCAAACCTTCGGCGTCCGTGAGCGCATCGATCGTGGCAACGGATCCCTCGGATCCGACCAATTCCTCGACGATGACAGCCTCGCGTTGCGTTCCGCGGCCGACGCAAAGCACCTTCAAACCGCTAAGAGCAGGAGGCACGGGTACGCCGTAACCGCAATTCTCGCTCGGCACGTCATCGGCCAAGCGCCGAAGCACGTCCGCCACATATCGTGGCGGTTCGACGCTCACGCAGCAGGCATTGTCGTGATCGGCAAGCTTCATGGCAGCATCATCCTAATAGCGGCTCGCACGGCCGCCGTTTGAACGGCCCTCGTCAAATAGCCCAAAGCACTCCGTGAACAACACGTTGCACTTCAGATTGTGCTCGGCTTTTATGAAATCCATCGCGTCTTCGATGACCTCGCCGAGCGTTTCGGATTCGCACAGCGCGCGTGCGTTCACCACGATGGCCATGGCGGTGTAGTTACGTTCGAGCCGATGGTCGTATTGGATATCGTAATCCACACCCAATAGCGAGGCCTTCACGAAGTCCTCTCCCTCGCCCGCCGCAAACAGTTTTAAGTGCGGAACGTTTCGCTTCGCCTCGATGAGCCCGTCACGGATCGCTTCGATGAAATCATCAACCACTTGGTTGAAATCGATATTGCTCTCGTCGCGGACCGATGCGAAGAAGCGGCGATTGTACCAGCACATCTGCTTCTCGGCGGCATCGAATTCCTCGGCGTCATCACCGAGCTCGCGATGCTCGGCATTGGCGCGATGCGTCACCAGATAGTCAACGACATCCTCGACGCCTTCGCCCGTTTTCGCGCTCATCGACATCACAGGGATTTCCGGATACGCCTCTTGTATGAATGCCAGATCGGCGTCACGTTCCTCGCCGCTGATCAAATCGGTCTTGTTCAACACGATGAGATCTGCCTCAGCAAGCTGCGCATCGAGCAAGAAGCGCATCTCCTCAGTCAGGTTGATGTTCGCACGCTCGGGCAAGATCATGCGCAAGCGCTCTGGGTCGACGATGACTAGGAACGGCAGCAAATCGTATCGGTCGGGATAGTTGTTCTTGAGTTTGATGTAGACATGGTCGAGCGCGCCTAAGCCGCATCCGGGGATATCCGACATCACGATGTTCGCGCCATCGGCGACAAGCCCATCGATACGATGGACCAAATCCTCAGTGACGTAGCAGATGCAGTCGCCCGTGATCTCCGAGATGGCGACATCGGTCGTACGCGTATAGTCGGCATCCACCAGGTTCTTCGCGCCGAGATCGTTGGCGATGATGGCGGCTTGCCCATATTTCTTATTGATGACGCGCGCCATCGCGATCATGCTCGTCGTTTTGCCCGCGCCCAGAAAACCACTGACAACCAAATATTTAGGAAGCTCATTACCCATGCTTTTATCCTCGCCTGCCAATTTCACGCCCTCGCAATCCGCATCCGCTCTCGCGATTTCGATGCGATCCGCCTGTTACGGATGGTTCACCCATCATTCCGGTATGGTTTAGTTGCTTACCGCAATTATTGGAACACATCTAATAATTGTTCTACACATGCAACTAAATTTCATTATACTAGACCTTAGCCAATATACCTCAATGGGTCGTATTTAATTGAGTGAAAGGATGTTTCATGGCTGATATTTCCCGTAGGCAATTCTTAAGGATTGCCGGTAGCACCGCCCTCGCCGCTGGAGCGTTGGCGAGCTTCGGTACGCTTGCCGGTTGCTCTTCAAGCGGCAAGGGTGCCGACACGAAGAAGTTCGACAACACCATCAAGACCGAAACCGAGGACTTGAACCTCGTCCTGCTCGGCAAAGATGCGAAAATCGCCTGCATCATCGTTGCCATCAAGAAAGGCTTCTACGAGGAAGAAGGCCTCAGCATTCATACGCAAACCGTGTCCGGCGGCTTCCCCGAGGCCATGCCGGCGCTCTCCAACGGTTCCGCCGACGTCCTCCCCTTCGGGTCGATTCCCACCTGTTCCTATATCGGTCAGGGCGATGACCTCGTCATATTCGGCGGCACGGTAACCGATGGTTCCGAGTGCATCACGCTCATCGAGAACAAGGACAAATACAAGAAAGCCGAAGATTTCAAGGGCAAGACCATCGGCTGCTTCCGCATGGAGACCGGCCATATGATCACTAAAAGCTGGCTGCGTAAGCAAGGCCTGAAAATCGGTCCGCTCGCTGAAGGCAATGACGTCGAGTTCATCCTGCTTGAGAGCTCTGCGGCAGAAGTCGCTGCCGTCGAGAAGGGCGAGATCGATATGTGCTTCGTGAACAGCGGCTATGGCGTCAATGCCGTCAAGACCGGCAAGTGCGCCGTTGCATTCCGCCCCAACGAGCTCATCGGCAAGGAATTCCCTTGCTGCCGTCAGAGCACGAACCGCAAGGCCTTCGAGGAAAAGCGCTCCGCGCTGATCAAGTTCGAGATTGCCAACCTGCGCGCTCTGCAGGTCATCGAGAACGACCACACTGCAACGCTCCAGATGATCCAAGAGTACTCCGGCCAAGATGCCGATTACGTCGAGAAGATCACCTACGGCAAGGACGGCTACGTAGCCGCCATGAAATTCGAGATGGATCCGCAGACGGATGCCGTCGTCGACTTCTACGGCGACATGATCGACAACGGTGACATCGAGAACAAGGACAAGGAGCTCATCAAGAAGCACCTCGACTCCTCCATCTACAAGGTCGCCCTCGATACTTTGATCGAACGCGGTGAGAACAAGGACTTCTACAACGGCCTGCTCACCAAGTACAACAAGCAGAACACGCTGGGTCTGTAATCTAGCCCTTTTTGCCTCACCCCGTACTTCGCGGGGCGAGGAGCCCGACGCGCCTGCGGATTCTCCCTGCAGGCGCGCCTCATCCATCTAGGAGATATATGCCGCGCATCACATTCAAAGACCTCGAGTACTCTTACGTCGATTTAAACGAGACGTACCTCGCACTCGAGAACATCAACCTTACCATCAACGATGGCGAGTTCTTATGCCTCGTCGGGCATTCCGGCTGCGGCAAATCCACGATGCTCTCGCTCATCGCGGGCTTGATCAAGCCAACGAAGGGTTCGGTATGCATCGACGATGCGCCCATCGAAGGACCTGGCCCCGACCGCTCCATCGTGTTCCAGAACTACTCGCTTTTCTCATGGCAGAAGGCGCTCAAGAACGTATCGTTCAGCATCTTGAAGACACATCCGGGCGTCACCAAGGAGCAGGCTGACGAGCAGGCACTCGATTTGCTCGACCGCGTCGGCATGAAGGAGGCGGCGAACCGTTATCCCTTCCAGCTCTCTGGCGGCATGCGGCAGCGCGTTGCCATCGCGCGTGCCCTGGCCGTCGAGGCGAATACGATGCTTTTGGACGAACCGTTCGGTGCGCTCGACCCCGCCATCAGAAGAAAGCTCCAGCATCTTCTGCTCGATTTGTGGAACGACAAGGAGAAGAGCTGTTGTAAGAATGCCGTCTTCGTTACGCACGACATCGATGAGGCGCTCATCTTAGCCGACCGCATCGTGTTCATGGAACCTCGGCACATCATCAAGGACTTCATCCTTCCGAAGCGCGACCCTGGCGAGCCGCCCGAAGCGCGCGTGCTTTTGCCCGAGATGGCCGAGATGAAGGCCGAGATCCTCGACTTGTTCGAGAAAACCGATACGGGAAGCGAGGACTAGCCCGATGAAACCATTCGAAAAGAGATCGGACGCAGTGGACAGCACAACAGTCTCAACCGATGGCACGATCGCCGCGAAGCCGGCGGATGCACGCAAGCCCATTAAGGTCGACCGTCGTATTCTCAAGCCAAGCTTTATCGTGGCAAACGTGCTCTTTTTGCTGTTGATCGTGGCGATCATTATCCCTGGCAAAGTGACATTCAACACATATGTGCCGTTCATCGTCGCGTGCTGCATCATCGAGGCGCTGTTTCTGTTCCATTACCTTAAGGGTGGTGCGCATAAGCCCGCAACCTGCTACATCGTGACGATCGTGTATGTTTTCCTCATTATCTGGGAAGTATGCTCAACAGACCTTCAGCTCACGCATCCTGTGCTCATCCCGATTCCCGAAAACGTCTTCAATGTGTTCCCGACCAAGACTGCCGAGCTGTGGAAGAACGTCTCTTCATCGCTCACGTTGTTCTGCGAAGGCTTCATCTCCGCCATCGTCGTTGGCAACGTGCTTGGCCTTATCGTCGGATGGCTCCCGAAAGTACGCGAGACCATCTATCCGGTCGCCCGCGTGCTCGCCCCCATCCCCGCCATCGTGTTCACGCCGTATCTGATCTTCATCCTGCCGTCGTTTAGGCTGGCAGCTGTGTTCGTCATCTTCTTGGGCATCTTCTGGTCGACGCTCATGAACACGATCACGCGCGTCGAATCGATGGATCGGCGCATCGTCGATTCCGCCAAGATGCTCGGACTCGATACGAAGACGATGCTATTGGAGGTTCTCGTACCCTATATGTACCCAGCTATTGCTAAGGGACTTAAGCTGCAATTGCCCGCCGCCATGCTGATCATGGTCATGTCTGAGATGTACGGGGCCACGAGTGGCATGGGGTACTTCATCATCAACTATACTAACTACGCTAACTACACGAACGTCATCGCCGGCATTATCATGATCGGCATCGTCGTGACCATACTGGACTGGCTGGTCGGCCTGCTCATCAAGAAGACCGTACGCTGGAGCGATCAATAGGATCGCTGCATAAAGAGAGGAGTTTTCATGACTATCGGTAGGGCGAATTGCCTCATTTGCGAAGCACCCATCGTTTACAGCGATGAGGCGATGGATGTGACCTGCGCTATCTGCGGAAAGCAGGAGAAGGGTCATTGCACCTGTTCAAAAGGTCATTATGTATGCGATGCGTGCCATCGCACGGAAGGCGTGAATGCCGGGCTTGCGTTCGCTCTTCATACCGACTCGGCCAACCCGATCTTCATCTTAAACCGCATGATGGCCGACAAGTCCATCTACCCGAACGGGCCGGAGCATCACACGCTCGTCGGCGCAGCGCTCATCGCCGCATACGCGAATGCCGGCGGCGACATAGATAAAGAAGCGGCGCTTAAAGAACTCGAGCAGCGCTCCCTTAAGGTTCCGGGCGGAACGTGCGGATTCTGGGGTTGTTGCGGTGCGGCAGTCAGTGCCGGGCAGTTCATGTCCATCATCTTAAAGGCAAGTCCTATGACGCCCGAGCCCTGGGGTGTCGTGCAACGCTTGACTTCGAAGATCTTAGGCGCGCTTGCCGATATCGGCGGGCCGCGCTGCTGCAAACGCACAGGTTTCACGGCGGTGCTCATCACCATCGATTACGTTGCTGAAATAACAGGAATCCAGATGATCAAACCCGAGAATGTGAAATGCGCGTTCTCCGACCGCAACGACGAATGTCTGAAAGACCGTTGCCCTTACTATCCGAAAAAGTAGCATTGCCTTTTGTGCGATTGACATGCGGCAGGCATCTTTTACGATGCCTGCCGTTTTCGTTTCAGAAAACCCTCATTTAGAGAAAGGCCTCGTTTTCGGAAGCGGTTTGTTGCTCGCAGAACGCGCGGAGTGGAGGGATGCAATGCTCGATGGCATCCCATACGATTTCGGAATCGAACATCTCGTATCCGTGAACCAAGTGGCAGCGCATGCCGTAAATACGGCTCCAATCTATCTCGGGATGCGACAACACGAATCTCTCGGAAAGCCGGTTCACCGCCTCCCCGATCTGGATGATGCACAAAGAGCAGCTATCTTGGAAAACGGTATCGTCGACGAACGCGTCGTACGTTGCACCGAAACGGTTGAGTGCCTTGTCAAGACGATCGCAATAACGCCTGATGACAAAGAGCTGGTCGATATCGCGCTCAGCTTGCCTCATAAAGCACCACCTCGTCACGCTCTATCTTTTTCAAAAAGCGCTCACTAGCACCGACCGTAGTGACAACATCGACCTTTTTCCCAAGTTTGGAAGCCAGCTCTTCCTGGAAATCAAGCACGCCCATTCCGCGAATTTCGCCCTTATCCAAGAGGATGTCGATATCGGAATCAGCTGTAGCCTCGTTTCGGGCATACGATCCGAACAGCGATACCTTTTTGGCCCCGTACTTCTTTGCAAGCGATACCGTAAAATACTCGATGGTCTTCCGATCGAGCACGCCATCCCCTTCAAAGCTTTCCATGATCATCTGCTCAAGAATGCTCGAACGACTCGCGACTTTGCGACCGCTAAGCCCATCGGCTCGATTCTTCGCAGCGTTGCGCGCAACAATCCCATCAAGCTTCGCAAGCGCCGCATCGCTTAAGTATATCGAGATGTTGGAACCCATATGCACCATCCTTTTTCTAATATATTACTATTACAAATCAGTACTTGCAACGAGCATGCCGAGGCGTGCCTGTTTTCGCAAGTTCCTTTGCGCTACAATCAAGTCGGTCGATCAACAGGATGGAGGTACGCATATGAAACCGCTTTCGCGTAGAGGCTTCACTGCCGCCGGCATACTTGCGGCGCTCGGGCTTACGGGCTGTTTCAAGCCATCCAAGAACAACCCCGATGCTGTCTATGGGCCGCCGAACATGCTCGATCCGAAGAACAACGAGATCGAGGATGTCTACGGACCGCCCGACGATTACAATCCACCCGATAATGAGATCGAAACCGTTTACGGACCTCCCGAGGATCTAGGGCTCGAACCTGTCGAGCAAACCGACCCGGAGTACGACCCATCCGAAAACGAGCTTGAGGACGTCTATGGGCCACCCGAGGATTTCGAGGTGGATAAGAACCTGATTGAGGGTGTCTACGGTCCTCCCGAAGATTTCGGGCAGGTTGATCAGAAAACCGGCATCGCATTCACACCGAGCGACAATGAACCCGTGTGCGTCTACGGACCGCCCGAATGGTTCCAGTCGGGCGGACGCGCATCGTTCAATCCCTCGCAGAACACACCGCCCCCGGTGTACGGTCCTCCTTCGGGGCGTAGATGAATCTCCGCGACATCAAAACCGAGCATCTGAACGCGCTCTCAGATTACACGCGAACGCTGTACCGCGCCCCTGAACTGCGCAAATTGTTCTTCGAGCTCACACTGCAATGCAACGAACGATGCTTTCACTGCGGAAGCTCCTGCGCACCGGGCCTTAAAAACCCCGACGACCTTACCCGCGAGGAATGGTTCTCTATCATCGACCAGGTGAAAGCAGATTTCGACATCTCGCGTATGCAGCTGTGCGTCACAGGCGGCGAGCCGCTGCTTCACCGCGACTTCTTCGACATCATGGGATATGCGCACGACCAGGGCTTTAGGTGGGGCATGACGAGCAATGCTACACTCATCACTCCAGAAGTGGCACATCGCCTTTCTGAAGTGGGCATGGGCACGATTTCGGTCTCCATCGATGGCTTGCGCGATACGCATGACGAACTGCGTGGGCTCAAAGGCGGATACGACCGCGCCATGGCCGGCATCCAAAACCTCATCGATGTAGGCACCTTCAATGCAATACAGGTGACCACCGTTATTAATCACGGAAACATCTGCGAGCTCGATGCGTTGTTCGATATCATGGACGGTATCGATATCGATTCATGGCGCGTCATCAACTTAGAGCCGATCGGCCGTGCGCTTACGCGCCCCGAGCTCATGCTCACGCCTAAGGATTACATACGCCTCTTCGAATTCATCCGCGAAAAGCGTCAAGCGGGCTATCCGTTGGAGTACGGCTGCACCCATTACCTCGGGCTCGAATATGAGGCGGAGGTGCGCGAGTGGTATTGGCTCTGCAACGCAGGCGTGTACACCGCATCTATCATGGCAAACGGGGATATCGGCGCGTGCCTTGACATCGAGCGACGTCCCGAAGTCATCCAAGGCAACATCCGCACAGACCGTCTCCGTGATGTATGGGACAACCGCTTCGAGTTCTTCCGGCATGACCTTTCGGAATTAAACGAGGATTGCCGGGCATGCGAGCACGTACGCTTCTGCCGCGGCGGCGCCCATCACAGTTGGAATTATGATTCCAATTCTCCAATGGTCTGCTTTAAAGGCACACTCTTCTAGCGAGCGTCCCTTTCATATCGCTCCGCAAGCCATTGCCTTGCGGGCTGCGATTCAGGCGATTTGGCTCACTTCTTCCCGATAAGCAGCGCCGATCCCGAAAGCTCCGTCCACGTGGACTCCCATTTCGACATGAACATGCCATTCGTCGTATCGATAAAATCCACTTGCTCGTAGCCCATGCTCTTTAGCTTTCTTATGAACGGTTGCATATCTCCGTACTTGTGCTTGGAGAAGATATCGTGGATGGCGAACGTGCCGCCCTTCTTCAGCACGCGCAACGTCTCGAGCAAAAGCGCTTTGCGGTCGCGCGTGACAACGTTGTGATACACATAGTTGCTGGTTACCGCATCAAAACTCTCATCGGGATAATCGAGCTTTATCGCATCACCGCGCGCGAAGGATACGTTGCTTGCGCCCTCCGCCTCCGCGTTACGTTCGCACAACTTGAGGCTGAAAGAAGCATATTCCTTGCCCCAGCGGTCGATGCCGATGAAGGTTGCCCTAGGATTGCGCTTCGCGCACGCGATCGTGAGCGCGCCGCTGCCACAGCCCACATCAAGCCCCACCCCACCTTCGGGAAGCTCGACGTATTCGGCGATGCCCTGGATGATCTGCTTCTGCATTTGCCGCTTCCCCTCATAGGAGAATGCTCGATACATAAGAATCATCCATATGGAAACCCCAATGCCGACAATCGACAATACTCCGAAAATGATACGCAGGACGGTTTTAAGCGTGCTGTCGGCAAGCCCTGCCATCCCGACGATGGCAAATGCAAGCGCAAATGCGATAGTCAAGACGACCGAAGTCACCACCATGCCCTTCGGCATCCAATTCTTGTAATCAGGTTTCATCTCATCTTCCTCCAATCACAGTTTTCACATGCCCCGCCTCCAAATGGAGCACGCTTGTGCAACAGCGTCGAACCAAGTCGGGGTCGTGCGTGATGACGAACACGCTCGCCTTGCCGCAAAGTGAGGAGAGCAAAGATGCCGTGAGTTCCATGTTCTGGAAGTCCATGCCACTCGTGGGCTCATCGAAGACAAGCAGGTCCTTCCCGGAAAGGAGCGCGCTCGCCACGGCGACGCGTTGCTTCTGCCCACCCGAGAGGCTCATAGGATGCCTCTTCGCAAGAGGAAGCAGATCGAGGGCGCCAAGCACCTCGGCGACCTCCTCCTCCGTAACGTCCGCGCCAAGGCGGACCTCCTCGTCGACCGCCTCGCAAAAAAGCTGGTGGTTGACATCCTGCATAACCATGTAGGAGCTCTTGGCAAGTTGTCTCCTCTTGCGCAGCTCTCCATCTACCTCGATGGTCGCCTTGCTTCTCCTTTGCTGACCGCATAGGCATTTGGCAAAGGTCGATTTGCCCGCGCCGTTTGGCCCCACGACTGCGATCACCTCTCCCGCTGGCAGTTCAAGCCTATCGATGTCGAGCGCCTCGACATTCCCATATGAATGGCGAAATCCTCGCAGCACCATGCGACGGGAGCCTTCCTGCACTCCGTTGCGCTCTTTCGGGACGAAGAGCGTTAAGGCGTTGATGGATCGCAGACCGAAAGCGCGATACTCTTCTTCCGAAAAGCTTGCGAAGTGGTCCATGGGCATATCGAAGCCCACCCTGCCGTCCTTCATGCAGATGACGCGATCGCAGACATCGCGCAGCCAATAGAGCCTGTGCTCGGCGATGATCAGCGTCTTGCCGCACGCCTTCCACTTCTTAAGAAGCTCGCGCAAATCCTCGATGGACGCAAGGTCGAGGTTTGAGCTGGGCTCGTCGAGCACGAACACATCGGGATGGAGCGCCGAAACCGATCCGCATGCGATCTTTTGCTTCTCGCCACCCGAGAGCGCGAAGAGGCTGCGGCCGAGCAGATCCTCTATCCCCATGTCCCGGGCGGCTTCGTCCACGCGCTCGGCTATCTCGTCCTCGTTGATCCCCATGTTCTCGCAGGCGAAGGCCAGCTCGCTCGTGCTGTCCACGCAGAAGAACTGGCTCCGGGGATTCTGGAACACGCTTCCCACCATGCGGGCTGTCTCATACAGCTCGGCGCCCGTGACATCCAGGCCGTTCACACGGACGCTGCCCGACATATCCCCTTCGTAATAATGCGGGATAAGGCCGTTGATGACGCGGGTGAGCGTGGTTTTCCCACTGCCTGACGCCCCGCATAAAAGCACGCATTCCCCATCAGCGATGGTAAGGGACACGTCGCGAAGCGATGGCCCATCCGCCTTGCTGTGGCGAAAGCTCACATGATCGATCTCTATCACAGAAGACCTCCTTGGAAAGCCCCGTTGATAAGGTCGATGATCAAAAGCACCCAGGGAACCGCACACAGCGCCATGACGATGATGTCTTGGGCCTTCAGTCCGATTCGGCAGATGTTGGTACGTTCCACAACACCGCCCAATCCCCTCGTGAGCGCCGCGGCAGAGAGCTCCTCGCCTATCTTCACGCAGCAGGTCATGAGCGGGACCATGCGGTACTCCACGGTCTTCGCCATGTTTCTCCCGCCGAACCGGATGTCGCGCATGCGCATAGCGCAGTTGATGGATGCGGCCTCATCGGCAACGGTCGGAAAGAATCGGAACATAACGGACAGCGGGATCGTGATCTTCTCGGTCACATGCATCCGCTGCATCGCGGCGGTGAACTCGCTCACCGTCGTCGTGGTCATCAGATAGGCTGCCATGAGAATGCTCGGGAGGAAGCGGTTTAAGATGGCGCAGCTGCCGAGCAGAAGGAAGCTCGGCAGCCCCGTGAGCAAAGGGCCCACGTAGTGCATGAGCAAATCGGAGCCTACATAGGCAACCACCCCGAACAGCGCCCATTTCCACTTCCCCGCCAAGAGCAGAAGCGGGTACGGCACAAGCAGGATAAAGGGGAGCACCGCGTTGACCGCATCGCTTCCGGCACCGCCTAAGCCGAAGACCGCCATGGTCAGAAGCAGCAACAGCTTCGTTCGGGGATCTAGTACAAGCCCGGACCTCTTCCCTTCGATCATAAGGACCGAGTTCGCCATCAGGCGATACCCGCCTTCTCGAAATGCTTCTTCATCAGCTTCTGGCCGATGATGGCGCCCAGTGCGCCGAAGACGAAGCACGCAACGAGGATGACCGGGGCGGTCCATGGTTGCATGACAGCGGTCAACGTGGCGATGTATTCCTCACCGAAGGATTGCCTGGTCGAGAAATACTCCGTGATGTTCGTATAGAGCGGAATGTAGTTGCCGAAGATCAATAGGCACATCGTGGCATAGCTCAAGATGCTCTTCTTCGCGCTCGCATAGGCACCGCTTTTCGCGATGAGGTCAGCCAGGATGCCGAAGACGATGCCGAGGATGGCGGGCCAATAGCCCATGCCCGTTATCATCAGAAACAATCCGATGATGATTCCCATGATGGTAATCATGCCGAACTTCTTCACCTTCGTGTAGAACAGCATCATGGGGATGCCGCCGATGAGCGGGCAGAGGACCGCGAGCATGGGCATCATGATCGGGATGAAGCCAAGCATGGCGATCGCCGTCATGACCACGCAGAAGATCGCGGCGTAAATGCCGATGTTGATAAGATCCTTGCCGTTGATTCTATCTTGGGTTGCCATAAATACGTCCTTTCTCTATCACAAAGTCCATTGGGCGCTTGCAAATTGAAGCTGGCGCATGCGGGAGAACACGCCGTCCTCTTGCGCGAGCAATTCGGAAGGTGCGCCCTCTTCTGTGACCTTTCCATCGGAGAGCACGATGATCTTGTCGGCGTTCTCGACGGTGCGCATGCGATGCGCGATCACGAGCACGGTCTTGCCCTGAAGCAGACGTGAGAGCGCTCCTTGCACCTTCGTCTCGTTCTCCACATCAAGCGATG
This sequence comes from Eggerthellaceae bacterium, assembly GCA_015062605.1. GTDB lineage: Bacteria > Actinomycetota > Coriobacteriia > Coriobacteriales > Eggerthellaceae > SIG42. Next base: position 29,767 of record SUUI01000014.1, on the reverse strand, counting down.
CGGTGGCCTCGTCTAAAAGCACGATGGGGGCATCCTTCAGGAGCGCACGCGCGATGGAGATGCGCTGGCGCTCGCCACCCGAGAGCTTCGTACCGTTCTCGCCGATGAGCGTGTCGTAGCCTTGTGGCAGTTTGTCCACGAACTCGTCGCAGTTGGCTGCAGCGGCAGCCGCACGCACCTCCTCATCGGTGGCGCCGTGCTTGCCCAGGCGGATGTTCTCCATGACCGTATCATCGAAGAGCACCACGTCTTGGAACACCATCGAGTAATCGCCGAGCAAAACCTCGGGATCGATCTCCGAGATGTCGACGCCGCCAACCTCGATGGTGCCCTGCGAGACATCCCAAAGGCGTGCCGCCAGGCGCGCGCATGTGCTCTTGCCCGAGCCGGACGGTCCGACGAGCGCCGTGACCTCCCCTTCCTTGGCGGTAAAGCTCACGCCGGAAAGCACCTGCTCGTCGTCGTAGGCGAAGTAAACATCCTTGAACTCGATGTCATGGCCGGAAGGCAAGAAGGTCTCAGCGCCTTCGGCCGTCGGGGTATCGTAGATCTCCATCAAACGCTTCGCCGAAACCTCGGACATGAACACCTCGGCAATAAGAGCGAGCGACTGGTCGAAGGGGGCGTATACACGCGTGATGACAAGGAGGAACATGAACAGCATCATGAAGTCTATCTGCCCGGAGAGGATGAGGTTGGCGCCGACGAGGACCGTTGTGGCCACACCGAGGCGCATGATCACGCTCGCCCCGTTCACGAACAGGCCGGTGGCGAACTCGCTTTTGATCTTCATGCGCTCGCAATCGTCGATCTTGGCGTTCAGGTCATCGAGATAGCGCTGCTCCTGGTTCGTCGCATGGATCTCGCGGATGTTCTCGAGCGCCTCCTGCATGCCATCCGCCATAGCCACGGCGGATGCCTTCGTCTTCTCGGCATTGCGCTCGGAGATGCGGCGGCTCCCGAACAAAAGGGCAAATGCGACCGGCACGCCCCACATGCATGCGATGGCCAAGCGCCAATCCATGAACAGCAGCATGACCGTGATGATGGCCGTCGAGATGTAGCCGCCGTAGAGATAGCCGAGCACATGGGACCATACATGCTCCATGCGGTTGACATCGCCCATGATGGTCTCGGTGAGGTCTGCCAGATCGCGCTTGCCGAAGTAGCCGAGCGGCAGCTTGCGCAATCTCTCCGCAAGCCCGATGCGCATCGTGCGGATCTCCTCGAATACCAATCCGTACGTGGCATAGTATTGCTGGTAATGCGTTATAAGCGATAAGGCCACGAACGCCACCGTGACGCCGATGAGCACCATCCAACTCGGCAGCTCCGCGCCGTCCGTGAGCGTTTCCATGAAGCCCATCATCAGAAAGTACAGGATGCCCATGCCAGCCATCACGATAAGGTTCACGATGACGGTCCAAAACGTCCCCTTCTTCGTGGTGGCGATGCCTTCGTCTGAAAGCGCGAACTTGCGCTGGAATTTAGGGCCGAACATCTAGGCCACCTCCCCTTCGGTCGAGATCCGCCATTTGACCGCCTTGCCGTAGTCGGCCCACATGCGCGCATAGAGGCCGCCTGAGGAGACGAGCTTCTCATGCGTTCCCTCTTCAACCACCCGTCCGGCATCGAGCACGACGATCTTGTCGGCTCCCGTGACGGTTGTGAGGCGATGGGCGATCATGACGACCGTGCGGTCTTTGAGAAGCGTCTGGAACGCCTTCTGGATGAGGGATTCGTTCTCCGGGTCGGCGAACGCGGTCGCCTCGTCGAGGACGATGATGGGAGCGTCTTTGAGTATCGCGCGGGCAAGGGCCACGCGCTGCTGCTCGCCGCCGGAAAGATAGGTGCCCTCGGTGCCGATGATGGTATCGATGCCCTCGGGAAGCTTGGCTATGATGTCATCGCACTGCGCGGCGGCAAGTGCATTAAGAACATCCTCGCGGGAGGCATCGGGGCGCGCGGCGCGCACGTTCTCTAAGATCGATGTCTTGAACAGGCGGTTGTTCTGGAAGACGAACGCGATCTGATCCATGAGCACATGCTGGTCGATCTTCCGTACATCGACGCCGCCAACCGTTACCGCGCCTTCGTCCACATCCCAGAAGCGCGGGATGAGGCTCGCAGCGGTGGTCTTGCCACCGCCCGAAGGACCCACGAGCGCGACCGTCTGGCCCGGCTCCACCGTAAACGACACGTTCTTGAGCGCGGGTTCGGCGGCACCCTCGTAGGTGAACGTGACATCCGTAAACTCGATGCGGCCATCGGCTGGCACGTCTGGATTCGCTGCCGTTGCAAGCACGGGGGCATCCATGACCTTCTTGATACGGCCGAGTGCCGTAGATGCAAGCATCATCCCGCTCGCCGCGAACATGATCTTGGCGAGCGCCGTCGAGATGATCGCGGAGAACACAGCATAGAACGCGAAGTCGGTCACGAAGGCCGCGAAGTCGCCCGACTCAAGCGCGCCCGGAGCCAAGATGAGCGCCACGGGCACGAGGAATATGAACGCACCCTCCGTGACCGTGAGGTTTATGGTTTGCGGCATGCGGCACACATCGCCCTGGTAGTACTTGGCCTTGTCGCTGTACGCATCGATGGCCTCTTTGAATGCCTTGAACGAGTAGACGGTCTGCTGGAACACCTTCACGACGGGGATGCCGCGCACATACTCGACGCCCGTCTTGCTCATACGATCCTGCGCCGCCTGGTATTCGGCCATAAGGCCCGCGTTCTTGCCGCCCATCATCACGAACATCGCGATGCAGGAGATGACGGCCGCGAACAGGCATGCCAAACCCATGCGCCAGTCGAAGGCGAACATGATCACGATGACGCCTACGAACATGGCGATGGTGCCGGATATGTCGGCGAGGTTGTGCGCCAGAAGCGTCTCTGTCTCCCCCGCACCGCCGTCAAGGCGGTTGCGGATAAGTCCGCTTGCGTTGTTGTCGAAATACCCCAACGGCGCTTTCATGATGTGCGCCATGCCTTGCTTGCGGATGTTGGACGCCGTGCGGAATGCCGCCAAATGCGTGCACATGAGCGCTGCGAAGTACACGACGATGCCGCCCACGGCGAACCAGAACGCCGCCCAGCCGTACATGGCGATATCCGTGGCCATCTCCCAGTTGGGGGCGACGGCGATAAGGTCGCGCGCCACGAGCCAGATGCAGATGTAGGGCGCCATGCCCATGAGCATCGCGATGACCGAGAGCACGCATCCTATGATGGTGAGCGCCTTATGGCTGCCGGCATAGCCGAGGAGGACGGATAGGTCCCCCTGCTTCTTTTCTGCCATAGTGATCCCTTCATTCATGCTGGTAGACTAATTAGTTAGTCAAAGTTTACTTTTAATAGGATAGGACAAATCCTGTGGATGTGCTATAGTTAAGTTAGCTTTATTTAACTCCTTTTCCGCGAAAGGTCCCCCATGCCGGAAACGTTCAAAATCGAACCTGGCTCGGTCCAGGAAACGCTCATCATCCCCCTTTATGGCCGAAAGCTGTGCGCCGAGGTGTTCCCTTCGCTCTACACCGATAAGAGCGCGAAAGAGGTCTGCTCGCACATCGATTACGATTTCGCGGAGATGGATAAGCAAGCGAAAAGCTCGTTCTGGCGTTTCGGGGCGCTCGAGGCGGCTATGCGCCAACTCGATATGGAATGGGAGATCCGCGATTATCTTTTCTCCCATCCGAATGCCGCCGTCGTGAACATGGGCTGCGGACTCGACCAAACAGGCCGTGCATGCGATAACGGCACGTGCCTTATCTACAACGTGGACCTGCCGGACATCATCGAGGCGCGCGAGGAGCTCTGCCCCGCTTTCGAGCGCGAGTTAAATATCGCGGGTGACCTGAACGACTTCACGTGGATGGATGGGATCGATGGCTCGAACGGTGCCGTCTTTTTTGCCGCAGGGGTGTTTTGCTACCTCACGTTCGACCAAGCGAAAGCTCTTGCCGCAAAGCTGGCAGTGCGCTTCCCGGGCGGCAAGCTCGTGTTTGACATCTTCGGAAGACTCGGAAAGAAGCTCATGAGGAAGACCTTCAAGAACTTCGGCATGGAGAACTTCGACGACTGCCTGTCCGTGGAAGATATCTCCGAAGTAGAAGGCTGGGTACCCACGGCGCGTGTTTCCTCACGCGGTTACATGCTGGGATACCACGATATGGACGACCCTGCGGTGACGTGCTTGCACCGCTTCCTCGCGAGGCGTTGCGATGGTGCGGTGAAGATGCGCATAGTGCGGATGGATTTCGCGTAAGAAACGCCTTTCGGGAGGTTGTGCACCCATGAAAGAAGGTCTCGTCATCTCCGCCAGCTGGAAGCTCCTCGAAAACTCGATGCTGGCAACACTGCCCATTTTGGGAGTGGAAGATCCGCGTGCCTTTTACAAGAAAGCGCGGGCAGTCTATCGCCTGGAGATGGACTCGTTACCGGAGTACGGTGAGGGTGATGTGCTCAAGCTGAACCTCGCGCAAGCGGTGATGCTTGGCGCCATCTACGAGACTTGCGACCCTAAGCCCGATATCGACACGCTCACGCGTTTCTATCACGACTTCCTCACGCACTCGAGCTTCCTTATGAAGAAGATGGCGAAGCGAGACATGCTCGCACCCAAGGAAGTGCAGCGCCAGATAGACATCGGGAAAAAGAGCCAAAATGCAAGCCACCCCTTTACCTGGCAATTCTCAGTATGCGTGGAAGACGAGAACCGATTCACGGCGACGTTTACCCGCTGTGGCATCTACGATTATCTTAAAAGCCGCGGCATGGCGCACATCGTCCCCGCAATGTGCGCCATCGATTTCACCATGGGCGAGATCTCGAACCACCTGTTTTTGCGCGACTCCACGCTGGCAACAGGCGGTAACGTGTGCGATTGCCATTACGTGCGCAAGTCCTTCGCTACGAAAGAGGAGTGGGAGAAGTCGCAAAGCGATAAACGCGATGAAGCACTTCGGGGAGGACGCACCATCGTCTAGGAGGATGCAGCAAGATACTGAGCATCCCCTTCCCTCCCTTTCGCAATCCGTCCCCCGAAACTGCTTGACAACGGTATCGCTGTGCTTATACTTATGAATGATTGTTCATATGTTCATTCATTTATGAATAAGCGAATAGGAGAAACCATGGAAGATTCTTTGGCAAGCATCCACTGCACAGCGGAAATCGATGAGAGCATCCTCGCGGAAGGCATGCCGGAGGAGGAGCTTTTGTACGATTTGGCAGACCTGTTCAAGGTCTTCGCCGACACCACGCGCGTCAAAATCCTCTACGCACTTATGGAAAAGGATCTGTGCGTAGCGCATATCGCCCAAGCAGTCGGTGCCAGCCAAAGCGCAGTCAGCCATCAATTGCGCGTGTTAAAACAGGCGCACCTCGTGCGTTTCAGCCGCGATGGCAAAAACGTCATCTACGCTTTGGCCGACGACCATGTTTTCACCATCCTTTCGCAGGGCATGAACCACATCTGCGAGTAAAAGAACAGAAAGAAGTACCACCATGCGCAAGACCTATAAATTCGAAGGCGAGTGCTGCGCTAACTGCGCCGCAAAGATAGAGGATAAGATTTCCAAACTCGATGGAGTCAACAGCACCAAAGTCAATTTCATGCTGCAGCGATTCACGTTGGATGCAGAAGATGGCGCATTCGAGAATGCGCTCACCAAAAGCATCAGTATCTTCAAGAAGATCGAGCCGGATGTCGAAGTGCTCGTGAAGTAGTCTAGCCTTTACCCCTCGCCATGGCATCTTCGCAAAAACGCAGGCTCACTCGCATCGGCATATCGCTTCTCATCTATGCCGTTATCCTCGTTTTGCCCATCGACAGCTGGTTCGAGCAGCCAACGGGGCTTTACGTCGAGTTCTTTTTGTTCCTCATCCCCTACCTCATCGCCGGCTACGATGTGCTCATCAAAGCCGTACGCGGCATCGGCCACGGACAGGTGCTCGATGAATACTTCCTCATGAGCGTAGCGACCATCGGAGCATTCGCCCTTGTGCTGTTCCCAGATGCCGAACCGCATATGGCCGAAGGCGCTGCCGTCATGCTCTTCTTCCAGGTCGGCGAATTCTTCGAGGATTACGCGGTCGGCAAAAGCCGTAAATCCATCGCCGAGCTCATGGATATCGCACCTGAGTATGCGAATCTGCTCGACCCTGAGGGCTACAGCTACCTGGTCGACCCCGACGATGTCGAACCTGGTCAACTCATTATCGTGAAACCCGGTGAGCGCGTACCGCTCGATGGCGTGGTAGTATCCGGCACAAGCCAGCTCGACACCAGCGCTCTCACTGGTGAAAGCTTGCCGCGAAGCGTGAGGGTTGGCGACGAGGCAATCTCTGGCTGCATTAACTTAAACGGTCTAATCACCGTGCAAGTGACCAAGCCGTATGGCGACTCTACGGTGCAGCGCATTCTCGCGCTCGTGGAAGATGCAAGCGAGCGAAAGGCCACAAGCGAGGCATTCATCACGCGATTTGCCCGCTATTACACACCGATCGTCGTTGGCGGTGCGGTGCTGCTGGCAATCATTCCTCCTCTACTCGGATTCGGCGCATGGAGCGACTGGATCCAACGTGGTCTGGTGTTTTTAGTCGTCAGTTGTCCGTGCGCACTCGTGATCAGCGTGCCATTGAGCTTCTTCGGCGGCATCGGCGGCGCTTCGAGGCAGGGCATCCTCGTAAAAGGCGGCAACTACCTTGAGGCGCTTGCGCATTGCGATACGGTCGTTATGGACAAGACTGGAACATTGAGCACAGGCAAGTTCAGCGTCATCGAGGCGGTACCTGCGCACGATGGCGATACCGAAGTTTCAGAACTCTTGCGTAAAGCCGCCCATGCTGAAGCATTCAGCACCCACCCGATTGCAACGAGCATCCGCGAAGCTTTTGAAGCAAGCAATGACGGTGCAAGCATCGACCAATCATGCGTAACCGATGTTTCAGAAATCGCAGGCCGAGGAATTTGCGCTACTGTCGGCGACACGCATGTGAAAGTCGGCAATCGACAGCTTATGGAAGATGTTGCGGGCATGCCCGAAGAGGATCCCTCATGTATCGGCACGTTGCTTTTCGTGGCATGCAATGGCGTGTATGCGGGCCATCTGCTCATAGGAGACTCGCTTAAACCAGATGCAGCGATTGCAATCAAGCAATTGAATGAAATGGGATCTAAGACGGTCATGCTCACCGGCGACCGCGAAGATGTCGCTTCTGCCGTCGCCATCGAACTGGGTATCACCGATTATCGGGCCCACCTGCTTCCGCAGGAAAAAGTCGCAGTCGTTGAACAGCTTCTTGCTACGAAAAAGACATCCGGAAAGCATACGCTCGCGTTCGTTGGAGATGGCATCAACGATGCCCCCGCGCTTATGCGCGCGGACATCGGCATCGCCATGGGCGCCTTGGGAAGCGATGCAGCCATTGAAGCAGCCGATGTCGTGCTCATGGATGATGCGCCCGTAAAGATTGCCGCCTCCATGCGCATCGCGAAGCGCACGATGCGCATCGTATGGCAAAACATAATCTTCGCCATCGGTGTGAAAATCGCGATTCTTATTCTTGCCGTCTTCGGCATCGCGACGTTATGGCTCGCGGTGTTCGGCGATGTCGGCGTCGCCGTGCTCGCGATCCTCAATGCCATGCGCGCGCTGCATGTCGAGCGCGCTTAGCAATTACCTTACTTCGCAAGTGCAGCTTCGAAGCCGCATGCTTCTATGGCGGCGATCATCGCGGCCGTATCGAGACCGCGTCCTTCAGCGACTGCAGAGTCGCTTGCCAAATCGACCGCTACCTTCGTAACGCCTTCGACACCCTCAAGGGCCTCCTTGACACGAGCGACGCATTTCTCGCAATGCATGCCCTTAACATCAAGATTCACGGTTTCCTTCTTGCTGAACAAGCTCATGATCTATTCTCCTTTTCCGTTCGCTTGCCTTTTTATTTCAAGGTGGCCCATTTCGGCTTCCATGCGCGTAGGCGCAATGCATTGCTCACGACGAAGATGCTCGAAAGGCTCATGGCAGCTGCCGCGAAATCAGGCGTGAGCGTGATTCCCAAACCCGAAAGCGCCCCCGCCGCAATCGGTATGCAGAGCACGTTGTAGAACAATGCCCAGAACAGGTTCTGTTTGATGTTTCTCATAGTGGAGCGCGAAAGCTGGATGCCGGCGGCAACGTCTAAAAGGTCGTTGCGCACTAACACCATGTCCGCGCTTTCGATGGCAACGTCGGTACCTGCCCCGATAGCGATGCCGACATCGGCACGCGCGAGCGCTGGCGCATCATTCACGCCATCGCCCACCATCGCGACCTTGCCATCCTTTTCAAGCTGCTGAATCTGCGCAGCCTTATCTGCAGGCAGCATGTCCGCGATAACCTCATCGATGCCGACCTGAGCCTGGATGGCATGAGCCGTACGCTCGTTGTCGCCCGTGAGCATCACGGTATGGATGCCAAGCGCGGAAAGCTCGGCAACAGCTGCAGCGCTCGTAGGTTTCACTTGGTCGGCAACCGCGATGATGCCGAGCAATTGCCCTGACCATGCGAAGAACAACGGCGTTTTTCCCTCTTGCGAAAGCTCCTCAGCACGCAAGGAAAGATCATCCAGCTCGATGCCCGCATCGGCCATCATGGCTGCATTGCCGGCATAGGCGAAAGCTCCTTCGGTCACGCCAGACAAGCCCCGTCCGGGAACCTGACGGAAGTCCTTTATGGGCAGCTGATCGCTTTCTGCCTCTTCCGCATAAGAGCAGATTGCCTTCGCAAGCGGATGCTCGCTTCTCTTCTCAAGGCCATACGCCAGCATGAGCAGGTCTGCTTCATCGATGCCTTCAGCGCATACCACATCGGTAACTTCGGGTACGCCCTTCGTGATCGTGCCCGTCTTGTCGAACACCACGGTTGAGATGTCGTGTGCGTTTTCGAGCGCCTCTGCGCTCTTTATGAGAATGCCTTGCTTAGCACCCCGCCCCGTACCGACCATGATGGCCGTAGGCGTGGCCAAGCCCAGCGCACAAGGGCAACTGATGACCAATACTGAGATACCATGCACCACCGCACGCGATACATCCATACCCGTAGCGACAAGCCAGATGACGAATACGGCAACTGCGATGCCGATGACGGCGGGAACGAACACCGCGCTGATCTTATCGGCGATGCGCTGGATGGGTGCCTTCGAGCTCGTCGCATCATCAACCAATTGTATGATGTGCGCGAGCGCCGTGTCGTTGCCCACATGCTCCGCTCTCATCTTGAAATACCCGGCAGTATTCACGGTGGCGCCCGTAACTTTGCTGCCTACGCTTTTCTCAACTGGGATGCTCTCGCCCGTCAAGGCGGACTCGTCGACGATGCCATCGCCATCGATGATCACGCCATCAACGGGGATACCCTGACCTGCGCGAACGATGAGTATGTCACCGGGCTTCACGTATTCCACGGAAACTTCCTGCTCGCTCCCGTCATCGGAGATGAGCGTGGCGGTCTTAGGCGCAAGATCCATCAGCGCCGTGATGGCATCGGTTGTGCGTCCTTTCGAGCGCGCTTCGAAGTACTTGCCTAAGGTGATGAGCGTAAGGATCATGCCAGCACCTTCGAAGTACATATCCATGACGGCCGCATGCGCCGCTTCCGCTTCTCCCGCACCAAGCGCGATTCCCGCGATATAGAGCTTAACGATGCTGTAGAGAAGCGAAGCCGTTGCGCCAAGCGCCACGAGCGTATCCATGTTCGGCGCACCATGGATGAGCCCCTTGAAACCATTGCGGAAGAATTTGAAGTTCACTGCAACGATGGGAGTGACGAGAAGAAGCTGCGTGAGCCCGAGCGTCATGGAGCTCTCAGGCCCCAAAAAGCAAGCAGGTAAAGGCCACCCGTACATATGCCCCATGTCCACATAGAACAGAGGAATGCAGAAGATGAAGCTCACGATGAGGCGAAGGCGAACCGTCCGCGCTTCCTTAAGAGCAAGGTTCTCTGGTTTGGAAAGGGGTGTTGCGCCCGCGGCGCTGAGCGTACCCCGTTCCCCTTCTTGGCGCGGAATTGCGCCGTAACCGGCCTTATCGACCGCCGCGCTTATCGCCGCTATGGTTGCAGGATCTCCATCGTAGTTGACCTCCATACTGTTCTTCAGAAGATTCACGACGGCGTTCTCCACGCCAGGGACTTCGTTAGTCACCTTTTCTACGCGCGCGGAGCATGCCGCGCATGTCATGCCAACTACATCGAACTTCTGGTTTGCCATCAGCGACTTCCGAACTTTCTGATCAAATCCATGGCCTCGTCGACCACTTCATCATTGCCTTCTCGGACCTGTTCCACAACGCACGTATGCAAATGGTTCTCCAAGATAAGCTCGCTTACCCGATGCACCGCACGCTCTGCAGCCGAAAGCTGCAGCAGCACATCCCCGCAATAACGGTTTTCATCAAGCATGGTTTTCACACCGCCAAGTTGACCGATAGCGCGGTTTAGGCGCTTCTGCAAATCAGCTTGGAACTCATCGCCACGCGGCGTCTTCTTATGCCGGCACGTGCAGGTTTCGTGCTCCATTGCGCTCTCCTTAACTCAGCATCTAGCATATACCCCCTAGGGGTATATCGAAACAAGGAGATTATACCGCTCTCTCATCGTTTGGCAATATGGAATCAAAAGACCTGCAATTATGCATTTCTTACAGGAACGAACGCAGCATGTTGATGCAGATAATCCTAAAAAGGTTGAATTTGAGCATATACGGAACTTGAGTTATTCAGTACAATTTCATATGGACAGATATTGGGTTGCAAGACCCATGTTTGCAAGACGTATATTACGGTTTTTAAGGAGGATTCCATGTTTGATTACACTGGCAAAGTCGTTGCGGTGACCGGTGCTTCTTCGGGTCTCGGCAAGCAAATGGCCGAGGGTTACGCCGAGCAGGGCGCCAACCTCGTGCTTTTGGCTCGTCGCGTTGAGCGTCTCGAGGCAAGCGCTGCCGAATGGGCAGAGAAGTATGGCGTTGAGGTTCTGCCTCTTGCATGCGACGTTACCGACGAAGCTGTCATCGATGCAGCTTTAGCAGCTGCCGATGAGAAGTTCGGCCATGTTGAGGTCCTCGTGAACTGCGCAGGCGGCGAGAAGGGCACTGGCACGCGCCTCGTTGACTTCGATCGCGGCGACTGGGACTTCACCATGAATCTCGACCTCTCCTCCGTCTTCACCATGACCAAGAAGTTCGCCGGCTATATGGCCGCAAACATCGAGGCTGGCAAGCAGACCTACGGCCGCATCATCAACATCGCTTCGATTTATGGCCTTGTGGGCAACACCGCCATCCCGACCATCGCCTATCATGCGTCCAAGGGCGCTGTCGTGAACTTCTCCCGTGGTGCGGCTGCTGAGCTCGCTCCTCTTGGCATCACCGTCAACACCATCTGCCCGGGTTACTTCTACACCGAGCTCACCACCGAGACGCTCGACACCGAGTACTTCCAGAACTTCGCGAAGAGCACCGTCCCGATGCAGCGTTATGGCAACTCTGGCGAGCTGAATGCCGCTGCCATCTTCCTGGGTGCCGAAGAGGCAAGCTACGTCACCGGTCAGGCCATCGCAGTCGACGGCGGTTACACCTGCGTCTAATCGCTTAGCCGAACGGCGTTTTCAAGACCCGCGCATCAAGCGCGGGTCTTTTTTATTCCTGGATCTTTAAGGCAAGTGCCAATGGCACGTTCTTGATGCGTCGAGAATGGAAGAACGCCACTACCGCGAAGCAGACGATGCCTAAAGCAATCTCGATGGCTAGACGGTCGAACGGCAAGGAGATGACGAAGTTGCCGTTATACTGGATGAATATGGCTTTCACCAAAAGCGTGATGAGCGCTATGACGATGGGAACAGCCACGATGAGCGACAAAACAACCGCCTCGGAAATCGACAGCAGATAAAGCCTGTTGATCTCGCCGTCGCGGTACCCGAACACCTTCATGTAAGAAATCGAACGGGCGCTGCGCTCGATGATCGTCTTCGTCAGCAGATACATGAGCACTATGTAGATGACAACGGCAATCGCGACGATGAGCATCATCATGTCACCCATGGAGTCTTCCATTTGGGCGCCGATCTTGTCCATTTCGCCAGGCGTGAGATCGTTTGCCACATAGCGTGCGTCTAAATCGATTGCTTCATTCGACAGATAGCCACTGAAATAGTCGGCATCGTTTCCAACCAAATCGTTTACCGCATCGAAGGGCATATAGACGTTCATGGTGCCATCGCTGCCCCACACCGATCCGATGACCATGTCGTAGTTCTTGTTCGCGTACCTATCGAATAACCGGATGGTATCTCCGACCTTAAGATCGAACTTCAGCATGAGGCCATACCCTGCGGCAATCGTATCACTGGAAAGCTCAAGGTCGGTATAGTAACGCGAATCTGGCTGGATGCCGTATAAGCTCACGCTCTCGTAGCCATTGCCGCTGCCGCGATCGAATTCGAGCGATGTGACAACATATTTCTCGGCCTGCTCTATGACTTCCGGGCTATTCTCATACGTGTTCACCGGGTTTGCATCCTTATCGATTTTGGAAGCTTGCTGCATGAGCTTGAAAAATTCGTTTTTGGTCATGTCGCCCAATTCGACGCTGCCAAGACCAACGTCGTTAAAATCGATTTCGCTGAAATCGAATGCATCGAAATCGATGTCATCGATGGAGATGCTGTTCTCGTCGAAACTTTCAAGATTAACCGATCCGAGCCCATATCGGGAAAGGTCTATCCACGTCGAGGTAAGAATGCCCGCATCGACTAAGCGCTGCCACTGCAAACCGCTTACGTCCACCGTATTGAAATAGTCGTCCAAATCCGTTGTCTTCGCTAAATCGAAGGTGCCTAATCCATAGTACGTAAGATCGACGACAGAAGAGCTCATGATTCCGTCCGCTAAGAGAAGATTCCAGTTGAGAGTCGAAGCATCCACGTCGCCGAGGTTGGCTGCCGATGCATTCAAGATGTCGATGCTCCCCAAACCGTACTCTTCAAGACTCACGTAGCGCGGAGAAAGCACACCATGCTCGATGAGAACAGCCTTGTCATCCGCTGAAAGGCTGGCTATATCCCCCGAGGCGAGCTTGCTCACATCGAAACCGGACGCTATAAGCTCGGCAATTTTCGCATCGGAAAGATCGACTGTCACCTTTTGGGTAATGACCTTCCCCAATGCCTCGGCATCAAAAAGCGAGCCAACCTGGTTTTCGATGATGCCCCTGAGCGCATTCTCGTTGAAGAGATGCTCCACTTGATTTCGAACATCAGATTCGATGCGGCCCTCAATGAGCGATGACAGCTTACTTTCCACCTCATCTTCATCAATATCGGAAAGATCAACCGTATCGGAAAGTTTCAACGCAGCGGCATACATCTCACGCTCTTCTGGCGTGCCTTCGATCTCAACGGGCGCCTTCAGAATATAGGTGTGCTCGGAAACGAGACTTTCAGCCAGCGATGAAGCGTAGTTCTCAATGGTCGGCATCAGGCAAAAACCGAACAAAAGGAGCAACGAGGCAAATAGAATGCCCACGAACAGCGTTGCGAAATGCGAGATGTTGCGGCCGAACACGCGCAGCCTGAATCGCGTGGAGAAGCTGAGCGCATCAGGCAATTGGCGTCCGCCCTTACGGCTGCGGCGGCTGATCTCGTGACGCAGAAACTGCAGCGGGGTACAGCGTAACCTGCGCAAAAGGCCTCCGAGCGTCACCGCAAGCAGAATGGCAATCGGCAGGATCGTTGACTGAGCGAATACCGACCAATCCCAGGTTGTCACATACGGTGGAAGGCTATAGCTGTTGTAGTACAACCCTGCCATCATCTCGATACAGAACGCATAGCCGAGCGCATTGCCGATGACCGCCCCGATGATTCCCGAAACGAGCGGTAGGGTCAGGTAGTGAATGACAAGCTCGCTTTTCCGATAGCCCGACGCCAAAAGCGTGCCGATAACTGCACTTTCCTCTTCGATCGTCGCAGAAGAGAGCACAACGAACACGAATGCCAGAATGGTGATCATCAGATAGAGCAAGACCATCCACATGATGGTGTCGTGCTCGACATCCTCCTTGGCATAGCCGATGGCGAAATTCGCATCGCGGTCTATGAAGTCGGAAAGCGTCACACCCGAATCTTTGAGAACGTCGAGCATGTCCTGCTCGAAATCGATGCGCGCCGCATCATCGAGAGTACGGTCATTGATGATGAACGAATAGGTGTAACTGCAGCTATTGCCCTTGAGCGTAGCAAAACCCTCATCGGACACCTGTGCAACCGTGAACGTTTGCGCGTTGAATACGAAGTCCGTATTTTTCTCGAACATCGCTTGGTAGTCGGCAAGCGACATGATGCCGCTCACGACAAACGGCATACCATCGATCTCAACGCTATCGCCCGTATTGATGCCATGGTTGACGCAGAACACGCGGTCGAGGGCGATTTCGTTCGCCTCCGTCGGAACGGAACCCTCGAAATATGCTGCAAGGTCAACCTGCGTGCGATTCTTATACACGCGTGCCGTCATGGATGCATCTGAGCCATTCACGCTCAAGGGCACATCGTAGCTGTAGTTTTTGAACAGCGTAACGCCAAGCGCTTCGACATCGGAGATAACCTTCTCCTTCAATTCGAAGTTCGCCGTAAAACGCCCGTCCTCGACAATGTAATCCTCGTCAACCGCGTTCAGAATAAGCTTCATCGACGAGCTCGCCATAAGATAACCCGCAACCTGCGAGATAGTCAGAACGAGCAGCATGATGATGCCCAGCCATTTACCTAAGTTGCTTTTGAATTCACGCGGAAGCCTTTTTGAAAGCGGAGACACCGACTACCAGCTCCCCTACCACACCAAATCGCGTGCGGCAATCGGACTGTCGTTCAACCTGTTTTCTGCCAGCTCGCCATCACGCAAACGCAGAATCCGATGAGACATGTTCTTGATTGCATCGTTATGCGTAACGATGACGACCGTGCAGCCATAAAGGCGATTGACATCCTCGATGAGCGCGAGAATCTCTTTGGAAGTCTTGTAGTCAAGTGCGCCAGTGGGCTCATCGCACAATAACAGTCCAGGGTTCTTCACGAGTGCGCGGCCGATAGCGCAACGCTGTTGTTGTCCACCTGACACCTGCGCGGGAAACTTGTTGCGATGTTCCCACAAGCCGAGCGAATGCAAAAGCTCATCTAAATCGAGCGGATTATCAGAAATGTGCTTACACACTTCGATATTCTCTCGTATGGTGAGATCGCTGATGAGATTGTAAAACTGGAACACGAAGCCCAGCTCGCGGCGACGGTATTCGCCAAGTTGCCTGTCCTTAAGGCTTGTCAACTCGACCCCATCGCAGATGACGCATCCGCCATCTGCTTTTTCAAGGCCACCGATAATATTCAAGAACGTGGATTTACCCGAACCGGAAGGCCCGAGCAACACGCAAATCTCGCCGCGCCTAAGCGTCACATCGATGTCCTTCAGGACATCGAGTCGTGCATCCCCTTCACCATAATGCTTGCATAAACCCTTAACGATCAAAAACGAATCAGCGCAATCGGAAGCGTCTTTATAACCTGATGCGCTTGCAGAATCTGCTTCAGTGTCTAGAACCTCGAAATCTCCCATCGTGTCCCTCCCGCCAGGTATGCACTACCCATGCAACCCTGCCTGACAACCTTTCAAGAACTTTTTGTTAGTATTCTATAACTTTTTGTTTGATGCATATAACTTTTTTTATACAATAGCACCTGTATTGGGCATGAATAGCGGTATGAATATGCTCTGCCGCTATGGGTGCGCCGAAGCGTGACACTGACGCTGAAGCATCGAAAAGAGAAAAGGGGATCCCATGAATCACGTAGCATTGGTAGGCCTGGGTTTTTTGGCGGGAACCGCTGGCATGAAAGTAATCGCATCCAAACCTGTTCGCAAGGCTTGTGTGAAAGGTCTCGTCCAGGGCATGAAAGCCAAAGACCAGTGCGAAACCCTCATCGAAGAGGCTAAGGCAGAATTCGATGACCTTATGGCAGAAGCCGAGTACGAGAAGGACGCGCAAAGCGAAGACGTGGTAGTTGTCGAGGAAGCAAAAGCACCCGCTAAAAAGATCACGCGTGCACGCGCAAAGAAGACGAAGGCTGCTGAAGCCGAGTAAATCAACTCGTTTCATCTTCAATGAAATATTCCATCGTACATAGCGTACCAGGACGCATCCGCGTCAGCTTGCACGGAAAGATTCCGGAAGATCACGCCGTTGCACTCGAGGAGATCATTTCCAGCGAGCCGTTCGTGACACGATGTGTCGCCTACCCGAAGACTGGAACGCTCGCCATCCGTTTCTGCGCAACGGATAAGTATTCGTTGAATGATTCCCGCGATGCCGTTTTGGGGACATTGAGTACCTTGCAGCGAGAACAGATAGCTGCATGGAAGCCAACTGACTCATTGGCGCTCGCGCCAAGACCGAGGCATCTGTTCTCGCAACTCGCCCGTATGACGGTATGGCATTTCGCGCGAAGGATCCTCCTCCCCCAGCCTATCAAGACGGTATTGAGATTGTGGCATGCCATCCCGTTTTGGCGTGCCGCCCTTGCCTCGCTGCGTGCGCGACGCCTTGATGTGCCTGTTCTCGATGGTGCAGCCATCGCCATGGGCTTTTTACAAGGCAAAGGCTCGAGCGCGGGAAGCTCCATGTATCTCTTGCACGTTGGCGAGGCCATGGAGGATTACACCCAGCGACGTTCTGAGAGCAGCCTCGCGCGGAGCCTTATGGACATCCCGAGCAATGCACGCAAACTCGAAGGCGATGTTGAGATCGAGGTTCCCATCGACGATTTGAATCCCGGAGACGTGATTATCGCGCGACTCGGCGATTCCATCCCCGTCGATGGGAAGGTCATCGACGGTTACGCTGAGGTGAACCAAAGCTCGCTTACAGGCGAACCACTCGCCATCCCTCGCGCCGCCGGGGACTCTGTCTATGCGGGCACCGCCATCGAGGAAGGCGAGATTCGCATCCTCGTCACCGACGATCCTAACACAAGCAAAGTGCGTTCCATCATGTGCATGATGGAACAGGCGGAAGCGCTTAAATCCGCAAGTCAGAGGCGCACCGAGCGCATGGCAGACAAACTCGTTCCGTGGAATTTCCTGCTTGCAGGCATCGTCGCGCTTACAACGCGCAACCTCACAAAGACGGCTGCGGCGCTCATGGTGGATTACTCGTGTGCGCTAAGACTTTCGGGGGCGATCGCCGTCATGGCCGCACAGCGCGAAAGCGCGAAGCGAGGATTCATCGTAAAAGGTTCGCGTTTCTTCGAAGCCATCGCCGATGCCGACGTCATCGTGTTCGACAAGACTGGCACCTTGACCGCAGCAGAACCAAGCGTCTGCTGTGTGGAATCCTATTGCGATGAGTCCACCGACGAAGTGCTCCGATTCGCAGCATGCCTCGAGGAGCATTTCCCGCATCCCGTCGCACGCGCCGTGGTCAACAAGGCACTTGAAGAGGGCCTCGAGCATCGTGAGAAGCACGCGGAAGTCGAATATATCGTTGCACACGGCATTGCTTCGAGCATCAATGGCAAGCGGGCCGTTATTGGCAGCGAGCACTTCATCGTTGAAGACGAGGGGGTCGTCATTCCACAGAAGCTGCTTCAAAAGATTCATCGAAAAGCGGCAGGGTCATCGCCGTTGCTCTTAGCCATCGATGGGCAGCTTGTCGGGGTCATCTACGTTGAAGATCCGCTTAAACCAGATGTCGCACACGTCATGTCCGAACTCAAAAGCCTCGGCTTCAAGCGCACCGTCATGCTCACGGGTGACAACGAGCGCACCGCCTCAAAGATAGCGAAGCTCGCTGGTATCGATGAGTATCGTGCCGACCTTCTTCCTGAAGACAAGCATGCCATCATCCAACAATTGCAAGCCGAAGGTTACAAGGTTGCTATGATCGGCGATGGGGTGAACGACGGTCCTGCACTGGCTGCTGCGCATGTAAGCATTGCCATGAGCGGAGGGAGCGCGGTTGCCCGCGAGGCGGCTGATATCGCGCTGGTGTCGGATGACCTGAATGCTCTTGTCGATTTGAGGAAACTGAGCCGCATTCTCGTTACGCGTATGAAGAACGGCTATCGATTCACTATCGCATTCAATTCGCTTTTGCTCGTTCTCGGTATCGGCGGCATTATCGCACCACAAGTCTCATCGGCAGCGCACAATGGGTCGACCATTGCCCTTTCGGCGTTCAATGCGCGGGCATTCCTTCCCGAATAAGCGTTTCAACCACATGCCCGAACCGGCCTGCCGTATATCGCAAAGGCCGCTTTCTCTTAGAAACAGTTAAAGGGTTTTGGACGCTTTCCAGATTCCTCAACGCCGTTTGCGATAGCTGCGCAGCACGCCGATGGTGATGCCGATAGCAATAAGAGCGACAACCAGACTCCCGATGGTTACCCACTTGAGGATCGTCTCAGTATCCGCATCGGTTGTTCCGGAAGCGGCTTGGCCAGTCTGCGGATTCTGCGTCTGAGCCGATTCTGCCCCAGCAGTCTTCTTGAGCGTCGATGAATCGAATGTGAAGGAGTACTCTATCTCGTGCGCATTGCCCATGGCGGTCGTGTCGCCGATCATCACGAGTGGCGTATCGAATGCGCCCACGGGTACTTTGAATTGCGAAGTCGGTTTCTGAGTGATCGGCATGATCTTCTCGCCGTTCACCTTCATGTAATCATAATTCTCGCTGCTCCAGATAAGCGTCGCATACGCCTTGCCGTCAGCAACCTCGAGTTTGGCAGGCGATTCGACTGTCGCCTTGCCCGTACCACCCGCCATCGTCACGCCAATGGTATAGCTGCCGGGCTCGAGAGCTTCAACCGCCTCAGCTGCATACGCATGCAAAGTCGAAGCGCAAAAGAGCAGCACAGCGCATACCATCACGGTAATGGCTGCAAAGCACCTGGTAAACAACGTTTTTTGATTATTGGTTCGCAACAAAGTAATACTTCCCCGTGCTCTTGTCATAGTAAACCGCTCCGCGTTCCTCGTATGTGTCGTCGACTTCTCCGTCTTGGTTCGCATCCATCGCAACCTGAATGCCGATAATGTCATCAGACTGGATCGGAACCTCATTCAAGTCGATGTTGTAGCGCGTGATGAGCGCAACGAGAAAACCGAGCATCAACACGAGCATGCAGTCGGCGATATTGAAGATGTACGATCCCGGGTTCACGTCCTCTTCAACAGGAGGATTACCTGCGAGCGAATGCGAGTATCTACGCCTCATCGTTTTTATCCTTCCTGTATGGACCCACGCGGAATGGACACGTCATCATCGCGCCTTTCCATCCATGACGGAACTGCGCTTTGCGCCGCTGGAACTTTCACGCTCGAACGTTGTGGTGTGGCCGCCAACTCATTCGCCCTCTCAAGAACGCATTCCATCGCTGCCTCAAATGCCGCCATGTACTTCGCATACCACGATTTACGCACTGCCGATACGAACAACGCGAGCGCGCCGACGATCAAGCCGAGGATGGTCGTGTCGAACGCGACGAGCAGGCTTTCTGACAGAAGCGAAGTATCACCCGTGCCGATGGAAACGATGCCAGGACCAAGCGGGATGAGCGTACCCATCAGACCGAGCATCGGCGCGACCTTCGCGATGAAGTCGGTTACCTTCGTACGGGTGTCATAGATGTTCCGCTCGCTCGCAACCAAGTTTACGGCCATCGACTCGCGTTGGGACTCCTTCGCGTGCGGATGCCGCAGCAATTCGAGCAGGGCCTGCTTCTGGCGCAGCAGCAAATCTGCATCCTCGATGACCTCGACAGGATTCTCGTCAGCGCCCAGATCGTCGATAAGCACAGGCAAATCAAGCTTGAAGTAGCGTCTCTCTGTGAACAGCTCAGCGATCAACATGCCGATGATGACCACCATGGCGATGGTGAGCACAATCAGCAGCACGATGACCGGTATCTGCAATGCACTCGAAATCGTATGCAGCATCTGAACAAGCATTGTTTCCTACCTCTTCTTTCCCAATGCGAATGAAACCGAACGTAATATAATGCCGGCAAGCACAGCGCCTGCCATGATGAGCGTAAGGATTTGCGACAGGGAGAGCCCTTGGGACTGCGCCTTTCCCGAAAGCTCGGGTGCGCTGGCTACAGCATCTGCTCCCGTTTGCGTATCGAACGTGACGCCTGTAATGACCACGCCCCGCTTCGCACCAGGGGAAACAGCCTGCGCGCCTCCATTCTGCGATGTTGCAGCGCTGTTTGCACCTTGATTCGCAGCAATCTGATCATTGATATCATCGATTAAGCCGCTATAGCCTGAACCACCACTCGGCGTTGAGTCGCCCGACGGTGCAGGAGTCGGATCGGTGCCGCTCATGGCAGCATACACCTCGTCTGTCGCCTTGAACGCGATGAAGCGATGCCACCAGCGACCGCCTGCGAAATCGGCGTTGTTGCCACCATAAGTCGCGACATCCATCGGCCAGTTCAGCGCAGGAATCTGCAACGAGAAATAATGCGGCACATAACCTTGGGAAGGACTTCCGAAGATGTAGCCATCCCCATCCGTGCCATCAGCATTACAAGCGGCAGCCGCCTCAATAGCAGTACCCCACCGCATATGCGTATATGCCTGCGACAGGTAGAAGTGCACGGTGAACGTTCCCCCGCTTACCGTGAGAGTGCAATGGCACCAGGGCGGATCCTGGATACGCCCGGAGCACTCCGAGGCGGTCGGATACAGCCAGCACATCGTTGATGTAGTCATGGCATCGATGTTATATGTGCCATCAGGTACCTCTCCGGGCAAGATGACCTCGCCCATCGATGCCATATACGAGTTCCACGAATCCTGAGAGCGAGATGCCGCGCCGTTGAACGGATCGGCAGTGGAGTAATCGCTGAAACTCGCGAATGCGGTGCTTGGGGTTAGACATGCGAACGCGAGGGCGAGGCTTGCAAGCAAGATGCCCAAACGTCCGTGTACTATGTCTTTCGGAAAGCGCACTGTATGCGATACCGCTGGGTTAGTTCTTATCTTCGCGATGCACGAAACGCAATGCGAAACCGAGTGCACCGAGCGCAGCGGCGCACAGGATTCCCGCAAGAATAGCGAGCGGTGCGTTGCCCGCGCTATCGTCATTGCCCATCGATTCACCCGTGAATCCAAGCCCATTCGAACCGAGCGAGCCCTTCCCCAGCGAGGCCTGCGCCGTGGGTGATGCCGCCCCTGTCGTGGTCGCCTTGGTCGTATTACCGGTCCTCGAAGCCGCAGCAGCAGCCAATGCAGAGCTGTTGCTCGCAGTCGAGCCGTTCGGGTTCACAGACGGAGCGGCACTTGAACCTCGTCCTTGCAGTTGGTCGATGATGTCGAGCAACTCGTTGATGACAGCCTCATACTCCTCGGAGCTCGTATCGCTTCCGCTCGGCAGCGGACTGTCGGGAGATGTGCGGGACTCATCGATTGCATTCGTCAGCTCAACAGAAACACCTGTCGTGCCGCTTCCCGCATCCTGCGCTTTCCACACGAGATGCGTAGTTGAATTCAAATCGATCGGCACATCGTAGGTACGATAGTCTTTATTGCTCACGGGCGGATTGTTCGCGTATTCGCGTCCGTTGATATGCATGATGCCGTCAGTCGTGGACTCGTGCTCGATGGTCGCAATCGCGAGGCCATCCTTCACCGTGACGCTCTTCACGTTGAAGGCCTTCGAACGCGTGGACTGGGTTTTACCGTAATCGTATGACGACTCGATACCAGTCGTGTACACGCCTTCTGGCAGCGTTGTTGACGCGTTCGCACTGCTCATGGCGTCTAATGCCCACTGCGCATTCTCGAGGATGCGACCGTAAGGGGTCGTGCTCAGCGGAGGTTTCTCATCATCGAGACGCGTTTGGACATCGGCAGGCAGTGCGTTATAGGCTGCAGCCGCCTTCGCGATGGCGCCATCATCGTCGTTCCTGATGTCGATCGGGTCGCGCGGAAGAGCCTCTATGAGCGCCTTGGCCACGTTTTCGCTATCGTCTGTGCCATCGATGCGGATAACACCGCCTGCCAGATCGATTGCCAACGTTCGGTCAAGCCACAAATCGCTATCGACGTGATGGACGCTCATCTGGATGGGCTCACCGAGGCTGAAGCTCTTTTGCCCTGCCGAATTCTCGAACACGAGCAGGAACGAACCATTCGAAAGCGTCGCACCCGCGGGTGCGAGCTCGCCTTCGATCATCGACGTGTACTCGATGTAATCGTACGCCTCATCATTCATCGGCAAGGTCACAACGCACTTGAACATGCTGTCATTCGGGTCGCCGATGGCACGCACGCTCGCCGTCGGAGCTGCATTGAAGTCGGGAGCAACGCCGTCGCCAACCTCAACCGCAATGTCGAACGCATTGTCATAGCGCTCGAGCGTGAGCGTTGCCGCAGCAAGGTCGAGCTCGAACTGGTATGCGTGCAACTTCTCGGCACTGTCATCGACGTCATCAGCGTTAATAACGGCAAATGGAACGAGCAACGCATTATACGCCGTTGGGATGACGAAACGCATCGTTCCGTCCTCTTGAGGCTCACCGGCAATCCATGCGGAAAGGTCATCGCCTGCCGCTAGCGCCTGCGCAAGGTTGCCGAGGAACATGTAGTCAACCGATGCGCCTTCCAAATCAACAGAAAGTTCGACCGAACCGCTTTCTTCAACCGCAGCGGAAGCATTACCGGCAGTCAAGCCATCCGCCTTATTCTCCACGTCGAGCTCGATGAAATCCTCTTCAGGAGCAGCAGGCTCGGCGATTTCGGTTTTCAGCTCATACATGATCGGATAGGGCATAGTGCTCGAAATGCCAGCGAAGTATGTATCGCCGTTTAGGTCGACAGGTATCGGATACGTGCTGTCCGACTCCCTCGGAATAGTTTCTCCACCAACCCAGACACTCGGATACGAGGTCAGTTTGTTGTCAGCGGCAGTGCCGCTGGTAACGTAGATGTAGGCCGTAGCCTTGCCGTCCTGGACGACGACCTTCTCTACCCACCAATTCCTAACACGAGAAGACGTGCTCTTGCCCTTATTGGACTCCGAGCTCACTGCTGGAGTCGACGTCGTGGAGTAGGTGCCATCCGCAAGCGTAGTACTGTCATCGATATCGAATGACTTGACGGACCACAGCGCGCTTTCGAGGACACGACCCAACGATTGACCGGCGCTTGGATGGCTTTCTGCATCGAGCGTTGCCTTATCCTCGTCGCTCAACGCCTGGTAATCCGCCCAAACCGCTTCGACTGCGGCCTTGTCATCCGCGGTAAACGATGCCGGATCGACCTCGAGCGCTGCGATCGCCGTTCGCACGCTATCTATCGTCGCGGTCGCAGGATCCGCAAGCGCCGTTGGCGCAAGCATCAAGCCGAATGCAAGTGCAGCGGCGAGCGCTGCGCGCGCCCACGCTTGAATCATCTTTGACGAACCCATCGATGATTCCCTTCTCATCTTTCCAACTCCTTCAACACCCAAACCTCCGTGAAAGCATCGTATCGTCTCGATCAGACGACGAGCACACGCAAGATATCATCACATCGCGCATTGCGTAACCGAATCAGCCAAATAAAAAACGCGCCCTGACCGGACGCGTTAGCGAAGAAGCACGATTGCCTTCGCGCGCTCGCGCGCGAGCCGTGCAACCACTTCTTAAGGAACACTACTCCGGGGTTCACAGAGCCATCTAGCGTCTGAGCAGGACAGGCATTCCGACTCTTACGGCAATGTCCCTTGCTCGGGAATTACACCCGATTCCCCTGCCGCGTGATGTACCTTGCGGCACCCCTACGCAACTGCCCAGCATTCGGTTATCAACATACGGAGGTCATTGTATTTGACGAGGTGAACAAGTGTCAAACGCTGCGCAACAAAATGCAAGTTCAGCTAGCAAAATCCAAGCATTGAGAATGCTGCTAATTCGAAGGAGGCCAGTCAGGAAAGATAGCAGAATCCGTAATTCTCAATTCATTTGGATGCTATGCCCTTTCCCATTCCGAACACCTGCCGCATCGTATGCATCCGCGAAGCAGATATGGTCACGCACGCAAGGCAGATATACAATGTTAGAGTACCTTGCGAAAGATGCGGCTGAAGAAGACTCGTTATAGGAGGCCACCATGGATTTGGATAGGTGCATCTTCTGCGATATCTATGACGCGGTTGTCTCCCGCATCAAGAAGTCGCCCAAGAATCCGAACGAGGCCGAAACCTCCGCTGAAGCAAATGAACTCGGCGAGCTTGACGATCCGGCGACGACCAACGACCAGCCGAAAACCGACAACGAAACGAAAGGAACCATCATGGACGACTGCCTGTTCTGCAAACTCGTATCCGGTGAAATTCCCACCAACGTCGTGTATGAAGACGAGGATTTCCTCGCATTCGACGACATCGAGCCCGAGTGCCCGATCCATACGCTCGTCATCCCCAAAAAGCACTACGAGAGCCTGCAAGACGACGTTCCCGCCGAGCTTTTGGGCAAGCTGTGGAAGGTTGTCCCCGAGGTCGCCAAGATCAAGGGCGTTTATGAATCCGGCTACCGTTCGGTCATCAACACCGGTCCCGATTCAGCAGCAACGCAACCGCATCTGCACGTGCACATCTTAGGTGGCGTCAAACTCGGCCGCTTCACGTTCGAGGGCTCGCAGCGCCTCGGCTAGGCAAATAAGCGCCATACCATCAATAAGCGAGGCACCGGGGTTTCCCGGTGCCTCGCTTATTCCCATGCGTTTAAGAACCCACCTCTTTAAGAAGCGCGTCGATATATTCTTTTCGACTTGGAGAGAGCAGCCTGGGCGGATGCTTGCGCTCCCACGCAAAGCAAGCCTGCCATCTTGGATAGCCCCGGAAAGCCTCTTCGTTTCGCTCTCCTTGCCTCGTTAAGATGCTTACCGCATCGGTAGCTTCGATTTCTTCCTCATCGCAAATCATCCGAATATGCGCATCATCGTGCCATACCCAGCGTGAATTGGTATAGCTCACAGAATCGATCTTTCCATGAGCAATATTGACCGCCCCTTTGCTATGAAGCCCCTCTACCGTATACCCCTCAACGGCAATCAGCCCGCGGTATTGCGAACCCGCCTTCCACGAAGGCCGGTAATCCAGCCCCGCACCTTCATCGATTTCTATCATCGCATGCAAGCCATTGGAAGCCGTGAGAAAAAAGCGTTTCCCGCGTGGGTCATCGCAGGCCAAAAGCCCGCCATCATCCACACAGTCAAACGGCACGATAACCCTTGTGCCGTTGTCGTACACCCTAAGATGCCGCACGGGTTTCTCTATATCATCTGGTGGGAAGTCGAATGCAAATATCTCAAGGAGGGCGTCTTTCGCAAGAATGAAAAGCGCAGCACGCTCATCGGATGATGCCTCGGATTCCCCTTCAAGCCGGAGAAGCCACGGCTCACCATCGGCTGCGTCCGGTTTTTTCCCAAAAGCCCACAGACGGTAATCGAGCTCATAGCGTTTCATGGTGTCGCGATTCCTCGCATGCACATCGCGAAGACCCAATTCGCGAAGCGCTTCACGGTACGCAACCTGCAGCTCGTAAAGCTGCATATCAAGCTCGTTATCGCTCAATAGGCCTGCCGTATATTGTCGAAGCACGGCGTTTTTGAACTCATTGATTCTGGCAAGGGCCGCATTAAGCTTCACCTCGTCCATCGCCTATCTCCCTTTAGAACGCATCTCTTGCAGATCCGACGGTGGAAGTATAGCGCGCAGATAATAGATGCGCATGCTGAAACACACCGAGACCATTATTGAAAACCCAGTTGAAATCAACTTTTTCTCCTTGACCAGAAAAGCGCTTTACCGTAGAATCTCCTTCGCCCGAAATCACTCGGGATCATCTGAATATCTCGAATCAAATCAGGAAAGACAGCATGGCTTGGGAGTAGTGCGCCCTCTTTCGGCGTGCGCGTATGCGCATGCCTTAAAAGCCATGTTGCTCTTTGACAACCGCATATCTGAAACGAACATCCCGAATGCGGGGCCGGAGCCGCATAGAGTCCCCCGGCAGCCAACCTAGCGAGCTGATACGTAAAGGGCATCGCGCATACGGTGACAAGCACAGAAATCTGCAGACAACCATCCAACCGTCCGAAAACTTCATCGTCTGTGCAGATGAACGAAATGGAAAGAAAGGAAGATGCATGTCTACGAACAATCATAAATCCCTCGGCAGAATCGACCATGTCGATGAAAATGCCGATGCCATATCGGGTTTGGATGCGAACAGCGAAAACCCCTTTGACAAACATTGCCCCGAAGGGCAATTACTGGCCGAGAACCTCTCCTTCGGCATCACGCTCGGCAAAGTCGACGGGCGCACCGTGTTCCAATTCAACGAGGACCGTTTCCGCCATACGGCCATCATCGGCCGTACGGGCAGCGGCAAATCAAACCACATCATGCAGATGGAACGCGAGGACATCCGAAACGGAGCCGGCGTCGCCATTATCGCAGCCCATGAGGAGGATGCGCTCTATCCGCTCATGTGCGTCCCAAAGGAGCGGATCGACGATGTGATCATCCTCGATCCGACCAATGCCCGCGTTTTGCCCTGCTTGAATCCGCTCGATGTGGAACCCACTGACAAGGCAGCGACCTCAAAGGCAGTGAGCGATTGCATCCAGCTGCTGAAAAGCCAGTGCTATCACGAATGGGCGGGACCCAGATTCGACCAGATGGCACGCCTCGCCCTTGAAACGATGCTCGACCCCGGCTTTCTTGTGGCCGTATGCGGAACGAACACGCAGACTGAGGCGGCCCCACGCGTTCCCGCATCGCGGGAACAACTCGCAAATCACCCCCATATAGGGCTGATCGAGCGCATGTACACAGACCCCGACTACGTAAGGTTGTTTCTTCCCAAGCTCACAAGCAAGCACCTCTATGATCAATGGAAGCTCGAAGCGAGCTCGCGCCGTTCGATTGATGCGGATGACAAAGTGCAATGGTTCTTAAGCAAGCTCGATCCGTTCTTCTGCGATCGCGTGCTGAAGAACATCTTCGGCCCGGGTAAGAAGACCATCGACATCAAGCAAATCGTCGATGAAGGGAAGATACTCGTGGCAATCATCCCCGAGCATCGCATCGGGCACGATGCCGCTGCGCTGTTACGCACATGGCTGCTCATGCAGCTAAAAGACGCCATTCTTGCTCGAGGAGCCTTAGATGACGGCGGTTATTTCGGCATCTGCTCCGCATCGAAACGAAAGACACAAGACCTCGACCCGTTCTTCGTGTACGTCGATGAATTCGGTGAGCAGGCAAGCCTTGAATTCGCATCGTTTCTCGCCGAAGCGCGCAAGTATCACGTCGGATTCACGCTTGCATTTCAGAACCTCGCGCAAATGAGCACGTTCGATACCCATGCAGGCCGTGAAAGCAGCAAGCTGCTTGATGCCATCCTCGGAAACGTCGGAACCGTTATCACCTATCCCATTGGTAGTTCGGATACCACCCTGATGGCTCGCCAGCTCAACGTGGACGAACGCGAAGTCGCTAATATCAGGCGTTATCACCCGCTTGCCCGCGTATTGCTCGATAACGAGCAGCGTCTTTTAACGCTTGACGTCGATTGCAAACCAAAACCCGATGACCCCGACATGCCTGAAACTTTGGCCGACAACCAAATCATCCATAACGTCTGGCTGCCGGTTAGGCGCAATTGATAAGCGCCACATTTCATTGCGGCGCTCGATCCCATATGCAGGGAAAGTTCAACTCAGGCATTAACGACACATCATGTTGTGCAAATTTATCTACAATTGTTGATTCTTCTACATGTGTGGATTATAGTAAATTCGCACATTATCGAGAGAATCGAGTAACCCTTATGAGCAGAACAGACCGTCGCGTCATACGTACCCGCAAGGCAATCATGGATGCATTCGGCGAGCTCATCGCCGTACAGAGCATCGATACGATCAGCATCTCCGCGCTTGCACGCAAGGCGAACATCGACCGCAAGACCTTCTATTTGCATTACCCATCCATCAACGCTTTAGTCAACAGCTTCATCCAGCAACATTTAGAGCGTGTACTCAAGGTCTTCAAAAGGCATTCTTATCTACCCATCGAAGAGCGTCTTCACCCTATGCTTCAAGAGGCGAATGCGATGTTCGAAGAGAACATCGATGTGTGGACGCACCTCGCTGACAATCTTTCGACCGATGAGATGATCGACATCATCGCAAACACGCTTGGCCCCGCCGTCGTCAATACGGGACTCGCAAAAGAAGTAGATGCAGGGCAGTTGGCGAACGTCCTTGCGCTTGCGCGTTTGCGCTACGCACTCGCCGGAGCACTCTCTCTATACACGTTTTGGCTCAAGAACGGCTGCAAGGAACCCGTGGAAGCGGTTTCCAAAATCGTCGAGGACTCTGCAAGAAACGGCATCTACCCGCTCGAGAGGCGCGTTTAGAACAAACACGCCTCGATTATCTCTTTGCCCCGCAACGATTCCATCCACCGCGCAGGAATAGCGTCGATGCCATAGAATGCGCCAGCGAGCGCGCCAGCCACGCACGCAGTCGTATCGGTATCGCTACCGAGATTCACCGCTGCCAGCACGCAATCGGCATAACTATCGGTATTGGCAAAACACCAAAGCGCCGCGCCAAGCGTATCCAACACGAATCCGCTCGAACGCACTTCACCTCGTTGCCAAGTAACCACGGTATCGAGGAAAGCGAAGCTTTCGCCTGTGGGCTTCAACTCGCAAACAACCTCTTCCATCGAAAGGACATCCGTGATGTCGCCGTTGATGATGCGGCGCAGGAGCTCAACGAAAAACACGCACGATTCAGTGGAAACGCGATGCGCATGCGTGATGGCGGAAACAGCTCGCACAGCATCATCGTTTGCATCGCAATACGCGAGCGGCGCGATGCGCATGAGCGAGCCATTGCCGTTATCGCGTTCGCCCGAACAGCCGTACCCCTCATCGAGCGCTATGGCTGTCGTATTGCCGATATCGAAGCACGACCCATCCGCTGTATATGCTCCGTTGCGCCACCAGTGCCTAAAACGTTCGCGCATGTCATCCGTATCGATGCGTCCGGCTAGCTCGCGGATGCTATCGCATGTGGCAAGCATCATGGACGTATCGTCCGAGAACG
This sequence comes from Eggerthellaceae bacterium, assembly GCA_015062605.1. Classification (GTDB taxonomy): domain Bacteria; phylum Actinomycetota; class Coriobacteriia; order Coriobacteriales; family Eggerthellaceae; genus SIG42. The sequence continues at coordinate 559 of SUUI01000014.1, read as the reverse complement.
TTCCGGCAGGTAAACCGTATGTGCCCTGCCCCACCATGTCGGAGCATTCGAATGAATCGCGGGCCTTGAATTCGAACGGAACGCCGAGCGCATCGCCTATAGCTGCACCATAAACCGCATCTCTGAGAGTGCCCACGTACAACTCCTCATCCGTCTATCCGAACAGGCTGCCGATGACATCACCGATGTCTTTGCCAACCTCACCGGCCTTATAGGCCTTGTGCGTTTTGCCTTCCTCATCGCCCGTTACGGAATCACGTGTATCGGATACATCCTCGGCCAGTTCGCTTATGGCCGCAATCGTATCGAGCCCCAAAATCGCGGCGATATTGTGCACGACCGACACGCCGTCTTCGGCCTCCATCTCCACGCCTGTAAACGCATCCTTCACGGTGTCACCGAGATCGTGCACGCGATCGGCACTGGAAATGGCGGAAAGCATCGTGGAAACGCCTGGAATGCCGAACAAATCGGTGATAATACCGATGCTTTCGAGAGAATCGGCATCCTGCATCAGATCCTTGTATAAAGGCACCACGAGCTGCGACATCTTCACATA